>JBDTNB010000010.1:0-94607 GCA_039933955.1 Chloroflexota bacterium
CCCGCTATGAATTTCTGGAAATGTTCCAAAAACAAGCTGTCGATGTGATTATGCCGGACATGGCGAAGGCCGGGGGAATTGCCGAGGGTAAACGTATTGCTGACCTCGCCGATGCGCATTATGTCCCGATTGCGCCACACAATGTGTCATCGCCGCTGGGTATGATGGCTGCTTGCCATATCATGGCGTCGGTGCCGAATTTCCTGCTGCTGGAATTCCACGCCCGTGATATTACGTGGTGGAATGACTTATGCGATGGCGACCATCCGTTTGTCGATCACGGTTTCATGAAAGTGTCGGAAAAGCCCGGTCTGGGCATTGAATTAAATCCACAAGCGGCCAAAGCCCTGATGTGGAATGGCGATACCTATTTTGATTAAGGTATGTTTGGCATAAAAGTTGTGAATTGTAGGGACGAGACATGTCTCGTCCGCGTATCGTTGGTACTTATTTCTTGATAAACAATTGCAAAGGTGAAAAAGATGTCTGCACAACAACCGTCAGTGGTCGAGCTGCAAGGACGTTGGGACAAAATCCGCGTTGCCAATTTGTACGATACATTGGACAGTATGGGCTATGGGAATCAATGCCTTGATCTGGGTATTAGGCCGCTGTTTATGCAGCAGCATATGGCTGGTCAGGTGATTACCGCACGCGGCAGCGCCTATCCGGTTCCGAAAGGGACACAAGGCGAGGAAGGCTGGGGCGAAAATTATTTCGAGAAGCTGCGGGGCATTCTGTATCCCGGCTGCGTGGTTGTGATCGATTCGGGCGGTGAAGAACATGCCGGGAAATTTGGCGAAATGACCAGTTGGGCGCTCAAACAGGGCGGCGCACACGGGATCGTCATTGACTCGTATATCCGCGATTATCTAGGGCTGGAAGTGATTCCAGGTTTTACGGCTTGCGTGCGTGGAACATCGCCGATTGAATCGTCACAGCGCTGGAAGATGGATGCTTTGAATGTGACCATCGGGATGCCCGGTACATTGACCAGCCGCGTTAAGGTCAGCCCTGGCGATTGGATCATTGGTGAGGCGGATGGTGTGGTGGTCGTTCCGCAGGCGATTGCGATGGAAACCCTGGTTAAAGTCGAAGAGATGGAAGCGCGTGAACAAGGGATGCGCGAGGATTTCGCCAGGGGCGTATCCTTCGATGAAGCTTTCAAAAAGTGGGGACGAGCGTAGGATTTCTTCCTCGTCTAATTTGTAAAATTGTAAGGGCTTGTCACCGACAAGCCCCTACAGAAAACCTCTCGAATTTCGCGTGAATTAGCCTTTCACACTTCCCGCTGTTAAGCCTTCGACCAGATAGCGCTGCGCATAGATGTAGACACATACCACCGGGATCGCCATCAACAGCGAAGCCGCCATCAGTTGCCCCCAGGGATAAATATCGCCGAAGACCAGCAGTTGAAGACCAACCGGCAATGTTTTCAGGTTATCGCTGGTGATGAATACGAAGGCGAACAAGAATTCATTCCAGGCGTTGGTGAAGGCGAACAACGTGACCGACAGGAGCGCTGGAGCTGCTAACGGCAGGGTAATTCTCCAGAACGCACCGAAGCGATTCGCGCCGTCAATCATGGCCGCTTCTTCCAGTTCAACCGGGATTGAACGGAAATAACCCAACATGACCCAGGTTGCAAAGGGCATCAGGAAAGTTGGATAGGTCAGGATCAATGCGCCATAGGTGTTGATAATCCCGATCTGGGTCAGAATGCGGTAGAGGGGAATAAAGAGCAGCGAACCGGGCAACAGATATGTTATGAGTAACAAAGTTGTGAGCAGCCCTGCACCCAGAAATTTCAACCGTGCCAGCGCATAGGCTCCCAGAGCAGCCACAAAAACTGAAATGGCGGTACTGCTGGTCGCGACCAGAATTGTATTACGGAACCATAACGGAAATGGTGTGTCGAATAGGAGTGATTTGTACTGCCCAAGTGTCCAGGGGCTGGGTAAGTAAATTGACGTGAAACGCTGAATTTGAAGATCTGTTTTGAACGAGGTGACGAAAATCCAGTAGAAGGGAAAGAGCACAAAAATCAATACGGGAATGAGGAGCAGCATACGCACGCCCGTATTGATGCGCTTGCGCTGGGACATCCTCAGGCGCGGTTCCTGATATTGGTTGACCGGCATGATGGATTTGCCCAGCTTAGCAAAACCCAGCTCTATCCACTCCATCGGTATAAAAATCACGTCGAGGATGGAGGACAATCCCCGGCCTACGTAACTGAGCGAGCGATCCATATAGGACTCGCGCTTGGCATTCTTGTGGCTTTGATCCGGGCGCATCACCCGCGCCAGCAAAAAGATGACCACCGCCATAATCGGGGCCATACTAAATGCAGTGGCGATACCCGGCCCAAAGCGCAGGCCGATAATCGCTTTTTCATAGGCGAGGATGGAGAAGACGCGCGTCGCGCCACCCGGCCCACCGCCCGTCATCAGGTAGATCAGGCCAAACGTATTAAAAGTCGATATAAAGGACAGCAGCACGGTCACGATGATGACATAGCGCAGTCCGGGCAAGGTGATATATCTGAATTTTTGAACCACGCCCGCGCCGTCTACGTCGGCGGCCTCATACTGTTCACGGTCAATGGCCTTGAGACCGGCGAGCAGCAGGATGACGTAGAAGGGAATGCCTTTCCAGACATTCACGACTATGACGCTTGCCATCGCCAACCCTGGTTCCGCCAGCCATGCTACCGGGCGGTGAATTAGGCCAAGCTGCATCAGGATAGGGTTCAAGCCGCCAAAGATGGGATCGTAGATGCTGCGCCAGGTTAAGGCCGTCACGACTTCTGGCACAATCCAGGGGAGCAGCATAACGCCGGTCAGGATACTGCGGAACCATAAGCGCGAGTTCAGGAGCAGGGCGATGCCCATGCCAACTATAAACTTGATGACTACTGAGGCAACGGTGAAAACAATCGTGTTGCGAACGGAACTCAAGAAATCGCTGTCCTGCAACAGGCGGGCATAATTTGATAGACCTACATAACTTTCGGTGCGGGTGACTAAGGAACGCACCGTCATGCTAATCATAATTGCGTTAATGAACGGCCATAAAATCAGTCCAGCCATAATGATGACCAGCGGCAGGACGAAGGGGAGCGCTATCTTCCAGTCGCGTCCAAAAATCGCTTCCATCCGTCTGGAACGCCGTACACCGGAGGGCTGTAACAATTGGGGCGTTATATCCAGCCCGATTTCTTTATCCATAATTGGCCTCTTTCAAGGGGACATAATCTATCGCTGGCAAACGACGGATGCGGCTGCACAGCGAACATTATGGATGATGCGAAGAGGGCGACAACGCCGCCCTCCTGCTGCTGACAAAAATTAGCTTTGCGGAACGCCGCCCTCTTCAAAGATTTGCACGATTTTGTCGTGGGCATCCTTGACGGCATCTTCGACGCTCATTGCGCCAGTGGTGATGTTTGCCATCATCTGGCTGGTAATGCCTGCGCCGTCGATAGCATCAATCAAAGCGCTTGGCTTGGCTGGGTCAGAACGCCCGTAGAATACCGCTGGGTTTTGCAGGATTTCGCGGAAGGTGGCGAAATTGGGGTCAACAGCGAGAATTTCGTCCGTCCATTGATCGGCGTAAGTGGGCATGTTCAAACCGCCGCCCAACTTCGCGACAGGAACAAAGTTCGCCGGGTCGATCATATTCAGGATTAATTCCTTCGCGAGGTCAATATTCTTGGCCCCTTTGAAGATTGTGAACCAGAATATGTTACCGGCTTCCAGTAGTCGCCCATCCTGGGTTTTTGGGCCATGCAGCACGGCAGTGTTCTCAAAGACCGGATTCTTGTCGTTCTTGGCCTTCGCATAAACGCTGGGCTGGTTCAGTGTAAGCGCGACTGTTCCAGCGAGATAAGCCTCGTTGTTGCTGGTGTCCGTCCAGCTTTCGACTCCTGGCGGCAGCATGGGTTTATATTTTTCGCTGGTGTAGGTTTCGGTCAGCCATTGGACGCCCGCAATGGTTTCTGGTGAGTTAAAGATAACTTTCATGCCGGTTTCGTCGGTGAAACTGCCACCAAATGCCTGAATAACGCCCAGGATGAGGCCGTGACCATCGCCGCTGCGGTTGATGGTCATGCCCCAGCCCCACATCTGCTTGTCAGGGTTAGAGACAGCCAATGCAGCATCGCGGAATTTATCCCAGGTATCGAGGGAATACACATCAATACCCGCTGGTTCAAAAACATCTTTACGGCCATACCATGCGCCCGCATTGGAGCTAAAGGGCACGGCCCACCATTTGCCATCAATCTTGGCATTGAATTCGGCGATAACTGGCGTAACCGCGCCGTATTTGGCGATGGCTTGTTCGACCACATCGGACACATCTTCAACGATGTCCAGGGCATACATCTGCGGAATACTCAGGGTGTGATAGCCCAGGTCAGGTGCATTCCCGGCCTGGACGGCGGCCAGCATTTTGGCTGTGAAGTCGCCGAATATTTCGGGATTGGCGGTAGAGAGGTCGAGTTGGACGCCCTTGTCTGCCGCAAACTTTTCGATGTCAGATTTAATCAGGGCCTGGGCTTCTGCGAAGTATTCTGTTTTCTGAATGACGGTGAGAGTACCAGTATTGCCTACAGGCAGCGGGGCTGGTGTGGCAGTAGGGGCTGGCGTGGCGGTAGACGTTTGCGCCAGGGCGATTCCACTTCCGGCGGCCACTATACCGGCGGTAGCGCCAGCAGCGGTACGGAGGAAGTCACGACGGGTAATTCTTTTTCTACTCATAATTTTTCTCCTAAATCGAACTTTCTTCAATGCCATTGGGAAAGGTATGACGGAAGTCCACGTAATTATTGAAATGCTTCGCTTTTGTCGAAAAAGGACTGCATTCCTTCGGCTATCACCTCCTTTGTGCTGGTATTCGTCTATTTTGGGATTTTCAGATGATGAAATGGAAATTATTAATGCCTGTTTTTATCATATCCCCTTTCGCACAGAGTTACCAAATCACTTACGGAAACCGTCAGGGGCAAAGTTTTGGCCTGACCATATAAGCATAATATGTTCTTGTAAAGCGCAGGCCGCACCGTCACTATCGCGGCGGCGCAGGGCGTCTACTATGGGCTGATGTCGGGTTCCGACTTCGACAAAATCCGGATACTGCTGCGGATGCGACTGCACGATAAAGCGTTGTATCTGGCTGGAAAGTGGACTCCATACCCTTAATAAACCGGCGCTTTCAGACCATTCTACGATGGAGCGGTGGAACTGCATATCATATTCGGCTAAGGTGATAATTTCTTTTTCACTCCCTGCCTGTGCCATTTTTTGCACCAGTTCATCTAACTGGTCGTATTGAGTAGTGGTTATTTTTTGGGCGGCACGGCGGGCGGCAAACCCTTCAATCTCGCTGCGGATTGCAGATAACTCGTACATTTCATCAATCGGGATACTGCTGACGAAGGTCGCACTCCGGGCTTGCCGTTCAACGAGGCCGTCATGTTCGAGGCGCTGTAAAGCTTCGCGAACCGGCCCCTGGCTGGTTCCCATTTGAGCGGCAATTTCCAGTTCAACCAGTTTTTCGCCTGGTACGAGTTCAGAACAAATAATGGCGCGGCGCAGGTGATGGTAAACCTGATCTGAAAGGGATGACACTTTTGTGAAGCGCGATTGTGATCGAGGGGGAACCATCATAAATGGACAATTTTTCATAATTAATTATTGATAATTGATATTATGTGCAAACTCCCTATGTGTCAAGGGATTTGAAAATTTTGCATTGTTCGTAAATCATCAATGAAGCGAAAAATCCGGCCTGAAAATTATTCCCTCATATAAATCTGAACAACTTCTGAATATCTTATGCATTAGTTTTACAAACCGATGCTCCACAATAGCGCTCGTAAAGTCCTAGCGATGGAGCGTGGCATGACCGTAAAACGAATAATGTTTCTCTTGGTAATCGTGGTGGTGGGTATTTTGTTAGTCGCGGGTATTGCAACCGCACAGGAACAAACACCCCCAGCCGCCAATGCGACGGCGCTATCCCCGGCAGCACAGGATACCGGGACACGGCAGTTGGAAGCAACGGCAGAGGCAACGCAGCAAGCCACGACGACAACTTCCAATGGTGTTTCGGCACTGGGTTCAGTCGCCGCCAACATGGTCGCGAATCTTCAATTTCAAACTTCGGGGACGGTCAAAGGGGTTTACGCGGAGGTCGGCGATTATGTGAAGGCGGGCGAAGTCCTGGCAGATCTCAAGTCTGATGATGCCTGGACGACGTATAACCAGGCGCAGTTGAACCTGGAAAGCGCAAATCTGGCGATGACTACCTTAATGCAGCCTGCGTCCGAAGCGGATTTGAAAGTTGCCAAAGCCAATGTGGCGAGCGCCCAGGCAGGTTACAGCGATACGGCCAATTCCATCACCCAAACTCAACTAGACACCGCCCAGATGAAATACGATCAAGCCCAGGCGGCGGCGACAGCATTGGAAGATGAACGGCGGCATATGGATGGGACAGATGCCCAGATCACCATCAAAGAGGCGCAGATTGGCGCGGCTACTTTCAACGCCGAGATTGCCCGGTTGCAATTGGAAGCACTGAAAACGCCTAACAGCAGCGCGCTATGGTCGTCGGGCGTGCGTATCCAGCAGGCACAGCTTCAACTCGAAGAACTTCAGCAGGGGCCTGCCCAATCTGAAATCGACAGCGCTCAGGTGGGGATTGAGCGCGCGCAGGCGGCGGTTTTAAGCGCCCAGACCGCGCTGCAAGAGATACAACTGGTTGCACCGATCACCGGCTATGTCACGGTAGTCAATATTTCGTCGGATGACAGTATTGCGCCGGGGACAGCCGCAATCGTGATTTCAGATACATCGAGTTTGCATATGACCGTGCCGATTAACGAACTCGATATTGGCAAAATCAGCGAAGGCATGGACACGACGATCAGCCTGGATGCACTGCCTGATCTGGCGATTCCAGGGAAAGTGGAGCATGTCGGCTGGTTGAGCACGACCAGCAGTGATGGCATCGTGACATTCGATGTCCAGGTGGTGCTGAATACAACCGACCCGCGCGTGCGGATTGGCATGACGGGTCAGGTCACGATTGAAACAGGGAGCACAAACTCATGAATTTATCTTCTTCGGTGATCGCTGCGGGGGTCATCGTGTTATTGGGCGGCCTCATGCTCATCTGGTGGTGGACGAGCCGCCCAACTTTATCACGCGGGCTGCGCGCGTTGCTGCGGATTGTGGCGATACCGGTTTTCATCGGGCTGGTCGGCGCGGGGATATTTCTCGCCAACCGTTCGTCGGCTGTCGCAGCCGGTTCCGCCGCTCGTGCTGCGGTTGTCACACCGTCGGAAAGTATGACTGTTAAAACAGGGACGCTGACAGTCACGCTGAATTCAACCGGATCATTAACCCCTGCTGACAATAAAGCGCTGACATTTGATGTTTCAGCGTCGGTGACAGTCGTCAATGTGGCGGTTGGGGATCAGGTCAAGGCAGGTGACGTGCTGGTCAGCGTCGACTCAACTGCGATTGACTCGCAGATTCAGAGCGCACAACTTAATTTGACGGACGCACAGAATGCATTAACCGCATTGCAAACACCACCAACGGATTTGCAAATCGAGATGGCAAAAACCCAGATACAAGCCGCACAAGCCTCATTAAGTTCAGCTTCATTGAATGGGCCGACGGACGCGGACAAAGAAATCGCCCGCTTGAACGTGGAACTGGCGAAGAATTCGCTGTGGCAGGCGCAGGTCAACCGGGATGTCACGGAGGCCAAAACGGCTAATCAGGAAGTAAATGCTTATTCGAATAATGTCGCAGAGGCAGCTTCGATGGCTTCGAGCCAAGCACAGGTCGATATGGCTCAGTCTAGTTACGAAGGTACACTCAATGAAGGCGCAAATGCCAGTGGATTGGCTTCCGGTAATGCCTCGCTCCTCAGCGCCGAGGCGAACCTGGACAGTTTAATGTCGGGCGCGAGCGAGGCGGACATACGCAAAGCCCAAATCGCGGTTGATAACGCCAAGTTATCGCTCGCCTCAGCGCAGAAAAACCTGGAAAAAACAACACTGGTCGCGCCGTTTGACGGTGTAGTGGCAGCCGTCGATTTTGTGAAAGGCACGCTGTCAACCGGCGAGAGTATCACCCTGGTCAATACTGGCGGCTATACCATCACCCTGGCGGTGGATGAAAAAGACATCACCCAGTTGCAGGTAGGGCAGGCCGTCACACTCAGCGTAGAAGCGCTGAACAATGCCTCGATTTCCGGGACGGTGACGCGGGTTGATCCGGCTCCGGTGACTTCTACATCGGGTCAACTTGTAACTTACAACGTTGAAGTGACGCTGGGCGCTACTGACCAACCGTTGCGCCCTGGCATGTCGGCGATTGCGACTGTCACGCTGAATCAAATCAGTAACGTGATTGTTGTGCCTAACCGCTTCGTCACCGTGAACCCTACGACGCAGGAAGCGACTGTGAAGGTCGGGACAGCTCCCAATAAATATGAAGATGTGCCGGTCAAATTGGGCACACGCACGGACAGTGAAAGTGAAGTGATGAGCGGCCTGACGGTTGGGCAAACATTGGTCATCCTGCCCTCTGGCTCGACTGCTACGAGAACGCAGAGCGGTCTCGGCTTGCTACCCGGTGCAGGGCGCGCTGGTGCTGGCGGCGGTGGATTCGGTGGCGGAGCCGGTGGTGGATTTGGCGGAGGCGGGGGCGGTGCGCCTCCAGGAGGTGGCTAATCATGAGCAACAATGGAACACATGCGAACGGCGAAACGGTTATCGACATCCAGGGTATCACCAAGACCTATCATCTGGGCGAGATTGATCTCCAGGTTTTGAAAGGGATTGACCTGAAAATTGAACGCGGCGAAATGGTCGCGATTATGGGGCCGTCGGGATCGGGCAAAAGCACGCTGATGAATATTCTGGGCGCGCTCGACCAACCCAGTACCGGAACCTATCATCTGGACGGGATTGACGTGGCGAAGTTGAATGACCGTGAACTGGCGCGCATCCGCAACAAGAAAATCGGCTTCGTATTTCAGAACTTCAACCTGCTAAAGCGAACAACCGCGCTGCGGCAGGTTGAACTCCCGCTGATGTATGCGGGAGTGACTGGGCGCACCCAAAAAGCGCGGGCAGCCCTGGAATCGGTGGGGTTGGCGGAACGTTTAAATCACCTACCGAGTGAGTTATCGGGTGGGCAGCAGCAGCGGGTGGCGATTGCGCGGGCGCTGGTCAATGAACCATCGCTGATTCTGGCGGATGAACCCACTGGCAACCTGGATACCCGCAGCGGTAAGGAAGTGATGCAGATTTTCCAGACGATGAATCGTGAACAGGGTATCACAACGGTATTCGTGACTCATGATCCCTGGATCGCACGCCATACCAACCGAGTCATCATGCTGCGCGACGGTAACGTAATCGCCGACCAGCGGATTGCGTCGCCTCTGGATGCAATGACGGCAGAACGGCCATCCGAGGCGGAAGAATTACAAGAAGTCTTCGAGACCACGTATTTCGGCGGCAAGGCCGAGGAATATAACTGAGGCAGTGCCATGAGTTTATTCGAGATTTTCCGTGTTTCGCTGACTGCTTTAGGCACAAACCGCCTGCGGGCATTACTGACGACTCTGGGCATCATGATTGGGGTGGCATCAGTGGTGAGCCTGATGAGTTTGGGCGGAAGTCTGCAATCATACATCAAAGGCCAGTTTGATAACCTGGGTGCAGATGTTTTGAGCGTCAGTCAAGCACGCTTCCGCAATACATCCACCGGGACTCAGCCGTTGACCACCCAGGATGCCGAAGGACTCACTCAAGCCAATATTGCGCCGGATGTTAAAGAGGTTGCCTGGGTGTACAACGTGCAGACCACTGTCCGTTCGGGCGCGAACAGCACAACTTTGCAGGTACAAGGCGTGACGGCCAATTATGCCGATCTAAACAACTGGCATCCAACTTCTGGCGGCACATTCATCACGCAAAATGATGTGGACAGCAGCGCACGAGTCGCCCTGATTGATTCGACGACGGCGAGCGATTATTTCGGCACAGCGAATCCGGTGGGGCAATCGCTGCTGATTGACGATCAGGTTTTCACTATTATCGGCGTGATGGAAGAACGTTCGACAAGCGGCTTCACATCGCAAACGGTGCTGATTCCGGTTACGACGGCGCAAACCCGGCTGGCGAACGCCCGCATTGCGGGGAAAGGTTATCGCGTCAGCCAGATACAGGCCAAAGCCTTGTCCACTGATTCGGCAACTATAACCCTGGCAAAAAATGAGGTGCAAGCCTATTTGCTGAAAGCACACGGGATCAAGAATGTGGCGGCTGCCGATTTCAACATTTCCAGCGCGGCAACGATCCTGGACTCCCTGTCATCCACGTTGAGTCTAGTGACAGTTTTTCTAAGCGCCGTCGCCGGGATTTCGCTGCTGGTCGGCGGGATCGGCGTGATGAATATCATGCTGGTGTCGGTGACGGAACGGACGCGCGAAATTGGTTTGCGTAAGGCCGTCGGCGCACAGTCTGGCGCGATTTTGCTGCAATTCCTGGTCGAGGCGATTTTGTTGTCGCTGTTGGGTGGGGCAATCGGGATTGGACTGGGTGGCATAATTTTGGTCATCGGCGGACGATTGGCTCCTACTTTGTCGATTGCGCTCACGCCAGAGTCGGCGATTTTGGCGACGGGAATCAGCAGTTTGATTGGCATTGTGTCGGGTATGTATCCCGCCCAACGTGCCGCCCGGATGCATCCCATTGAAGCATTGAGGTTCGAATAATGTTCACATCATTTTTCGACAATTTACGGTTGTCCTTGCTGGAATTGGTCACGAACAAGCTGCGCGCCTTTTTGACCGTGCTGGGCATCACCATCGGCATCGCCGCCGTTGTGCTGCTGCTGTCGCTGGGACAAAGCGTCCAGAATTATGTCACGGCGCAGTTTGAAGGATTGGGCACGAACACCATTCGTATCTCGGCCATTCGAGGTTCGAACGGGGTGACAGAAGCGCTCACAATGACTCTGGCGAATACCCTCAAAGATCAGACGCGACTGCCGCTGCTTGATCTGGTGATGCCGGAGGCGACCAGCAATTATTCGATTGCTTATCAAAACAACGAGTTCACTGTCGGCGTGCAGGGCGTGACCACCGATTACCTGGATATGGAAGGGCGCACCATCGATAAAGGACAGTTCTTCACCCAGAATGATGTGGATTCGAGCGCATTGGTCGCCTTGATTGGCACGACCACAGCCGAGAATTTGTTTGCTGGTGCTGACCCGATTGGGCAGTCGATCCGTATTCACGGCGTGGTGTTTCAGGTCATCGGTGTATTCAAATCGAATAGTACGTCCGACGATCTGGTTGTGATCCCGATCACTGCTTTTAAAGCGCGGCTCAATAACAGTCGCACGACGACGGGCGAGAGCACCATCAATACGATCCTGGTGCGTGCCAAAGATGTGAACCAGATGACCGCGACCACCGATCAATTAACCCAGGTTTTGCGTGAGGAACGCGGCGTTGGCACAGGCGATACCGATAATTTCCGCACCTTCACGGCTTCGACCATCGTCGCATCCCTGACCAGCACCATCAGCATTATCACTGTCTTTCTGGGTATCGTCGCTGGGATTTCGCTGCTGGTCGGTGGCATCAACGTCATGAATATCATGCTGGTCACGATCACCGAACGGACGCGCGAAATTGGTTTGCGGAAAGCAACCGGGGCGCAAAACAGCGATATTGTGCTGTTGTTTCTGGTGCAGGCCGTCGTCATGACCTTGATTGGCGGCGCAATCGGTGTTTTGATCGCGGCCATCGGCGCGGCGCTTGTCACGGCATTGGTCGAGAACTTTACAGTGGTCATTCAGGCTTCGAATATCCTGCTGGCCGTAGGTATTTCAGCAGCTATCGGTATTTTCTTCGGTGTTTATCCAGCTTCCAGGGCGGCGCGGTTGAATCCCATTGATGCCCTGCGTTATGAGTAGAAGTAGGTAACTGTATCATGAACATTCAATCGCTCATCCCTTATATCCCATTTCTGGCGGTGCTCTATTTGCTGTTCGCGCTGATGCAAGCGCTGCGCCACAAACAGCAAGGATTCTTCGCGGCGTTGTTGGCTTTCATTGCGTTGGCTGTGCCATTGGCAGCGCTCATCCTGACCCAGGACACGATAGTTAAGTCGAGCCTGGAAAGCAATCTGACCCTGAACGCGGTCATTGTTTTTGTCGGGAGCATCATCGTCCTGATGATTGAGCGGGGAAACACGGCGCGTGCCCCATACCATTCTTACGGCATGTTGGGTATTGGGCTAGGCGTTTTGATCGCCATCGTGTCATTGGGTTATCCAATACTGATTAGCTCAACCAACGGCGCACAAGGTGGGAACCGGACGGGTGCGAATAACGGGCTTACCGATGGTTCAACAATCCAGAATGTTTCGCAGACTACTGGCGCGACCACAGAATCTTCGTCCGCCTTTGCTGATGTGCTCACTGCGCAAACTGGATTGACTGCCGACGCAATCACGACGCAAATTCAATCCGGCAGCAAAATTGCCGATCTCGTGTCGGCGCATAACGGTGATGTGAACGCGGTTATCACGGCGGCAGCCACTGCTCTTGATGCGCTGAAAGCCCAGGGTGGACGCGCGACACAATTTCTGTCGAACTTGGGTGATGATTCAACTGCGATTGCGACTCAATTTGTGCAGGGTACATTGGAAGCGCGGGCGCAGCAGTTCATGACGCGAGCGCTGCTGTCAGGCGGTGTGCCAGCCTTTGGTCAGAATGGTCAAGGCCAGGGTACAGGCACTGGCGCAAGTGGAACATCAGGATTTGGTGGACGTGGTAATGGAGTAGGTGCGGTTGGAACACCTGGCGCAGAAAGCACTGTGGAAGTTGTCAGCGTACCTACCGCACAGCCGACCCAAAGCCCAGCAATGCCGACTGAAGTCACTATCCGGCCAACGCTGATTACTTTTCCGTCGCCAACACCCACGCCGGTTGTGACCCAGGTGAGCGTAGCGAATGCAGCGAATCCCGAAGCGACCCAGGAAGCCGCGACCTGTACGATTACACCGATTTATAATCTGAACCTGCGTGACAAATCCAATACGGATGGCAAGATTTACCTGTCGATCCCCTATGGGACGCAGATTACGACGGATGGCCGCACGGCTGACGATTGGTACAAAGTCACCTACAACGGGCAGGCCGGTTGGGTGAGCGGCGAATATGTGAGCAAAGTCGCGGCCTGTGCTGATGTAGCAGTTGTGGATGCCAGTTCGTAGCAGTTTCCCTCAAAACAGTAAAAGAGCCGTCGGGTTATCCAACGGCTCTTTTTATAGTGAAGGACAGGCATTTAAGTGAACAATTCTTAGGTAGCAATTCCCCACGATTAGATTAAGTGTAGAGAACACAAAGCTTGAAAACTATCAAAAATAAGGTCAAACGATCTGCATTTATCCCTTAAGTTATTATAATTTAGCCGTGTTTTGAGGCATCTGATGGATCGCTAACCTTGAAATGAAATTCTCATTGACTAGAAACGAGATTTATGGCGATCTTTTCGGTATGATTAGAGAGAATTTTTAGAGAACTTATAAATAGAATTATGAACCAACAAAAGGTTCGCCTTTATATAAGCGTAGTCTTTTTATCTTTTCTGCTGACCCTTTTTATGGCTACTACTTTCGCTGAAAGTGGCAGTCTGGACGGCCTAACGATAGGTTTTTCCCAGGTTGGCACCGAGAGTGATTGGCGTATCGCATTTACGGAGAGTATGCTTGCAGAGGCGCAGCAGCGGGGCATCAAGCTTTTGTTTTCCGACGCGGAAAATAACCAGCAGAATCAGTTTGCCGCCGTGCGTTCGTTTATTGCCCAGAAAGTTGATGCAATTATCATTGCGCCAGTTATCGAGACCGGATGGGATCAGGTTTTGAAGGAAGCGCAAAATGCGGGAATTCCAGTGGTCATCATTGACCGCAATGTGACCGCTGACGAAACGTTATATCTGACGCGCGTCTCGTCAGATTTCGTACATGAGGGACGTTTGGCGGCTGCATGGCTGGCACAGGCAACTGCGGGTAAATGTAATATTGTTGAATTGGAAGGGACAATTGGTTCCAGCGCAGCGCGTGATCGCCAGATTGGTTTCAACGATGTGATTTCCCTGTTTCCTGATATGCATATTATTGTCTCGCAGCCAGGAGATTTCATCCGTGAGAACGGCAAAAAAGCGATGGAAGGTATCCTAAATTCCGAAAACCCACACGATATTTGTGCGGTGTGGGCGCATAACGATGATATGGCGTTGGGCGCGATAGATGCGATTAAAGAAGCTGGCCTTGATCCGGGTGAGGACATCCTCATTGTATCGGTAGATGCAGTTCCCGATATTTTCCTGGCGATGATGAATGGCGATGCCAATGCTACGATTGAACTGAACCCAAATATGGGCGGGCCAGCCTTTGACGCGCTTGAGGCTTATTTTCGCGGTGACACTATTCCAAAGTGGATTCCGGTTACAGGGGGAATATACCTCCCAAATACGGCGGCAGAGGAGTATGCTCGCCGCCGCCGAACCTTTTCCATAACACCAACGCCTCTTAGCCCGTAAGCGTATGAGAAATTGCGCCGGGCAACTGCTGCCTTTGTGTATAAAGTATTAGCAATGATAAATCCCCAAAAATCGCGCCCGACCATGGTAGATGTTGCTGAATTGGCCGGTGTGTCTTATCAAACGGTGTCCCGTGTCATCAACAATCAGCCTTACGTTTCGGATGACGCGCGGCAAAGGGTGCTCAAGGCCATTGACACACTGGGTTATCGTCCCAGTAAGGCGGCGACCACGCTGCGGTCACGGTTGTCCAAGACGATTGCCATTATTTTGTACGGCAGTTGGTTCCCTGGCCCAGTTCAGGTGGCGCTCAATGTCGAAATGGCGGCGAAAACGAGCGGTTTTGATGTTATTCTGGCGAACGTGACCGAAACCGAAGAGCAGGTGATTCAGGCGCTCCAACATGTCAAAGACTGGAACGTGGATGGCGTTGTCATGATTATTCCCGCAGACGGGTTACGGATTGAAGAAATTCAACGCATTTGCGAGGACATCCCGGTTGTCCATATTGAGTCGCAGCCATCGCCCCGACTGCCGTCTATAAGCCTTGACGACCCCTATGGCACGCAAATGGTTGTAGAGCATCTGATTGCCTTAGGGCATACCCAATTTTGTGAGATTAGCGGCCCGATGAACTGGTACAGTGCCCAGTTACGGCATCAGGCTTGTATTGAGACTTTGCAGAAACATGGCATCGAGCAGCCGATTCACATTGAAGGGAATTGGAGCACCCCAGGTGGTTATCAGGCGACGCGGCGTTTACTGGAACAGGGTCACATATTTTCCGCAGTAATTGCCGCCAATGATAGTATGGCGTTGGGTGCATATCGCGCCCTCCATCAGGCAGGGTTATCCGTGCCGCAAGATGTGTCAGTTGTTGGCTTTGACGATATTCTGGAAGCGGCTTATTTTACCCCTCCGCTGACGACGGTCAGCCACGATTACATTCAGCTTGGCGCGATGGGATTCGAATACCTGCTGCATTTGATGGACGACCCGGAAACAGTTATCGAGCAAAAACTCGTCCGCCCCAAGCTAATCCTGCGCGACAGTACAGCGCTATTTTCACCTTAAAATTAGCATTCCCGCTAACCATTTGACACCTTTTAAATATCGGGATAGAATGTCTGTGAACGTTCACAGAATTTCAACCCAGACCGTTTTCCGAAACGGTTTTAAAATATGTGATTAAGTGAACGTTCACAGTTAAGAATTAATATTAGATTGATTTTATGACTACGAAAAATAGGTTTTCGTCTGTTTCAGACCCACAGCAATCAATCCGCCACCATGAACTACTCGGCTCGGTTTGTCACCGGTTGTTCATCGTTCGCAGACCCCTATTCGCAATAAACCCAGTTCTTTACCCATCCATGTCACATCCTCGGATGTCGGTGAATAGCTTTTCACAATGCTTGTTTCCACCCTTCTATAGAATACGAACATCCCCTCAAAGGGGTTGATGAACGTAGATTTTGTATCGTGAGTGAAAGGAACCCTTATTCGAAAGCTGTATGAACATATAGTCATCAACCTTTTATAAGCAGAAAGATCATTAAGGAGACCCATATAAATGCGTACTCGAAAACTAAGTCTGTTGTTCCTGGTAATTATCGCCCTGCTGTCACTGTCAACTGGTCTGCTGGTCAGCCACGCTCAGGATAGTTTGACGATTGGTTTTGTACAGACCGGCTCCGAGAGCGGCTGGCGCACGGATTTTACCAATGCCATGATGTCCGAAGCGAAGGCGCAGAACATCAACCTGCTGTTCGCCGATGGTCAGCAAAAGCAGGAAAATCAAATCTCGGCACTGCGTTCGTTCATTGCTCAGGGCGTGGATGCGATCATCCTGGCTCCCCTGGTTGAAACTGGTTGGGACGATGTGCTCCAGGAAGCAAAAGACGCCAATATCCCTGTATTGATTATTGACCGCAATGTCACCTCTGATCCGTCGCTGTTCATCACCCGTGTTGCCTCTGACTTCGTTTACGAAGGTCGGCTGGCAGCGGCCTGGTTGGCTTCAGCAACCGCAGATCGCAGCGAATGCAATATCGTTGAACTGCAAGGAACTGTTGGCTCAAGCCCAGCCATTGATCGTGGCACCGGCTTCACCGACGTTCTGGCTCTGTTCCCACAGATGAAAATCGTGGCTTCGCAGTCGGGCGACTTTACCCGCACCGGCGGCAAGACCGTTATGGAAAGCTTCCTCAGCTCAATGGATCCTTCGACGATTTGTGCAGTATGGGCGCATAATGACGACATGCTGATCGGGGCGGTTCAGGCTATTGAAGAAGCGGGTCTCAAACCCGGTACGGACATCCTTACCGTGTCGGTTGATGGGACAAATGACGAGCTGAAACTGATGCTTGACGGCAAAGCCAATGCGACAGTGCTGCTCAGCCCGAACATGGGCGTCCAGGCTTATCAGGCTATCAAGGATTATCTGGCAGGCAAGACGTTACCCAGCCTTATTCTGGTTCCTTCCGCAATGTTCTTCCCGGATACTGCGGCGGCTGAACTGACAAAGCGCGGCGTTTCGTAGTTCAGTCATTTCGTAACTAAGGTCTTTGCAGGCTGCTATTCAACCTTGCCCGTTTAGTAGCAGCCTTGCAATGTCACGCTAGCATTGCAACTCGGACGGCTTAAGTCTTACGTGGCAGCCTGTCTGCCACAGCCGCGAAACTCAAGACTTTATAAGCTGCTCCGGGTCTGAATCCGACGAGTCGAGTATAGCACGGAGGAGCGAACCAATGCCTCATACTTCGTTCCTGGTGACTCTCAATCACAGGATGAGGTTTAAGACGTTTTTCGAAACCGTAATTCATAGCAGTACAGGATTGTTGCATATATGGATGACAATGCTGGCGACCTAACGCCCATTTTGCAAACCAAAGAACTGACAAAATCATTTGGCGTTGTGCGGGCGCTCTCAAGCGTTGACTTTAATCTTTACCCAGGTGAAGTTCATGCGGTATTGGGGGAAAACGGCGCTGGGAAATCAACACTCATTAAGTTGATGACAGGCGTTTACCGCAAAGATGGCGGGACGATTTTTCTGGACGGCAACATTATCGAGCCGCACAGCCCTCACGAAGCTCAGGAATATGGCATCAGTACAGTTTATCAAGAGATTAACCTGATTCCTACGCTATCGGTAGCAGAAAATATATTTCTCGGACGCCAACCGATGCGCTGGGGATTTGTCAACAGCCGCGAGGTCAATACCAGGGCGAACGCGCTGCTCAAAACCTATAACCTCGACATTGATGTGACACGAACCTTATCCTCTTATTCTATCGCTATTCAGCAAATTGTCGCCATCGCACGCGGCGTCGACATGTCGGCCAGAGTTCTGATTCTCGATGAGCCGACGGCCAGTCTTGATGCCCATGAAGTGCAGATGTTGTTCGACGTTGTACGATTGCTTAAAGGGCGCGGCATTGGCATTTTGCTTATCACCCATTTTCTGGATCAGGTTTACCAGATTTCAGATCGTATCACTGTCCTGCGGAATGGCGAAAAGGTGGGGGAATACAAAGCCGCTTCTCTTCCCAGGCGACAATTAGTTTCACTAATGTTAGGGCGAGACCTGGATCCGTCCACTGGGGATGAGAACATCAATGGTCGAGTTGCCGAAAAAGATACCAGTTCGTTCTTGCAGGTTCTTGGGCTTGGCCGTAAAGGGATGCTCGAACCGTTGGATTTGAACGTGGCAAAAGGAGAAATCGTCGGTTTGGCCGGATTGTTAGGATCTGGGAGAACCGAAACCGCCAAGCTCATTTTTGGTATTGACCGGAGCGACAACGGCGACGTTCTGGTGAAGGGGCGCAAAGTAACTATCCATTCCCCGCAGCAGGCGGTGCAGTATGGTTTTGCGATGTGTCCGGAAGATCGAAAAGTTGAAGGTATCATTCCTGAATTGAGCGTTCGCGAAAACATTATCCTTGCGCTGCAAGCCAAACGCGGCTGGCTGAAAACTTTGTCATACGCCAAGCAAGAAGAAATCGCGCAGGAAATGATTGCCGCCATGCATATTGTGACACCAGATTCCGACAAACCTGCGGGTCAGCTTTCGGGCGGCAACCAACAGAAAGTCATTTTGGCACGCTGGCTGGCCTCTAAGCCCGAATTTCTGATCCTGGATGAGCCAACACGCGGTATTGATGTCGGTGCGCACGCCGAAATTATCCAGATTATCAAACAATTATGCAGCGAAGGTATGGCATTACTCGTCATTTCGTCGGAATTGGCCGAAGTGGTGGAATACAGCAACCGGATTGTGGTGTTGCGTGATCGCAAAAAATTGACTGAACTCACTGGCGATGACATTAATGAACAGCAAATTATGCACGCGATTGCGGAGACATAGCGATGCTAGAGACCAAAACTACTGTAGAACCGGGACAAACAGCGGTTCGTTTTAGCCCAAAGCAAATCCTGAGCCGAAACCGACGTTTCATCTTTCCGGTGCTGGCATTGATCCTTGTCCTATTGGGCGACAGACTGATTTCGCCTAATTTTTTCTCGTTTCGTATGGTTGATGGGCGCTTAATCGGCAGCTTGATTGACATTCTGAACCGGGGAGCGCCAACGGTGCTGCTGGCAACCGGGATGACGCTGGTCATCGCTACTAAAGGCATTGATCTGTCTGTCGGCGCTGTGATTGCGATTTGCGGAGCAATTGCTGCTGTACTCATCAGTACCACTACGATTCCGCCGCTCCTGGTGATCGCCATCAGCATAGGAGCGGGTGTTTTATGCGGGTTATGGAACGGGATATTGGTGGCATATTTCGATATTCAGCCGATTGTCGCGACCCTGATCTTGATGGTAGTCGGGCGCGGTATTGCTCAACTCATCACCCAGGGGCAAATCACCACGTTCCACAATATATCGTTGGAATTCGTCGGCACAGGTCTTTTATTTGGTTTCCCATTTCCAATTTTTCTATCCCTTTTCGTCGTTGTTCTAGTATGGCTTCTGGTACGGCGGACAGCCATCGGAATGCTGATTGAATCGGTTGGAGCTAATGACCGTGCCAGCTTTTATGCAGGGATTGACGCCGCTAAAATCAAGCTGCTGGCTTACATTGTGTCAGGGATTTGCGCAGCCATTGCCGGTCTGATTATCACGGCAGACATAAAAGGCGCAGATGCCAACAACGCCGGTTTATGGGAAGAGTTGGACGCGATTCTGGCGGTAGTCATCGGCGGAACGGCGCTCACAGGGGGACGTTTTTTTCTCATTACCAGTGTGGTCGGGGCGCTCATTATCCAGAGTATTCAGACAGGCATCTACGTCAGCGGACTCCCACCGACGTTTAACCTCATTGTACAGGCCGTCGTCATCCTGGCGATTTTGTTCCTTCAATCTGAAGAATTTCGCCAACCATTCGTTCGTGGCTGGGCTAAGTTGAGAAAACAAACATGAGATCACGCATCCTCCCTCTTATCGCTACTATCGTGGTATTTATCGCGTTATATCTGATTAGTTTCCAGCGCTTTCCGGCGTTTGGCACGACAAGAGTCATCGGAAACTTTTTGACCGATAAATCCTTTCTGGGGATAACCGCCATCGGCATGACGTTTGTTATTATTTCCGGCGGGATTGATCTATCGGTAGGGTCGGTCATCGCATTTACGGGTGTGTTCTGTGCGCTGGCAGTGGGTCAGCTCGGTATGCATCCGCTGGTTGCTTTTGGGATTGTTCTGATGTTGGGGGCAGCGTTTGGAGCCGGGATGGGCGCAATTATCCATTATTATAAAATCCCCCCATTCATCGCGACTCTTGCCGGAATGTTCCTCGCGCGGGGTGGCGCGTTCGTACTTAGTCAGGAATCGATACCCATCGCCCATCCTTTCTTTGACGATGTCTCTAAGTTGTATATTCTTTTCCCGGATAAAGGCCGTTTGACCTTTGTCGCCGTTCTGTTTGTAATCGTATTGCTGCTGGGTATTATCGTGGCGCATTTCACCCGTTTCGGACGCAATATCTATGCGATTGGCGGCAATGAGAATGCTGCGCTCCTGCTCGGCGTGCCCATCGCACGAACGGTTATTGGCGTATACACATTAAGCAGTTTTCTGGCAGCGCTGGCGGGCATCGTATATGCTCTATACACCAAATCGGGCTATCCACGCGCCGCTATTGGAGTCGAGTTGGACGCTATCGCGGCGGTGGTCGTCGGCGGCACGCTCCTGACGGGCGGGGTCGGCTATATTGCAGGAACATTTATCGGCATCATGATTCAGGGCGTCATCCAAACATACATTACCTTCGACGGGACGCTCAACAGTTGGTGGACAAAGATCATAATCGGTGTCCTGCTGTTTGTGTTTATCGTGCTGCAAAAAATATTTAGCGGTAGCAAAAACCCATTCCAGTTCATTAATTCATGGAAATTGAGTCGAAAGAAAACGAGTCAATCAATCGTTGCTTAAAAATACCAGCCTCGCGGTCAAATTAAATATCCTGGTGTTCCTGGTCTTAACCGTTATGCTGGTGGGCGTAGCGATTCTCTTGATCCTGAATACGCGGAATTTGACCGAGGAAATTGGTGGCGAGCGGGTTGTCGAGGAAGTGAACATCATCCAGAATCGTCTGGCAGAGATCGAAAAAGAACTGTTGGTCGATACCAACTTTGTAGTGACGAGTGTGGCTTTTTTTCAGGCGGTGGGCCGCCGTTCGGCTGCTGACACGACGGACATTATCACCACCGCTAACGCATCATTGGGGTTGGATGACATTACCGTTGTCGATGGGGATGGGCGGCGGCTGACCGATACCAGTATTGATGAAGACCCTACGCGGGAAGATGCGCTGTTACAAGAAGCGCTTAATGGAAAGACTGTTACCGTCCTGTTGGTTGAAAAAAATGCGGGCGTAGTAGAAGTCAGCATCGCCGTCGCCGCGCCGGTTGTGAGCAGCACCGGCAATCGTCTGGGCGCGATTCAGATGAGCCGCCATATCAATCGCAAATTTCTTCAGAGTTTGATTTTTGGGCGGCAGAACATTCAGTTAGGACTTGTCTATGACGGGAACGTGATCGTTCGCTCAGGCGATGACCAGGCGATCACCAATATTCTGGCAAATGGCATTCCAGTCGAACAGAACTCGATTGAAGCGGCGAAAAATGGGCAAACGGTTGTCCGCGAAGGTCTCATTTTGGGTGAACAGGGCGTCCCCCATACCGTCGCTTATACGCCGGTTCTATCCGAAGCTGGAAAGTCTCCCGCCGTGATTATGATTATGGTTGAATTAGAGGAAATTTACTCGTTTCAAAACAGCACTCTGCTCAACACAATTGTCATATTTATTGCTTTGACCGTCTTCGCTCTGGCGATCCTTTACGTGAATATATATCGAACAGTAATTAGTCCGCTCAATAAACTGCGAATCATTGCCGGGGTCATGACCAGTGGGCGATACCATGAGCGGGCGCAGGCGAGTACGATTGATGAGGTGGGGCAGTTGGCAACCGCGTTCAATACAATGGCAATTGCTATTCAACAGCGCGAAGTCAGCCTGCAAGCCGCCCGTGAACATGCTGAGCGTGCCAACCAGGTGAAGTCGATGTTTCTGGCGAGTGTCTCGCATGAATTGAGGACGCCGCTCAACGCCATCATTAATCTCACTAAATTTGTGGGATTGGGGATGTATGGCCCGGTTAATGCGGAACAAACGGATATTCTCTCCAAAGTCGAGGCACGCAGTAAGCACCTGCTGAACCTCATTAACGACGTGCTGGACATCTCCAAGATCGAATCTGGTTCACTGGAGTTGTTTGTGGAAAATGATGTAAAAGTGAGCGAAATCGTGGCTTTGGCTGTTGAAACGGCACAAAGTTTGCTGCCGGGAAAACCTATCGTTATTCTTTGTGAGATTGAACCGAATTTACCGAGTTTGACGGCTGACGCACAGCGTATTCAGCAAATCATCCTTAACTTGCTGTCCAATGCTTGCAAATTTACAGATCAGGGACAAATTCGCGTTTGTGCAGGGGTGCAGGACGGTGAAATTATCATCACCATCGCAGATTCAGGGTCAGGCATCGCGCCTGAAAACCACGAATTGATATTTGAAGCGTTTCGCCAGACAAAAGAAGGTCTTCGCAAGGGAGAAGGGACAGGATTGGGTTTACCCATTTCTCGCCGTTTGGCTGAAGCCCATCAAGGTCGCATGTGGGTAGAAAGCTCATTGGGGAACGGTGCAACATTTTACGTTGCGCTGCCTTTGAAAACATCTCTGGTTCCAACGATTTGAGCAATTGATAAGAAATTATGCGTATGACTGAACCAGTTTTCCTGTATATTGAGAATGATGAGCTGAGTCGTGAAGTCATGAAAACCCTGCTCACTCGTGGCCTGGGCTATCGCGATCTTATGATGTTCGAGACCAGCGCCCACTTTGAGCAGCATCTGAAGGGGTTGATACTGAAGCCGGATGTCATTTTTCTGGACATTCATATGGAACCTATGGACGGGTTTGAGATGTTAAAGCTTATTCGCCATCACAAGGATTATTATGCCACCCCTGTGATTGCGCTCACCGCCAGCGTGATGAATGAAGAAGTTCGCCGCCTACGGGAAGCTGGTTTCGATGGCGCAATTGCCAAGCCCATCAACTATGATACTTTTCCCGCTGCACTGGATCGCATTTTGAATGGAGAGCAAATCTGGAACACAAAATAAGTTTCACGCCTACTCGTTAGCTGATGTCTGGAGGATAGAGCGATGGATAATAATCATGCCCTGATTATAGACGACGATGCTTATAACGTGTATATTATAGAGCGCTTTTTGGATCGCGAAAATATTGCTTATACTGCAATCACCGATACGATCACATTAGAAAATACTTTGACCGAATTGAAAAAAGTTGATCTTGTTTTGCTTGATCTGGAAATGCCCAAACGGGACGGCTATCAGCTTGTCGAAGTGCTGCGACGATACCTGGACTCACATGTTCCAATTGTGGCCTGCACGGTGCATACAGCCGAAATCAATCGGGCGAAAAAACTAGGTTTTTCCGGTTTCATCGCCAAACCCCTGGACATGGATCGTTTCTCGCAGCAGGTTCAGCGTATTTTGAATGGTGAGACTATCTGGGAAGCCTGGTAGTCCGCGACTTTAGGCGGCAAGTTTGCGATTAATTGCTTCTTGTTCTATTGAGCAGTCGTTGAGGCAAATTTTGACACAAGAAAAAAGCGTCTTCGGATCATCCGAAGACGCTTTTTACGTAGGCGGGAGGGACAGGATTCGAACCTGCGATCCGTTATTACACGGATAACCGCTTAGCAGGCGGCCCCATTCGACCACTCTGGCACCCCCCCGGATGCTAAAATCAGGTTACTCCCAGGCGGAGGGAGTGGGATTCGAACCCACGGTGACCCTGAAGCCACTCAGGTTTTCAAGACCAGCGCCTTAAACCACTCGGCCATCCCTCCTGGTAAGGTGCATTCTAACAAAGGGATGCTTTCGGGTCAATGGCTAAATAACGCCCGCTGTGTGTTATGATAGTGGAATAGCTTCTACCTACGATAAGCGAACGAACATGGATGTATCATCCCTCATTTTAGTTGCCATCGTCATCACTTATATTGGAGCCATCATTTATATAGCTAACCTAAATGATAGCGTTCAAAAAACACTAAAAGCTGTACCGAATCCGCTAACGACGTTTGATGGGCAGGCAGCAGCCTTGCGTCAGCGTTCCACGATTGTGCGCTGGATGCTTTATGGCATTATTTCAATTGGGCTTGTTTTTGCGCTGCTCATCCTTCAATTGGGTCTGCTGAACAATTCGCCCGATGCGCTGGCTCAAGTCAATGAATTAGAGGTTCAACTGCCGAAAGTTGATGTAACTGCCGCCGTTGCAAATTTTGTGCTCACGCTGGTTCTCGTGATTCTGTCGGTGCGGTTGGTGGCATCCGACTCAACACGGCAGCGTTTACACAGACTCATTGGTGAACATGGCCTGTATAATCCGGAATCAAGTGTGCACACCGTTGCGATTGTATTAGCGCTGCTGATGATTTCGTTTACTTTCGGTCAGTTGGTGGTGGCGGGCGGCCTGACTGGATTAGCCGACAGCGTGGAAATAAGCGGTGTTTCAATCGAGGCGGAATTATTCACTGCCGCGTTGATGATCGCCGCCGCGTTTTTGGGTATTGGGGTTGCCATTCATCGAACCTTGGATCAGGGTTTGCTGCGTTTGAATTTGCGCTTGCCTACCCGAACGGATGTTATCTGGGGCGTAGGTGTCGGCTTAGGGTTATATGGCGCGTTGATTGTGATGGGTGGGATTTGGACGGCTTTAGTCCCGCCGGAACAAATCGCCCAGCAAAGCGCGGCTGCCCAACAGATTGCAAACGCCTATAATACGCTGCCGCTGGCTTTTATTTTGTCGTTGGCGGCGGCGGTGAGCGAAGAAATTCTTTTTCGAGGCGCTCTGCAACCGGTGTTTGGGCTGGTAGCGACCAGCATATTTTTTGCACTGCTGCATGTCCAATATTCACTGACTCCTGCGACGATCATTATTTTTGTCGTCGGCTTGGGTCTGGGCTTGTTACGCCAACGCAAAAGTACCTCGGCAGCGATAATTGCCCACTTTGTCTATAATTTTATCCAGTTGGCGTTGGCGATTCTGGTCGTCGGGACTGGCTCTTAAAAGTGATTGGGGTATGATGCGAAAGCTCCTTGTCATTCTATTTGCCATCTGTTTAGGGATTGTGCCCGCATTGGCGCAAGACTCGCAGCCCAATCAGGGTTTTATTCTGGGCACGTCCAGTGAAGTGATATTCCCTCAGGCGGTGCGTTTTAGTGTTAACGTATCGCGCGGGTTTGCAGATTTGGCTTCTGCTTCGTTGATCATCCAACCAGAAGGCCAATCGGCGACTGTCGTGACTGTTGATCTGGGAACCGCCGCCATTGTGCGCGACCCTTACACCCAGCTCGATTATATCTGGCCGATCCCCAGCGCTAATCCTCCGCGTTTGTTTCAGAAGCTAACTTTTACGTGGCGGGTTATCAGCACTGCGGATGAAAGCTCGGAATATGAAAACAGCTTGGTTTTCAGCGATCAGCGTGCCACATGGTTTCAAGAAGTTGACAGCACTGGTAATCTGAGCCTGACCATGCCCGATTTTGCCACTTTGCCCCAATCCGCTCAGATTTCACAGGCAGCCAATCAGTCACCTGCAACGCCGCTGGCTAATTCATCTGCCGGTGACGCCGTGCAAAGTGATGCGCTCGCACCGACAGCCACTTCTGGCGGGGCAGAAGCTGTAACCCCACTCCTGGCTTTCACGCCCAGCGGCCCGCAGCCGACGACTGATTCGCCGGTTACCAACAGCGCGCAGCAGGTGCGGTACAATCTACAACCGGTTTATGATTTGCTTGCCGCGAATACCGGACGGAAACCATCATTCAATTTGTTGATCTATTCAGACAGTTTTACTCCAGGCTGCACGCCCAATAGTGAAGGAAAACCGGTTGCGGTTGCCCCATTTACCGGGAATGAAATCCCTTGCGAGAATGCCATCGCAAGTGCCATCGTCGCGGCCAGCGGCTACGAGTTGCTCCAAAGTGACTCCAACAGCTTGAACCGGATACAGGCCGCAGTTATTAGCCGCCTTGTGGATCGTTTTTATGAAGCAGCGTGGCAGGGGAAAGTTGTTCCAGCCTGGTTTCGTCTGGGGTTACAGGAATTTTATTCGCCAAGTTTGAAAGGTGTTTATTATCCCACGCTGGTCACCGCTGCCCGGAATGGAACACTTCTCACTTTAGATCAATTGGGGTCATCGGGGGCGAATGTCGATTTGGCGACGGCGCAAAGTTATGGCCTTACGCTCTACCTCGCCGATGAATTTGGACTGCCGGGACTGTACAAACTGGCAAATGTAGATTCGGACTCGTTTGCGAATGCTTATCAGACTTTGACCGGAAAACCATTGTCGTCACTGCTCGATGACTGGAAAAGTTGGATCTTTAGCAATCAGGCCGTGTCGGCATTCTCAGTCACTGCTTATCAAATGGCAACGCCCACACCGACAGCGACCCGTACCCCAACCTCAACCTGGACGCCGACGCCGACTTCCACATTTACGCCGACAATTACGCCGACTTTGACCGGAACATTGAGTCCCACGCCTATCCCGCCGACGCGCTTGCTGACTCAGCCTCCAGCAACCCGCACGCCGCGTCCGGCAGGCAGTTTGAATACGCCGACACCCGTGCCGACGAAAGCGCCTGTTAGCCCCATTGGGACGCTTAATACACCTTCGATTGCAATCGGCATTTTGACCATCGGCTTGATAATTATTGCCGTATTCGCGCTATTTTTGCTGCGGGGTCGGAATACCAAGTAATGGCAGATCATTCTCTGCCCATAGGATTACCGTTACATGATAAACCTGTATGAACTGACTCAGAATGACTTGGCGGATTTAATCGTAGGCTGGGGCGAACCGCGTTTCCGCGCCAAACAAGTCTGGTCATGGTTGTATGAAAATCGCATGTCTACTTTCGGCGCCATGACCAATCTGCCTAAAAATCTGCGCGCGCGGCTTGAAGCCGAAACCATGTTGGGAACTTTACAAGTTGTGACCGAACAGACCAGCTTAGACGGAACGGTCAAACGGCTGTATCGTCTGCATGACGGTCAATTGATCGAGTCGGTTTTAATGCCTTACGATGATGATCGCCGGACAGCCTGCATCTCCACCCAGGCCGGCTGTGCGATGGGCTGTGTTTTTTGTGCCACCGGGCAAATGGGCTTCAGCCGCCATCTGACTTCGACAGAAATTTTTGAGCAAGCCATGCTCTTTGCCCGTAATCTGGAAGCCCAGGGAGACCGCCTGAGCAACGTGGTCTTAATGGGTATGGGCGAACCGTTCCATAATTACGACAATACACTGATAGCCATCCGCCGCCTGATGGATGACCTCGGAATCGGCGCACGCCATATTACGGTGAGCACAGTCGGCCTTGTGCCGCAAATCAAGCGTTTTGCCGATGAAGGAATCCAAGTCAAGTTGGCGATCAGCCTGCACGCAGCGACGGACGCTGAACGGGCGGCGCTGCTGCCTGTGAACAAGCGCTGGCCGTTGAGCGAACTCCTGGACGCTTGTCGGGACTATATTGAAAAAGGTGGACGGCGCGTGACTTTTGAATGGGCGTCGATCCAGGGCGAGAACGATACGCCGGAACAGGCCCACGCGCTGGGAAAACTACTCAAAGGGATGCTGTGCCATGTGAACATCATCCCGCTCAACCCAACCGGCGGTTATCATCACGGCCCGTCCGGGATTGATCGAGTCAATGCATTTGTCGCGATCTTGGCCGAGTATGGCATCAGTGCGACGGTGCGTGTCCGGCGCGGGATTGATATTGACGCAGGCTGCGGACAGTTGAAAGCCGCCATGATTAAACCCGGTTCGATCCCAATCGCCGTCGATTCCGAACCAGCTTAGTCTTCCAAATCCTACAACCGAATTTATTCATAACCAGGAGGCGCATTCATGGAATATGTCAATTTTGGTAAAACCGGGCTGAAAGTCTCGCGTATTTGTTTGGGCTGCATGACATATGGCACACCCCAGTGGCGCGATTGGGTGCTGGATGAAGAAGCCAGTCGCCCTTTTTTCCGCCGTGCTTTAGAAGCCGGAATTAACTTTTTCGATACCGCTGACATCTATTCCATCGGTATCAGCGAAGAAGTAACTGGACGGGCGTTGAAAGATTTGGCGCGCCGCGAAGAAGTGGTGATTGCGACCAAAGTCTATAATCCGATGGGGGATAAGCCGAATCAACGGGGTTTGTCGCGCAAGCACATCATGGAAGCAATTGATGCGTCGCTGCGTCGCCTGGGTACAGAATATGTAGACTTGTATCAGATTCACCGTTGGGACGACGATACCCCGATTGAAGAAACAATGGAAGCCTTGCATGATGTCGTAAAAGCCGGTAAGGCGCGTTACATCGGCGCATCCAGCATGTATGCGTGGCAGTTTGTGAAAGCGCAGTACGTCGCTGATCTGAATGGCTGGACGCGCTTTGTCTCCATGCAAAACCATTATAATCTGGTCTATCGCGAAGAAGATCGCGAGATGAATCCATTTTGCCGAACCGAAGGCATCGCGCTTATTCCCTGGAGTCCGCTGGCGCGCGGCTTTCTGGCTGGAAATCGTACCCGCGACAAAGGCGGCGATACCCTGCGCTCGAAATCCGACGGTTTTGCCCATCATATGTACTATCACGATAACGATTTTGACACTTTGGATCGTGTGATTGAACTGGCCCAAAAACGTGGTGTTTCTAATGCCCAAATTGCGTTGGCCTGGATGCTCCACAAACCTGGCATCACCAGCCCCATTATCGGTGCCAGCAAAATGCCACATCTGGATGAAGCGATTGCCGGGATGGATATTCAATTGTCGGCTGAAGAGATGGAATTTCTCGAAGCGCCTTACCAGCCGCATCCGGTTTTCGGTCACGGCTAATGTAATTTCGTAGGGGCGACCCGCCGGGTCGCCCTTTTTCATCCTGCCAATGCGCTAATTGTGCTTTTCGACTACTGGCTTGTTCTGCAAAATCGTCTCAATTTTCTCATTGATTTCGTCAGTGATTTTGACATCCAGCGCCTTCAGATTTTCGATCACCTGGGCTGGTTTGCTGGCTCCAGTGATGGCGCTGGCGACCAACGGATTTTTCAGCACCCAGGCGATAGCCAGAGCGGCAGAGGTTGTCCCCATTTCCTTTGCCAACTGCTCAATAGCGCGTGCCTTCACCAATTTTTCTTCGGTGACGTGATTCTTGAACCAGTCTACAGATTGGTAGCGGCTGTTTTCTGGGATGCCATTGTTATACTTGCCGGTCAAAATGCCTTGTGCCAACGGACTCCAGACCACCATGCTCATGCCAGCGGCGGCCAATGCTTCTTCTAAACCACCTTCGACAAAATTCCGATCCAGCATATTGTATTCGGGTTGCTCCACGATGGGCTTGTTGGCGTTCACGGCTTTTGCGACAGCATTGCCTTCGTGAATGTTGGCGGCATTCCACATACTGGTTCCCCAGTACAGGATTTTGCCCTGGCGGATCAGGTCTTCGATAGCGCGGACAGTTTCGTCGACGGGGGTCTGGTCGTCAAAACGGTGACAGAAAAAGATGTCAATGTAGTCGGTTTCAAAACGCTTCAATGATTTATTGACCGATTCGGTGACATGTTTCCGCGATAAGCCCCGGTCATTCACGTTGTCGCTCATCGCCCAATAGGCTTTGGTACTGATGACCAGATCGCTGCGCTTGTAATCTTTGATGAATTTGCCGACAACTTTTTCAGCTTCGCCGGACGAGTAAATATCGGCTACATCGATAAAGTTGATGCCATTTTCAACGGCAGTCCGCAAGCAAGCTAATGATGCTTCCTGGGCGACAACATCACTGCCATAAGTCAACCATGCGCCCAGCGATATGGCGCTGACCATTAAGCCGGATTTTCCAACGCGGCGATATTCCATCTTGCCGATCTCCTTCGTGTATGGGATAAGTGCAGCGAGTATACCATTCGTGGTAAGATCAATTTGAATCCATATGGTTCGCATCTCAAGGCTTTTTATGGAAACCTCAAGCCAATCGGAGCCAGCCCGTTTATTTAAACCGCCTATTTTGGGGCTGCATACTGGTTCCCGAATTTTCATGCATTTGTTCAGCAATTATCAGGTCAAAGGTGCTGCAAACGTGCCCAAGCCGCCCTTTTTGCTGACGTTCAATCACCTGTCATTTTGGGATGCGCCTGCCATTGGCGGCGTGGTCAATTATCCGACGCCTGCATTCGCCGCCAAAAAGTACAAAGGCACGCCAACAAGCCTGTTGTTTTACGTGGGGTCGCCCATCTGGATCGAACAAGAATCGCCGGATCGTCGAGCGTTGATGACCGCACTGAAAATCCTGGAAGGCGGCGATTTGTTCGCCATCGCGCCGGAAGGTCACCGCAGCACAGGCGGTCTGCTGCCCGGCCTGGAAGGGGTAGCCTTCCTGGCGACCAGGGCGAATGTGCCGATTTTGCCGGTTGCCATATCCGGCACGGAAAAAATATTCAAGCAGTTGCGTCCCAAAGTGCAGGTCACAATCGGCAAACCTTATCGCTTGCCGGAAGGTCGGGCGAAAGGTGATGTACTGGTCGAATATACCGAGCGGATTATGTGTGCGATTGCGGCGCTGCTGCCGGAATCGTATCGCGGCGTTTATGCTGGAAATCCGTTGATTGACGAGATGGCCGCGATTGTAGCTTGAGGCGTAATTTATCCGCTATTTTGTGGATATGAGAGAGATAGAGGATAGTATCTTGATGAACCCAATCCATATTGCTGCCTCAATTCTGGCGGCTGATTTTACTCGGTTAGGCGATCAAATCCGTGAGGCTGACGCTGGCGGCGCAGGTCTGATTCATATCGACGTGATGGATGGCCGCTTTGTCCCCAATATCACGATGGGCGCGTTGGTGGTCGAAGCCGCGCGGCGTTCGACTCAACTGCCGCTCGATCTTCACTTGATGATCGTTGAGCCGGATCATCTGTTACCGGCTTTTGCCCAAGCCGGGGCGAACCGGATTACCGTGCATTGGGAAGCCTGCCCCAATTTGCATCGCACCTTGCAGACCATCAAATCGCTGGGCTGTCGGGCAGGGGTAGCGATCAATCCGCATACACCCGCGAACTTTCTGAGCGAGCTGATGCACATGGTCGACCTCGTAAACATCATGACTGTGAATCCGGGGGCGGGCGGTCAGGCTTTCTTGCCGGAAACGCTGCCCAAAATCACCCAAATTCGGCAGATGATTACCGCTTCCAAGCGACAAATTGATCTGGAAGTCGATGGAGGGATTAACACGCAAACAGCAGCGACAGCCATTCAAGCTGGTGCAGATGTATTGATTGTGGGCAGCGCGATTTTTAGCGACAAGTTCAGTGTGAAGCAGGGGATCGAAACACTGCGCAAAAGTTGGGAAAAATAAAAAGCCGGAGAACCGGCTTTATGTGGAGCGTAATGCCATATTACGCTTTGGAGAGTGCCTTGATGCACTTGGTGCAGAGCGTTTTGCGGACGAATGCGCCAGCTTCCATAACACGTACCCGTTGCAGGTTCGGCTTGAACTTGTGGCGGGTCGCACGGAGCGAGTGGCTGCGGCGGTTGCCGAACATTGGGCCTTTACCGCAATTTTCACACTTAGCCATGACTGCCTCTAATATTTGCTATAATTGACCGAAAGAATCTTACCGATGCTACCATAGCCAATAGGTAGTTTCAAGGGTAGCTGTCTGGTACATGCCTATGCATTGGAAGGCGAGAATATAAGACGGAACCTGATAAACAGGTGGGTACAGGTATTATTGCATTCTGTATTACGGTGAATTTTTGTAAACTATTACGAAGATTACGTTTTTTTGCGAATAGGGATTTCTGCTAAAGGGGATGGTTTATGGCGGTAGATGGGGGATTGCTGCGCTGTGATGGACACCTGTTCAAACAGATGGCCGAAGCTGGTTTAGCTTGGCTGGAGGCCAATCAAGAGAGGGTGAACCAACTCAACGTTTTCCCTGTGCCGGATGGAGACACTGGCACGAATATGTTTTTGACCATGCGTAAAGCCTATGATGAAATCACCGATCTGGATGAACCGCATATCGGTAAGGTAAGCCAAAAATTGTCGTATGGGGCACGCTTGGGCGCGCGTGGCAACTCCGGTGTGATTTTATCGGAATGGCTGCGGGGTTTCGCCGAGGCTTTAGAAGATCAGGCAGCCTTTGATTCGGTTTTATTTGCCCAGGCGTGCCAGCGGGCAGTCGAGCGCTCTTATAAAAGTGTGGTCTCGCCCGTCGAAGGCACGATTTTGACGGTCAGCCGACAGGCGATGGAAGCCGTCATCGAGCGCGCTAAAGTTGAACACGATATTAATGTGCTTTTTGAGACCAAAGTCCAGGCGGCCTATGAGTCGCTGCGCCACACGCCCGATTTGCTGCCGATGTTAAAAGAGGCTGGCGTGGTGGACTCCGGCGGTCAGGGGTGGACATTCATCATTGAAGGGATGCTGCGCTCACTGCGCGGTGAGGAAACTCGGTTCAGCGGCGCACAGGCCGTCGCAGCACAAAAAACGGGCTGGCAGGACGCGCTCGTCCCCGAAGATGAGCAGGGCTATGGCTATGATGTCCAATTTTTGATGCGCGGCGAAGGGCTGGATGTTGATTCGGTGCGCAAGGCGATTGCGGATATTGGCTGGTCGGCGCTGGTCGTTGGCGATCCCCGTTTGATTAAAGTCCACGTTCATGTTCACGATCCGGGTGTGCCGATCAGTTACGCCATCCAGCAAGGTGCTGCCATTGACGATGTGGTGGTTGAAAATATGCAGCAGCAGTATCAATCCTATGTCGCCCACCGCGAAGCGCGCGAGAATCAGCCACCGAAAGTGGTCGAAGGCGTGGCTGTCATCGCGGTTACGTCGGGCGAGGGCATCAGCCGCATGTTCACCGATGAATTGGGCGCGGCCAGTGTCGTGGTGGGCGGTCAGACCATGAACCCCAGTATCGAAACGTTTTTGAACGCGATCAAAGCCTTGCCCAATGATGAAATTATTTTGCTGCCCAATAACCCCAATGTGATTATGGCGGCGCGGCAGGTGGTTTCGTTGGCGGAAGGCAAAACCGTGCGGGTTGTGCCCAGCCGAACCATCCCTCAGGGAGTCGTGGCTATGTTCGAATACAGTAATGAGCATGAGAGCGGCGACATAGATGCAATTGCGGAGGCCATGACCGCCGCTTTAGCCAATGTCATCACCATTGAAGTCACAACCGCAACCCGCACCACAACCTTGAATGGCATTTATGTGCGTGAAAGTCAGTTAATTGGCCTGATTGATGACCAGATGGCGGCGGCAGGTGATGCCTTCCAACCGCTGCTCAAAACGCTGCTGGAAAAAGCCGGGGCGGACAAACGGGAGTTGATTACGCTATACTATGGAGATGTCATCACCGGGGCCGAAGCACAAACATTATCTGATCAGCTTGCTGGTGATTTCGCTGCTCAGGAATTCCAAATCGTCAACGGCGGACAGCCGCTTTATCCTTATATTGTAAGCATTGAATAATGAATGTACATATTGTTACCGACAGTTCTGCCCACTTCACGACGCCGCATTTTCTCCAACAATACCCGATCACGGTAGTTCCCAACCGGATCAGTATTGACGGCAAAAGTTACCGGGAAGGGATTGATCTCTCGCCGGAAGAAGCCTTGAAATTGATTGCGACCCAACCCTATGCGCCGCTGGTCACATCCCCGACGGAAGCGCAGTATGTTGAGGTCTATAATCGTCTCGCGCGGAGCTGTGACGCCATCATTTCCATCCATGCCTCGCGTGAAATTTATCCTAGTTGGGCGAATGCGATGGGCGCGGCGCGGCAGCTCGGCGGCAACATCCCGATTGCCGTGATCGACTCGCAAACGACTTGCGCCGGACAGGCCATGCTGGTCAAAGCAGCGACACGGGCAATTGAGCAGGGCGGCACGCTGGACGACATCGTGCGTACCATACGCGGCGCAGTCGAACGTATTTATTCCTGCTACTATGTGGAATCGGTGAATTATCTGCTGCAAAATAAGATTATGTCGCCATCGCATACGATCCTGGGCGCGATGCTGGGGATCAAGCCTTTCCTGGGTATCGAGCATGGGCGCATGATCCCGATGGAAAAAGTGCGGACGCGCGCTCAGGCCGTTGATCGCCTCGTCGAGTTTGTGGTCGAATTTGCCGACATCGAAGATGTGGTGATTTTACAGCACAAATCCTACCTCAGCGAACAAACCCGCATGGTGCAAGACCGGTTGGCAGTTGAATTTCCCGGACAATATTTCCCCTACGCGCTGTATGGGCCATCGTTGGCGGCTTTGATCGGCACGGATGCAACAGGGATTGTTATCCTGGAAAAAGAAACGGAAGAAATCGAAGATGACTTTTAGAAACATCCGTTTTGTAACAGATAGCACCTGCGACATTCCGCCGGAACTGATCAGAAAGTGGAAAATTGGTGTCGTCCCCGCGTTTGTCAACTTTGGTGGCCGCAGCTATGCTGACGATGGGCTTGAGTTAGATCGCGAAGTTTATTACAACCAGATGCCCAGCATGAGCGCGCAGCCAACAACCTCTGCACCCTCGCCCGCGCTGGCGGAGCAGGTTATCCAGCGTACCTTTGAAGGTGCGGATCACTTGGTGATAATATGTGTTCCGGCGCACCTGAGCGGCATATATAATGCGATGCGTCTGGGCGCGGCTGATCTTCCGCCAGACAAAGTGACCCTCATCGACAGCGGGACGGTGAGTATCGCGCTGGGTTTCCAGGTGTTGGCCGGAGCCGAAACTGCCGCCGAAACCGGCGATTTGAGCGCGGTGTTAGACGCGGTTGAACGCGCCCGCAATCACGAAAAATTATTCGCCACAGCCGAGTCAATGGAATATTTGCGCCGCAGCGGACGGGTCGGCTGGGCGGCGGCCAGCGTCGGTCAACTGCTGCAAATCAAGCCGATTATCAGCGCCACCGAGGGCAAAGTCGAGTCGATTGCCCGCGTGCGCACTTTTGCCCGCGCCGTCGATAAATTGGTCGAGTTGGTGCAGGAGCAGTCGCCGCTGGATCGTTTGGCGCTGCTGCACGCTAACAACCGTGAAGGCGCGCTCGATATCAAAAATCGATTGGGGAGCAGCATCCCCAGCGATACTTTCATCATCAACGTGACTCCCGCCATCGGCACACATATTGGCCCGTTAGCATTGGGTGTCGCAACCTTAAGCAAAGCCTGGAGGCGATAAGTTTATGCCATCCGCATTGGAAACATTGGTCAAAATTTTAAAGTTAGAACGCGATCAGGGGTGTAAGAATACAGCGGTCATCGGTGGATTGGCGGCTTTTAGCGAAAAGTGGACGCCGGATGCCCATGCGCAAGCCAAAAAACCGGAACATCATCTGTTGGTGGACGAATTATCCGGCCTGCTCGAAAAATACGAAGCTGTCCCGAATAAATCTGAACGCCTGAATAACATCGGTTATATGCTGGATCGGATCACCGGGCGCGTTCCGCCGCCGCCAGAATTTCAGGCTAAATTAGCGGAAATGCAGACGCAAACCGTATCTCCACCGCTTGAAAACAGGGATTCGCCGCCTGCGCCGCCGCCGTTGGAACAGCGCGAGCAGCGCCGTGAAGAGCATCACCCTGTGCGCGACGAAAGACCACCGCGCAGAGATCGTGAACGTCCGCCCAGGCAACCGCAGCCACAGCAGCAGTCGAAACCACCGCGGAAACCGTCGCGCAATAACGATGATGACGATGACGGCGATGAATTTTCACCGGAAGAACGCGGGCGTGAGATGAGCTATGACAGCTACGACGCGCCTCTTTCACGCGGAAAAGGTGGAAAAGGACGCGGGCCGCAGACGGCTGAGATGGATGTCCCGGCGACTCCGCGACTCGCCCGTGTGCCGCGTCATCCACGCCCGAAAATCAGCGCGGAAGAGGCTGCTGATATTATGCGCGGCCTGGAACAACCGGTAACGGTTGCCAAAGGGGTTGGCACGACTACAGCCCAATTGCTCGAAAAATTAGGTATTCGAACGGTAGGCGATTTACTCGATTTCCTGCCGCGCCGTTACGACGATTACACCCATCTGCGGACGATCAGCCAACTCACCGCCGATGAGGACTCGTCGGTCACGGTGATTGGCACGGTTATCCACACCGAAGTGCGGGTCGGGCGCAGTGGACGCCGCGACTTTTTCATGATCCTGGATGATGGCACAGCGCGGATGGGCGTCAGCTTTTTCGGCCAGCATTTCCTGATGCGCGCGATCAAATCAGGCAATCAGGTGGTTGTCAGCGGGACGACTTCGCTGTTTCGTAACCAGATACAGATGATTAACCCGGAATGGGAAGCGCTGGATGTCGAGAATTTGCATACCATCGGGATTATCCCGGTTTATCCCTTGACTGAAGGGTTGGGCAGCAAATCACTGCGTAAGTTGATGAAGAGTACCATCGGCTATTGGGCGGAGCGTGTGCCGGATTTTGTGCCGGAAGCCACGCTGGAACGTACCGAACTGGCTGACCTGGGCTGGATGTACAAAAATCTGCATTTTCCCGAAGGCCCGGATCATCTTCAACACGCGCGGGATCGGTTTATTTTTAATGACCTGCTGCTGCTGCAACTCACGGTACTCGCCAATCGTCGCGAATGGCAGTCCGTACCGGCGCAGCCACTCCAGGTATGGGACGAATATCTGGAGCGTTTTATCCAGGAAGTGTTCCCGTATCCGCTGACCGGCGCACAAATGAAGGCTGTCAATGACATCCGCCGCGATGTGGGCACATCCAGGCCGATGAATCGTCTGGTACAGGGCGATGTCGGTTCTGGTAAAACGGCTGTGGCGATTGTGGCGATTGCGATGGCACTCATGAACGGCAAGCAAGCCGCGCTGATGGTTCCGACCAGCATCTTGGCCGAGCAGCATTATCGCAACGTCGGCGCGACTCTCGAAAAAATGCCCGGTGATCGCAAGCCGGTGGTGGCGCTGCTGACTGGATCGCTGACTGAAACTGAACGCCAATCCATCTATCGCGGCATGGCCGATGGCTCGATTGATCTGGTGATTGGCACGCACGCGCTGATTCAAGCTGGCGTCGAATTCAAGGATTTGGGCGTTGCCATCATCGACGAACAGCACCGTTTCGGCGTCGAACAGCGTAAGGCACTGCGTGGCAAAGGCACGAATCCGCATCTGCTGGTGATGACCGCAACCCCGATTCCGCGAACGCTGGCGCTGACCTTGTACGCTGACCTTGACCTGACGATTCTCGATGAAATGCCGCCGGGACGTATCCCAATTCAGACGCGCGTGGTTGATCCGGTTGCCCGCGAACGCATTTACAACTTTGTCGAGAACGAACTCAAGCAGGGGCGGCAGGCGTTTGTCGTGCATCCGCTGGTCGAGGAGTCCGAAAAGATTGATGCGCCCGCCGCCGTCGAAGCCTACGAGCGCTTGCAAAAAGTATTCTTCCGCTACCGGGTCGGGCTGCTGCATGGTCGTATGCGCCCCGCCGAAAAAGATGCGGTGATGGAAGCCTTCAGTTCTGGGAAATACGATGTTCTGGTGACAACCTCAGTAGCCGAAGTCGGCGTCAACGTCCCTAACGCGAGTGTGATGATTATCGAAGGTGCGAATCGTTTTGGTCTGGCGCAGTTGCATCAATTCCGGGGGCGCGTTGGACGCGGCGAACATGCGTCGTACTGTTTACTGGTTTCCGATACCAACGACGATGATGCGCGCGCCCGTCTTCAGGTGATGGAAGACACCAACGACGGTTTCAAGCTGGCGGAAATGGACTGGAAATTGCGCGGCGCGGGTGATCTCGTCGGGACACGCCAGAGCGGCGGCAGTCTGCTTCATCTGGTGAAGGAAATGACACCACATCTGGTGGAATTGGCGCAGCGCGAAGCCCGCACCATCTTCGAGGAAGACCCAACCCTCAGCCAGGAACAGCACCGTCTGTTGGCACAGCGAGTCGGGATGCTGCATAATGAACGCACGGATGTCAGCTAGCTGCAATTTCAGGTATTTGTGTAGGGACACGATATTGACTTAATCTGATGTCCAGATAGAAGATGGACACCATATATGGTGTCCCTACAAATATTGGGATTTGTAGGGACGAGATATATCTCGTCCGCTTTGAAATTTTTATCGAGTAATCTCACTAGTCGTCAATATCGTGCCCCTACTTGTAAATGTGTTAGTCGAATAATCTTATTGGAGTTTTTTATGATTCGTCGAGCAGTCTATCCTGCCTCGTTAGATCCCATCCACAACGGCCACATTGATGTCGCCCTGCGCGCAGCCAAAATTTTTGACGAAGTGATCCTCGCCATTTACGATAAGCCCAAAAAGAATTTGCTGTTCAGCGTTGAAGAGCGCGTTCAGTTGGCAGAACAAGCATTTTCAGGGGTGACAAACGTCCGAGTTGCGCGATATTCCGTATTGACTGTAAACTATGCTCAAGAAGTTGGTGCGATGGCACTGGTGCGTGGGCTGCGCGTATTCTCGGATTTTGAGTTTGAGTTTCGCATGGGGTTGGCGAACAAAAAACTCGCCCCGGATATTGAAACCATCTCGATTATGACCGATGAAAAGCACCTGCACATCAGTTCCAGCACTATACGGGAAATCGCAGAACTGGGCGGGGACGTATCCAGCATGGTTCCGGCCTTTGTGAACGAAGCCTTGATCCAGCGATTTGCCGAATTACATGCAAATAATAACAGTCCCGATTATACGATTAGCATCCGGGACTAAACGTTTATGGAGGCTTGGGAATGGACATCCAGCATTTAGTTGACCGTTTAGAGGATTTGATTGACGAGGGGCGGCACATGCCCTTCAGCAAGTTCACGATGATCGACGAGGAGCGCGCGCTGGAAATTATTGACCAGATGCGGATTTCGATCCCTGAGGAGATTGAAAAAGCCTCGCGCGTGCTGGCCCAGCGGGATCGTGTGCTGGCGCAGTCCAACGAGGAAGCGGCTCGCATCCTCCAGAACGCGCGTGAACAAGGTGTTCAATTGATGGATCGTGAAGCGACGGTGCAGGCTGCACAAAGCCGCGCCGCCAACATTATCGAAGAAGCCCGCCAGAACGCCGAACGCATCACCGCCGAAGCCGATCAATATGTGATCGACACGCTGGCTCGTTTGGAGCAGCAGCTTTCGCGCGCGATGAGTGTCGTCCGTAACGGCATCAACGAGGTTGCTACGTCGGGTACGCCCGCGCAGCCGCCCCATACCGCCCAAATCCCGGCTGGCATGATGCGCCAATCGGTGGAAGTCAACGGTAAGGCCGAAAACGAACAAAAATAGTTCGTAAGCTTGCTTGCCTAAAAACTAAATGCTGGTTTAGTAGGGGTTTGTCGGTGACAAACCCGGTTAACACGACAAATCCCTACGATTTTTTGGCCTGCTCGACCCATAAATCCTCGCCATCTGTCCACATGTGAATCGCGCCGCCCTGATCGGTGCGGAATACAGGTGTATCGCCTAACAGCGCCAGCGTATCCCCGTCTGGATCGCCGTTGCGGTTGGCCGGATCACTTTGCAAAACGATCATTTGTGGACTCACTGCCGCTACAAAATCGCGACTGAGTGAACGGATTGCGCCATGTTCTGGCAGTTGCAATACGGTTGCTTGCGGCCATTCGCCACCTTCGAGCAGCGCCAATTGCCCATCGCGGCTTAAATCGCCCGTCAACAGAAAGGATGCTTTGCCGTAAGTCAGCCGCAAAACGAGTGTATTATCATCCAGCGAATCGCCTAACTCCGCCTGATGGTTGGGGTTTAGCACTTCTAAGCGCACACCGTCATCTATATCGAGCGAATAACCAGCCCGCACGGTGACTACATCGTGCGCCGACAGTGCAGCCTGCAATTGCTGATACGAGTCGCTCAGATTCGGCTGTCCATTTATGAGTGCCACGCCAATATCGTAACGGGCTAAAACCGCCGTGAGCGCGCTGGTATCAAATTCGTCCGGCTGGGTGATGACCAACACTTCAATTTTTTGATCGGTGAACGGCAAATGGTCGCCAATTGCGGTCAATAAGCGTGATGGAAAGCGTCCGCCATCCACCAGGATATGTGCGCCGCGCGGTGTCTCGACCAGCACTGCATTGCTGTGACCGACATCCGGCAGCCAGATGTGCAGATTGCCATCGGGACGGCTGATAAAAATCGCGCCGGTCAGCACGATGATTGCCGCGCCCGAAAGCACTGTTGCGCTGGCGATGGCGCGCCCCTGGACAAAATTTGCCAACCGCACTGCCCAGGTTGGTTTTGTGGCTTGCATCAGCGCCCCTCCGATCAAAATCACAAAATACAGCGTTATCAAACGTGGATCGACATTAAATGCGGTATCGGCAAAGGGCAGGTTGGCGAACAGGCGCACGACGCCGATTGTCCAGCCCAGCAGCAGCATATCAAACCAGTACAACACCTGGGCGATTCCCGGCGCGAAAATCGCCGTGAGGGTCGCCGCCACACCCAGGATGAGTAACTGCGCCTGTACTGGGATAATCAGCAAATTGACGGCGAAAAGTACCAGCGACAGCCGCCCGAAGTACAACACAATCAGCGGCAGCGTGGTGATTTGCACTGCGAGTGTCACCATCAACGGCTCGGCCAGAAAATTGCTGAACGGTTCGGCGAGTCGCTTCGGAAACACATGTGCCATCTGCCGGTTAAACCCTTTTGAGAGTGGCTCGGCGAATAATGTCAGCCCCAACGTCGCGAAAAAACTCAACTGAAAACTGACATCCCATAAAACAGCCGGATTTAGCAGTGACATCATAATCGCGACAAACGCCAGCGTCGCCGGGACATAGGTTTTTCGCTTGATGACCCCGCCAATGATGACGACCCCGCTCATAATCGTCGCGCGCACGACTGCTGTATTTGCGCCTACAAAAATAGTGTAGACCAAAATCATGACGATACCGATGAAAGCCGCAGGGCGTTCACGGACTTTTGCGCGTTTGAGCAGCGCCATGACCACGCCGCTCAGGACGACCATATTGAAGCCGCTGATCGCCACCACATGCGATGCGCCGACTTTGCCGAAGGCATCACCGAGTTCGGGGGAAATCCCGTTTTGGTTGCCGAGCAGCATCCCGGTCAGCAATCCCGCTTGCGGTTCGGGTAATCCGCGCGTGATGAACGTGCCAGCCTGGGCTTTTAAATAGAGGAGTGTGCTGTAAATTGGGCTGCCATGCCCGCTGGAAAGCACTTCGACAGCCGCATTCTGCATAATGCTGAAAACACCGCCGCGCGCCAGATAATCGGCATAGGAAAAGGTGTCACTCTCAGCAGGGGTGATGAGGACGCCCGTCGCGCTGATTTGGTCGCCATAATGCACATTCGCTGTATGCGGTGCTTGCACCAATACCGTGCCGCTGGTGAGAAATGTCTGACCAATCCTAGTGACTGTTTCGGCATCCACGCGCAGTTGAATCCGGTCATCGCGGACATCCGGTTCAGCCGAAATCACGCCTTCGATAGTCAGCCCACCGACATTGTTGTACTGCGCGAGATCACTGCTGACTGGGGTGAATGAAAACCGCAGACCGCCGAGGGTCAAAGCCAACAGGCTCACTGAAATCAGGCGTTGGCGTATATCGTGCCTGCCGAACCAGCATCCAGCCAATGCCAGGAGCGCCAGCACCAGCCAGAGCATAGTGGGACGCGCGTTCGTATTGGCCGCCAATACGACCCCCGCAGCCCACCCCAGCGCAATGTAAACCAATCTCATTGAAGGCTACCCCCGGCGGAAACCTTGTCGCTTAAATGATGCTAGCCGCGCTGCGAAATCAGCCAGAACATGATGAAATAAATCATCCCTAGAACCCCACCTATAATGACAAGCGGTTGGGATTTCTTTGCCTTTGTGATACCGGCGACCAGCAGCGGTATGACACCCATGCCGATATTGATAATCAACGTGCCGAAAGCTTTGGGAGCCAGAATGTTCAGCTTGCCGATGACCGCGAAGGCGGCAACGGCGGCCATCAGAATGGTCGGAAAGGTCTGCTTATCCGACTGCATGAACATAGCCGCTACAGCCAGAAAAAATATGATATATAAAAAGAAATCGTAAATGAATTCAATGCCCCCGCGAGGTGCGAGTTTGGCTAGAATGTCTTGCAACGTCAGGGCTTTTTGTGCCAGTACAATTATCATGCAACTGCTCCCTATAAGAACAAAATTATCTATCGACGAATCTTAGCACAAACTTGTGCTTAGGACACGCTAATCGCCGCCCGACAACAACGTTTCTAAAGCGATTTGCAGCATCGGGGTCGTGGTATAGTGAATAGCGTGGATACCCAGGTTACGCGCGCCGGCGATGTTGGCGGGCATGTCATCTATAAAAATGGCATTATCAGAAGGATATTTGATGTGGTCGAGAACCGCTTCATAAGCTTGCGGATCGGGTTTCATCACGCCAATATTTGCGGATATAATCAGCGGGTCGAATACGTCGCTGATGCCCAAAACCGCGAGTTTTTCGCTCAAGGTAGGGCCGTCGTTGCTCAAGAGGGCGACAATGTGACCGCGCTTCCGCAGTGAACGCGCGTAATCGACCAGCGCGTCGTCGAGCTGGTCGCCGCTGAAAAAGTCAAGTTTCAAGGTTTCAAGGGCGTTTGAATCTAAGCCAAGTTGCAGGCCAACATCCGCCCAGTATGCTTCAACGGTTATATTGCCAAGCTGCGCCGCCTGCCAACTGGGACTGCCATGTACAATTTTTTCGATACTGCCATGCGCCAGCCCCAATCGTTCGTCCCAGGCATGTCGCGGGCGGTAATCAAGCGTTTTCATGAATACACCGCCGAAGTCAAAGATGATCGCGCGTTTTACGATGGTAGACTCCTGTGGATAGAGGTACGAGTATGATTGCATTCGTCAGACAATGGTGGCAGCATCAGGATTACGCGACCCGTGCATTACCCGGTTATCTTGGGCGGGCAGTGGGTAATTTTTCGCGCACAGGAACCCGTCACGCCGCCGCGTTGGCCTATTATGCAATTTTTTCCATATTTCCGCTGACTCTGCTTTTAGCGGTTGGTATCAGTAAATTGCTTGGCCCAGCGGCGGCTCAGACCCAGGTTGCCAGCGCGCTTTCCATTTTTTTGCCGGGGGATACCTCTATCGAACTGCAAAAGAATGTCGCCCAGGCACTCGATCAGGGTGCGTCTTTCACATTGGTCGCGATTGCCGGTCTGGTATGGTCTGCGCTGGGGTTGTTCTCTAATATTACCTCGGCGCTGGATTTGATTTTTGCCGTCCCCGCGCGGCGCAGTTTATGGCGGCAGCGTTTAACGGCGCTGGTCATGACGCTGATGTTGGTGGTGCTGGTGACCGCCTCGTTCGTCACATCCGGGGTATTCCGGTTGGTCGCTGCTGTATTTTTGGATCACCCGAATGTCTGGATTACGATTGGTTCAGTATTTCTCCCGCTCGGTCTCAATATTGTGATTTTTGTGCTGCTGTTTCGCTATGTGCCATCGCGCCACGTCCATTGGGATGCGGTGTGGCCGGCGGCAATATTTGGCGGCCTCGGTTGGGAGCTGGCGAAGGCGGGATTCACATGGTATCTCGCCAATGTTGCCAATTATCAATTCATCTACGGCAGTATTGCTACGGCAATCGTGCTGCTTTTATGGGCGTATTTGATCGCCGCGATTTTCCTCATCAGCGCCGAATTATGTGCTCAACTGAACGATTGGTTTATCATGCGCCACGAGAAAGAGATTGAGCGCCTCTACGCCGAGAGCGAACTTTCTGTCGAGTTGCCGGCGGAATAGCGTGTCGTGCGTAGTCAAACCCAATAATCTGATGTAAACTGATTACCAATATCGAGCATAAGGGGTAGCTGTTTGCTGAGTAACAATGTGACCGATTTACCGGAAGAGTTTGATGCCGACGAAATCCTTGAAACTGAAGTTCTGGAACATGATGCCGCTGCTACCGAACGCAGTACATCGCGTCGTGTTGCGCTTCAGGCACTTTATGAACTGGATAGTGCCGGACATAAAGTTAGCGAGGTGATCGAATCTCGCTTGCAGGATGTTCATTTGACCAAGAAAGCCGCGCGTTATATGCGCCGACTGGTCATTGGCGTGACCAATCACCGCGACCAGTTAGATGCCCTCATTCGCCATTACGCATCGGAATTTCCGCTCGAACAATTAGCCATCGTTGACCGGAATATTTTGCGCATGGCGATTTACGAATATGCCGCTAAAGTCAATATCTCAGAAAATATCATTATCGCCGAAGCGATAGAACTCGCGAAATTGTTTGGCGCGGAAAGTACGCCCCGGTTTGTGAATGGCGTGCTGGCTGCACTTGCCTCCGATGACCAGGAAATTGTCCGGCAGATTCTCACGCCGGAGAATGAGGATTGATTCATGGCTTCCATGTTGAAGAACCCACCGCCACCTGAACCTTTGGAAGCGGAGGTTGATGACGGCGAAGGCGCGCGTATGAGCTTCTGGGAACACCTTGACGAGCTGCGTCAGCGGTTGTTCAAGGCAGTTCTCGCACTCGTGTTGGGTTCAGTAGTTGGTATTGCGATTGCGACGCCGGTGCTGGAATATTTGCAGCAGCCCTATGGCAAACCGTTTACTGTCCTGGGGCCGACGGGCGGCGTGGTCGCCTATTTCCGTGTCGCGCTTTTGGTGGGCGCTATTCTTGCGATCCCGGTGATTACCTATCAGCTATTGCTGTTTATCATCCCTGGCCTGACTGGCAAGGAACGGCGTTTTTTAATCCTGTCGATTCCGCCCATCACGGTTTTGTTTTTGGTGGGTGTGTTGTTCGCTTGGTTCATCCTCATTCCGCCCGCGCTGGGCTTTCTGGAAGGCTTTCAACCGACTCTGTTTAAATCAGAATGGACGCCCGACCTGTATTTGGGTTTCATCACTTCGCTTCTTTTTTGGATGGGTGTCGCATTTGAGACCCCGCTGGTCTTTTTCGTCATCTCGCTGCTGGGGATGGTGACAGCCCGCCCGTTGATTCAAAATTGGCGTATTGCAGTGGTAGCTGCCGCTGTCGCCGCTGCCGTAATTACGCCTACTGTCGATCCGGTGAATATGATGCTGGTCATGGGGCCGTTGATGGCCTTGTATGTGATGAGCATTTGTCTCGTCGTGATCGGTTCGCGTATAAACCGCGCTCAAAACTAACCCTGAAGGACTTTGCATAACAATGGCAGTCAATAAACAGCCACCGGTACGCATTTACGGCGTTCCGATGGACTTGGGTCAGAACCGGCGCGGGGTCGATATGGGGCCGAGCGCGATTCGTTACGCTGGTCTCCAAAAACGTCTTGAACGCATGGGGCTGAAAGTGTTTGATGGCGGCAATATTCGGGTTCCGGGCATTGAAGAAGTGGAAAAAACGCCAGATGATGCCCGTGCCCATCATGCGGCAGCCATTTCCGATGTGAATCAACGGGTGCATGAAGCCATGTTGAGCGCGATTTCAGCCGGGGAGAACGCTATTTTCCTGGGCGGCGATCACAGTATCGCGATGGGCACGGTGTCGGCGGCGATCACCCGCACCGAACATGTTGGTGTTCTCTGGGTAGATACGCACGGCGATTTCAATACACCTGATACCACGCCGTCCGGGAACGTACATGGCATGGTAGTGGCGGCGTTGATGGGCTTGTGTCCGCCGCCGCTGCGGATTGGCGACATCTTTCTAAAACCAGAACAGTTGGTGATGATCGGCACGCGCGAATTAGACCCGGAAGAGCGCCTCGCCTTGCGCCGCATGGACATAAAGGTCATGACCATGCGTGACATTGACGAGAAGGGCATGGCACAGGTCATGCACGAGGTGCTGAATTATCTGGGTGGGATGTCGTCGCTGCACGTTAGCTTTGATATGGACTCGCTTGATCCCAATATTGCACCGGGTGTTGGTACGCCGGTTTCTGGTGGCCTCACGGCGCGTGAAGCCCATCTGCTTATGGAAATGCTGGCGGACGATGGCCGTGTCCACTCGCTTGATCTGGTTGAAGTCAATCCAATCCTCGATGAACATAACCTTACCGCCCAATTCGCTGTCGAACTGACTGCCAGTTTGTTCGGCCAGCGTATTATCTAAACATTTTCTCCGATTATGCCTCTATTCAATCGTCATAAAAAAACACCGCGCCTGCTGGTGCTGGGTCTGGATTGCGCCAGCCCGCATTTGATTTTCGATCAGTTTAAATCGGATTTGCCCAATCTGACACGCCTCGCTGCATCAGGAACCTGGGGCGAACTCGAATCGTGTATCCCCTGTATCACCATTCCGGCCTGGTCGAGCATGATGAGCAGTCGTGACCCCGGCGTCCTGGGTTGTTATGGTTTTCGCAACCGCGCCGATTACAGTTATCAAAATATGGTGACGGCCAACAGTGCCGCCATTAAGCCCAAACGCGCCTGGGATTACATGAGCGATGCCGGGAAACAATCGGTGGTCATCGGCGTACCTCAAACCTATCCCACACGCACAATTAATGGTCACATGGTGGGCGATTTTCTGACGCCCGGTACGGAAAGTGCCTTCACCTATCCGGCGATTTTTAAGCAGGAAGTGCTTAATCTCGTGCCGGAATATCAGTTTGACGTGAAAGGCTTTCGTACCAATCATAAAAAAGCGTTGTTACAGCGCTTGCTGGATATGACCGAAGTGCAGTACAAGCTGGTACGGCACACCATCACTGCCAAACCCTGGGATTTTTTCATGCACGTCAATATTGGCGTGGATCGGATGCATCACGGCTTCTGGCGCTTCCATGATCCGCAGCACCGTCTGTATGAACCCGATAATCCGTTTGAAAATGCCATCCGCGATTACTATAAAATGGTGGACGGAATCATCGGGGAATTGATCGCGCTGGCGGGCGACGATGTGACCGTGCTGATCGTCAGCGATCACGGTGTCACGCGCATGGACGGCGGCATTTGCGTCAATGAATGGCTCTGGCAAAATGGCTGGTTGGCGCTCAAAACTCCGCCCAATGGGTCGCTCGTCAAAATTGAAGACGCCGAAATGGATTGGTCGCGCACCAGGGCGTGGAGCAGCGGCGGTTATTATGGGCGTGTGTTCCTCAACGTAGACGGGCGTGAACCTAACGGTATTGTACCGGCTGACCAGTATCAGGCTGTGCGCGACGAGTTGGCGGCGGCCATCAAGTCGATCCCTGGCCCATCCGGTGAACAGTTGGATACCCAGGTGTTCGAGCCGGAATCCATTTACCAATCGGTCAATAATATTGCGCCGGATTTGATGGTATATTTTGGCGGGCTGCATTGGCGTTCTGTGGGCACGATTGGTCATGGCAAACATTATACGTTTGAAAATGACACCGGCCCGGACGATGCCAATCACGCCGTGAATGGCATGTTTATCCTCAACGAGCCGCACCAGCGCGGGGCAGGTCGTGTCAGCGGGCATCAACTCATGGACATCGCGCCGACGCTCCTCAACCGCATGAAAATTCCTGTCCCCGCCGATATGCAGGGCCGCATCATCTGAGAAGATGCTTCCGGACTGATTTTCATTTATACTCATAAAAATTATGTCTTTTGTTTTGGCTATCTGCTAATCGCTAAAAGCCAATAGCAATGTGCTCTGAGGAGAAAAATGTTTATTGATGCCCATCAACATTTTTGGCAGTACAACCCGCGCGATTACAGTTGGATGTCAGCGGATATGGGCGTCCTCAAGCGCGACTTTTTCCCCTCTGATTTACAACCCCTGCTGAAATCCATCGGTTTTGATGGTTCGGTAGTCGTGCAGGCACGTCAGGTTCCCGAAGAAACCGATACGCTGCTGCAACTCGCTGACGCCAACGATATTGTCAAAGGAGTAGTAGGCTGGGTGGATTTGCGTTCGCCAACTGTCGCCCGTGACCTCGAAAAATATGCTGCCAATCCCAAGTTCAAAGGTGTGCGCCATATCCTGCACGATGAGCCTGACGACCAATTCATGCTGCTGCCGGATTTCCAGCGCGGCCTGCGCGAACTTCAGGCGTTTGGGCTGACCTACGATTTGCTGCTGCGCCCGCGCCACATTCCCTTTGCCATTCAACTGGTACAAAATTTCCCCGATCAACCCTTTGTCGTCGATCATATCGCTAAGCCGCTGATTAAAGAACATATCCTGTCGCCCTGGCAGCAGGATTTCCGCGAACTCGCGACCTATGAAAATGTGACCTGTAAATTGTCGGGCATGGTAACGGAGGCCGATTGGAAAAATTGGACGCCCGACGACCTCACACCCTATCTGGATATTACGATGGATGCTTTTGGCGCGGATCGTTTGATGATTGGCTCCGATTGGCCGGTGAGTACGCTGTGCGGGGATTATGCGACTGTTATGAATGTGGTGATCGACTATGTAAAAAAATTATCCCCACAGGAACAGGCCAACATCCTGGGGGATAACTGCGTGCGTTTTTACAATCTTTGAGATGCCCTACAAATCAGGAAACGATGCCGCGCCGCCGCAAATATTTCTCAATTTCAACGGCGACCAGCATGAGCAACGCCAGGGCAATGGTTAAGATCAGTTCGCCCCCGCCGAGTGCTGATGTTTCAAAGGTATGCTGCAAGAAGGGCACGTAAATCACCGCCAATTGCAGCAGAAAGGTTGATAAGCAAGCCCACATCAGCAGTTGATTTTTCTTGAACCATGCCTTGAAGAAGGAAATGGTGTCCCCGGCGTGGATCGCCATGACGTGGAAAATTTGCCCTAATGCCAGTACCGAAAAGCCAATCGTGCGCGGCAGGCGTTCGGCCTCGCCGATCAGTCCGCCGCTGACTTCTTCGCTCTGCGCCGCGTCATTTTCGTGATCAATCATGAAGGTTCGGCGGTCATCCAGTGAACGTGTTTCCCAATCGTCGGGGATGTGCTCCGCGCCCACGAATTCGTGTAATTGCTCACTGTTCAGATACTCCAGCGCCAGCGTCGGGCTAAGGGGGTTCATGCTGTGCGCCGCGTAGCCGTAAATGTAACTGCCCAATGTGATGGTGGTCAGCAGCAGCGATGCCCAGAGGATATGCCGCCCCATGCCGCCTGCGAAGATACTTTCCGTGATCGGGCGCGGTTTACGTTTCATCACGCCCGCTTCAGCCGGTTCGAACCCCAGCGCAATCGCCGGGAGACCATCAGTCACGAGATTGATCCACAAAATTTGAATCGCCAGCAGTGGGATTTTCAACCCGGCCATTAATGCGATGAACATCACCAGAATTTCGCCCACGTTGGAACTGAGCAGATATTTGACGAATTTGCGGATGTTGTCATAGATCACGCGGCCTTCTTCAACCGCCGCCACAATCGACGCAAAATTATCGTCGGTCAGCACCATTTCTGCCGCGCCCTTGCTCACATCCGTTCCGGTGATGCCCATCGCCACGCCGATGTCGGCCTGTTTGAGCGCGGGCGCATCGTTCACGCCGTCGCCCGTCATCGCCACGATTTGGTTTTGCGATTGCAGCACGCGCACGAGGCGCAATTTGTGTTCCGGTGATACGCGGGCAAAAGCTGACGTTCGGTTGAAGGCTTCCAGCAGTTGGGCATCATTCATCGTGTCGATTTCCGCCCCGGTGATGACCTTTTGTCCTTCCTGCAAAATGCCCAGATCGCGGGCAATCGCTTCAGCGGTCAATGCATGGTCGCCGGTAATCATCACGCTGCGGATACCCGCCTCGCGCGCCGTTTTGACGGCCTCTTTGGCTTCCGGGCGCGCCGGGTCGATGATGGCGACCAACCCCATCAGATACAATTCGCGTTCCAATTCGGGCGTAATTTCACTGGGCAGGCTGTCGAGTGGGCGGTAGGCAATGCCTAAGACGCGCCAGCCGCGCTTTGCCATCGAGTCGATTTGATTGCGCCAGACTTTTCGCCGCTCTTCATTTAGCGGACGGACACCTTCGGGAGCGAGTTCGTGCGTTCCCCATTCAACCAGTTGATCCGGCGCGCCTTTGGTGATCGAAATGTATTTTGCGCCGGGGAAAATTTTCTTGGCCTCATCGTCCATCACTTCATGGATGGTGGTCATCGCTTTGCGCTCGCTGCTGAATGGGATTTCAGCCACGCGCGGCAGCGTTTTTTCCAGGTCGGTACGGTTCTGCCCGCCTTTCCGCGCGGCGACCAGCAGCGCGCCTTCGGTGGTGTCGCCGACCACACTCATGCTGCCCTGGCGTTCGCCCGGTTGCAGATGCGCATTGGTGGAAAGCGCAATCGCCTGGATAAAGCGCGTTAGCGGTAGATTGCTGCGTAAATCGACGGTCTGATCCTGGAGTCGGAATTTGCCTTCAGGCGCATAACCGATACCGGTGATGTCGACTTCTTCCATGCCCGGTAGTGAAATGCGGGTGGCTGTCATCTCATTTTTGGTAAGCGTACCGGTTTTGTCCGAACAAATCACCGTCACCGATCCTAATGTCTCGACAGCGGGCAGCCGCCGGATCAGCGCGTGCCGTTTGACCATCCGCGATGCGCCCAGCGACAGGCTGATGGTGATGAGCGCGGGCAGCCCTTCGGGAACCGCCGCCACCGCCAGACTAATCGAAGTCAGGAACATATCAGCCACAGGGATACCGCGTATAATGCCTGCGACGAAGACCACTGCCACGACCACACCCGCGCCGATTGCCAGTGTTTGGCCGAGTCGGTTCAGCCGCCGTTGCAGTGGGGTGATGCCTTCTTCAACTTGCAGCAGCATCGCCGCGATGTTACCCAGTTCGGTTTTCAACCCGGTCTGCGTGATGACCATTTCGCCGCGCCCATAATTGACTGCTGTTCCCATGAACGCCATATTATGCCGGTCACCAACCGGGACGGGTTCATCGCTTTTAATCTCGCCGGTATCCTTGTTGACCGGGACTGATTCGCCCGTCAAAGCGGCTTCTTCAATTTGCAGGTTGATACTCTGAATGAGTCGTCCGTCCGCCGGAATACGATCCCCCTCGCTCAGGAGCACAATATCCCCTGGCACAAGGTCTTCGGCGCTGATTTGGTCAATTTCTCCTTTACGCCGCACCCGTACCAGCGGCACTTGCATCGCGCTCAGGGCTGCGAGGGCTTTTTCAGCCTGGAACTCCTGATACACGCCCAAAATCGCGTTCAAAACGACGATTGCCAGGATCACGATCACATCTTTGGTATCGCCCAAAAACGCCGAAATCACGGCGGCGGCAATCAGGATAATGACCATCAGGTCAGTGAACTGGCCGAGAATCAATTTGACCCAGTTTGTGTCTTCGTCGACGGGCAGCACATTTTTGCCATACTGTGCCTGCCGCTTGCTGACCTCAGCCTCATCCAAACCAGCATCAGTTGCTTGCAACGTTTTCAGGGTGTCAGGAACAGTGAGTTTATAGAAGTCTGTCATGGGCGAGACTCTCTTTTTATGATTGCTTTGAATTATCGAATTATCGTGCAGATATGATTACTCCACAAACGCGGCAAAACTCTTGTGTGAAGTTAAAAGTAAGTGTGTTTGAGACCCTATTTGACCGCAACCCCCAGGAATTGGGGGTATCAGGGCCATCAGCGACGGCGAAGATTTTTCTCAAACGGCATTCTATCTGCCCCATAACCCAGCTTTAACGTTCTGCTCCATATAGTGCATCGAAGGGGCATTTTTCGTTTCTACTTCCAGGTCGCGTATAATAAACTTGTCTACAAAAATATTGGGTCATTAGCGGCCTTTTTTAGGAATAAATGATGGAAGTCGATTTAGAGCTTTACCGCGAAGAACTGCTTATTTCAGATGACCCGCCCATTCGCCTCAGCTATATCGAGGTCGCGCCGGAAAATCCCGCTGGCACAATGGTTTTCGTGCATGGTTACGGCGGCTATGCCATGCAGTGGAAAAATCAACTCAAGGCCTTTTCCGATAATTACCGTGTGATTGCCTATGATGTGCGCGGGCATGGGCGTTCCGACGCGCCTTTTTCCAGCTACACAATGGACGATACCCAGGCTGATCTGGATACTCTGCTCCAAAAGCTGAATGTCCAACTGCCGTTTATTCTGGTGGGGCATTCGTTTGGCGGTGCGGTGGTGAGCGAATTTGCCCATCGTCGCCCCCAGGATGTGTCCCATCTGGTTTTGATCGCCACCACTGGTGAATATCCGCTGCATCCGGCTGCGGTGACGGTATTGCGGCTGCCGTTAGCGATTCTGCGCCCCATCAGCCGCATGATTCGCAAACAGATGGCAGCGGAAGCCCATGTCCTCAAAAATATTTACTTCAACAACATGAGCAAATGGAACGGCTGGAGCATGTTCCGTGATCTGCGGATGCCGGTTCTGGTTATTCGCGGCGAGCGCGACCAGGTTTATCCCTCCGCTGTCTTTGAAGAAGTCGCCCGCACCATCCCTGACGCCGAAGACGTGAATATCGGGGTTTCCAGCCATCTTGTGCCATTAGAACGCGCCGACGCGGTGAACCGTGCGATTATCCGTTTTGTCGGCGGCAAGGCCGATGAACCCAGTTGGTGGGGTAAGAACCGCAGCGCCGATGTGCTGGCAGACCGTCCCTGGCTCAAACATTACGAGCAGGGCGTTCCGATCACACTCGGTTTGCCCAAACGTCCCTTATTCCGGCTGCTGCACAGCACCGTCCGCCGTTATGGGAATCGTCCGGCGCTGGTGTTCGGCGGACGTACCCTGACCTATAAGCAGCTTGATGCTGAATGCAACCGGTTGGCGAACGCCTTGCGCTCGTTAGGCGTCGAAAAGGGCACGCGCGTGATGGTCTTGCTGCCCAACACGCCCCAGTTCGTCATCGCCTATTATGCCATCCTCAAAGCGGGTGGTGTGGTGGTTTCGACCAGCCCAGTCAATGATCGCTATGAACTGCAACGTCAGGTGATTGACTCCGGGGTTGACCTTCTGATTACGCTGACGTTATCCAGCGAGTCTGCGCGCCATGTGCTGGCGAATACCCAGCTTCGCGGCGTGATCTTCACCAACATCAAAGATTACCTGCCTACCCTGAAAAAATTATTGTTTTCTTTCACCCGCGAACAAAAAGAAGGTCATAATTTATCCAACGGCCTGCAAAACCATGAATATGCCTGGTCATCGCTGGTGAAAGCGTATCCCACCACACGCCTGCTAATCGAGGTCAGCCCCGACGAATTGGCCGTCATCCAATATACGGGTGGCACAATGGATAAACCCAAAGGCGTGATGCTCAGTCACCATGCTATTTTGGCGAATGCCCTGCAAACCCGCCATTGGATCACCAACCTGGAAGAAGGCCGCGAAACTGTACTAGCAGTTCTGCCATTCTCGCATTCTTATGGCATGACCGCCGCGATGAATGTGCCCATCGCCCTCGGCGCACGCATCATCATTCTGCCGACTTTCGTCACACTCGATGTCCTTAAGCACATTCGGCGCTACAAACCAACTTTATTCCCCGGCGTGCCGACCATGTATATGGCGATCAACCAGTTTAAAGGGGTGCGCCGCTATGGAATCAGCAGCGTTAAAGCCTGTATTTCTGGCGCGGCTCCGCTGCCGGTGGAAGTCCAGGAAGCATTTGAAAAACTGACGCGCGGGCGATTGGTCGAAGGTTATGGCTTGACCGAAGCCTCGCCTGTGACCCATTCCAACCCTCTGCGTGGAGTCCGCAAAGTGGGCAGCATCGGCATCCCCATGCCCGGAACTGATGCCCGGATTGTCGATCTGGCGACGGGGCAGCCACTCCCAAGCGGGCAAATCGGCGAATTAGCAGTACGTGGGCCGCAGATCATGAACGGCTATTGGGGCAAGGCTGAGGAAAGCGAACAGGTCTTGACCGATGACGGTTGGCTGTTGACTGGTGACATCGCCCGCATGGACGACGACGGTTACTTCCAGATTATCAGCCGCAAAAAAGAGATGATCCTCGCCGGGAAATATCATGTTTATCCGCGCGATGTCGAAGAAGTGCTCTACGAACATCCCGGCGTGAAAGAGGTCGCGGTGGTCGGCTTGAGTGTGGCCGGGAACGAGGGCGAACAACGCATCCGTGCCTACGTCGTCCCACGCCCCGGCACGAAACTCACCAGCGATGAACTCATCGCTTTGTGCAAGCGCCGCCTGAAAGAATACGCAGTCCCCTGGGAAGTTGAATTCCGCCAGGAACTGCCCAAGAGTTTTGTCGGCAAAGTCCTGCGTCGCCTTTTGGTCGAAGAAACGCCCACCCCCGAAACTGAAAATGAGCAGCCAACGCCATCGTAAATGCTGTTGCGTTAGGATGGAATAGAGTAAATGTTTTGGTTTTACTCCCTTCTATCCTTGTGGGAGAAGGGCTGGGGATGAGGGGCGATGTTAATCTCCCTGCATACTTTCCACCATCGCCCGCAGGGTTGCCAACTCCTTTTGATGGGCTTCAGCCGCAGCCAGAACCGCTTTTTGCGTAGTAACGTCGCGGGCTTCGTCTTCGTCTTGCAGCTTTTGCAGATAGTCGAATAACGTTTTCTGGATGTTGTCCAGCGATTGGGTGACGTGTTCGTTGAGATCAGTTTTGATGCTTTGGATGAGTTCGTGGTCAACCTGTGCCCGTTGCTCGACGGCGGCTTCATGTTCCCGCGCGATTTGTTCTCTGCGTGCTGAGGCCTCGCGATCCCGCGCTTCGCTGATCGTGGAATACAGCAGCACCGTACTGCTCACCACAACGGACATCACGTTCAGGTAGCTGTTCACGGTAGTCGCAAAAATCAGGTCACTCTTAAGAGCGATGAGCGGCACAAGCAGGCACAAGGTCGCTAGAATTGTCAGCCGGTTCGTCAGATATTTCACCGGATAAGGCAGTACATAGGCATCCAGAAAGGCATTCAGCCGTTGAAAGAAACCATTTGTCTGTTGAATCTGCATCCGGGGAACAGAAGGATTATTGCTTGCCATGATTTCATCTCCGCCTTATCAGCTTTACTTTTCGCCGACTATAGTCCCAGTGGACAAAAAATGCATTACAAAATCGACCAAAAGGCGGAATTGATGCTCCGACTAAAGGCCGAGATGGCCTGCATCGCTTGATGGATTGTACTCGCCGCGGAATCACCTATGATGGGAAGTTGAGAAAGAAAGTGTCAGCAAGGAATTAAATCATGTCCGGAACCTGGAAATTGTTACAACATACATCTAATCACATCTTGTTCGCCGCCGGTCAGGTGATTTTTAAGCAGGGTGATGTCGGCGACTTTATGTACGCGATTCAAGAAGGGGAAGTCGAGATTCGCCTTCATGATAAAGTCGTGGAAATCGTCGAATCGGGTGGCATCCTCGGTGAATTGGCGCTCATCGACAACCGTCCCCGCGCGGCAACTGCCATCGCACGTACTGACTGCAAAATTGTGCCGATTGACGAAAACAGTTTTGCCTATATGGTGCAGGAAACGCCTCACTTTGCGATCCACGTTATGGAAGTGATGGCCGAGCGCCTGCGTTATATGGACGGGCTGGCTGCCCAGCAGTTCACACCCTTTGATTATACTAACGGTTAATTCAACAAATTCTCGGTGACGCCAGTCATAAAACGCGCGGTCTGAAATTTCAGACCGCGCGTTTTGATTCAAACCAGGATTGGTATTGGATTTGTGGTTTTATTCCCCCTCTCTGCGAAGCGGGGAGGGGATTACTACATAAACCCTTGCATCAGCTTATTGAGCGCATCCGCCGATGGCCGAAGTTTATCTTCACTCAGGTGAACCAGGGGCGTAGGAACGGTGCGGAGTGTATCGGCCAGGATCGGGCGTGGCTCTTCGAAATACAGCAGGCCGGTGATGAACAACTGCTCTATCTGTGCATTTTCCAGCGTCTTGATGGCCTCAGTACGATTGCGCGGATCGTAACCGTGTTCGGCCTTCTTCAGGCGGATGTGTGATCCATCGTGCAGTTCAACCGTGATGGTCTCACCTTCAGCATAATCTTCGACGGTAATTTCTTCACGTTGTGGCACATAGCCCTTCGGCATAAAGTCAATTTCATGCAGCGGGATTTCGTGTTCCTTTCCGTAAGAATAACTTTTGTTGGCATCTGGCGCATTGTTGAAAGTCACGCATGGGCTGATGATGTCGATGATCGCTGTGCCTTGATGGCTCATGGCCGCTTTGAGCAGGGTTTGCGCCTGTTTCGCATCGCCAGAGAAGCTGCGCGCCACGAACGTCGCGCCGCCGATGATAGCTTCCAGTGCAAGATCGAGTGCCGGGAGTTCATTCTTGCCGTAGTATTTCAGGGTCTGTCCGGCATCAGAAGTGGCCGAGAACTGCCCTTTAGTCAGACCATATACGCCGTTGTTTTCGATGATATATACCATCGGAACATTGCGGCGGACGAGGTGCTTGAACTGTCCCAGCCCGATGCTGCCAGTGTCGCCATCACCGCTGACGGCTATGGCTGTCAGGCTGCGGTTTGCCAGCATCGCCCCGGTAGTCACTGATGGCATACGTCCATGCACCGAGTTGAATGCGTGCGCACGACCCATAAAATAGGCCGGGGTTTTGCTGGAGCAGCCAATGCCGCTCATTTTAATCATATTGTGCTGGTTGATACCCAGGTCATAGGCCATGCTGATGATCTGGTTGCTGATCGAGTCGTGTCCGCAGCCAGGGCAAAGGGTGCTCTTGCTGCCCTTATATTCTTCGCGTTCCAGGCCGAGTGAATTGGTCTTCGGAGCCATGTTTACTTTCCTTCGTGCTTGCTAATTTTTTCGACAACCCATTCAGCCGTCATAGGCAGGCCGTCGCCCAGCGGCAGCGAAACCATGTGGCTGGTGCTTTCTGAGGTTTCCATGCGGATTAATTGTGCCATCTGACCATCAAAATTGTTCTCGATTACGTAGACATGTTCATGCTGGCGCACGAATTCCATCACGCTCGATGACAGCGGCAGCGCACGGACGCGCATGTAATTCGTCTGAATGCCCTGTGCCGCCAGAATATCGCGGGCTTCCTGGATGGCCGGGTCATTCGAGCCATAGGACAGGATGCCCACTTTTTTCTTTTTGTCGAAATCGACCACCGGCTGGGGCAGTCCGGCGCGTGCGCCATCAATCTTACGGTGGATGCGCCCCATATTGTTCAGCCAATCGTCGCTGCGTTCGCTGTATTGAGCGCGTTCGTTATGTCCCGTTCCGCGCGTGAAATAGGCAGCACGAGGGTGATCCGTGCCGGGGACGGTGCGATAGCCAATGCCGTCGCCATCATAATCTTTATAACGATACCATTCACCCTGATCGGCGATGAATTTTTCCAGCGATTCCTTATCCAGTATCTTGCCGCGATTCAGCGGCTCGGTGGGGTAAGTGAACGGATCGCTCATCCAGTTGTTCATGCCGATGTCCAGGTCGCTCATCACGAAAACAGGCGTTTGGTACTGTTCGGCGTAATCCAGTGCGCGCCAGCCAAATTCGAAGCATTCTGCCACGCTGCCGGGGATCAGAGTCAATTGGCGTGTATCACCGTGACTCAGGAAATGGATAAACAGCAGATCGCCCTGGCTGGTGCGCGTCGGTAAACCGGTGCTGGGGCCGATACGGGTGATGTCCCACACCACACAGGGGATTTCCGCAAAATAAGCCAATCCTGCGAATTCAGCCATCAGGCTGATGCCGGGGCCGCTGGTGGCGGTCATGGATCGTGCGCCCGCCCAACCTGCGCCGATAATCGTGCCGATGGCGGCGAGTTCATCTTCCGCTTGCATAATGGCGACGGTCAATTTGCCGGTTTCCGGGTCTTTGCGCAGGTCTTGATGGTCGAACATCGCGTCAACCAGGCTGGTTGATGGGGTAATCGGATACCATGCGACGACTTGCACGCCGCCGAACAACCCACCCAGACCACCGGCTTCGTTGCCGGTAATCATGATTTTGCCCTGGTTGCCGCCGGGGATGGGTTCAAATTTGAACGGGTCTTGCTTTGAAATGTTTTCAGCCGTCCAGTCATACGCACGCTGTACCATGTCGAAGTTCAACTTGGCTGGTTTTTCTTTGCCGTTGAAGTTCGCCAGCAGCGCTTGCCAGATGATGTCCATCGGGATGTCGAACAACTGCGCTACCGCGCCGACGTACACCATATTGGCGACACGTTCGCGGAAGTCGGCAGCGATACCGGCTTCTTTCACCATCGAATCGACAGGGATTTCATAATAGATAATGTCTTCGCGGCTTTGCGTCCAGTGCCAATCCTGCGGCAGGATGCAAACGCCGTTGGCGGGCAATTTTTGGATGTCTTCTGCTGCCGTATCTGCGTTCATCACCACCGCGATTTCCGGCGACGCTGGCCGTGAAACGTAGCCATCTTTGCTGGCGCGGATCGTATACCACGTCGGCAGACCTTTGATGTTCGACGGAAATAAGTTCTTCCCGTTGACCGGGATGCCCATCTTGAACAGAGACAGCACCAGCACGTTATTCGAGGTTTGGCTCCCCGTCCCGTTTTTGGTGGCCGCCGTTAGGGCGAAATTATTCACAATGGGTTTGCCATTGTAGGCGCTTTTGGCGCGGGTTCCTGCTTGTATATCAACGACCATATAATTATTCCTTTTACGCAGTTTGCTGCGTACTGCTCCTTCTAAGGCGTGACTTCATTTTCAATCGGCGCTGCGCCCTCCAAATCCTGCATACGGGGTTGGTGGTGCAGCAAATGGGTATGTTCGATGAATGCCTTCTGCGCCGCGTCGAAGTCACCAGCACAAATCGCGTCGAGAATGCGTTCATGATAATCCCAGACCTGTTGATGGTAGCTGTAGTCTGCGTAACGGTTGAGTTCTACCGCTTCGTAGGCATCCCAGTACGCTTCCAGCAAGCCGAGGACGAAAGGGTTATCCAGGTGTTTGAAAACCGTCAGGTGAAAATTGCGATGTTCTTCCGAGGGGATGCGGATTCGTGGGGCGTTCAGTTTGGCGCGAGCGGCGTCCAGATACCCGCGTATTTCCAGCTTATCTGCCTCGGTCAACAAGGCGCACGCCTCGTGCCAGAAAGCGGCTTCAAGATGCGCCCGTACTGCGCTGAAAAGCTCGAAATAGCGCAAATCTGTCGCCAATGCAAAGAACAAACTCAGGCGTACTGCGGGGGTGAAACTATATTCCTTTAGCCGCGTTCCAGTCTTAGAACGCACTTCGACCAATCCCAACGCCCGTGCGACTTCCAACTGTTCACGCACTTTGCTGACGCTGATGCCCAACTTATCAGCATGTTCCAGTTCGCTGAGGGTGGGTAAACGATCTCCAGGTTTGAAAGCCTGCTGAACGATGTAATTGAGTAGGTCGGAGTCGAGGTGAATATCCGCCAAAATCAAGCCTGATTTCGCAATGAAATGACGACTAAATTTAATTAATCATATTCATATGATGAATATGATAGATATAGTAAAAGTATAGCACGGCTTGGTGAGGCTGTCTACATCCAACCCTTAATGTTTAGTCAGTTTTCACGAATTGAAGGGTATGTTCGATATTTTGGATCAGATTATCGAAGTCGGCGGGGTTGTTTTGTAAATCGATCTGATCGATCTCAATGGACAGGATGGGTGATCGTGTCCAGTGCCCGGCGAAGTCATCATACAACCGGTTCAAGCGCGCCAGGTAGTCTGGCGCAATATTCTGTTCAAATTCGCGTCCGCGCTGGTTGATCCGTCCCATCAGGGTGTCTACGCTGCCTTGCAGGTAAATAATCAGGTCGGGGGGCGGCAAAAATGCGCTTACAGCTTCGTATAGTCTCTTGTAGGCATCATAATCGCGATCAGCCATATTGCCTTGCTCAAACAGGTTGCGGGCGAAAATCTCCGCATCCTCGTAGACCGTGCGATCCTGTACCACGCTGCCCGGATGTTGTACCAGTTGGTGATGATGCTCCAGCCGTTTGCCCAGGAAAAACACCTGTGAATGAAAACTCCAGCGTTTCATGTCGGTATAAAAATCAGCGAGATAAGGATTCTCGGCGTTGGCCTCGTAAAACGGCTCCCAGCCCAAAGCATCGCTTAACATACTCGTCAGCGTGCTTTTACCCGCGCCGATATTCCCCGCAATCGCGATGAAAAATTTGTGTTTCCCATCGATGTTTTTCTGGGCGTTGTCTGCGTCTTGGCGGTTCATATGCCTTTTCTTTAATCTTTTTCTGGCAACTGGCAATGGGCGACTCTACTCGTGTTATACTGAGTCAAACGCACTTTCTCAATCCCCAACCAGAAGGCGGTTAGCATGTCCGAACAGTACCATCTCGACACCCTCGCCATCCATGCCGGTCAGGAACCCGATCCGGCGACGGGCGCGATTATGACACCCATTTATCAGACCTCAACCTATGTGCAAAGCGCCCCCGGCGAAAACAAAGGGTACGAGTACAGCCGCAGCGGCAATCCCACCCGTACCGCACTCGAAGAATGTATCGCCGCCATCGAGAAGGGACGTTATGGCCTCGCCTTCGCCAGCGGCCTCGCCGCGATGGACTGCGTGCTGCGCCGTTTGAATCCCGGCGACCATGTGATTGTCGGCAACGATGTGTATGGCGGCACATATCGCCTTTTTGAGCGTGTTTTTGCACGTTTCGGTTTGCAATTTACCTGGGTCGATATGAGCGACCTGAACGCCGTTCGCGCGGCTTTTACGCCCCAGACGAAATTACTCTGGCTCGAAACCCCCACCAATCCACTGCTGACCTTGTTCGATATGCGCGCCCTGGCCGATGCAGCCCCCCAGGCTGTCTTGATCGCCGTCGATAATACCTTCGCCAGTCCCGCTTTGCAGCAGCCCTTGACCTTCGGCGCGGACATCGTGATGCACAGCGCCACCAAATATCTGGGCGGTCACAGCGATGTCGTGGGTGGCCTGCTGGCGCTCAATGACGAGACTCTCTACAACGAATTAAAGTATCTGCAAAATGCAGTCGGCGGCATCCCCGGCCCAATGGACTGCTTCCTCGTGCTGCGTGGCATCAAAACGCTCGGCGTCCGTATGGAACGTCACTGCGCCAACGCCTTGCAAGTCGCCCGTTTTCTGGAAGACCATCACGCCGTCAAACAGGTTTTGTATCCCGGTCTTGAAAGTCACCCCCAGCATGAACTCGCCAGGCGCCAGATGAAAGGTTTTGGCGGTATGGTCAGCATCATCCTGGAAAATGAAGAAGCGGCTAAACGCATGGTCAGCCGCACAAAATTATTCTCGTTGGCAGAAAGTTTGGGTGGGGTCGAAAGCCTGATTGAGCATCCTCACAGCATGACGCACGCCAGTGTCGCCACCAGCCCGCTAGCCATTGACCCTGCGCTCGTCCGTCTCAGCGTTGGCATCGAGCATATTGACGATTTGCTGGCTGATTTGAGACACGCACTGGATTAATAAGGCTCAGATTTTCTGCGGGGATGATAAACCGCTCATCCCCTGGCGGAAATATTTTTGATTTCGTCTGTCGCTCGTTTACCGCCGACCAATTTCGCAACGCAAGCAATAAGTGCCGCTGTGTCAACTGGTTTTGACAGTAATTCTTGCGCACCAACTGTTCGTGCGGCGGTTTCATCATCTTTCGCGTCAACCAGAAAGAGCACCGGGGGCAACGTGGATTTACCCAGGCGCGTGCGGACTCGTTTCAGAAAATCGACTCCATCCACTTCCGGACGCGCAAAATCCCCAATGAACAGATCCAGGACGCCTATCTCTTTTAATGTTTCAAGGCCGGCCTCCGCTGTCGCTGCTGCATAAACCTCATAGCCATTTTCGCTAAGCGTTTCGCAAACAATTGTATACGTGACTGTATCATCGCTAACCACGAACACAGACGCTTTGGGCGCATCAGTCTTTTGACCACCAAATGGCAGAAATCGCTTGAACATAGATTTTCCTTCGTCGAAAACAAAAACCTGAAGATAAATTTACTATGCGCCAAATCGTGTAACAATCACATTAGAGAGGATGAAAATGGAGACTCGTAAACAGCTTGCTGGATTCAGGGACGGCGCAGCGCACTTTTCCACAATTGATTTTCTTCGTTTTTAGTCAAGGGCTTCCATTCCCCCGGTTGCAATTCCTCTAACATAATCGGCCCGATTGACCAGCGCACCAACCGTAGTGTTGGATGCCCAACCGCCGCTGTCATCCGTCGTACCTGCCGGTTACGTCCTTCGGTCAGCGTCAGTTTGATCCAACAGTCGGGAACATTTTTCCGGTAGCGAATGGGGACTGGCCTTTCCGGTAAATCCGGCGCAGATTCCAGCCGTTCAACCTGCGCCGGTCTCGTCCAACCGTCATTGAGTTCAACGCCTTCGCGTAGTCTCTGGAGACTGGCCTCATCTGGGATTCGTTCGATCTGTACCAGATAAGTTCGCGGATGCTCAAATTTAGGATCGGTCAGGCGTGTTTTCAACCGTGCCGAATCGGTCAGCAGCAGCAGACCCTCGCTGTCGAAATCCAGCCGACCCGCCGCATATACATTCGGAATCGCAATATAATCGCCCAGGGTAGGGCGACCATCCTTGTCGGTAAATTGGGTCAGCACATTATAGGGTTTCCAGAAGCGGATGATTTGTGGCACAGTTAACCGCTCAAGGCAAAAAGCAGCCCGCCCAAAATGCCAAGTGCCAAAAAAACAGGCGCGACGAAAACGGCGAATAAAGAAACCCCTTCCCATAGAGCGATCTGGCAGCCTCTGTTTCCCTGTGGTTCACCCTTAATTTGCCATTGAAGCCGACCTCGATAGTTCGTTCCGCGCACAATAGTGACCCCCATCCTGCGCCCAACGGCCTCGCGGATTTTTGGCCTCAAGCCGTTTGGAACCAAACGTGATCCAGAAGAATATAAACCCTAAATAGGCAAAGACTAAGACGACACCAATCAATGATGGCGGTTGCTGCATCCGAGTGTTCCTCTTGTTGGCGGCTTGCCAGAAAATCCAGCCGATTAATCTTCGTGATGCTATTCAAGTCTCATCCATAAATCGCAAACATGATGAGTCCCATCACCAGCAGCGCGAAAAAGACCATTCCCGCGCCCACGACGAATGTCACCACGAATTCCCACAATGAAATCAGGCAGCCAGTGCCACGCGGTGCATCTCCCGCGGCTTCCCATGAAATGTTGCGGAAGTGCTGCCGCCGTACAATTTCGACGTGCAGCATCCACCCGATTCGTGCGCGCAGCCAGGGTTCAATCCGTTTGTTGAACTGTGTGATCCAGACGACGACAAACGCCAGATAGCCCGCGACGACAATAATCGGAACAAGATCAAATTTCATGCTGCTATTTTCTGCATTGCAAATATGCCATAAATACCAGGGTATTGTCTTTTGGCTAACTGCTAATCGCTAACAGCCACTTAGCTATCGACTCGCCAGGAAATCCAGCAGATCAATTTTCGTGATAATCCCGACCACGCGCTTATCCTCACTGTTGGGCACACGCTCTGTTACCAGCGCAATCGCGTGCGTGCTGAATACACTCATCACTGCCTCAACTGATGTTTCCGGGCTGAGGGTATACACCGTGCTGTCGATCACGCCTGCATCTTCAATCGCCATTTTTGATGCTTCGCCGCCCGCGCTTTGCAGCAGATAATTCAGCAAGCTCACTTCTGTGACCATCCCCAACAGTTGGTCGCGTTCGCCAACAACGGGCAATTGCGAAACATCATTGGCTTTCATCTTGGCGATCACGCCGCCGACAGGTTCATCACATTTCGCCAGGATAAGTTCGTGGCGTGCCTTGCGTTCCAGCACCGCCGCAACCGGGGTATCAACCCAGGCGCTTTCCAGAAAGCGGTTTTCCCGCATCCAGGCATCATCAAAAACCTTGCTCAAATACCGTGATCCGCTGTCTGGTAGCAGCACGACCACCATTTTTTCCGGCCCCAGGTCATGCTCGGACACATAGCGCAGCGCACCCGCCACGGCTGCTCCACATGACCCGCCAACGAACATGCCTTCCTCGCGCACCAGCCGCCGCGTCATCAGCAGCGACTCTTTATCGTTGACCTTCACCATATCGTCGATATAGTTGAAATCGTAAACCGACGGAATAAAATCTTCGCCGATGCCCTCGACTTTATAACTGTGCGCCTCGGTCATTTTGCCGGTGTAAAAAAAATCGGTCAAAATCGAACCAATTGGATCAACGCCGACGATCTGTATTTTGGGGTTCATCTCTTTGAGAAATTTGCCCACGCCTGTGATCGTCCCGCCTGTGCCCATTCCGGCCACGAACACATCGATTTTGCCCGCCGTCTGCCGCCAGATTTCTGGCCCGGTGGACTCGTAATGAGTTTGTGGATTCACCGGGTTGTGATATTGATTCGCGAGAATGCTGTTCGGCGTATCGGCCACGATTTGCTTGGCGACGCTGTAGTAACTGCGCGCGTCTTCCGGTTCGACGTTCGTGGGCGTGACCACGACTCGCGCACCATAAGCCCGCAGAACACGGATTTTTTCTTCCGACATTTTGTCGGGCATGACGAAGATGGTTTTATAACCCTTGATAGCGGCGGCAATCGCCAAGCCCACGCCCGTATTCCCGGATGTCGATTCGACCACTGTGCCGCCCGGTTTCAAACGGTCTTCGCGTTCTGCCGCTTCGATGATCGTGATGCCGATCCGGTCTTTGACTGAACTGCCAGGGTTGAAATACTCAACTTTAGCGATCATCTGCGCCCGCACGCCCCGCGTCACCCGGTTGAGCCGCACCAGCGGTGTATTGCCCATCGTACCGAGAATCGTATCGTGGATTTGCGCCTCAGCCGGGGTATCGGTTGCCGGAGTTTGCATTCGTTCATTCAACGCCATGAGGGTAAACTTTCTACTCGTTGGAGTTTTCCTCAGTGTAATGCCAGACGCATTGTGTCACAAGCGCTCTTTCTTTCGGACTCTTTTATGGGTCTTAGCGGGATTTTGCTATCGCGATTACCCATTTGGTGGTAAGGTTTAAGTGATGGCCGTTCTTAAAATCGCTCTTAAAGTGAAGGGATTGCCTATGTCTACCCCAAACAGTGTTCCGCCTAGTTTTAAAGTCCCATTCAATATCCCCGACGCCCCTGAACGGGTTACAATGCCCGAATTGGTCAACGACACCAAGCCGCTGCTCCAAACCACAATGGATTCCTTCCAGCGGAAGCCCGGTGCTTTTGAAACAGCCTTGTCGCAAGCGACCTGGTGGCATTTCTGGTTGCTGGTTGGCGCGAGCGGTCTCGTGAATGCGATTTGCTCTACCATCACCCTGGTGATTCTCGACAGCCAATATTCACGCTTTTATTCGCGTGGTATCCTGAGCATCATTATTTATTTGATCCTCGCGATCCCAGTGGGTATGGCGATTTTCTATATTGGCTCCTATGCCTCGCACTGGTGGGCGACCAAACAGGCTGGTGGCAGTGCGACCCTCGTGCAGCATAGTTATGTGTTGGGCGTGATCTGGGCAGGCGAGGTTATCATTAGCTCGGTGTTGAGCCTGGTCTTTTCGCTGATCGGTTTAGGTGGCTTGGGAGCGCTGATTTCCCTGGCTGTGGCGCTTTTCGCCCTGTATCTGATGGGCGATAGCATTGGTCGTCTCTACCAATTCCAGGATCGCAATCAGGTTTGGATCACCGCCGCCGTGATGGTTGTCGTAAGCTGGCTGGCGACTCTGGTCTTGTTTGGCGTGTTGGGTTCCGTCCTCCGCTGACGATAAATAGATTTCGTAGGGGCGACCCGCCGGGTCGCCCTCTTTAATGTCTTATGTGTTCTCTTGGCGCTTACCCCAACGTCACTTCCGTCCGCACCACCCCCGCGCGATCATGCCGCGCCGTCAATTTCACGACGCCGCCTGTGGGCGCATGGACAACCCATTCCACTTTGACGCGATCATCAGTTATGCCCGATCCTTCCGTCGGCAGGATGGTCGGCCCAACTTCATTCCAGCCGCGTAGTTGACCCAATTCTTCCCGTGCTTTGCCGGTTTGCAGGGTCGCGCCTTCGGGTAATTCAATTTCCGCGATGACCCCGCGTACCGCTTTTTTCTCAACAGCTTTGCGCGAAACGTTGGTGGGAAGCCAACCCGTATTCTGTACCACCATCTGGATTTCACTGTAGCCATTGCCCAGCGGAGTGACTTTCGTCTGGAGCAGTTCCAGCTTCGGCGAAATCAGCAGATGCCAGATCACCCAATCCGGGAACAGCGCCACTTCTTTTTCCAAAAATTGCGGCGGTGGATTGCGCCATGCGTGCAGCATATCCCACCCGCCCAATTCGACTTTGCCCAACTGCGGGTGCTCGAATGGATACCAATCGATGTACCCTTTGCCACCCAGGACTTCATCGCTCCACTTGAGCAGCTTGAAGTCATCTTCGATAGGGTGTTCCCGCCGCCAATCAATAAATTTGTATTCGGCGATGCCCGCCTGCCGCTGCGGACTCCAGATTTCCACCGTCCAGGCGTATAACCCAAAATGGTCGTACAACCAGTCGTCGAATACCCCCGTGATCGTCTCTTTGGGATGATACCGGAACTCGTGGTACACCGACGCATTCGGATACCCGGTGATTTCCGTCCCTTTTTTGCCGATTTTTTGGAACGTCCACAAATCTTCTGCCGGGAAACTGTCGTCGGGTTGTGTGCCATAAGGCCGCAGCAGCACGCCCGTATAGGTATGGAAGGTGATTGCCCCGGTGATATTTGCGTGTTGGGTGATAAAGTCCACAATCGCGTGGATTTCCGGCTCTGAAGTCGGATACGGCCCTGCGCCCGGTTGCTCGTTGGCAGTGCGCCAGTGTGCCGGGAAGTTGCGGTTCAAATCCAACCCTTCTTTCTTCGGCTGAATCGTGACCGTCACCCCATCATAATCGGTGATCGTACCCTCTGGCAGCACCCGATAATACGTACCGCCGGTTTCCGTCGGATCGCGCCGCACCAGCATACGCGGCTCGTCGGGATGCGTTTTCCACTGCCCGTTGGGATCAGGCACGCGCATCAACAGCATCCGCCCATCGCCGTCGATGTCCTCATTCACCAGCCCGCCCAACGGTTCTTCGTCGTATGGATAGGGGCGGGTGCTGCTGCGGATGATTTTCGGTTTATCGGCCAGCGCCCATTCCGCGCCATCCGGGTTGATGCGTGGGCAGATGTAAAAAACGCGCGTATCCAGGCAGCGTGTGATGTCCGCGTTCGATCCATATTTGCCCGTCAATTTATTCAGCAGATACAAACACGCTGTCGAGGGCGACACCTCTGACGCATGGATATTCCCGTCCACCCACAGCGCCGGTTTATCGGCTGCATCCCCGCTGGCGAAGTTCGTCACCGTCACCAGCCAGATGTCGCGGCCTTCGTAGCTCTGGCCGATGCTTTCGACCTTCACCAGTTCGGGATACTCCGCCGCATACCCTCGCAGCAGCTTCGTCAAATCGTCATAGCGATAATAGCGGTCAAATTTAATGTCTGGCATTTATTTATCCAATTCGTTTAGAATATTTTCGCTTCTGCGTTCTAACTCAATCTGTTCAACAGTTTGGATAAGCGTGTCAATTGTCTCTAGTCTGTCCAGGGCTTTCGTTATTAATGTGTTAGGGGGATTGTGCTGTTTGACATATTCTTCTAAACCCGATTTGGCATACATAAGTTGAAGTTTTAGGTCAGAGACAAATTGTGGATACATCCACATGGGCGGCAAATTTTCATAATTCGCTTGAATACGTTCTGGTTCCCATTTTTCGTGGGGGCCGCCAAGCGAATGCGTAGATAAACGACTCATAACGCCCGAAGCGTTTAACCCATCTAGCTTTTCAAGATAGTGCTTAATTATCTCTACTGCTTTTTCGAAAGGAACAATCACTTGCTCTAAAATTCCAAAGCCGACGTAATAATTGGAATCATAGTATGCTACATCGACTTCTCCTGATTTCTCTCCGGGTAGCGTCAACCGCAGCATTTCATGGCTTATGACTTTCCTGACCTGAGGAAATGTCTCATCTTTCTGAATCACCTCAATCAATTTGAGCATATGAACGGCACAAATATGAACGAAATTATCAGGGGAGGTATAGGATTTTAGACTTTCATACCGCGTGACACAATCATCCCAGGTGAAATTCATCCATTCGTTATCAGCCATATTGTGAGTATCCCTGAACCCATTGCTTGGAAGGTTTTCTAATTTTCCCTCTCCGTGTTCTCGGTGTCTCGGTGGTTCAAATTGCTCTTTTCCTCTGAACCTCTGCCTCCCTGTTCCTCTGGGTTACGCTTTTTCTCTTAATCTTTTCAGCTTTTCGCCCGCCGCCCGCAGCGTATCATCGCTCTTGCAGAACGCGAACCGCGCCATCTTTCGCGCGATGTCGGCATGTTCCGGGCCGTAGAAAAACGTCGGCGGGATGCACGCCACGCCAATTTCCGTCGTCAGATATTTCGCGAACTCCACCGCATCGCCGTCGTACACATCTGAGAAATCCGCCATCACGAAATACGTGCCTTCCGGCGTGCTGGCCTTCAAACCCGCGTTCGCCAACCCGGTCATCATGATGTCGCGCTTGGTCAGATACATCGCCTGCAATTCTTCGTAGTACGTCCCCGGCAAACCCAGCGCATAGGCCGCCGCCTCTTGTGATGGATGATGGCTGGCGAAGGTCACGAATTGATGCGCCCGCGCCACACCGGTCACCAGATCAGGATGTCCGTACACCCAGCCCGATTTCCAGCCTGTGACGCTGAAGGTCTTGCCCAGGCTGCTCGCTGTCACCGTCCGCTCGAACATCCCCGGCAGTGTCGCAATCGGAATATGCTGAATTCTTTGTCTTTGTTCCCCCTCTCCGTACACGGGGAGGGGGTTAGGGGGAGGGGTTTCAAAAACCAGATGTTCGTACACCTCATCGCTGATGACCGTCACATCAAATTCCTGGCATAACTCCGCGACCACCGTCATTTCCTCAACCGTGAAGACGCGCCCCGTCGGATTTTGCGGCGAGTTCCATAGCAGCGCCCGTGTATTTTTGTTGAACGCCCGCCGTAGTTCATCCGGGTCGAGCGTCCAATTCGGCGGACGCAGCGGCACATAAACCGGCGTCGCTCCCGCCATAATTAAATTGGGCACATAGCTGTCGAAATACGGTTCGATCACAATCACTTCATCGCCGGGGTCAATCAACCCCAGGATGCAGTCGAACACCGCTTCCGTCGCGCCCGATGTGACCACCACGCCCGTGTTCGGATCAATATCCAGGTTGTAAAATTTCCCGGCATGGTCGGCGATCCGCTGCCGCATAGTCGCCGTCCCGCTTCCCGGCGCATACTGGTTATGCTGACCATCTTGCAGCGCCTTCACCGCCGCGTTGATGACATCCGCAGGCCCATCAAAATCCGGCCTGCCTTGTCCCAGGTTGATCGCCCCGTGCTGCGCTGCCAGGACATTAATCTCGGTGAAAATCGTCGTTCCAAAACTCGATACGCGGTTTGCTGTGGTGGGCATTTCTGTCTTCTCTTTGTGAATTCGCTACATCGAAAAATTTATTTATCGGATTATCTCCCGTTTTACTCCCCTCTACGTACACGGGGAGGGGCTGGGGGAGGGGTTCATGTGCTTTTTATTCGCTCAGTCCTGAAAATATTTTGTTACTTTATCCCTTTGCCTTATTCCCCCTCTACACGAAGTGGGGAGGGGGTTAGGGGTGGGGATAATAAGGTTTACTGATTTGCCTTTTTTGCCAACTGCAACGTGCGCGTGGTCTCCCCGCTCTGAGCCTTACCCTGCATCAGCCATTGCACCGGATGGATTTCAGCCGCCTTGACCAACCGCTCCCATAACTCTCGGTTTTTTACCGGATCGCCACCTGCGGTGCGCCAGCCTTTTTTAATCCAGCCCTTGACCCATTGGCTCATACCTTTTTGGATATATTCGCTGGCCGTATAGACTGCCACCGATCCCGGCATTTTCATCGACTCTAACGCCCGCGCCGCCGCGATCAGCAGCAGTTGATTTTCGCTGGAATTCACTTCTTTGCCGCTTAATTCCTGCTCATTATCCTGCCCCACGATCAACGCGCCCCAACCACCGCGCTTGTCTTCAAATGAGTAATTCGCGCTGATGTAAATGCGAGTATCCGCGTCCACCTTGATTTCGGCGGGTTCAGGCTTGCGCTCAAAAGTTTTCCCGGTCAGCCGTTCGATTTCGCGCGTCGCCAATTCATCCACCCGCTCGTTATAAGCGTGTCCGGCGTGACCCTTCACCCAATGCCATTTGATCGTGTGTTCCTGGGTGACCTGATCTAATTGCTGCCATAAATCCGGGTTTTTGACATCTTTCCAATCTTTTTGTATCCAACCCTTGATCCATTTCGTAATGCCATTTTTGACATATTCGCTGTCGGTATACAGATCAACCTGATGCGCATCATCCAGCGAAACCAATGCGGAGATGACCGCTGTCAGTTCCATACGGTTGTTGGTCGAATTTTTTTCGCCGCCGCTCAAATCTTCTTCATAGGTATCGAAAATCAGCACCGCGCCCCATCCCCCGGTTCCAGGGTTCGGGCGGCAGCCGCCATCGCTGTAAATCGTGACTTTTGGTTTGGTGTTATTCATGCCGCGTATTATCCTCAAAAATCCGCCTCCCGCCAACGACCCATCCAAACCATTTCCATCTTGACTTATGTAGAACTCTTGTGCTAAAATAGCGCTGGGTGTTTTGTAGGGATGAGGCACTGCCTTGTCCGTGAATTGGGGTACCAACAAATTGTTGACTGACGAGATCACAATAAATTTGCATTATGCAGCAACTAAAGCGGCAGCACACCCTGTTCGCAAACGTGGCGACAATGCCCTGTGTCTCCGCCGTGCAAAAGCGATTTCTGCGAATATGCGCGCAGCGGCAGATCGCTCCCGTATGCCCGCCGATTTACTGCCAACCCGGCGGCGCTTCTCGTCCTCCCCGCCAAGCATTCTCGCCCACTTGGCGGCTGTTCCCGTGCTTCGCGCCCGCCAATACGGCGGCAAAGTGTGCAATTATTCGCGCTAAATAAGAAAATGCCGTGAGGTGAGGAAATCTGATGACCGAAACCATCGTAACCTTGCATCCTGATCCGAGTCGGCAGGGGGTGAACATCAGTAAGCAAAAGTATGATACCGTCCGTACCGCCATCCTGAATGAAATTCAGTCACGCGGTGAAGTCGCCCTGACCGATTTATTTGATACCGTTGTCTTCAAATTGGGCGGCAAATTTAGTGATGCTATCGTCTGGTATCTCATCAACGTCAAACCTGACCTCGAAGCGCGTGGCCTCATTGAATTCGTCCCCGACACCAATCCGCCACGCCTGCGCCTAGTGTCACCCAAATAAAAAATGCCCGACACAAAGTCGGGCATAGCTCCCCCTTTCTCCGTATACGGGGAAAGAGGGCTGAGGGGATAGGGGTTGCCTACTGCTTAAAGAAGTTCCGCAGTACCGTATGCAGGATGCCGCCGTTGCGATAGTAGTCCATTTCAACCGGCGTATTGATCCGCACCGTAGCCTGGAAACTCTTAATCGTGCCGTCGTCTGCCGTCGCATTGACGGTGACATCTTGCTGAGGTTGCAGGTTGTCATCCAGATCCAAAATGTCGAAGTGTTCCTTGCCCGTCAAACCCAGGCTTTCCCAACCTTCGCCATCTTTGAATTGCAAAGGCAGCACGCCCATCATCACCAGATTGCTGCGGTGGATGCGTTCGAAACTCTTGGCGATCACGGCCTTTACGCCCAGCAGGTAAGTGCCCTTTGCCGCCCAGTCGCGGCTGGAACCCATACCGTAGTCGATACCTGCCAGAATCACCAATGGTGTTCCTTCCGCCACATATTTCATCGCCGCTTCGTAAATGCTCATGACCGCATTGTCGCCGAAGTGCAGCGTCACCCCGCCTTCTGTACCCGGCACGAGCATATTCCGCAGCCGGATATTGGCGAACGTCCCGCGCATCATCACTTCATGGTTGCCGCGCCGCGTGCCGTAGGTGTTGAAATCTTTCTTTTCCACACCGTGTTCGACCAGATAGCGACCTGCTGGACTGTTGGTCGCGATGTCGCCTGCTGGGGAAATGTGATCGGTTGTGACCGAGTCGCCCAGCACGGCCAACGCTCGTGCTCCGCTGATACCTTGAATCGCCGCAGCGTCTGTCGCCAGATTGACAAAGAACGGCGGTTCCTGGATATAAGTGCTGGTCTTATCCCAGCTATACACATCCTCACTGGTTGAAGGAATGTTATTCCAGGCTTCGTTGCCGGTGTAGACGTTACCGTACTGCGTTTTGAATAAGTCTGGCGACAATGAATTTTGCACCGCATCCAACACTTCTTGCTGGGTCGGCCAGATATCCTTGAGGAAGACTGGTTTGCCGTCGCGGTCATGCCCGATAGCATCCGTACTCAGGTCAATATCTACCGTTCCCGCCAGCGCAAAGGCTACCACCAGCGGCGGCGAAGCCAGATAATTAGCTTTCACAAACGGATTGATTCGGCCTTCAAAATTGCGGTTGCCGCTCAATACCGCTGTCGCCACCAGATTGGCATCCTTGACTGCCGCGGCGATATGTTCCGGTAATGGCCCACTGTTGCCGATGCAGGTCGTGCAGCCATACCCAACTGTGTAAAAACCAAGTGCCTGCAAATACGGGGTCAATCCGGCTTTATCCAGATATTCCGTCACCACCCGCGATCCCGGCGCGAGGCTGGTCTTGACGTAAGACTTCACATCTAAACCTTTTTCGACGGCCTTTTTTGCCAGCAGGCCTGCGCCAATCATCACTGATGGATTGCTGGTATTGGTGCAGCTCGTGATGGCCGCAATCACCACCGCACCATGCCCGATTTCCAGGGTGGCTCCATCGCTGCCAATAACTGCCGTGTTGTCCAGTGAGGACTCGTCCAGCGCAAATCCCCGCTGGTCAACCGGTGCGCGCAGGGCTTTCTCAAATGTGGTTTTCATATCGCTTAATAGGATGCGGTCTTGTGGACGTTTCGGCCCCGCGACACTGGACTGAACCGTGCTCAGGTCGAGTTCCACTGAATCGGTGAATTCGGGATCAGGGGTGTCATCAGTGCGGAACAATCCCTGTTCTTTAGAATAAACCTCGACCAGATTGACCAACGATTGATCGCGTCCTGTGCGGGTCAGATATTGTAGTGTTTCGCTATCTACCGGGAAGAATCCCATCGTCGCACCATATTCAGGAGCCATGTTAGCGATGGTCGCGCGGTCAGCCAGCGACAGCTTGCTCAGGCCGGTTCCGTAGAACTCGACAAACTTATCGACCACACCTCGCTTGCGCAGCATTTGCGTGACGACCAATACCAAATCGGTTGCTGTCGTCCCTTCACGCAGTTGTCCGGTCAGTTTGAAGCCAATCACTTCCGGCATCAGCATATACACCGGTTGGTTGAGCATAGCTGCTTCAGCTTCGATACCGCCCACACCCCAACCCAGCACGCCCAGGCCGTTAATCATCGTCGTATGGCTGTCCGTTCCCACGAGGCTGTCTGGCAGTGCGACTAGTTTTCCTTCATCGTCAGGGAAGGTCTGTACGACTTTCGCCAGATATTCCAGGTTCACCTGATGCACGATTCCGGTTGCCGGTGGGACAACCTTGAAATTGTTGAATGATTTTTGGCTCCAATGAAGGAATTGGTAGCGTTCACGGTTGCGTTCAAATTCGATGTTTGAATTGAACTTGATCGCGTCAGACGAACCGAAGCGGTCTACCTGCACCGAGTGGTCAATCACCAGATCGACTGGCACAACCGGGTTAATTTTCGTCGCGTCGCCGTGCATCCGCACCATCGCGCTCCGCAGTGCTGCCAAATCAACCGCGCACGCCACCCCGGTGAAGTCCTGCAAAATGACGCGCGCTGGCTTAAACGGAATTTCCACATGCTGTGGTGCTTTTGCGTTCCAGCCAGCAATATTTGCAACAGCTTCTTCTGTAACCTGGAAATTATCCAGGTTGCGCAGTGCATTTTCCAGAAGAATTTTCATGCTGAAGGGTAAGCGGTCAACGTGACCCACGCCGCGTTCCGCCAGTTTATTCAGCCGGTAGATCACGGCTTCGCCGCTGCCCGTATTGAACGTGCCGCGTGCTCCGAAGCTATCCAGTGTTTTACTCATGCTATGTCCTCTTGTTACTCTGGGCTACCGAAAATTACCCACCAGATACACCGCGTATCTGGGGTTCTCGCGTTAGTTGAACGTAGTATACTTGCGGTAAAGAAATGCTATTGCCGTAGATGTACTAATTGCAAATTATTCTACCCGAAATAGAGGTACTTGTCAGGATTGCATTATGACCAGATCTGAATTCGCAAGGAGAAACGATTCATGACCGACGGGAACTCATCTGTATACAATCGTCTGCGCCGCTTACAGGAGCAAAATCGTTCCGATGTTGCTGCCGTTATGACTCAAAAGGCTATGAGTTCTTTTACGCTGCATGAGGAACCCGCGCCTGAAGCCACGCACAGCTTTGTCAACGTGGTCATTTATCCGCAAGACCCCTTTGTCAGCGAACCTGAAGTGCGCCCCATGAACCGCGCCGATATTGGCCCTGATCTGGTGAATGCCCGTGTGCGCATCCAGGACAGCATCGTAAAGCCTGCCAAACCCGACGCGCAGGGCAATTATATGTATTGGCCGGGAACGCCGGAATTCGATCAGGTCAATAGTTTTTATTATGCGACTTTTACCCTGCGTATGTACGAACGTTATGCCCACCGTGCCTTGCCCTGGTCATTTCCGGTTGCACGCATCGCCGTAAACCCGCATGTCGGCGAAGGTTCAAATGCTTTTTACAATGAGCAGGATCGCTTGTTAGGGTTCAACAGTTTTCAGGTGAATGGCGAATTTATTTTCGCTGCCCAAAGCGCCGATGTCGTCAGCCATGAGACCGCCCACGCAGTGCTCGATGGGCTGCGTGACCTTTATAACGAATCCTTTGGCCTCGGCCCAACCGCTTTTCACGAAAGTTTTGGGGATATGTCCGCCGTGTTGGTCGCGCTCCACGATGATTCGCTCGTAAAGCGTTTGCTCGTATGGTCGAAAGGTGATTTGCGCCTCGATAATTTTATTACGGCTGTCGCCGAACAAATCGTTGATCGTCTCAAAACCCAGGCAGGGCATATTCACGGCAGGACGGTCTATCTGCGCAACGCCCTGAACGATCTGGTCTACAAGCCGTTTGACGAACTGCCGTATCTGCCGGACAATCCCCAGGTTGAATTGGGGCGTGAGATGCATAATTACTCGCGCCTGTTCACCGGGGCCTTCTATGACATCCTTGTTGGTATCTATGAAAAGCTGCGCTCCCGCCCAGCGGATCGTCTGGCGATCCACCGTACCCGCGATATTGTTGGCTATATGCTGCTCTGTGCTGTCGAATTAGGGCCAGTAGGTGAACTCGACTTCAGTGATATGGCGAAAGCCTTTCTCGCTGCCGATTACATGATGTATGACGGCAAATATAATGATATTTTGAAGACCGTATTTGATAAGCGAGGTATTTTGTCAAGTGCGGACGCTGAAAAGTTCGTGTCCACATTAGGCCAGTTACCTGATCTGCGCCTGCCCGATACCATCGATTCGGCACTTTCCGCTGCCATGTTCCTGGAAGATAAAATCGCCCCGGTGCTCAAATTGCCCCCCGAACTGGAATTGATTCCCATGAGTGCCTATCGCAATGCTCAGGGTTACGCCTACTTGACCTATTTCTCGCACCGGCGCATCTCCCTGGATGGTGTGCAGTTTCGCGAGTTTAACGGTTCGCATGTCGATATTTTCGGCGGTCTGACGTTAGCCTTCGGCAAAAACGGAAAATTACGCAGCGTATTTTTGCGTTCTGTCACCGACGAAGATGTCCGCCAGATCGGCATTTCAACAGCAGAGCTTATTCAGGAAGGACGAATTGTGGCAGGCGTGCAGGCCAGCGGCATTGCGCTCAATAAGCCGCTGCATTTGCTCCCCAATAACCCCAAAGGATTGTGGCTCGCCAATCCCCCGCTGCTCGACGAACCTGAAACCCCTTCTGCCCTGGAACCTAAACTGGTGAAATTTCCGGTCATATTTGATCGCTTACGCCAGCCTGTGCCGGATTTCATGTCATATTTGGCGGCTTGGCGTCAGAAATTAAACAAATAAGTGTCTGCCGATACTGAGAAATATGAGAGAATACTTTGCACTTTCCTGGCTCTACAGTAGACTATTGACCATCTTTTGATTTGCTTTACCGAAACACAAGAGGGACTATGAGTCGCACCCGAACTTTAGAACGCCGCAAAGAACGTGAACAACAGAAGAAACGCCAGCGGCAAACCGCCATTATCATCGGCATTGTCGTGATCGCGCTGATTGCAGTGGGGCTTTTCGTGCTCACCCAGCAGCCTGCCGAAGCGCCTATTCCGCCTGGAGCTGAAGCTGCCTACGCAGGTATTCCACAAAGCACATCCAATGATGGCTTCCCGGTGCTGGGAAGTGATGACGCTCCGGTAAAAGTTATTGAATATGCTAGTTTCGATTGTCCGCACTGCCGTGAATTCCAGGAAACAGTTGCGCCAACGGTCTTGGGTCGCATCCGCAAGGGCGAGGTGCAGTTTACTTACACGCCATTGTACGGTACAGGCAGTATTTCCAATGGCCTCGGCGCGGCACAAACAGCCCTTTGTGTCGGCCAGCAAGGGAAATTCTGGGAATTCCACGATGCCTTGTTTAGCTGGCAGGGGCTGTATGCCAATACCGCTTTCTCCGATCAACGCTTGAAAACAGGTATTACCAACATAGGTATTGATCGTGGTCAATGGGATCAATGTATGGCGAACGGTACAGCACAGCCGATCTTAGATGCGGCTTTGAAGGCCAGCCAGCTTCAGAATATTGCCGGGACACCAGCCATTGTTGTCAATGGAACCATGCTGCCCACCTTTGACGCAGATACTGTAAACGCTGCCATAGATACCGCCTTTACTCAGGCCGGTGGTGTGCCTGCCGCGCCCATCGTCGAAGCCACTCAGGAAGCAACCGTTGAGGCTACTGCGGAGGCTACCGTCGAATCGACCTCCGAGGCGACTGCGGAATCGTCCACTCAGCCAATCGTTGAAGCCACTACTGAGGCAACAGCGGAAATGACTCCAGGTTCATAAAAAAGCGATAGGGGCTTATCATTGAGATAAGCCCCTATCACTCTGATATTCCATTTATTGCGTTCAGGCGATGACCAATAGTACAAAGCTCTTTTTGCTAACCGCTAAAAGCCAATCGCTTCTTTCAATCTTTCCGCGCCAGCAGTGGCCCCAAATTCCGCCCACCCACCAGATGCATGTGCAGGTGATAGACTTCCTGACCGCCGTCATCGCGGCAGTTCACGATCAGGCGATAACCGCTCTCCGCGATGCCTTGCTCCTGTGCGATTTGCTTGGCGACCACGAATAAATGACCGAGCACCTGTTCATGCTCTGGCAGGACATCATTCGTCGTTGGAATTTCAATGTTCGGGACAATCAAAATATGCACCGGGGCAGCCGGACGAATATCCTTGAAAGCCGTCACCTGATCGTCCTGGTAAACAATCTCGGATGGAATTTCCTTCGCAATAATTTTTGAGAAAATAGTGCTCATAATTGCATCCCTACATCGCCATCCCGCCGTCCACAACCAGGATATGCCCGGTAATGTACGACGCTTCGTCCGAGGCTAAAAATCCTGTCGCATTCGCCACATCCTGGATTTCGCCCCAGCGCCCCAGCGGAATATTCTCGTTCAATTTGCTCGTGATTTCTTGCGGCAGGTCTTTGGTCAAGTCCGTTAGCACAAATCCCGGCGCGACGGCATTGACCGTGATCCCGCGCGACGCGACTTCCCGTGCCAGCGCTTTTGTCAGGCCGATGATGCCCGCCTTACTGGCGCTGTAATTGGTTTGGCCTGCGTTGCCCGCGATCCCGCTGATACTCGTGATATTGATGATACGCCCGTAGCGTTTTCGCATCATCCCGCGCACCGCTGCTTTCGAACACATCCATGTACTCCGTAAATTGGTTTGAATCACAGTGTCAAAGTCGTCGACCTTCATCAGCATGATGAGGTTATCGCGCGTCGTTCCAGCGTTATTCACCAGAATGTCCAATTTACCATAGGCATCATTGGCGGCTTTAATCAGGCTGTTCGCACCCGCTTCAGTGCTGACATCCGCCTGAAACGCCATCGCTTGACCGCTGCGTGCCTTAATTTCGTCCACCACTTCATTAGCGGCATCCGCGCTGGAATTGTAGTTAATCACGACGGTTGCCCCGCGTTTTGCCAGCTCCAGGGCGATTCCCCGGCCAATGCCCCGGCTTCCCCCGGTGACAATCGCGATTTTGTCGCTCAGTTGAGACATAGTTTCCCCTTATTTATCACGTCGGCATATGAACCTGACTATTCGCCGACTTTCCACACAACGCGGGTAACTATACCGTTTTAGTCCCAGGACGTAAACCGTTATGATGTGCCGCCGACCCATCCCAGCATGGTGATCGCCCCGCGCAAACCATTGGTCAGATTGACGGCTCCGAATCCATTCGGTGTGGCAATATACACGTCAATCCGTCCATCAATGCGTGGGTTGATGCCGGTGAACGCCAACCATTGCCCATCGGCAGAGTAGGTTGGATTACACATGCTCGGCGGCGGTGTACCCCGCGCGACTGAACCAAGATTCCGGTCAAAAACGCGGATACCATATTGGCACTGTCCATTGACCCCGCCCACTGCGATTCGTGTCCCATCCACCGACCACGCCGCCACCATCCCGTAACGCGGGAAGTTGATGTCGCTAGTACGCCCAATCAGACTGCCATCCGCGTTTGCCGCGATAATTTCAGTGGTTGATGCGCCTGCATTCTGGTAAATGACCGCGCTGCCGTCCTGCACCCAGGCTTCGGATAAACGAATTGGCCCGTCGCTGCCGTCCGCCAGCTTGACTTCCTGTGCCTGTTTGGTGTTCGAGTCGGCAATCCATAATGTGCGCTCCGGGTCGCCAAAAGTTGGATCGCCGCTGGCAAAGACAATTTTGCTCGCGTTCAACCAGCGTGGGGCCTCTGTCACCCATTGGTCAGAAAGCTGTGTGACCGTTCCGCTTGCCAGTTCCAACAAATATGGATTGCCGCCGTTTGGAGGAGGGGTCGTGAGGGCATCACAGGCGTTGGCATCCCCTGGAATCCAGCTTGGGCAGCGTGCCCGGTCAGAGACAAACAGCAGATAACGTCCGTCGGGCGACCATGACGGCCATAAATCATACGAGCCATTGTTGGTTAAATTCTGGAAGTTGCTGCCATCTTTGTTTACTGCGAAGATGTCCATGTCATAGCTGGTTGCCAGCGCAATCGCCAAGCGCGACCCATCCGGTGACCAACTTGGCTGGCTGGGGAATCCTCGCTGAATTAACGATGAAACCGGCAAAATCCGCCCACTGATTTTACTGTCCATATCCAGAATATAAAGTCCGCCTGTACCCTGTCCGGAATTTTCATCTTTGAAATAAGCAATGGACTTGCCATTTTGCGCAATATAGACCTGGTTTTGAGTAGAAGCGGGTAGCTGCAAGATCGGGTAGCGTCCCGCTGAACTGGTTGCAGGAACATAGTATAGGGTTTCAACATTGGTGGCGGGCTGCGGGGTGCGGGCGTCGCCGATCCCGTCCCGGTCATTTTCGTTAATGAAGGCGATAACCGATGTGCTCAGGCGGCTGTCCATATCCGCTGGCAAATCGACGAGTTTCCAGTTGTCAAATACAAATCCGACGCTTGGCTCCGGGGTAATTGTCGCCGTCGGTGCGGTTGTGGGCGTTAGCGTGATGGTGGGCGTAAATGTAGTCGTCGCCGTATCGGTTGGGGTAGCGCTGGGCGGTATGGCCGTTGGTGACGGTGTGATCGTCTCCGTTGCGGTGCTGGTAGGCGTTGATGTTGAAGTCTCCGTAGCGGTTGGGGTTGCTGTTGGCACGTTCAACGCTTGACAGGATGCGCTCAAAAGCACCAGAAATAGCAGTATTCGACGATTTACCATTGTGGCTGATCCCCAATTTGACCTTGATTCAGGTCAATAAGAATACCACGCCAGTTAGCGTCAAACTATGCGCAATCCCTCCGGTTTAGGCTTGTATGATTGAGGTTGCCTTGTTTTTTCAGTCTCTATTTGATGGTTTAGGGATGGTGCGTTTGAGAAGATAAAGTGCAATATGGATTGTAGGGGCACAACATTGTCGTGCCCAATTTTGAAAGCAATTGCCTTTGCCGCAATTAATAGGGAGGCCAGCTTAGGCTTTACCCACCTCGTTTAGTGGGTTCCTCGGTGGTTGCAGGTAACGCGACCTCAATCCGCAGGGTATAGGGAATTTGTTTGCCATCCGGATGAATAACCAGGAGTGTGTAGGTTGAACTGGTTGCTGGGCAAACTTGCTGTGTGCTGCTGCCAACCGTAGGCTGTCCCTCAAAATAAACCTGGCTGACATTTGCCACGTCCCAGCGGATCGTCGTGCATTCGCCCGGTTTCAGGAAGGTGTTATCGGCACGTAGGTTCGGATCGGTAGGTGTTGGCGAGCCAACCGGAGCCGTCGTTGCCGGGGCACTTGTCGCCAATTGGAAGGGCACGCGCAAGCTTTGCCCAACTTGGATCAAATTCGGGTCGCTGATACAGTTGGCCTGTTGAAGTTGCGCCAGGGTCAGGTTAAAGCGCTGGGCAACGGCGAATAAAGTGTCGCCGCGCTGGATAACATACGGGGCTGTCCAATCGGCGCGCGGTGTACAGGCTGTTTGTACGGCGGTAGTCGCTGGAATAGAGATGGTTGTCGTATTAGTCGCCGCTGGTTGTTGATTAGTCGTGGAAATGGCCGGCCCAATCGACACGTTGCGTTCCAGCAGCGGGATTGGCGCTTGCGACACCGCTTGAACATCAAATGGCTCTGGCTCGGACGGCGCGCCCACGACTTGCAAATTATCCGCGCCACCCAGCGGCAAGCGCACCTGTGCGCCTGCTTGAGCAATCCGTGTCGTGTTAAAGGCGCTGATGATGGCCTGACCTTCGATAGTCGCGATGGTCATTTCAGTGCCCGCGTCCGCTGTAAAATACAGCGTTGAGCCAAGTGTTACCGTCGCACCGTTCACCGTCAAAGTTGCCTGGGTTCCTTCGGGAGATTGCACCAGCATCGCCGCTTTTGGGGCGCTGGCGCAGGCTGTCGATGAAACGCCGGTTCGCAGGGTGACAGCCTTCATTTGCGGCGTCACACCTTCAAGTGTCGCATCGCCATACAGCAGCACAGTCACATTTTGCCCTGGCAGGGTGTCAGGGAGGTTGGCCTGCACTTTGAGAACAGCGATACCCCAGACCTGTGATGCAGTATCGAGCGGCGCAGTAGTGAGTTGTTTGATGCTGAACAGGTTGGCGATATTTCCAACCTTATTGAACACATCCGGGGAGTTTTCTTGGAGTTCCGCGTCGATAAGGCTGTTGCCATAGCAAGCCTGGTTGCGCCCGACTTTGGAACAGGCTTGGTCAGCGGTTTCGAGTGCGGTTGTGACCAATTGGTCGCAAGTCAGGACGGTTTCGGTGGTTTCTGGCTGAAGGGTGGTGTCGGCTGGCGATGACGCCAAATTACAACCTGCTAGCAGCGCAAATAAACCGACCAGGACAATAAACCTGATACGCATCATAATTCTATACTCCCAACGACTATTCCCCTGCTGCACATCATACCAGAAAGTCAGGCCGGGGTGATAGTTTTCAGTGGTTAGCGGGCGATGTCGCTGGGGCGGCTCAGGAGAAAAGTTTCAAATTCCTGGCGCGTAATGAGTGCAATATCGCCTGGTATCGTCAGTTTGAGTGCCGCCAGCGCATTGCCGCTAATCAAAGCATCAGGTAGCGATTGGCCTTCCATGAGCGCATACAACAATCCCGCGTCAAATGCATCCCCCGCGCCAATCCGAATCGGGTTCGGCACAACAAAAACATCGGCATGATGAACGGTGTCGCCCGCATAAGCGCTTGCACCTTCGCTGCCTGCCGTCATGACAACCGTTGCCTTATTCCAGCGTTCATGTAATTTCTGTAGCACCACTTCACGTTCGCCCGAAATATCGAACAGTGTTTTTACATCCCGTTTCGCGCCGATAACTAGCGTGCATTGGGCTGCGAGTTCATCCAATATTGGCGCGGCTTGTGCGGCTGCCCACAATTTTTCCCGGTAATTCAAATCGAACGAGATGGACGCGCCTACTGCCCGCGCTTCCTGAATTGCCCGCCGCATGGTTTCCAGGCACGATTGACTCAACGCTGGGGTGATACCGGTAAGGTGCAGCCAGCGCGTGTGCTTTAAAAGTGTCCAATCAAAATCGTCGGGCTGCATCTGGCTGGCGGCTGAATTTGCCCGATCATAAATGACCTGAGTGGCGCGTGGGGCTGGCGCAAATTCCACGAAATAGGTTCCCAGTCGCCCTGTTCCCCAGCGCACGCCGGATACATCGACCTGCTGCGCTCGCAAGGCATTGGCGACATGCCGTCCCACAGGATTCTCCGGCAAGCGTGACCACCACATGACTCGCTTGCCCAATCGCGCCAATGCCGCTGCGAGATTACTTTCTGCACCGCCGATGTGAATGTCCAGGGTATTGGTTTGTTCCAGTCGTTCCTGGCCGGGGGGCGATAAGCGCCACATCGTTTCGCCCAGCGTGATGCAGTCAAGACTCTTCGCGGGTGAGGATGTAATAGGAACCACGTTTTTGCCCCATTTTGCGTAGGATATTTTTAGTCACGAGGTCGGCCAGATCGCGCCGAATCGTCTCTGGGTGGACATCCGGGCAAAGCTGCTGCAAATCGCTGTTGGTGATACGGCTGTTGCTGTCTTTTCGATGCAGGAAAACCAGCGCACTTTCTTGGCGTGGATTGATTTCGATGCCCTGATACTCGCCCTTGAATTGGATGGTTGGCGCTGCTGGCGTGGGTTCTGGCTGCGCCTCTGCCGCTTGATTCCGTAGGATGACGCGGAAGCCACCGGCTTTTTCTTCAAATTCCGGCGCACTTAGGTTTTGCTGGCGCATCAAATCAATCACGCGGTCTACGCCGTACCCCAATCGCTCGATGAAGCCCATGTCAGAGAGCACCTGGACGATGGCCGGATTGCGCGAGAATCGTTCGTCCTTGATGTTATCAATCGTGACCGGGCCGGGGAGACTGCCGGGGCTGGTCACATCCATGCGGTTGTTGAAAATGAACAGCCGAATACCATCGCCGTTGATTTGATAATCGCGGTGCGCAACTGCATTCACCACCAATTCGCGCGCGGCTTCTAACGGATACTCAAAATGCTCGGCACGCGCCATCGTCGTCCCCAGTTGGATGTCTTTGCGCATGTGATCGACCAGGAACATTTCAGCGCGGCGAATCTGGTCGGGTAGTGTGCCCAGGATGTCCTGGCGGCTGAACGTATCGCTCATGCTCTCGCTGGCGAAACGTGCGGCTGTGATGTCTGCCCCCCGCAAAAACCGCTGCGGGTCTTTACCGAATAACAGAATCCCCGCATTGGTCGGATGTAAAGCACCATCTTTTTCGGTGAGGCAGCCGCGTTTGACCAGGATTTGCTCGACACTGGTTTCACCCATGCCGCTCAATCCGGAAGCATATGTTTTCGCTTTATCCCAATCAATATCATCCAGGCTGGCGTTGCGGACAATTTCAGTTTCAAAGCTGGCTTCGCCGCGCTCAATGATGAGTCGCCGTAAATCGCGCGCCTTGAGAGGGCTGTTTTCGTGTCCTTGACGATGCAAATAGCGGCCATCCACACAGTAAACGTGGGGCATACCCGCCGGAATCTGCGCGATGACAATGGCTTTGCCGTTAATACGCATCACCTGCGGCAGTGGAATAATCAACGGCGGATCAATCGAAAGAGCGGCGTGTAACATCTGGTCAACGGTGTTGCTCACGTTGCGAACCCCGACGATGCCGCCAACGCTCGTCACGCCCACAATCAGCGTACCGCCCTGGCTGTTTGCCATCGCCGTGAGCGTTTCGGCAAGGGTTTCAGGCGGTGTTTGTTCGCCGAACCAATCCCTTTGTGTGCCACGACCTTCTTTAATTATTTGCCAAACATCGTCAACAGAGGTGTTCATGGCTCGTTTGAAGTCTCAACCTTCTCCGCTGCTTTCTCTTCTTCCGCCCGTTCCAGGTCGCGTTTGCGGCCTCCGCGTGGGGGCGCTAGCAGCACCCTGTCGATGACCTGCTGCATATTCTCGACAAAATAGAAGTGCAAATCTGCTTGCGCTTCTTCCGGCACGTCCATCAGGTCGCGTTTGTTTTGGATCGGCAGGATGATCTTGAAAATGCCTGCGCGCCGTGCTGCCAACACTTTTTCTTTCACACCGCCCACCGGCAGCACCTTGCCCCGCAGGGTGATTTCACCCGTCATCGCGAAATCGCCGCGAATCTTGCGCTCGGTGAATGCTGAAATGATTGCGGTTGCCAGCGTGATACCCGCCGAAGGGCCTTCTTTGGGTACTGCGCCTTCCGGGATGTGGATATGTACATCGTAATTCTCGAAATCGTCGCTCGGCACATCAAAATAAGGGGCGCGTGAACGCATATAACTCAAAGCGGTTTGCGCCGATTCCTGCATGACTTCGCCGAGCTGTCCCGTCATCAACAGCGAACCCTTACCCGGCAGTACCGAAACCTCGATGACCGTAATGTCGCCGCCATCATATGTCCACACCAGACCTGTCGCCAAGCCTACAGTATGTTCCTTATGGGCACGCTGGTTTGTGAAAAGTGGCGGCCCCAGATAATCAATCAACTTGCTGCCAGTGATTCGTTTGGGATACGGCTTTTCCTCGGCGACTAATCGTGCAATTTTTCGGCTCACATTGGCGATCTCACGGTTCAGATTCCGCACGCCGCCCTCATAGGTATAGCCTCGGATAAGGCCTTGAATGGCCTGCTTATCGAAGTTGAGATGCAATCCGGCCAGCCCATGCGCATCCAACTGATTCGGAATGAGGAACTGCCGTGCGATGGCAATTTTCTCTTCTTCGATATACCCCGGAAATTCGATGATTTCTAAACGATCCAGGAGCGCAGGTGGCATTTGCTCCAGATCATTGGCAGTCGTGATGAACAACACCTTCGACAAATCATACGGGACTTCGAGATAATGATCGGAGAACGAAAAATTTTGTTCCGGATCAAGCACTTCCAGCAGTGCCGACGAGGGATCGCCTCGGAAGTCGGCTCCCAACTTGTCGATTTCATCCAGGATAAACACTGGATTGATGGTTCCCGCGCGCCGTAAAGTCTGGATAATTCGCCCCGGTAACGCGCCGATATACGTGCGTCGGTGTCCTCGAATTTCGGCTTCATCGCGCACACCGCCCAAACTGACACGTACAAATTCGCGGCCCAGCGCTCTGGCAATACTCTTCCCCAGTGAGGTTTTTCCTACGCCAGGTGGCCCTACAAAACACAGAATTGGGCTTTTCATTTTGCTGGCCGCCAATTTGCGGACAGCAATGTATTCCAGGATGCGATCTTTAACCTTTGGCAAGCCAAAGTGATCGGCATCCAAAACCTTCTGCGCGTGCAGGATGTCGAGGTTATCATCGCTCTGGTTGTTCCAGGGGAGCGTCGTAATCCAATCAATATAGGTGCGGATGATCCCGACTTCGGGGGCCATCGGTGGCATCATCATCAGCCGGGACAGTTCTTTCACAGCCTTTTCGTGGATTTCCGGTGGCAGTTTGGCTTTAAAAATCTGGTCGCGGACTTCATTGACTTCTTGCTGGAAAATATCGCTTTCGCCCAGCTCGCTCTGGATCACACGCATTTGTTCGCGTAGGTAGGCTTCACGCTGGCTGCGGTCAATCTCCTGCTGCACCTGGCTGTTAATTTCGTCTTTCAATTCCAACATGTTGAGTTCTTGGCCTAACACTAAGGCAATTTGTTGCAGTCGTTTGTCGATCTCACCAATTTCGAGCAGTCGCTGTCGTTGTTCAAAAGGCAGCATCAGTGACGCGACTACTAAATCGGAGAAACGGCCTGGGTCTTCAGTATCCAGTGTATGCGCCAGTACCTCATCAGGGATCGATAGGTTCAGATCGGCGGCACGGCGGAACATGCCCAAAACAGTTTGCATCACCGCCAGCGTCTCATCAGTTTCGAGTCCCGTTTCCTTGAGGGGGCGGGCTTTGGCGATAATATAAGGATCGGTCTGCACGACTTCGACAATTTCAACCCGACGGCGTCCCTGCACCAGCACTGTGCGGCTGTCGTCCGGCGCACGCATAACCCGTCCCAACGCTATTTCCGTGCCGATGGTGTACAAATCTTCTGGCTCTGCATCAATTGAAGATGGGTCTCGTTGGGCAAGGCCAATAACGGTTTGCTTTTTCAATATCCCGGCCTGGATTGCGGCAATCGCGCGCTGGCTGCGGACAGAAATTGGGGTGATAACGTCGGGATAAATAACCGTCCCACGCAGTGGGATAACCGGGCATTCCACGAGACCATATGCGTCGGGTTCAGCGTTCACAATGTGCTGAAAATCATTCACGGCTGACTGATTGGTCAATCTGGGAATTCCTTTGGGAAACTGCATTTTTGAGTGCAAATGTTCGTAGAGTCTACCTCATACAAGGGTCACAGTAAAGCGTAGTAAGGACAAGGCGTGCCTTGTCCAATAATTCGCCATGTTTATAAGCCACACTTGGCGATAGAAAGGCTTTCAGTTAGACTCAGGCGGTTGTTTAAAGTCAATGGAAATGATGTCGCTTATGCGTATATCAATCTGGTTAACGATTATTGTTGCAGTGGTTGTCCTCGGCGGTGTGCTGTTAGTGGGGCAGGCTGTGCTGCAACCCAATCGCCCGCTCATCACCAGTGCAGGATTTACATTAGATACGATTACCCCCAATGCGGACGGCGACAGCGATATAACTGAATTTGATTATAGTTTGTCGCGCAACGCCCAAATCTCAATATCCTTAGAAGCTGATGACGGTACACAATATTACTTCCGCAAGGACGAATCCCGCATACCCGACAATTATAAAGTGTTGTTCAGCGGCGTCGTCGATGGCTTTACGCTGCCGGGGGATAAAATCGAAGGCGAAATCCTGCGCCGTCTGATCCCCGACGGTCAATATACCTGGCGCTTGCACGCCGTCAGCGAAACTGGTGAAACTGACGAACGCACTGGAACGCTGGTCATCGAAAAAGGCGATTCACCGCTGCCACAGTTGGTCAATTTTGCGATTTCACCCGATAAATTTACCCCCAATCAGGATGGGATTGATGACCGGACGCAGATGAATGTCTTTCTGCCTAAAGCCGCCGACCTAACTGTGTATCTGGTCGGCCCGGACGGACAGCAAATTTTTATTCCGGAAACGCAGGCAGGCCGCAAGCTCGGCGAAATAGGCCGCCATTACTTTGATTATGATGGCGGTATTGATTTGGGCGTCGAACCACCGCCTGATGGTACGTATAAAGTTGTCGCCCAGGCACAGGACTTGGAAGGGCAGGTGGTACAAAAAACTGCTTCGCTCAGCATTCAAGGCGGTGGCGATCCACAAGCCGAAATCATGCCTCAGCCCATTGGTATTGATGTGGTTTTTGATGTCCAGCCCTACAATGAACGCTACTTATCTTCAGCCGATAAAACCGGCGAACTCATTCCCGAACCCAATGCCCAGCAAGACTTAGGACTTCAGGCGATTTCTATGCCGTTGGGTGATATGCTGGTTTTCAAACTGACCGTAGAGAATTACGGCAAAGTTGCCATCCGTACCAGTGGCCCCTGGCCCGGTACAGTCTACCAGCAGGATCAAATCTGGGGCGCGATGGGTGTTTACGAGCAGTCCGGCTCATGGCGTGTCGGTATTCAATGCTCGACTAACAGCACATCCTGGCCCTGGCGCTGGGCGATTGGCGCGCCTGACACCTTGACAACCGAACATGGCGCTGATGGCAACACCTATTATTATTTGCCTGCCGGGGCAAGCAGTGTTGTTTGGGGCGCTGTCCGCCTGACCGACCTGATTAAAGCCCGCAATCCGCAGCAGTGTTGGGCGGGTTTGATCCATGAAGATGTTGAGGTGAGCGTTTTTAATTCGCGTGTGGGCGCACGCGACATTACCCTTGTAGATTCATCAGCCGCATCCGGCGGGTAATGCTATAATCAGATTATCGCCCACATGACACGATAGGTGAACGGCTTTGAACAGTCAGCATACTTACAGACTCGTTTTGCTATCCATCCTGGCTGTTGTATTACTGCTTTCAGCCTGTCGTCATCAGACAACCCAATCTGGGCCGGTGATCGCCATGACGCTCACGTCAACCCCTCGTTCGACTCCTTTACCGGTGGTGGCGACGGCAGTCCCGGCGGGCGCAGCCGAAAATCCGCTGCAAATGGTGATTCGCCCCGAAGGTTCGATGTCAGCCGCCCGCAGCGCCATCGCTGATTTCGAAGCCGCCGTTCTGGAAAAGTCTGGGCTGACCATCAAAGTTGAATTGGTGGAGCGCTATGCCGAGGCATTAGGCGCGTTGTGCGATTCGTCTGGCGGGCAGGTCACCGTAGCATGGCTGAATGGCGCATCCTATGCCGCTGCCAATGCGCAAAACTGTGGCTCACCCATTTTGCAGGTTGAACGCGGAACCCGCAGTGATGCCAAAACGGGCGAAGCAGCTTCTATTATCGTGAATAAAGCTGCCAAAATCAGTACCTTAAGTGCGCTCAAAGGCAAAGACTTTTGCCGTATCAACTATGACGATTTTTACACCTGGTTTGCGCCTTCTCTTATTTTAAAGGCCAATGGTCTGAATCCGTTAACCGATGTCGGCGCAGTCAGCGATCAAACCGACATTCCCGCGGTCATCAAAGCGGTTGCTGCTGGCGATTGTGATGCGGCGGGCATTCCGGCGAATGCACTAGATGATTTTGCCGACAAATTAGGTGATGCCGCCGATAAGGTTACAGTTTTGACTACCACTGACACAGCTTTCCCCTATGCAATTCTGATGATTCCCTCTGACGTCCAGTTGGGTACACGCATTGCGCTGAACGATGCGCTGGTTGCTTTGTCCGAAGATAGTACAACCGCCGTAAAGATGCGCGCCTTGTTAGGTCAGAATGCCATCGTTCCCGTCACAAGCGACGACTTCAAAGACCTGTCAGATTTTATTGTCAGCACACGGCTAGATTTTTCTCAATTGGGTAATTAATTTGGCTGATCTTGCGGTTGTAATTGTTACCTGGAACAGCCGGGAATATATCCTGGATGCGCTGCAAAGCCTGTTTGCGGATTTAGATGCAAATGGCCCCGCAGCCGATGTATATGTGATCGACAGCGCTTCATCAGATGGCACAGCCGAACTCGTAGCCAGCACCTTCCCCCAGGTGAAATTGACCACCAGCGACCAGAATCTTGGCTTCGCAAAGTCCAATAATACGGCCTTGTGCCAGATTGGTTTTGGACAGCCAAACGCCACTGATTTGCCTTCCGCCGTCTACCTCCTGAATCCCGATACCATCACCCAGCTTGGCGCGACTCGCAAATTGTATGATGCCCTCATCGCGAATCCACGGTGGGGCTTGGTCGGGGCGCAGCTTTCCTATGAGGATGGCAGCTTTCAACACGGTGCTTTTACTTTTCCTGGATTGCGCCAATTGTGGGTGGAATTTTTCCCGACACCGGGTCGCTTGATCGAAGGCCGTTTCAATGGGCGCTATCCGCGCGCTTTATATGAGGCTGGAAAACCCTTCTCGGTAGATTTCACTCTCGGCGCGACCATGATGCTGCGCCGCGAAGTGATACAGCAAACCGGCATGTTTGACGAGCAGTTTTTCATGTACTGTGAAGAAGTCGATTGGGAATGGCGTATCCATGAAGCAGGTTGGGATGTCTATTGCGTCCCGTCGGCGCATGTGGTGCATCTGGCAGGCAAGAGCACCAGCCAGATACGCGCTCAAAGCATCATCAATTTATGGAAAAGTCGTTTACGGTTATTCGCCAAACATTACCCGGCCTGGAAATTCCGCCTTGCCCGTTGGCTGTTATCGCTGGGAATGCGGCGTAAGCTGGGGCAGGTCGCCCAATCTGCTGACAACAAACCCCTACTTGATGCTTATCAGACCGTGTACGAAATGGCACGAAATCAGCCGTGAAACTCATCGCGATTGTCCTCACCCGCAACGAGTCGGCGCACATTTTGGATTGCATCGAAAGCCTGCGTTTTGCCGATGACATTCTCGTATTTGATTCCTTCAGCACAGATGATACGGTGGCTATCGCCCAAAAAGCAGGCGCGAAAGTGATTCAGCATCGCTTTGAGAATTATGCCAGCCAGCGCAATGCCGCGCTCGACGCCGTAAAAGGGCAGGCCGATTGGGTCTTGTTCGTGGATGCTGACGAACGGGTCACGCCGAAGCTTGCGGCTGAAGTGCGCGAAGTCATGCCGAAACCGGGCTATGCGGGTTGGAAAATCCCTCGCCACAATTATATTTTTGGCAAATTGACTCACGGCGCGGGTTGGTATCCCGATTATCAAACTCGCTTATTGAAACTTGGCGCTGCCCATTATGATCCTGAGCGTCAGGTACACGAATTGGTACTGCTTGAGGGTCTCGAAGGCACGCTGACTCACCCCTTCATTCACTACAATTACAACGATATTGAGCAGTTTAGAACCAAGCAGCGGCGCTATGCGGCTTATGATGCTCGTATTTTATTTGAAGAAAACATTCGTCCCAAGCCTCAAAATTATATTCTGCAACCCTGGCGGCAGTTTTGGTGGCGCTTTGTAACCCTCAAGGGTTATCAGGATGGACTGCATGGTTTCCGCCTCAGCCTGTTGATGGCCTGGTACGAATTCCGCAAATATATTTTTTTACGTGAGCTTTGGCAGGGAAAATAATAGGGCGCAGTAAACTCGCTGCGCCCCAATGAAGGTCTACTTACTCAAGGTGCGGAACAATCACCCCATATCCGCCCGATGTCCGTTTATAAAGGACATTGACGCCGCCGGTAGCATCATTGAAAAACACTAGGAAACTGTGGCCAAGTAATTCCAATTGTTCAATTGCCTCAGCTTCATTCATCGCGACCACCGCAACTTCTTTGCGGCGGATGATTTCATGCTCCTCTGCCTCGTTTTCAGATACATCCTCGAATACTTCCATATCGGGAATTTGCTCTGCTGCATTCAATTCTTCCAAGGTTGCAGTAAAGCGTTCGCGCCCTTTGCGGATACGTTTGCCTTTGAATCGTTGGATTCGGCGGTACATTTTTTCAACCGCCGAGTTAATGGCCGAATTGATATCTCCTGGAGATCGTTCTTCGGCGCGCAAAATTGCGCCGCGGGCATGACGTATCGTAATTTGGGCAATCGCTAGGTCTTCGCCGCGTTTAGTGCGTTCGCTGGATAAATCAATGCGAACATCATGAATGTTGGGCAGATACCGATCCAACTTGTCCATCTTCTTGCGCGTGTAACTTTCCAGTGCGTCGGTAACTCTAAGATTGTGGCCCTGAATAATCACGTCCATGACATACTCCTTTTGGGTAGGGTGGATTAAAGACGTGCAACAGTCACGGTCAAGCCATAGACCGCTTGAGCGCCTGCTTGGAGAATCGCTTGTCCACAGGCGCTGAGGGTTGCGCCCGTCGTATACACATCATCAATGACCAGGATACGCTGGTGGGAAACAATCGCTGGGTTGGCCTGGAATGCATCTGCCATATTGGTTTGCCGCTCCACTGCATTGAGTGTCACTTGCGATTGTGTGTTTCGCTGACGGTGTACGGCGTCCGGTGAGCACAGTTTCCCGGTTTCTTGGGCGACTTGTTCACTCAGTAATTGAGCTTGATTATACCCTCTGGTGATCAATCGGGTAGTGTGTAACGGCACAGGAACGATCATGTCGATCGTCCAATCCATATGCTGCAACTGCTGGTTCAATCGCTTGCCCAGGAATTCAGCTAGCAGCGGAGCATTACCATACTTGAGACCTTGTACCGCTTCGCGAATGATCCCTTGATGGACAGCCGTCGATGCCATACCTGTAAAAGGCGCAAGTGGCGCAACGTGATTCGGGAATAGAGTGGTCTCAAGAGCTTCTTGGCAGGTGTCACACCAGATTGAATCGACCCGTCCGCATCCGGCGCATCGCGGCGGAAACAACAGGTCAATGCTCACATCAACGATTTGCCGTAAAAGGCGATTAGGCGCAAAAAGCCCAGGGGAACCCAGGGCTTTTTGAAATTCGTGTGATTCAGTACCTGGCATTCATAACACTCCAGGTAGGAAAATAACAGGTGAAATGAAGATGTCTTAAACCTTGCCCGCGACGCCGCTGCCGAGCAGGAAGATAACCGCCGGGCCGAGCAGCACAATCCATAGCGATGGGAAGATGAGCAGTACCATCGGGATCATCATCTTGACAGGCGCTTGATGGGCTTTTTCCTGGGCACGCTGGCGGCGTTTCACGCGCATCTGGTCAGACTGAACGCGCAAAATTTTGGTCATACTCACGCCTAGTTGGTCGGCCTGGATTACTGCGGCGATAAAGCTCGTTACGTCGGGTACTTCGCTTCGTTCAGCCATATCACGCAGGGCTTCACGGCGTAACTTCCCCAGTTGAATTTCTCGCAGCACACGACCAAATGAAATCGCTAGTTCGTTATCCCATTTTTCGTAGACTTTACCCATCGCCTGGTCAAAGCCCAAGCCAGCTTCCACGCAGATGGTGAGCAAATCAAGCGCATCCGGCAGCGCCTTCAGAATATTGCCCTGCCGCTTGCTGATCTTGCTGCGCAGCCACAATACAGGGAAGAAATAACCCAGTGCGGCACCACCGATAGTGTATAAGATTGCGTTAGGATCGCGATTAGGCGACATAACGAAAAAGACCAGGAAGGCTCCCAAACCGAGCACAACTGTCGCACCAATGCGCATAGCAAAAAACGTCGTTGGTTCGAGCGTGCCTGCTATCCCCGCCAGTTCAATTTGATGGCGTGTTTGCGCTAATTGCTTTTCAGGCGTGAAGCGGGTTGTAACGTCCGCGACTCTGCGCAGAATAGGAATTAAAACACGATCCCGGAAGGGCAGCGAAAGTTCAATTTCTTCCAGCGATTCCGGTAATTCCCGTTCACCAAACTGCGCTAACCGTTCCTGAAGTGGATCACGACTCCGGTCATCACGCATCCCGATATACACGAGACCGGCGATGACGACCAGGACAACAATAATCAGTATACCTTCCATCTCAATTACCTCGCCTAAATCTCAATATTGACGATTTTCTGAATCGCCGCCATACCCATGCCGATGAGTGCCAGACCAATACCGAGTAGCGGCCAGCCACAGGTACGGCTTTCAAACATGGGGTTCATGAACCCTGGTTGAATGGCGGACAGGAATAATGCAACTGCGATGGGCAGACCGCTGATAAGATAACCCGTCATACGACCCTGAGAGGTCAATACCCGGATTTCACCTTTAAGTTTGACTCGCTCGCGGATCGTATGGCTGATGGTTTCCAGAATTTCAGCCAGGTTACCACCGACCTCGCGCTGAATATTCACTGCCGTCACCACCAAATCAAGGTCTTCGCTTTCCACGCGGTTCAGCAGATGTTCGAGCGCACCTTCAACATCAATTCCGAGCTGGACTTCCTGCACAACACGTTTGAACTCAGTGGCCGTCGGCTCAGGCGCATCACGTGAAATTGCCTCCATCGCTTGGAGCACGCTAAAACCAGAGCGTAACGCATTGACCCATAAGCCCAACGAGTCTGGGAGTTGATTCTCAAATTTGACAAGTCGCTGGCTGGTTTGACGCGATACGTAAAGTCGGGGAAAGAAAAATCCGACGAATCCCGCCACGATTGACATAACCAGGTCGCCCCGGAACAGCACAAAATACCCGGCTCCGAAGAAGCCAATCACTGAAACAACGTGCAGAGCGGCGAATTCAGCTACTGTGAGCTTGAGATCAGCCCGCGCAAGCTGCGTCCGCCATTTTTGAGCGAAAGGCCGCTTGGCGATGGCTTTATCTATCGCATCCAGGGCTTTACGCTCATCTTTCTTGGGTTTATCGCCATCTTCATCCTCGGAATCGAGGAATGTCTCATAACCCTGTTCGTAACGTCCCAGGCGTTCTTCTACTAAATCCCGTTCAGATCGAACACTAACAATACCGACAACAATGACCACCAGTGCCACTAGACCGGCAACGCCGATGATGATGACTTCAGGCCCCATGTGGTGTGTCCTCCACTTTGCTTACTTGACTGACCTTATTGTATGAATATTATGGAAAGCGCGTCAAGATGACGCACTTCCCATAAA
>JBDTNB010000011.1:0-88434 GCA_039933955.1 Chloroflexota bacterium
GGAGGCTCAAAAGCGCTTCGACGAAGGTACTGGGTGCGATATACGTCACCATCGTGGGTTTCATCTCAATAATGTCAGCTTGTTCCTGGCGGTTTAATTTATCTTGAGGGCGTACAGTATCTTCCACCATCCGAATGAGCGGATGTGCCAGCATCTTGGCTTGCAGCTCTTTGTCTGTGACGAGATTGATTAAACCTTCCTTAAGCTGTTGCGCTCGTAGGTTGAGAACATTGAGTATGAGCGTGTTAATCTGAGTAACCAGGATACTCAACAAACTAAAGACGAATATCATGCCGATGGCTACGTCAACGATCTGGGAGTCAAGCATAAGAGTGTGCTCCGGGTTGTGCCGTTATATCGGTAGTGTAGCACTGCTGGTTTGTATAGCACAACTTTTGTCCAGGGAATAACTGAAGCACGCCATTCACTAAAATTGCGATAGATATACAGCCCCGCGCGTCGTATAATTGCGCCAGCAATCGTTACGAGCTTCTAAGGAGAAAAGAGTTACATGGCATTCGATAAAGTGACCGTTCCGGCGGACGGTCAGAAAATTACTGTTGCAAATGGAAAACTTGTTGTGCCCAACAATCCCATCCTGTGCTTCATCGAAGGCGATGGTATTGGCTACGACATTATGACCGCTAGCAAGCGTATTTGGGATGCCGCCGTAGAAAAAGCTTATGGTGGCAGCCGCAAAATCGCCTGGATGGAAATTTATTCGGGTGAGAAGGCTGCAAGTGTTTATAATGGCGATTACATGCCCCAGGAAACCTTTGATGTCCTGCGTGAATATCTCATCGGCATCAAAGGGCCGCTGACCACGCCCGTTGGTGGTGGTTTCCGCAGTTTGAACGTTACTCTGCGTCAGGTGCTGGATTTATATAGCTGTGTCCGTCCTGTGCGCTGGTATCGCGGCGTTCCCAGCCCAGTCAAGCACCCTGAAGAAATTGATGTCGTGATTTACCGCGAGAATACCGAAGATGTGTACGCCGGTATCGAATACGAATCGGGATCGCCCGAAAACAAAAAACTCGCCAAGTTCCTGCGTGAAGAACTCGGCGCGGAATTTTTCGAGGATGCTGGACTGGGTATCAAGCCAATTAGCGCCTTCGGATCAAAGCGTCTGGTGCGGGCAGCTATCCAATATGCCATCGACCACAAACGCAAGAGCGTGACGCTGGTTCACAAAGGCAATATACAGAAATTTACTGAAGGCGCGTTCCAGAAGTGGGGCTACGAAGTTGCTGCGCAGGAATTCGGCAACGAGACCATCCCCTGGTCAGAAGTTGAAGCCAAGCATGGGGGCAAAGTTCCCGAAGGCAAAATTTTGATCCAGGACACCATCGCCGACATCATGTTCCAGAAGATGCTCCTGCGTCCTTCTGAATTTGATGTAATCGCTACCCCTAACCTGAATGGCGATTATTTGAGCGATGCCATTGCTGCCGAAGTAGGCGGCGTCGGTATCGCCCCAGGTGCGAATATCGGCGATGAAATAGCTTTGTTTGAAGCCACGCACGGTACAGCGCCCAAATACACCAACCTCGACAAAGTGAACCCCGGTTCGCTCTTGTTTAGCGGTGTAATGATGCTCGAACACCTCGGCTGGCAGGAAGCCGCCGATTTGGTCACCAAAGCCTATGAGAAAGCGCTCGATGAGAAAATTGTTACCTATGACTTTGCCCGCCAGATGCAGGGCGCGACAGAGGTAAAGACCAGTGAATTTGCGACAGCCGTTATCCGCAATATGGGCTAGTCCCTAACCTGTTGGGGCGGGGGCAAAACGATTTGCTCCCGCTTTTTCATTTATATTTCACGAAACTCCCCTTACAAGACTACCTAATCTTTCAGGTTTGTAAACGAAATCGGCATTATAATCATTAGAAGGACTAAACATCGAATACGAGTCGAGAGCAGAGAATGCCTGAAGTTGACGGACATACGAAAAAAGTTTTAATCGTTGATGATGAAGCGATGATCCGCTTGTTGTTAAAACAGGTTCTTGACCGCGTAGATTCCAAAAAACTTTCGGTTTTGGTGGCGGAAGACGGCGAAGAAGCACTAAAGATTATCGGTGATGAACGCCCCGATTTAATTCTTCTGGACGTGCTTTTGCCGAAGGTAAACGGTTATGATGTTTGCCAGCAGGTACGCCATATCGAAGATTACAACCCTCACATCATCATTTTGACCGCGCGCGGCAATAATAATGACCGGCAGCGTGCCGAGTCTATCGGGGCCAATGGGTTTATGACCAAACCATTTAACCCCTCTCGGCTGATGGCGCAGTTGAATGAAATCTGGGCGAAGGCCAATTGAACTGAAAATCGTGTTTATCACTGTTCGAGGGGATAGATTTATCCTCACCTTAAATTGCCACACCGTGTATTTCGTTATAGAATGAATAAAATCTCAACGCGAGGGTAATACTCGCTTAATTCAGATAGAGAATGTAATTACCTGTGTCGATACCTAATTTGAGCATCCTTCTGCCAAGTGCAGTATTAGATGATCTCATCCCCTCTTTTGAAGCGATTTTCGGTCTAAAAGATGTTGTGCTTATATTGGAACCTGACCGTAGACATCATTATGGGCCAGCGCTGAAAAGTCACCAATCGAACGTTTGGGCTACTATTTGGGTCGATAATGAAGACGTAGGCCGTGTTGGGTTGTTTGTTGACAACGATGATCCAATGTATGCCCGTGCTATTGAACATCTGGGACTCATGCTTTCCTACAGTGCGACGGATACCTGGCGTCGCCATCAGCTTGCTGACGAGGTGCTCGAACGCTACGATGAACTTAATCTGATTTATGGCCTGGGGACAAATTTCGTTCAGGGAATGCCCCAGAACGAAATCGTTCAAAATGTGCTGGTCGAGACCAACAGCATTCTTCAGGCTGATTCGGGCGCAATCTATGTATGGGATTCCGATAAATCGACCCTGACGCCAGTGAGTTTTTTCGGGGATAAAGCCAGTCCAGATTTTTGGGATGGGCGGGTGCGTGAACTCGCCTTGAGCACCCTTTATGCCTATGAGCAAGCGCAGTTGTTCGACAGCGACAAAATCATTTGTGCGCCGCTGCGTTATAACGATGAACTGCTCGGTTCGCTGGTGCTCCAATACGAGCGTGACGACAAAAGTTTTAAGGCCAACGATGTCAATTTAGTCACGACGCTCATGCAAAACACGGCCTTGTTCATTTATGCCGCGCGCTTAATCGACAGGTTGGCACGCCGTAGGATTGAACTTGAAACCACCCTGAAAGAACTTCAGGCCACAAAAGATAAACTCAGTCAGGCCGAACGTTTGAGTATCATTGGGCAGACCGTCGGTACGCTTGTCCATGACATGCGTAAGCCTTTGAGCAATGTGATGGGCTACGCCGGTTTGCTGCAAGAAACCGATTTGACGAATGATGAGCGCTTCCAATTTGCGGAACAAATTATCAAGTATGTAGAAGCCTTCTCGTCAATGGCTCAGGAAATTCTCGATTATATTGCAGGCGATCAAACGGTTGAGCGCAAGCCCGTCAAAGTTGAAGAGTACATGGCATTGGTGGCGGATATGCTCATGCCACCTGGTCTCGAACGGGCAGTGCGTATCACCATGAATGCCGATGCTGCCCGCGGCTTTACCATGAATATCGACACGCAGCGTTTCATGCGTGTATTCCAGAATTTGGTCAATAATGCTGTGGACGCCATCGAAAGCAAAGGTGGTACGCTGGTCGAAATTAATGTCGAGCCGGTAGATAACTTGATTCGTTTTACCGTATCCGATGACGGCCCTGGTGTTCCCGCTCAAATTGCGGAAACACTCTTTAATCCTTTTGTAACGCTCGGTAAATCGCACGGTACGGGACTAGGGTTAGCAATAGTTGATCGCATGATTGAGATGCATGGCGGCAAAATCCGCTATGAGCCTTCTCCACGTGGCGGTGCGCGTTTTGTCTTCACCGTACCCCAGGTCAAAAACGGAACCAAATAAACATTTATAGTCTTAAATTGGATAAAAATGAGGGACAAATCTTGTCCCTCATTTTGTTTCTTACTGGTAAATTTGCTTCTGTCTTTTGACTAACGACCTAATCCGCTCCGCCCGCAGCTTGCTTTACCCGTTGGGATTTCATGTCCTGCTGCTGTTCGCGACGCCCCAGCCAGCGCGGAACAATCAGGTAAACGCCGCCTACCGCGATAAACAACGGTATGAAACTGAGCAGTCCTTTTAAGCCTGCCACAATCCCATAATTGCGGGCAACGTCGCCCTGCATGATGAGCGGCAGCGAGTATTGGAATAAAGGATTGGTGATAGACGCCCCGTCATCAGTGAAGGCTGGGGGAAATGCTTGCCCGCCCGTTGTCTGAATCCACACGTTCAAAAATGACAGCGCAATCAGGATGATGATGACCGCGCGATTGACCGGATTAGACATCCATCGGTTAAACGCAAAAATCATGGGCAATGCCAGGAAAGGAACCATCGGAGCCAAATAACGCGGCCCAACCGTGTTGCCGCCCCACCACATCACGCTCGATGAATAGAAAAGGGTGAAAAACGCGATCACCAGCCATAAGACGATCACGACGCTGCGTTCAATTTTTGAGTCTTTCCAGGCGTACAATAATCCGGCTAAACCCACCAACAAAATAGGTGATAAGAAAAATAGCCCTCGGAATGGGCTGACCGTTAATCCCAGAAAAGTGGTCAGGCTGGGCATGGTAATGCTCAAAAATCCCTGTTGATGGACATCCTGCCACAATGTTGAATATTCATAACCAACCGGGATTGGCGTGTGGAAAATCGCGTAATTATAGGCTGCGAAAATCAGACCCAACGGGATTGCGCCAAGCACTACCCGATATAATGCGATCCTGTTTGGCATTTTGTATGCCGCCCATACGAACAGTATGCCCAGAGGGAACACAACTGGATATTCGGTGATGACCACTAGGCTAAACAATACCCCTACAGCCCATAGCCAACGCAGACTTGCATTTTCATAAATCACGCGCCAAAGCAAATAAAATCCGATGAAAATGCCGAACGCCGCTAATTGGTGCTGATACAGGACATTACTGTAAGGGAACGCAATCGTTCCCAGGCCGTAGGTCAGCCCCAGGATGAAGGCATACACATCTTTGCGGGCAAATCGCGCGGCAAACAAAAACACGATCACACCCAGGATTGCAGCCGGAATAGACGAGGCGAAGAATGTGATAAAAGTCAGAGCCAGAAATTGATAGATGGCTTCAGGGCGCATACCCTTGCCATCCGGATTGAGCGTATCCGTCATGGCTCCCATACCGCGCCCACTCTGGATGAAATTTTGTACTGGTGGCAGCGCCGCAACGCCCTTAAAGACCACATAGAAAGGCAGCGCTAGCAGCGACGGGCCAATCGATTTATCCGTGTAAAAGTGACCGGTGCAGGTATCAGTTGTCAGATCATACGGGCCGGGGTAACAGGCTTCATCGCCGGTATTGGTATGATAATCGTCGATGGTCAATGCGCCCTTATCACCGACGGCGTACACCAGATCAGCGCGCGAATTTGCACCCCAGTCCGCCCACTTCGGCATGAAATAACCGTAGCACACAATCAGAATCAAAAATAAAGTGATGGCATAAGTGCGTCGGGATGGCTGGATATTCATCAGACCCCTCAAACTCAGTAGTAATCAATCTCTATTGTACGATAACCTTGCACGCCTTTCGATGAAATAACGCCGTTTAACGATAAATAGCCGGATTCTTAGCGATCCCTCATGAAGGATTCTGAGCCGACTTTCGATTGAGCCATTGCGAAAACAAAAGCGCCACCAGTGCCATGCCGATTAGGAGAAGCCCTGTCCAGATAGCCGCATTGATGTTGCTTTCAAAAACGCGATAGACCAGCAGTGGCATGGTTTGCGTGCGCCCTTGCAAACTGCCCGCGAACAAAATAGTCGCGCCAAATTCGCCCAGCGCCCGCGCCCAACTAAGCGCCAGACCTGCCGCTAGTGCCCGCCGCGATAAAGGCAGGGTTATGTTCCAGAACAAGGCAAATCCGCCTGCGCCATCCACACGCCCCGCATCTTCGATTTCTGCGTCTATACCCTGAAATCCAACCTGTGCCGCCCGAACATAAAAGGGTGAGGAAATAAAAATCTGCGCAATGATGACCGCTGTTGTGCTGAATGGAAGTATGATCCCTAGACTCTGCAAAGTTGGGCCAAGAAACCCGCGTCGCCCGAACGCCACCAGCAGAGCCAATCCCGCCACAGCAGGTGGCAGCACAATTGGCAGTTCAACCAACACACTCAGCAGTCGTTTTCCGGGGAAAGACCAGCGTGCCAGACTATAGGCCAGCGGGGTTCCCAACAGAAGTGTCACGATGGTCGTGATGGATGTGGTGAAAATACTGAGCAGAATCGCTTCGGCTATGCCTGATCCGGCGGGTTGTTCCCAGGCACGGGTTTCGATGCTGCGGACGACGAGTGCCAGCAGCGGCACAACCAGCAGCAGTACCAGAAGGGCGCTGGCGGATGCTATAAGCGCTTTCCTGAAATCAAATGATGAGTGCAAGCGAATTAAAGCCTCAGTGTGCTACATAGAAGAAGAGGCGTTCTCGTGAACGCCTCTATCATAACCTGCTTCTTGTCTATCCCATATACGCTAGCTATTTTGCAACGGCTGGAGCATCGCGCAAGCTCAAATCGACGAGGCCGCTCACATATCGTCCGCCGTGTACATCGCCCGGTACAATCAAGCGTACTGCATCGTCAGGGATTGGCGCACCTTTTTCATCATATGCAATCATGATCGGTTGGTTGCCGAAGTCCGGGTCGATTTCGCCCCACGCAATGACAGCCTGATAACCATCGCTGCCTGTAGCGACGACAAACATGCTCAACTTGTCATTTTTGACATCGGGGTTAAAGTTGGCCTGCGCGCTGTTGAGAATATCCCACAACAAAATCCCAGTGAAGGTTGATGAAACCGTATCTTCGACGCTCTTATAGGTCACATCCAGGGTCTTTGACGAATAGTTGTTGCGTAGATCGTCTACGGTGAGTGCTAGCGGATTAAATAGCTGACCGTCTACGTGGAGTTTGCCATCATCCGCTAAGGTGACGCTGTAGGCTAACTCAGGGATACGCACCGAGATAAAATTCCACTTGACCAGCGTATCCTGCCCTGCGTCCGAGGTTACATAATCAATAAATTGTTTTGCCAGATTGGCGTTGGCGCTGTCATTGGTGACTGCGATAGGGTAAGTTGCCAGTGTATTTAAACTGTCTGGGATTGGCAGCGCTTGCACCTTGTCATTGACGTCTGGCGTCACGTCGGAGCGATAAACGATGCCTGCGTCGGCTTCACCCAGTGAAACTTTCGCGGCAACCTGTCGTACATTTTCTTCTTCAGACACAATGTTGCCGACGACGGATGTACGATACGCTTCGCCGTACAGCGGGTCTGCGGCCAATTTTTCCAGCATCGCATCCGTGTAACCGCGTACTGGGACGCCCTTAGCGGCTACGACCAATTTCACACCTGAATTTGCCAGATCATGTAGTGATTGAATCCCTGCTGGATTGTCCGCCGGGACAATCAGCACCAGGCGATTTTTGACAAAGGTCACTGGCTTCCCAGCGATACGGTTGCCATCTACGGCAGCCTGCATTTGCATAGCATTTGCGCTGGCGAAAATATCAGCCGGTGCGCCGCCATCCACCAGTTGAGTTGCCAGTGTCGATGACCCACCATAATTGAAAGTAATATCTACGCCGGGATGATCGGCTTTAAAAGCAGCGCCAATTTCGTTGAATGCGTCGGTAAGCGATGAGGCCGCAAAAACAGTTAAGTTTTGGCTGTCTTGCGCGACAACGATGTGCCATCCAAATGACAAGGCCATCACAGCCAATAACAGAATTAAAGATAAACGCTTCTTCACTTCAATCGTCCTCCAAGTCTTTGGTTACTAACTCGCATCGGTCAATCCACTGTAAAACAGCATCCAGTTGAGCAATGACCAGTTCCAGCGCCAGGAAACCGATTCCGGGTTCCATCAGTTTGCATTGCTCCCCAAGTTCGGTGCGCTTTAGATTACAGACTGTCTTTTGCGCCCTCACGATAGGAATAGTTGGTATGTTTAGCACTCGCGCGACAAATAATCGGCTCAGAAATTCCACACGCACTGCTCGAATACTCGCGGAGGGACAGGCTTCATGAAGCCAGCTTTCCAACCGCTTTTTACCGGCTGGAGTTAGCGTGTACTCGGTGCGGGTAGGGGCATTTTCTGAAGTAATTTCGCTTCCTGTGATGAACCCTTGTGCCGACAGACGCTTTAAAACGGCGTACAGTTGGCTGGTGCTCAGGTTCCAGACTTCGCCAAGTTGCGCCGGGTCACGGAAACAATCCATCAGTTGATAGCCGTGCCGCGCGTTGGCTGCCAAAAGTCCTAGTAAGGTGTCATCCGGTGTCAGTGAACTCATATGCCCTATTCTATCGTGGAATAGGTCGAGCGGCAAGGAAAACTGCTGGCATTTCTGGTATGCCAGTCGTACAATCATCGTAAGAATAAGGTTTGAGCATCGTATGAAAGGCCAGGATGAATAACCCCCCACTGATTCTCGTCGTTGATGACGATTGGATGAATCGTGAATTACTTCAGGCTCATCTGGAAGGCTATGAGGTGATGACGGCGAACAATGGAGAAAAAGCTTTACAAATGGCGATCCTTCGTCCACCTGATCTCGTGATTGTGGACGTGCGGATGCCAGGAATCAGTGGCTACGAATTTTGTATCCGCCTCCGAGCCAATGAAGCGATCAGCCACGTACCAGTGTTGATGCTCAGTGGGCTTGAAGGCGAAGAACCACGCCGGCGTGCCTTCGAATCGGGCGCGAATGATCTTCTGACTAAACCTTTCGATTCGCGCGTACTTATGGAAAGAGTCCGCAGTTTTGTGAATTCGAATCCCGCAGAAAAATGAGAATCGGTACAGAAAACTGACGCTTTACCACCGACCTACGCTTTTGCCGTTGGCATCCCGCTTGTATCCTGGTAAAACTAATTTGAAGTTGAGACTGAGGATGCGTTGAATGTCGTTAGGCAGACGCCCGCCCCGTACTTCTCGGCGGGGGCGCGATGGGCCGCCAGCATGGTTGATATTTCTTGTCGGGATTGCCCTGGTATTCGGCGGCTATTACCTCTGGCTTGGTGCGCAAAATTTCTTGCGGACAGGTGGCAAAGGTGTCGTCGAAGCAACCGAACGTGCGGTAATCGTTTCGACAGCCACAGCCCAGAGTTTTATACCGACGCGCGAACCAACATCACCTTTTACGCCTACACCCGTGCCTGAATGTCAGCGGTTTATTGTAAATGTGCCCAATGCTCGCGTTCGGCAGTCACCAAGCGAAAATTCGGCTACCGTTGACTCCCTGTTTCAGAATCAGGAAGTTTGTGTTTTGGGACGTGCCGCGCCCGGTAGCGAATGGTATGTTATTGACCAGAATTCCTCCACCCGCCGCCTGGAACTCGCTTATATGCATGAGAGTGTGCTTCAGGCCGTCAATCCAACGCCAACGCCTTCGCGGACGCCCAGCCCCTTGCCCACCATCACGGCAACACCTTCGCTGACATTGACACCGGTCACGCCTTCTTCGACCCCACGTCCGACCAATACCCCCAACCCTGCAACGCCGGATACCCCAACACCCACCTTGACACCTTCGCCGACAGTGCCTCGTCAGAATGCATAAAATAAAAGGAACTTGTTCGCGAACAAGTTCCTTTTCGGAATCTTTGATGAAAATCGGACGATAAATCAGCGGGTGAACAATTCCATTCGAAGGGTGCGTTCCATCCACTCAAAAGCGTGAAATTGGGTTAATCCTGCTGCGATAAAACGCAGGATCGCACCGATTAAAATAACCACTGTCAGATTAATGCCTGCGTTCTGCAAGCCGGTTCCGATCATAGGGCCAATAAATGTTGCCAGATAAACGACCTGAGAATAGGCAACTGTGAATTTTGCACTGTCTTCAGCCGGTGTATTTTCGCTGAAATGGGCCAGTAGTGCGATACCCGCTGCTGTCCACGAACCGCCGATAATGGCTGCTGCGGGCAGTGCTAGATACAGGTTAGGCGCAACTGCGACGAGTACCAAGCCAATACTTGTGCCAATCATCGAAATGGCAATTAGGGATCGGTTGCCAATCCGTGCTGCCAGACGCCCAGTGAATCCCGCGACTAAGGCTCCTGCGGCCAATTCTGCCAGCGCATACACGCTCATATAAAATTCGTCAGCGTGCAAATGCTTGACCAGATGCAGCGGAGTCAGCGGGAAAACCGAGAAGAACCCAATATGCATGACCACGATGATGAACGCAATTTGCTGAAATTTCGGCGAGCGCCAGGGATTGATGTGGGTATCAGCCGCTACAGGGCGCGGTGTTTTTGCCGTTGCAATATGCACTTTTGCTACGTGCCAAAGGCTTACCAGTGACAAAATAAAAGCGAGGGCAAACATCGCTTGATAATTGAGCGGAAAGGGCGCGTAATTGAGCCATCCGCCCAGCGCTAAACCACTGAGGCCGATAGCAATGTTCATCACAATGGATCGACGGCAAAAAAGCGCAGTAAGTTTTTTTTCAGGTATTGTCTCACGCATCATCACCAGAAATGCAACTGAACTGAGACCTTGTGGTAAAGCTGGAAGCGCCAGCGACAAAATAAGCCAGGTTGGTTGAAACGCTTTGGGCATGAAGGGTGTCAGCGCGGGCAGCAAAAATTGCAACCGGAACAGCAGCGAGGGCCAGAAGACCGCTCGCGTCGAATCATGGTTATGGCGAGCCATCCACTTGCTGCCTAACGATGCTGAACCCAGCAGGATAATCGCGGGCAGCATGGTCATCCAACCCAGTTCGGTTGCACCCGCGCCGAGATGTATCGCGTATATCTGCAAGAAACGGGTAGTGGCCGGGAGTGCCAGTCCAAACCAGGCAATGTCGAGAACAAAATGGTCGAAGTTGGTTTGTTCCAGGGTTCGGGGCGCAGTCTTCAATGCACGCATGATGAAAAGCATATCCTGAGCGATAGTAGCGAACGGATCAATTAAAAGTTGTTTTCTAAATAGCACGGAATGTGGATTAAAATCTGGAAGTCGCCATGCTGGTCAACTGCCATTTCCCATGCTATAAAACACTGTGGATTTAAGTAGCGTTGCTGAGTTTTATGCTACATCCAATGCTAGTATATGTCGATTGAGGTTTTGTGAAAATATCCACAGGAATGGTTTTTACTCCAACTTTGGTTTGAGTTCTAAGTCGACTCGCTGTATAGTGATAAGTATGTAATATTCGGTTAGCAGATGAAAGAGGTTGCCATGTCGTTTTTTGGAAACCGTCGTCAGGTGGAGGCAGGAAGTCCACAACCAACCGTTGAAAAACCTCAGCTTCCTAAGCCTAGTATTCCGCCCGCCCCCGTTGGATTCGAAACGGTGCTTGGCGCGAATAGCACCCTGGAAGGGGTTTTACGTAGCAACGCCAATGTTCGCCTTGACGGGGCATTCACTGGGACACTGGAAATTGCCGGGAATGTTCTGGTAGGGGAAACTGCGAAAATTAACGCCGACATTGACGCCAAAAATATCTCAATTGCTGGCGCGGTTCGTGGCAACGTCACTGGTAAAAAAGTCCAACTGCTGCGTACTGGGCGTATTTGGGGAGACATCCGCGCGACGGCGTTGACAACCGAAGAAGGTGCTTTCATTGACGGCAAAATTACGATGCTCGGCCATGAAACCCTTTCCATTTCCGAGCCGGAGGATGTATCTAATGTGGAAGCGCCCCCGCTTTCGATTGTTTCTGTTGAAGAGGTTATCGCTCCCGAAAACGAAACCGTTGAAGATCATCTTAGTGGATCGGATGCCGAAACACCCGATACCGACGCAACCCAACCTGATGGCATTCCGCCTGGCTAGATACTCCCCGTAGATAATGGCACACCAGGAGTGAGTTTGTGCGCGGCTTCATTTTATTTACCTTTGCCCTGAGTGTTCTTGTAGCACTTGGGTTGACCTTGTTGGCTCCAAATTTAGCCTTTACCTACCCAGTGCAAATCGCCGCAGTAGTATTGCTGCTCATTTTTGTACTTGACCGTGTGTTCGGGATTTTTCGCCCCCGGCGCGCGACCAAAATCCCCCCTTCGCAAATCGCTGAAATCGAACGGTTATATTTCCGCAGTATGCGTGAGTTATTGAGTGATGACTCCAATCTCGTCCAGATTGTCAATGACTTGCAGCGCATTTTGTCTATTGACCCCCATTACAAGAACGCGCGGCATTACCTGAATCGCGCGCTCCTATTGCAAACCGAAGGTCGAACGAACAAAGCTTCAACGCGGATGCCGTCCCGTTCCAGTGCGGAATTCAAACAGTTGCAGGAACAGCTCATTGACCCTGACCCCAACATCCGCAAGTCCGTTGTGATGGAATTTATCCAGTACGGCGAAGATGCCATTGACCCCTTAATTGCCTTGCTCATGGACGAAGATGCAGACGTGCGCGTTCATGCTGCTACGGCATTGGGTTGGGTGGGCGGTAAAGACGCGGTTCAGCCGCTGATGGTCGCTTTGCAAGATGAAAACGCTTATGTACGACGTTACGCTGCACGGGCGATGTGTTGGGTAGTGGATGATGTTGCGGTTGAGGGCTTAATCGGATCGCTGAAGGATAGCGACAATTATGTGCGTCGCTATGCCGCCCGTGCCTTAGGTTGGAGCCAGGATCGGCGAGCCATTGCCCCCTTGCTTGATTTGTTGATTGTTGAAGACAACAATGATGTCCGTGAATATGCCTTGACTGCTTTGGAAGACCTGGGCGAACGGAACGTGAGTATTGAGCGTCCCGTAGAATTGACGGAATAGCCTGGGGACACAATATGCTTATTAATCTCGACGTGGTGGATATTTTACAATTACAGGAAATTTGGAGTCGGCGGCCTGTTGTAACCGCTTTTACTCGCCTGGAAACCCGTCAGACAGAACTGCCCTGTGCGGTGGATTTTAATGTCGATCAACTTCTGCCACGTTTGGCACGCCTCAAGCACTCTCCCGTCTGGCGCGTGAGCAAAGCCAACCTCACCAATGATCCTGCCCGCATTCCGATGCGTGATTTATCTGACGAATATTTGAATGAACTTTATCCGGAAGCTGATTCCGCTGCCGCAATGCGTCAGAAGTTGTTTTCGTCGGCCTACAATCGCTTTGTGATTGCGCACTATAACGCTGAGGTCGCCCAAACTTGCCAACTGCTTCATCACTTAGCCCATGTGCGAAACTTTGTGCCTGAACAATGTCTCGACACCGATATGCTGCCGCAGCAGGGATCGCCAGAATGGATTCCCGCGGACATCACCGACGAAGTGCGCAATCTGGATGAGCGTTATGATCAGTCCAAGCCTGGATTGCCCGCGACCTACATCATCGCGGATCGGTTTTGGGCACTTTTCGTCAAGGCCACTGCTGAAGAATTGGAAGAATCGGTTCGTTTGGCTTGCCCTGGTGACGATATTTCATGCCTGGAAATGGGTAAACAGGCGATGGAAGCACTAGCACAAGTTGCCTATGCTTGGAACCGTTCCCCATCCGTTGTTGGATTGTGCTATCAGGTTTTTTCCTAACCTAAACATCGCCTGCATCTAAAACCGCTTATAATAATCTGATCAATCTTCACGAGGGTTAAATCAGTGACGATAAAAGTATTGTTTGTCTGCACCGGGAATATCTGCCGTTCGCCAATGGCGGAGGCCGTTTTCAAACATCTCGTGAGTGAAGCGGGTTTGGCCGAACAATTTGAAATTGACTCCGCAGGCACAAGCGACGAAGAAGTCGGCAATACCACTCACAAAGGGACATTGCAGGTATTAGCGAAGCATCACATCCCGCATGAGTCTCGCCGCTATGCCCGCCAGATTACCAGCGCTGACATGCGCGATTTTGACTACATCCTGGCGATGGATAAAGGCCATCTCGCCCGTCTTCAGCCTCTTTTGCGCGGCAATAACGCGGCAGTAGCCTTGTTTTTGAGTGATGCCAACGCTGCTGGGACGGTAAAATTGCTCGATGTACCCGATCCCTGGTACACCGGCAGATTTGACGAAACCTATGATCTGGTGACGAAGGGTTGTGAGGCATTTCTCGCCGACTTACGTCAAAAGCATGGATTATAAACTGTGCGTGTAGTCTGGCTAACCGACATCCACCTGAATTTTTATACCCCTTTCGGAATGGAAAAATTTTGTACTCTGGTGCGCGCCAGCAAACTGGATGCGATTTTGATTTCCGGTGATATTGGCGAATCCACCCGTCTGGAATGGTATCTCCGCCAGATGGAAACCCGCTTTAGTTGTCCCATCTATTTTGTACTCGGCAATCACGATTACTACAGCAGTTCATTTGCCTTTGTCAATGACCTTGTATCGCGCTTGTGTCGTGAATTAAATCAACTATGCTGGCTCACCGAGGGCAAAATCATTGAGCTTTCACCGGATACCGCGCTTGTCGGGCATGATTCCTGGGCGGATGGCCGCTTGGGCGATTACGACCACTCCGATGTCATGTTGAATGATTACGTGGCAATTACCGATTTGAGTGGTTTAAATAAACAGGATCGCTTGCACAAACTCAACGCCCTGGGAGATGTTGCCGCTGCCTACTGCCGGGAGTGGCTGCCCAGAGCCTTCGATCAATATCCAAATATCATTTTTTTGACCCATGTGCCGCCTTTCCGCGAAGCCTGCTGGCACGAAGGCCAATTGACCGACGACAACTACCTGCCACATTTTGCTAATCAAGTCGTTGGTGAGGCATTGGTAGAGATCATGGCAGCACGCCCGGATTGTCGTCTGACGGTATTATGCGGTCACACCCACAGTCCGTGCCGGGTCAATATTCTGGACAATCTGCTCGTTTTAGCCGGTCAGGCCGAATACGGTGTGCCGCAAATTCAGCAAATTTTCGAGATCGAATAGTGTATAGTTTCGGCTACTTTTTGGCCGAAATGGTTTTTTTAGCTGTTGGGCTGGGACGTTTAGTCACAGTGACTTTTTTGACCACAATCGGCGGGCTGTCTTTTGCCTTGAGCGTGCGCTGTATTTCTGAAGTGAGAATCTTACTGTTGGTGTAATCACCGGTTAGCGGGATATACAGCACCGGGGCGACCCCTAGCGCTATAACGCCTGGGATCAATGTTTTCGCCGCCAGAATCAGCAGCGCACCGACCAATACCAGCGCTCCCATAATCACAAGGCGTTCGCGCGGGCCGACTCCATCTGAGACATAACCATTGATAATCGTGACGCTGCCCTGACGTTCCGCCTTTGCCTGGAGTCGTGTCGTGCGGTTGAAGCGTTTAGCGACGGCTGATGACGCCGCCAGCGAAAAACCGCCGCTTTTTTCTGTCCAACCTTCTAATTTGCTGCTGCTGTGAATGCGCTCATTTAACGAGAGCATACATTGTGAAACCGTCTTTTCAGTGTAATACGTGAAATGCACCGTACAAACTCCTGTTTACTGAACCTGCCTTTGATTATATCTCGTATGAAATTCTCATAATTATCTATAAAAGGTTACTCATTTTCCAGTAATTTTTAAACAGTTTACCAAGTCCAATTTCTATTGAAATACTACACAGCCGCGTGCCTCTAGGTCTTGAATCCAGCTTGGTAGTGTCCGCCATTTATTCCACCGCAGGTCGAGTTTTTCAAGGGCGGGTAAATCTCGAATGCATTCAGGTAATTGGTGCAGTCGGTTACTGCGTAAATCCAGGGACGAAAGGCGTTGCAGTTTGACCAGCGACTCCGGCAGCGAGTTTAACTGATTATTTCGTAAATCCAGATAGTCCAGATGGCCTAAATTCCCCACTGAATCCGGCAATGAAACCAATTGGTTGTTCATTAAATGTAGCGCTTTAAGATCTGCCAGATGTCCTAACGAGTCTGGCAGTGAAGTCAGATGGTTATGCATCAAATATAATTCTTTGAGTGCAGTCAGATTGCCCAAAGAGTCTGGCAATTCCTGCAAATGGTTGTTATATAGGCGCAGTTCTTTAAGCTGTTTGAGTTTGCCGACGCCGTCTGGAAGGCTCGTCAATTGATTATCGGTGACGTTCAGGTAAATCAGATTTTCCAGATTGTCGAAGAATGCTTCTGGCAGCGTAGTCAGCAGGTTATTACTGATATACAAAAAGAACGTGAGATTGTTGAGTTTCGCCATCGCTTCTGTCAGGGCAGTCAATGCATTATGCCCCACATCCAGCGTTTGCAGATAGCCTAGATTTCCGATGCTTTCGGGAAGGGTAGTCAAGCCGCTGCTGTGGATATATAACTCCCTCAGTTCCGTGAGGCTGCCGATTGATTCTGGCAGCACGCCCAGCGGATTATCCCCCAGGTACAGGCTTTGAAGATTTTTTAATTCCCCGAACGAATCGGGCAGTGTTTGAAACCGGTTCTTGAGGATATGCAGTTCGCGCAGGTTCCTGAGTTTTCCAAATGACTCCGGCAGCGCCGCCAGTTGATTCTCGTCCAGGTGAAGTTCGAGCAGGTTGACGAGTTTTCCAAATGACTCTGGCAGCGCACTGAGTAAATTGTGATCCGCGTACAGGCATTCCAGATTCGTCAGATTGCTGATCGAGTCAGGAAGGGCAGTCAACCGATTCCCCGTGATGTCCAACTGTCGAAGATCAACGAATGGCCCCAGTGTATCTGGAAGCGACTCGAATCCGCAGTACCGCAGCGACAACCCGCATAACTTGCCGTCTTCGATATAAAGACCAATTTGCTGATCGACAACCGCGAACGGATCTTCTAAAAGCCTGAACTCAAGTGGTGAATTCGTGCTGCTCATCAATCCCTTGAGCGCATCCAGATTATCCGCCGGAAGTTGAATAGTGTCGGGTAAAATTGTCACGATTGCAGACACTATTTCCTCCAAAATTGCTTATCTTATAGCAAAACAATGTCGTCAAAAACCCGAAAATCTAAACATTGCGTGCGGCAAGGTGTAATCGATAAGCCAAAATGTGCTTTGTAGCCCCTTTAGTGGGCTTGTCCTTACGGTAGCCGGGTGGCTTTAGCCCCCGGCGGCGGAACCACAAATATTCTTTTCAATCCCCGCCATCAAATCATCGGAACGGTGACGCCGCCATCCACCACAAACACTTGTCCGGTGGCGTAGCTCGACGCCGGTGCTGCCAGGAACAAGGCGATCCCTGCGATGTCGTCCGGTTCCCCAATGCGTCCGGCGGGCGTGCGTCGGATCATCTCATTTAGGATGTCTTCGTTCTCCCAGATGGCTTTCGCGAATTTGGTTTTCACCAATCCCGGCGCAATTGCGTTCACCTGAATATTATCGCTCCCTAATTCCATCGCCAGGGTTTGCGTCAGGCTGATGATACCCGCTTTGGTGATGCTGTAAATCCCCTGCATTTTCCCTGGGCGCAGGCCGTTGACCGATGCGACATTGATAATTTTGCCGCCGCCGTTCTGCCGCATTGACGGGACAACCGCCTGCGTTAGCCACACATTACCCATCAGATTGACCTCAATGGTCTTTTGCCACATGCTGTCTTCGGCTTCCAACAGCGTTCCAAAATGTGGATTGGTCGCCGCATTATTGACCAGGATGTCGATTCGCCCAAAGCTATCCAAAGCTGCTTTTGCCAGTGCTTGCAGGGCTGCTTTTTCGCCGTTATGCGCGGCAACCGCGATAGCCTCACCACCTTTTGCTTTAATGCCTGCCGCCACCGGATCAAGCCCTTCCTGTTTACGGCTGCTCAGGACGACCTTTGCGCCTGCTTCTGCCAGCCGTTCGGCGATAGCCTGCCCAATGCCTCGCGATGCGCCCGTCACAATAGCGACTTTGCCGCTTAAATCAAATAATCCGCCCATGAAATTTTGGCTCCAGGATTAGAACAATTGTACTATTCTGTGCTGAATTCGTCAAGCCACAGCAGATACCTAAATTCTGCCGCGTCTGGATTCTTGTAATGCAAATTGAAATCTTTGTTGTTTCTTGTTGTTTTACAAGAGATTTGGTGCTGCACAAAAAGGATTTCTATTCATTGTTCCGCTGCAAAATCACGAAACCCCATACCAGTTCCGCGCCTGTCCCGCCCCCGGAGGAGATAATGATCCATCCCTCGTTGACTAATCGCGTCAATTCTTTTTCCGCGTCTTCGCGTCCCTCACGGTCATTGATGAACGAAACAATTTTGACTTCTTTTGCCATGCTCTATCTCCTCTGGGTTGTGTTCCTCTATTGTCCCCGCTTAGGCCAAATCAGGCAACTTGTGGTGTATAGTAGAAAACGGTTCACTCGCTTCTGACCCAATAGGATGAACTGAATGTTGTATGACATCACCCGAACGATTGCACCCGATACCTATGTCTGGCCTGAGGTTGCCTCGCCCAGCATAACGCGGGTTCTGAAGCTGACAGATGGCGCATCTGTTAACCTGACAACCTTGCAACTCAGCCCTCACACCGGTACGCACGCCGACTCTTATTATCATTATGAGCCGGATGGAGATTTTGCTGCGACCATGCCGCTCGAAGTCTATATCGGTCACGCCCGTCTTGTGACTGTCGCCAAACAGGATGGCCCTTTATTTCCCGAAGATTTTGCTCATGTCAGCCTTGTTGGAGCCGAACGGCTTCTGATTCACAGTTCAGTAAGCAATCAAGCTGATAATGAATGGCCGCCCATCTTCCCTTATCTGAGTGTCCCTTTGATCGAATGGCTGGCTTCGCTGGATATTCGCCTCATTGGCCTTGATTCGCCTTCAGTTGATGCGCTGGATAGTACAGAATTAATGTGTCATCATGCCCTTTATCGGTATAGAATGGTGAATATCGAGAATCTGTTTTTGCGTGGCGTGCCGGATGGCGATTACGAATTAATCGCCCTGCCACTGAAACTTGATCTGGCTTGCGCTTCGCCGGTACGAGCAGTCTTGCGAACGCTTTAGCAAAAGGGAGTGGATATTATGCAGTGGGTGATTTTTGTCGTCTTCGCTTTGATGTTAGCGGGTATTTATCTATCTATTCGCCGCCAATGGTTTGCGCCTAGTCTTACGGCGGGTGTCGGTGTCATCTTAAGTATCATTCTCATGACCTTGTTTTCGTTGGCGCAAAATAATCTGCCGATTCAGGCTATCATCGTAGGTATTTTGCTGGGTGGTCTTTTCAGTGGGGCTACACTGGCCGCTGCTTGGTATTTTCACAACAACGAACTACGTGCCCACTATGCCAATGGCGAAATTCCGCAGCAGGAAGATGTTGCCCACGAAGGCGAATACTAGCCAAACTCCGCACGCTTTGGGGACAAAGCACCCGCTTTGTCCCTTTTATTTTGCAGAAAGTCGCAATGGGCTTTTTGATCTGTTAAATCCACCAACAACTGAAAACTTCTCTACGATGTGGCAACAATAACCAGACTATAGTCGCCAGCACCGCTGAAGCGCCCAGCTTCCAACGTATATGTGCCATTCGCCGGGATTTTCACCATCACAATCTGAGCATCTTTGCCCAGTGCAGTGTCAGCGGCGTCATCATTGTCTGCAACGACGTTTCCGTTTTTATCCAACAGTCGCAACACGGGGTCGAGTGTGCCGGTTTGTGCTTGCATGGTGATCGTCAAAACTTGTCCGGCTTTGGCGTCAAATATCCAGCGCTGTTTGGGAAGTGCGCCTTCCAGCGTGCCTTGTAGTTGGGTTGGTGCATCACCGCTCAGGGTAAATGGAAGTTCCTGCACAATACCTAACCGATAGGTTCCGCTGCCGTTGACCAATTCCACCCGTACCGTATATTTGCCGCTGGCCGCCAGGATGTAATCGCTGATTTGTGAGTCAACCGCTGTGGTTAAATCTGTGCCTGTCTGGTCATCATTGTTAGCCTCTTCCTGACCATTTGGCGCAATCAATTTCAGACCCACATCCAGCGCGCCGCTTTCGCTGACATCCACTGCCGAAATCGTAACCGTTTGTCCCGCTTCACCGTTCAATACCCAATCTTGTTGAGTGGTAGTGCTGTTGAGTGTGCCTTGCACCGCCGCCCCAGGAATCAGAACCGTTGAACCGACACGCCCCGCCGCGACGCGCGTATTCATCGCCGTGACCGCGCCAAATGTGCCGTCGCTGTCCGTGATATAAATCGTGCCATCATTACTCATAGCAACACCGTGTGGACTAACGAACTCTCCCGGCATCGGATAATTGGCGACGATTTTTCCCAATCCATTGATAGGGCTGCCTGTGCTGTCCACAATTAAGACGCCGCGATCACTGGTCGCCAGTACAAATTGATTGTCTCCTGCAACTGCAAATCCATTCACATAGGCCGATGGCATATTTAGTGTATATAACGCTGAGTAATCGCCTTCTTCGATTGGGTAGATGTTTCCGTCATCGGTCAGTGCCAACACTTGCCCCGACGGACTCACGGCCAGCAGCGGTTGAACATTGACCTCGACGCCCAATTCGATTTTTTGCCGATCTTTGCCTTTGATGACCTGCACTTCGACACCTGCGTCCGTCTGATTGGTGGCATATAAACTTCCATCCGCCGTCGTGACAAGACTCGCTGGAGACTCGATCCCAAATCCATCAATCGGATCACCCCAGGTTTTATCCGCACCCAGTACCTGGATACACTGGCAGGCCGAATCAGCTACATAAACTGTGTCATCACTGCCGACGGCGATTGCTGATGGGAGGGTGATTTGATCGTTTGGATACGTCGCGATAACCGCGCCTGTCTGTGCATCCAATTCAAGTACACCGACACTTGAATCAACGGCGTAGACTTTGCCGTTGGGGCTGTATGTTATGCTCGATACATCGACGAACGCACTTTCACCGTCGGCGGTTGTGCTCCCCGTATTCCATAGCACCCCATAAGTTGGTACAGTGGGTTCGGATTCAGCCCCCAGGACAATACTGTCAACCACATCATTGAATAATTGAGTGAATGCTTCGTGTTGGGCCTCAACCGCTCTGCCGGTGACCAGCAGAATTTGATTGTCCGGTAATTCGACGGCGCGCATCAACCCAAAGAGCAGTTTATCACTGCTGCTGCCCTCGGCAGTGAGGGCGTCAAAACCGATGAGGGTAGACGCTGTGCTTCCGACGGGCGTGATGCCGATGCCGTTGAAATTTTCCGCGATATACGGCGTTAAATCGACATCGGGAATATCATTGGGCAGCAGGCTTAGATTGATAAACGGAATTCCTGGTGGGCGTGTGTCGGGTTGGTCATTCAACGTTTGCGCCAATTGCAGCACGAGCCGCCCATCCGGATTGCTTGCAATCGGCGTATCCCAATCAGCCGGATAGGCCAACGCTAAATTGGCATCGTCCCAACTATAGGGCGTAAGGTTATCCGCCTGCGCTGCTGCGGTTATCAAACCACTGAAAATGATCATTGAGAGGAAAACAAAAAACCGTTGCATGGCATACCTTTTCACTGATTCGCCATCAGAACCCTCAAAGATCATTTATCGACCAAATGCTGAATCAAAAGGCTGGTGACTGGCGACTATCGACTGATACTACTGTCTATACCGTCAATCACGCGGTAAGGTTGCGATGACTGGTAAACCAAGCGCCTCGACTTGTTCGCGGCGGCGCAAAGTTGGGTCGAGATATTCTGCCAGAAACGCCAGTCCAACCCCTGCCAATACGCCGACAATCAGCTTGAAAACTGGCGCGAGACGGTTCGTAATCGGCGGCGGTGCGGCGTTAATGACTGGCACGTCCAAAACGGTGACTTGTGCCGGTTGTCCGCCCAACTGTGGGAAATAATTCTGGGCGCGGGTTTTGAGCACATCAATTGCTGCGTTGACGATGGTCTGCAAGGCTGCATCGTCGGGATAGCTGATGGTCAATTGGCCGATGCTGCGCTTGTTATCAGCGGCGATGGATAGCGCATCAGGATTCACTTCCACATTTTTGGTCGCTGACTCGCGGACGATTTCGTTCACAAAACTGCTCGTCCGCACCCAATCAGTCATGGCATTGACCGCTAGTTCCGATGCCAACCACACATCCTGGAAATCACCGTCGCGTCCCGGAATCGCTTCCAGAACTTGTGATGCGCTGTACCGGATTGTGGTTGTGAATCCGCCTGCTGCTGTTCCGCGCTCACGCAAAAAATCGGGGATCGTGATCGCCGCAACGATAATCACCGGGATTAACGCCAGCCACCAGCGGCGTAATAAGACACGCAGAACGAGCATGAGTTCCATGTCAAATCCTTTTTCGCCTAGATACCCACTGGATTATGCCACACAAATGCGCGTTTGTGCTGGAATGCTTCCCACGCCCCATCAACAAAATCGGAAATCTGGCGATTGAACACCCCTGTGTCGAATTGTTCGGCATGGGCACGAATAGTCTTTGCATCATAAACAGTTACGTCGAAATCCTGCATGGCTTTTGCGAGGCTTTCTACCGTCATCTCATAAAACAATTCACCCGTTTTGCCGGGAATAACGGTATCCAGCGCCCCGCCGCCGCCAAAAGCGATTACCGGACGGCCTGCCGCCTGTGCCTGTACTGGCGTGATGCCAAAATCTTCTAAGCCAGGGAATAGAAACGCTTTGCAGCGTGCCATCAAATCCGGTAGCTGCTCGTCTGGCACATAACCCAGAAATTCAACCGTTGGCCCCGCCATTGCTTTTAGCCGTTCCAGATCACGCCCTTTGCCGCCAATTTTCAATGGCAGTCCCAATCGAGTCGCCGCCTGCACTGCCAGATCAATCCGTTTATAGGGAATGAGTCGCGAGACGATTAGAAAATAATCTTCTACTATGTTCGATGGCTGAAAACGGGTTGTATCAACTGGCGGATAAATCACCACCGACTCCCGTCCATAATAGGTTTTGATGCGTTCTTGAATCTCCGTTGAGATAGCGATGAAATGGTTCACACGCTGGGCGGCACGATAATCCCAGCGGCGCATTGCAGCGATAATCGGGCGCAGTGCCATTTGCAGCGGTTTGCCGATGCCTTCGCGGGCAATATAACTGTCGATTTGCCATACATAGCGTGTCGGTGCGAGGCAGTAGCAAATGTGCAGTGTTTTGTCGCCGTGTTGCAGGCCGATGCAAAATCCGCTCTTGTTGCTGAGTACCACATCATAATCCGATAAATTCAGTCCACCCCACGCCAGAGGATATAACGGCAAATAGGGTTGATGATGCGTATGAATACCCGGCATCCGGTCAATCCATAAGGTGCGGATGTCCCACGTCCGGTAATGATCGGGCATTAATTCGGGTGCGTAGATGCTGGTGTACAGCGGATGATTTGGATACAACTGCATGAGAGTATCCAACACATCTTCCGCGCCGCCCATCTGATTCAGCCAATCGTGGACGAGCGCTAATTTCAAGACTCGTTCCCGTTGGTGGCCTGCCCCAAATTGCGCAGGGGCGCGAAACTCATGCGATGAATCGGAGACGGGCCGTAGGTGCGCAAGGCCGCTTGATGTTTCGCTGTGCCGTATCCTTTGTGGACGCCAAATTCATAGTGCGGATACTGTTCATCAAACGTTTTCATAAATTCATCGCGCCAGACTTTTGCCAAAACGCTGGCTGCCGCAATCGACAGCGACAAGGTGTCACCCTTGATGAGGCAAATCTGTGGGATTTTCATTTCCGGCCATGCTAGCGAGTCCAATAGCAAACAATCCGGTTCAAACTTTGCCGCCTCGAACGCCCGCTGCATTGCCAATTTGGTCGCGGAGACGATACCCATGTCATCAATTTCGATGCTGCTAGCGCTGCCCACGCCCCAGGCTAACGCCGTTTCTTTGATCTTACCGACCAGTGACGCGCGTTGTCGCGGGGTCATTTGTTTGCTGTCGCGTACCCCGGTCAGGAGTTTGGAAAGGTCTTTGCGCTCCAACGGTAAACACACCGCTCCCGCCGCCACTGGCCCCGCCCATGTCCCTCGCCCGGCTTCATCGAAGCCCATAATGTTATGACAGCCGCTTTGCTGGAATTGGTGTTCGTAGATGAGGCTGGCAGTCTTGCTAGCCCGCTTCTGTTTTGGCATACAGCCCTCGTGACCAGTTGCGCCGGATGTCCCAGATTTCGCGTAGCAATTTTAACGAGTCGTCAACCAGACGCATCCGGCTGTCAGCATCATAATACCATGTGATGGGCAGTTCTTTGATTCGATACCTGCGTTTCCGGGCAATAAATAACAGCTCTATGTCAAAACCGATACCATTCATCCGCTGCACCTGGAACAAATCCTCGGCGGCTTTGCGGTTGAACATTTTGAATCCGCATTGGGTGTCTTCAAATCCGCGTAAGATAGCAACTTTGATAATCAGGTTGTTTACACGCCCGATTAAGTGCCGCATTTCAGGTTCGCCCACGCGCTGTGCGCCTTTGCCTTCGCGCGATGCAATGATGACATCGTATCCCTCTACCTGAGGTGGCAGGAACGTAGCGACTTCTTCAATCGGCATCGACAGGTCGGCGTCGCATATAAACCGGTAATCGCCCGTCGCCGCCAACATGCCATACTTGACCGCCAATCCCTTTCCGCGCACAGGTGCTTCAATCACCTTGACGTAAGGATGAGCCATCGCAAAAGCCTGCGCGACTTCAACCGTTTTGTCTTTGCTCCCGTTTTCGACCACGATGACTTCAGCCTCGTAGGGTTGAGTCTTCAGGAAAGCGTCAATCTTCTCCAGGCTGGGGGGCAGGCGTGACTCTTCATTGTGGGCAGGTATGACTATTGAGAGCAGTGGGTTCAATTTGCTTAACTTCCTCAACTACGACACGAGGTCGCATGATCTCCAATAATCGCTGGCTAGCTATTTGAAGGCGCTGTTAAAACGGTTTCGAGATAATCTGTCGGAACGGTTCGCATCTGCTGTATGGCGCGGCGTTTGTGTAATAGGTAGGGCAAATCCCAAAGTGCCGCCACCATGCCCCGCAGTCGGGCGCGTGCCGCCGCCCCCCGCCATGATTTTAATGCTTCCCAGGCCAATTGGGTCTGGGCGCGTAGTACCAACCCGCCATATTTACGCCACAATTCTATGGGGTAATTTTTGACCAGTGTGAAAATTAAATTGCGCCCATCATAATAACTTGCAGTGACGCCGCCGCCTGTTGCTGAAAGGTGATGATACACGATGGCTTGGGGCGTGTAAAGACAGCGCCAACCCGTCAATTGTGCCCGCCATGCCAGGTCAATATCTTCTAGCGAAAAGAAAAAATCGTCGTCTAAAATGCCTATTTCTTGCAGCATCGTCTTTCGATAAGCTGATGATCCGCCGCACGCGCTAAACACATATTCCTCGTGGTCAAATTGCCCCTCGTCCGTCTGCCACACCCCACGATTTCCAGCGCGTCCATCCAGTGTAAAAAAATCACCTGCGGTATGAATATGGTCGCGCTGATCGAAAAGCAGCATTTTGCTGGCGACAATTCCGGCCTCTGGGTGGCGCGCGAATGCATCAACCACACCCTCAGCCCAACGGGTATCGACTTCAGTGTCATTGTTGAGCAGGGCGATAAGCGCCCCATTTGCTGCTTCTATCCCGGCGTTGCACGCACCAGTAAAACCGCGATTTTCGGGTAGCTCGACCAGTTTTACGTCCGGGTAATTTTTGCGAATCAATTCCTGTGAACCATCCTGTGAGGCATTATCCACCACAATGACCTCTAAAGTGGGATAGCTCTGCCCTGCCAACGCATCCAGACAAGTTGGTAGAAATTTGCCACCATTCCAATTCGGAATAATGACCGAAAGCAGCGGCATCAGACGTTTTGATATTGCCAAATCGTTTGACTGCTCAATCACTTGAGTAATCCTTCACGTTCCAAAAATTGATCGACTGCTGTCTGCCAGGGGCGCAGTGTGATTCCAACCAGTTTTCCCGCAAGGTTGTTCAGGCTGGAATACACAGGTGGAATTGATAGGCGTGCATATTCGCGTCCGGTGATTTTTTCGACGGGCGTGTCCTGATACCCGGCTTTATCCAGAAAATACCGCGCGAATGCCCAACGCGAACTAGCACCTTCATTCACAAGATGATAAATCCCAAAACGTTCGGTTTCGATCAGATTGGCAATCGCTTCCGCCAGATCGTCATTGTAAGTTGGGTTGGCAACCTCATCGGTGACAACCTTGAGCGGTTTGCCCGCTTTTACTGCGCTTAAGACCGCCTGGATGAAATTTTTTCCACCATGCGCGAACAACCACGATGTCCGCACGATATAATGGCGCGGATTAATATTCAACAGGGCGCGTTCCCCAACCCATTTGCTATAGGCATACGGATTGATCGGCTGAGGTTCGTCATATTCACGATAGGGGCGGCCTAACTTCCCATCGAACACTTCATTACTGCTCACATAAAGTACCGCTGCGCCGATGGCTGCTGCTGCCAAAGCGATATGCTGAGTGCCAAAACCATTGATGGTTATCGCTTTTTCAGGCTCGCGGGCGCAGCCCTCGACATCAGTCCAACCCGCCGGATGGATGATAATCTCTGGCTTTAAATCGGTTACGAAGGCGCGTGTAGCTCCAAAATCGGTGACATCTAATCGCGTGACCTGATCACCAACCACATCAACGCCTGTGACTGTGTGGCCGCATTTATTCAACACCTGTACCAGATGCCCGCCCAGCCGTCCCGCTGCCCCCGTAACCAGAATACGCATTACGCCTGACTCCAATAGTGGTAAACCCGCTGCACTTCTTGCTCCCATTCCAGGATCACATCACTGGCTTCTGTTTCTCCGGGGGCAAGGGAAAAATATCCCGAACCCGGTCTGCCACTTTGCTTCGAGATTACCAGTGCTGGCAAAAGCGGACGTCCTGCCGCGCGTTCTGCGCTGCCAATCTCGATGAGCATTCGCGTCAAAATATGCGAATGATAATGCATGTAAGCGGTTTGCAACATGCCCGTCAATTCAGAATAGGTGATAAGCTGTTTGGCTTGCGCCGTCTCAATAATAAGCTCGCGGATTTCTGTCTGCACTGCATCCCATTGAGTATCAGCGATTTTTTGTCGGTTTTTCATCAGATTGAATTTAGCTACAGGATAACTTTCAAGCACCTAAATTTAGCGCATGACCAACGTTAAAGTTGTATCATCAATCAGCACCTGCGACAACGCATAACGTCCCCCGCTGGCTTCCAGGGAAAGTTGGTTTAAGAGTTCGTTGCCGACTCGCGCTACATCCGAAACCTGCTGCCCCAGGCCGTTCGGTGGCACATCGTACAACACGCCACCCACATCCACCCCGGCAACTTGGAACTGTCGTTGGCTGTTGTCCAATTTCAAAACGACACCTGCCGCCTGCCAGATGCCAAAATCCGGGACATAAACATCTGCGTAAATAATTGCACCGCCGGGGCGCAAATCAAGGCGCGGATTCCGATATTGACCGTTGTTGTTGCCACACAAATCCGCGCGTTGGTAACACATTTCCATCAAGCCGGTTTCAGTAAATGAGACCGTTGCCAGCGGCGCGCCCGTGTTACTTGTGCCGACCACCACCTGATATTGAGTTTGCGTTGGATCAATGTCGATGGTCTGCGAACCCAACGAACCCAGGTTAATAATCGCTTGCTGAGGTTGCACGCCATTTTGAACGGCGATAGTCGGTACAGGTACGATATTTTGAAAAACGGTTGCGGTATTTCCTTTAGATTTGAAACCGGAAAGTTGTAGTGCAAATCCCGGTAAAGCCGGTATGATCAGCAGCACCACAATCCCAGCCACCAGCATTACACCCACGCCAACGCCCAAACAACCACAGGCGATAAACGGAAGATAATTGCGGCGTACAGGCGGTCTTTGTACTCTCATAGCTGCCCAATAAATCCCTTAAACATCATGCGGTCATTGTACAGGATCGAGATGGTATTTCAACCGCCTGTGTATTCCTGGGGTAATATAGGCAGCCATTATTGTAGGAGGTGGTTATGCGTAAGCTGATAATCGGATTGTGGATTCTATTGGTTGTTGGTGGATGGGTTCAGGCAGACGGGGCAGCTCCCGGTTCGAATACGATCGGCGATTCTTCTTTTCCCGGTTTGGGTAATGGTGGCTACGACTCCCAACATTATGACCTGCAATTGGCCTGGAATGATTTCACCAACGAGATTTCTGGCACAGTCACCATAACAGCCCTCGCGACTCAGGATTTAAAAGCCTTTAACCTCGATTTTCAAGGTTTTACGATTAGTCGTCTTGACCTGAATGGCGCTGCCGCTCCATTCGAGCGAGCAGATCGCGAACTCACCATTACACCTGCTGAACCCTTGTCTGAAGGCAGTCAGTTTACTGTCGCCGTGACGTATAACGGTGTCCCGGCTGAGGGCATCTCCCACTTTTATGACGATTTCGCGCATGGCTGGACTCGTTACGACAAAGGCGTGTATGTCGCCAGCGAACCGGATGCCGCATCCTATTGGTTCCCGGTCAACGATCATCCGCTGGATAAGGCAACTTACACCTTTGCTATTACCGTTCCCAAGCAATATGTAGTTGCCGCCAATGGCTTGTTAAAGGGTGTTGACGAAGGTGGCAGCACATCCACTTATCATTGGGACTCGATTCATCCGATGGCGAGTTATTTGGCGGCAGTCAATATTTCCGATTTTACGATTCAAACTGCGGTAGGGCCGAATAATCTACCTATCCGCAGTTATCTTCCACCCGGTCTTGCCTCATCGAATGCAGCCGCCATCAACAAAATACCCGATATGATCGCCTTTTTTAACAATGTTTTCGGCCCCTATCCATTTGAAGCCTATGGCATGGCTGTCGCTGATACCGAACTTCCTTTTGCGCTTGAAAACCAAACATTGTCCTTATTTGGCAAGCAAGTTGTGGTTGGAGAGGGCGGCCCCGAAACAACCATTGCTCATGAATTGGCCCATCAATGGTTTGGCGATAGTGTCAGCCTCTCAAATTGGAAAGACACCTGGCTCAATGAGGGTTTTGCTACTTATGCCAGTTTTCTGTGGTGGGAACATACGGCTGGAGAGACTGTCTTCGATCAAATCTTGACCAATCAATATAAAGACCTCGTTGACCCAACCAACGTTCCGGGGCGCTTCGTCCCGCCCGGAAATCCTCAGCCCCGGCAGCTTTTTAACAGCGGCGTTTATCGGCGTGGCGCATGGCTGTTGCACGCACTCCGTCTGCGCGTTGGTGACGACATATTTTTTAATATCCTGCGCGGTTATTATCAGCGCTATCAATATGCCAATGCGACAACCGATGATTTTATCTATGTCGCTGAACTGGTCAGCGGGCAGGATTTATCGAGCTTTTTCAATGCTTGGCTTTACGATGTGCGCGTGCCCGATGTCCCCGAAATGAATCTGAAAAATGATACCGGTTGTGGCGTTTGCAGTCGCGGCTTTCAACTCAATCTATTGGGGTGACTATGCTTGTTTTATGCCCTGTCCGAATAGCCAGTGTGTATTGCCGTTGAAATTGCTACAGTTGTCGCGTCCCTGTTTAAGTGAAAAGGATTGAATATGCGCGTTGGATTGCAGGTTCCGAACTTTACGTGGCCGGGTGGTGCAGCGGCTATTGGCCCTAAACTTGCCGAAATTGCCCGCACCGCAGACGATGGCGGCTTTTCGAGTTTGTGGGTGATGGATCACTTTTTTCAAATTAGCGTCATCGGCCCGCCAGAAAATGAAATGCTCGAAGGCTATAGCACACTTTCATTCCTGGCAGGAATTACAAAAAATGTCCGTCTGGGAACCCTTGTGACCGGGGTAATTTATCGTCATGCTGGTATTTTGGTGAAAACCGCCACAACGTTGGATGTATTGTCCGGCGGACGTGCCTATCTCGGTATTGGTGCGGCTTGGAATCAGCAGGAAGCCATAGGCTTGGGCGTGCCATTTCCATCGGTCTCTGAACGGTTTGAACGTCTCGAAGAAACCCTGCAAATCGCCAAACAAATGTGGTCAGGCAATAACGGCCCCTACGAGGGTAATCATTATCAATTGGCCGAAACTTTGTGCTCACCACAGCCGCTTTCTAAACCTTATCTTCCGATCATGATTGGCGGGACGGGCGAAAAGAAAACGCTGCGTCTTGTTGCTCAATATGCCGATGCCTGTAATCTCTTCGCAGGTATGGGCCTCGACGTGCTGCGTCAAAAACTGGACGTTTTGAAACAGCATTGTGAAACTCTTGGCCGCAACTATGATGACATTGAACGTACCGCGCTAGCAACTGTGAATATCGCGCCCGGTCAAATGACAGCCTCCGATGTGATTAAACAATGTCGCGATTTAGCTTCTGTGGGCATCCAACACGCTATTTTCAACATGCCCAATGTCCATGAAATTAGCCCTTTACAGACTTTCGCGCGTGACATTATCCCAGAGGTTGCGGGCTTTTAGGGTCATGGAAACCTTCGAAAAGCCAGGGAATTGTTCTATTCTTAACTTTTTTATTGGTTTCTTATAGCTTCTTGCTTGAACAAATGCGCGGGTCATGGTACTTTTAGTAATAGTACCCCGTGCATTTTTTGTTCGGACGGGCATGAGGCGCGCCACGTTTTATGGACAGCGGTTCAAAATTCAACCAATGGCAGGATTGGGCTTTAGCCGGCTTACGATGCCTATTCCTCGTATTCGCCGGACTGGTGCTCTATACCACGCGCAACGTGGACGGAACGGCCTACCTGACCAGCGATCTTGTCACAGCGCTGGTTGTGGGTGTTCTGGCGACGGTGATTCTGGCAATCATCCTCCTGGTTCCGGCGATTTATGCTGGGTTGCCGCTGGTTGTGATGATTGGCGATTGGGCCATAACCGTAGCCTTTATCTATGCCAGTCGCGGTAACCCAATGCTCATCGTCGCCATCGGCGGCTTGATTATCGTTGCCAGTGTATTGCGCCTGGGTGCAATCTGGGGCGCGATACAGGTGATCGGCGTCCTGATTGCTGTGGGTATAGGCTTGGGCGCTGCATTTGGTTTCGAAAACCTCAGCCGCATCATAACCCAGAATAGCCAACCGCTCATCCTGGTCGCCGTCATCGGTCTGGTCTCCTGGATTTGGAGTTTTGTCATACAGCGCCAAATTCAAGTCCAGGTCGAGCAGCTTACCGATGTGCAATACTCAAAGGGTGCTCAGTTAGATGATTTGCGCGAACGAACCCGTGCCATTTACGAGATGGGCGCGACCCTTAGTTCAACCCTTAATTATCAGAAAATTCTCGACGCGGCCATGAGTGCTGGCTCGTTGGGATTGCGCGATTTGGATCGGCGCGGCAAAGAGCGGCTTTCCAGCGCAGTGTTATTGTTCCGTTCCAAAGACAATGCTCTACACGTAGCAACCGGGCGTGGTTTGGCTCGTACTGACGAAGAACGGATCACACCCGGCGAATCGGGTATTATCGCTGAAACCCTCAAAACCTGTATGCCTGTCTTTGGAACCAATGCTAAGAAAGACCCCGAACTGCAATATTTCGTTGCTTTCCAATCGTGTCGTTCCGTTTTATGTATTCCACTGCGGGCTGGTTTCGACAATTATGGAGTGCTGCTGTTTGGCAGTGACCGCCCCGACGCCTTTACCGACGAACACACCGAATTGCTGACTTCGGTGGGAACACAGGCTACCGTTGCCCTTCAGAACGCCGTGCTCTATGAAAACTTGCTTAGTGAGCGCAACCGCATCGTTGAGGTTGAAGAAGAGGCTCGTAAAAAACTCGCCCGCGACTTGCATGACGGCCCAACCCAGAACGTAGCCGCGATTGCTATGCGTATGAGCATTATTTATCGCATGTTGGAACGTACCCCTGACGAAGTACCGGCTGAACTCAAGAAAATTGAAGAAATTGCGCGAAAGACCACCAAAGAAATTCGCCATATGTTGTTCACGCTCCGTCCACTGGTGTTGGAAAATCAGGGTATAGCAGCGGCGTTGGAACAACTTGCGCAGAAAATGAAGGAAACTCACGAGCAAGCTGTCGCGGTGAAGGTTAGCCGTGAGGCCGAACAAGCGCTCGATGGTCAGCAGCAGGGGCCAATTTTTTACATTGTTGAAGAAGCAGTAGGTAACGCGCGTAAACACGCCCAGGCTAAACTCATCAGCGTAACACTGAATCGACAGGAAGATGTCGTCGTCGTTCAGATTGCGGATAACGGTGTTGGCTTTGATACCAAAGCGGTTGAAGCGAACTACGACTCGCGTGGTAGCCTCGGTATGGTCAACCTGAAAGAACGCACCGAATTGCTCGGCGGGACGCTGCGCATCGAAAGCAAGGTGGGTCGGGGTACGACGATAACAGTGCTCGTCCCGATCAAAGACGCGCCTACCCAGGGCAAGCGGGATCGCGGGATGCGCAATCTTGCCTCAACCGGTTCGACAACCAAATTGGCTGCGGCGGCTGTGGAGCGAATCCGCGCTGGACAAGCGCACGACGATTAATTTTTACACGCATCTCAATCGATCTTATTAATGACCCATTCTAATCTAGCCGCATTGCGCGGCGAACCGAGCTACGTCTGGCGTGCAGGCCAGGAGCGTCGCCTGCAAATGATTGCGCGTTGGTGCAAATTGGAAGACGCCCGCGTCCTGGAAGCTGGATGTGGTATCGGCATGTATGCTTCGCAAATTCGTCGGCGTTATACACCTGATGTTGAAGCCTTCGATATTGAGGCCGAGCGTGTTAAAGAAGCCTCGGTGGATACCCCCCACGCGCTCATTTCAGCAGCGGAATATCTACCTTACAAAACTGACACTTTTGACACCATCATCTCCAATGAAGTGATTGAACATGTCATGGATGATTCGATGGCTGCCCTTGAGATGGTACGCATCCTCAAACCTGGCGGACGTATGATTATGTTTGCCCCTAACCGTTGGTATCCTGTCGAACAGCATGGGCATTATTGGCGCGGACAATACCATTTTGGCAATACCCCGCTGATTAATTATTTGCCAGACGTTTTTCGGAACCGTCTCGCACCCCATGTAGGCACCTATACAGCGCGTGGGTTGCGGCGGTTGTTCGCGGGTTCGCGGACAACAGTGGTACTACACCAGCGTATTTATGGCGGCTATGATAACATCATCGCGCGCTTTGGTACGCCGGGGCGCATCATCCGCGCGACATTGCATGGCGTCGAAGGCACACCTTTAGATGTCTTCGGCCTCTCTCATTTGCTCGTCGTGGAGAAGCTCCCTTGACCAACCTGAAAAATCTATTCTTGCTTGATCCCGCCGTGACCTTTCTGAATCACGGCTCATTTGGCGCGTGTCCAATTCCGGTTTTTGAAACTTATCAGAACTGGCAGCGTGAGCTAGAACGTCAGCCGGTGGAATTTCTGGGGCGGCGGGCGGATACGCTGCTGGATAGCGCTCGTGCGTCGATTGGCACATATCTGAATGCCGATCCCGCCGATCTGATTTTTGTCCCCAATGCTACTATCGGCATCAATGCTGTCGCCCGTTCGCTCAAGCTGGAACCTGGTGACGAAATCCTGGCAACAGACCATGAATACGGCGCAATTGACCATACTTGGCAATTCTTTTGTGCTAAAACCGGCGCAAAATACATCCGCCATCCAATTCCACTGCCGGTGACAACGCAGGAATCTTTTGTTGAATCGCTTTGGTCGCAGGTCACACCGCGCACGAAAGTCATTTCCATCAGCCATATCACCTCACCGACGGCTCTTATTTTCCCGGTTGCCGAAATTTGCCGACGCGCCCGCGAGGCAGGCATTCTGACCATTATCGACGGCGCACATGTGCCGGGGCAAATTCCGCTGGATTTAACCGCCATCGACGCAGATTTTTACTCCGGCAATTTCCATAAATGGCTTTGCGCGCCCAAAGGGTCGGCATTTCTGTATGCCCGCCGTGAACAACATCCGATGATTGAGCCGCTGGTAGTGAGTTGGGGCTGGCTTCCAGATTCGACCTTTGTTACCCGCAACCAATGGCAGGGCACACGCGACATCACCGCTTTTCTATCGGTTCCGGCGGCGATTGAATTCCAGCGGGAGCACGATTGGGATACTATTCGCGCGGGTTGTCATGAACTGGTACGTGCCGCTCGAACCCAAATGGCAGAATTGACCGGCCTGATGCCCATTTCGCCGGATTCGCCTGAGTGGTTTGCGCAAATGGCGACGATACCATTGCCTACCTGTGATCCAGTTGTCGTTAAGCAGCGTCTCTACGACGAATTCCGGGTCGAAATTCCGCTTGTGACCTGGAACGACCAGAATTTTATTCGCGTGTCATTCCAGGGCTACAACACCGCTAATGATTTGGAGACGTTGGTAGCGGCGTTGGCGCAAATTTTGGGGATTGAATAGGCTTTGTCGGTTGAAATTATGAGGCTTCGGCGACGAGGTTCATCGAGGCCATATGCAGCGCATAATCCGTGATTTGCTGCAAGCCGCATTCACCGTCAATGAACTCGATTTCGCCGTTTTGGTTGGCGTCAATGCCTTCCATCATATCGGTTGCCAGTCCAGTTGATTCGTTCTTCTGTGATGTAATCTTATTGATGTCGTCAGTATCAAGTAGATCGTGCTCGAAGGCAATGACACGGTTCATCCAGGTACGCATATTTTGCGTGCAGGCCAAAATACGCCCAAAGGTGGCCTTTGTCTCGGCGTTAGAGTTCACAAGCGCATCAATTTTGTCCAGAAAAAACGGGACGCCAATTTTGCGGCCCGGATTTTCGCCACGCCCATTCCCATTGTAATCATCCTTCGTGCCCAGCATGATATTAATAGTGTGTTCGGCATGAACTTTTAATGCGCCGATATTCGGTGCTTTCGCTGCCAATCCGCTGTGCATTTCTCCAATGCCCGCTTCAGCCACCAATCCATCGAGTAAACTGTTCAAAGGTTTGGTCGCTGGCCCATAAGTTGCCGAAACGATGGACGCTTCAGGCGGAAGTTGGTTCGATTTTACCAGTAGTTCGGTCAAAATAGGCGATAGCTGTGCCGGAATTTGACCGCTATACAAGATGACTCCCGGACTTGACGTTGTATCATCCGTTTCAGCGCTAATCACAACCCGATCATATAAACTGAGCAGCGCGTTTCCATCTGGATCAGCGTAGGCCAGTGATCCCGTCCCCAGATCATTGAGTGCGAATGACCCCATTTTGGTCTGCGCCTGGGTGCTGGAATTTTCTAACCATGCAACATAATGCTTCCCAGAAGCAGGTGACGGCAGGGCATCCAGCTTCAAGTAACCCAGATCACCCGCCGAAGCGCTGGTGCTGAAAGTTAAGCTGCCTAATGAGAGAGCAGGGCGCGCCGCTACACTTCCCAGGATGACACTCACCGCCGCCAGCATCGCGATGGCGACTAGCGCTACCCGCCAAACGCGCCGCTTAGGCTTGGATGGCGCTTCTTCTACATCCAATCCATCCAATATCAGCGTAGAATCCGGTGCTGCGCCTGCCTCCGGGCTGACTGCTGTTACAGCTTGTGCTTGTGAGCGCATCCCCAAATTAATTTCGACAACTGAGTCATCTGAGTGAAACGCGCGGCTAAAGTCTTCGTAAAAATCCAATGCCGTCGGGTAGCGTTCTTCAGGGTTTTTTGCCATGACCCGCTGCATAGTTGTTTCTACCGCTTGAGGTATTTGTTCTCGCAAGCGGCTCACACTCGGTACTGGCCCATTCGCCCGCAGCAGCATAGATGCCGCATAGGTCGCCGCTTGATAAGGCGGTTGACCCGTCAACATCTCAAATGTCACACTGCCTAAGGCATAAATATCATGCTGCCGGTCTTCTGCCTCATCTTTTCCGGGTTCGGACGCATTCTCTTGGCCGAGAAAAATCGTCCCGCTGCCAACGATATTGGCGATCCCAAAATCGGTCAGCAGCGCGTGTCCTTCGGTGTCCAGTAAAATATTATTCGGTTTGATGTCGCGGTGTACGATGCCTTTGCGGTGCGCGTAATCCAGCGCGGAGACAACCCCGCGCAAAATCTTGTCGACTTGCGGCAGGGGCAGCGGCCCGCCATCCATCAAGTCCGCCAGCGTCCCGCCCTGAATATAGGCCATTGCCAGAAACCATACGTCGTCTTCATTGCCATAGTCAAACAGCGGCACAATATGCGGATGTTGCAGCCGTGCGATTTTGCGGGATTCCTGGCGGAAATGTTCACCGAATTCTGGGTCGTCGTCATATTGAGGGCGGAACACTTTAATGGCAAGGTAGCGGTCAATATCGCGATGATATGCTTTGTAAACCATTGCATTCGCGCTTTGACCGAGCTGCTCAATGATTTCGTATTTGCCAAGTGTAAAGGTGACAGGTGTTGCCAAATCAGTGCTCCAACCCTCAATTCAATCGTCTAAATACGGCTTCCGCCAAAAACCTGGTCATTGTAGGGGCGACCTGCTGGGCCGCCCTTTAAATTATTAGTTCTACTTAGGAAAGGCCTTTGGATCGGTAGCGGGCAGGATCGACAAAATATGATTGTCGCCCAGGATGTTGCGGATTTCCTCGGCTCCCAGATAGGTTTCTGGCCCCGCGAAATTGTCGCCGCCTTCCAGGAACGGTTTCAGCAACGGCCCTGCTTCCGACACGTTATAAATTTTCGCTTCCGCCAGCGAGATGTTGTTGGCGGGCTGTTCATCGCCTACCAGCCGGACGAGCGCCAGATGTTGTGCTTCAATTGCCGCAACCTGGGCTGCGGTAGTCGCCAGCAGTGGATTGCCGAGTTCGGCAGCACGGCGTGTAGCGGCCAGATACGCGGCGACAAACGCCGTTTCCAGTGCTTCTGCCGTCGGGACAAAAACGGTTATGTCGGTAAACATATTTGTCGGGAAATAAAAGTCCTCTGCCAGAGTCTTGCCGCCATTTGCGTTCAAAAATTCCAGGTGCTGTAATTCAGCATCCAACGCAGCCGTGATATAGATTACGTCAACTTCCTTAAAAGGGATTTCTGCCGCCGAAAGAACTGAGTAATACATCGTGCAGGCCAGCGTTTCAGCCGTCGCCGCCAGATTGAGGATGGTTGCAACATCGTCCCCTTCGCTCGGTTCGGCGCTGGGTTCTGCTGTGCTGTCCTGTGCCAGCGTATTGCCTAATCCGAACAGGGTTGAAAAGCTAACTAAAGATGTAGTGGCGATAGCCCCGGTTTTGAGTAATTCGCGTCGTGATAACAAATCAAACCTCCCTTGAATGAATCGGAACATGGGTTGTGTGAACGAATACGATCAGCATCAGTATAAAGCAATTTGCATGGGCTAGAGTGAAAATCAAATGAATATTACGAGTATAACCAGTAGATAAATATACTTTTGGCTCCTCGCCGATTTGAGAATTTGATGTGCGTCCCTAAACGCCTATTCCTGTATCAGATGTGTTGGGTAAAATCATATGAACGAGATATATAGTAGATCGAGATTAGTGCATGAGAAAACCATCTTATCCGCTTATTTTGGCTGTCTTTTTATTGTTGTCTGTTCATCTTCATGTTTCTGCCCAGGCTGTCGATATTCCGATGTTTGCGGCCTATGCGGTTGATGATAATCTATATATCTTTAAGCCAAATGAAAGACCCCAATTCATAGACCATCAACCCTACTTTCATGAGAGTGGGCCAAATCCCCGTGACCTTGTATGGAATCATGACGGTAATTCACTAGCTTTTGAAATTTCAAAAGGAATTGCTGTATTTGATGTTGCGGCTCAAACAAAAACCAACTTTTTGGCTGTTCCTTTCCCTGAACTTCCGCTAGCCTTTTCACTCGACGATAAATATATTTTATATGCTGGTGAAGGTGGCGGTGATGGCATTAATGGGCCTTATTGGCGTGACATAAGCAAAATCGAGATTAGTCCAGAGGCTAAATCCGAAAAAGTAGGACAAATTGCATATTCATGTTGCTTTGGCGGTGGCGAGTTTATACCGCCAGCCGTAGAGGCGTTAGACGAAGAACAAGGTAATTGGCATGGAGTTCGTAGTTTGCATGATACTCCCTACGGTATCTTAGCAGCTAAAGAGAATGCTGGCGTCCAACTGAATGGAATTCCAATCGAACTTTTGAACAACGCATATTTGTCGCATAATCGAGATAAGATTGCTTCTATTGCAGATCAAAATCGAATAGCGATTGTTGATCTCGAAACTCGTGAAATACATTATCTTCAATTAGATATTTCACTGACTACGTTGGCTTGGGGTGAAAATGATAAGACCCTATTTTATGCTAGTTCGGAAACGATCCACGATATGTATGCTGATCTCACTCAAAATGAAAAGCAGGTATTTTTGAGCAAACAAGGTTCAGTTGAGTATGAATTGGGTCAGCCAATGCTAAACTACAATCATTCGAATATTTATCAACTCAATCTTTCAGACGAAACGCAAAAGTCACTCACCGGCATGGAGGTCTACGCTATCGCAAGATTGATGCCTTCGCCTGATGGTACGAGCATATTTTTCAGCGTTATCCCGAATATGGACAAGTGGCTACAGGTAACTTTGGCTAGTCAAGTGAGTTGTTACAGTTATGCTTGTTCAACTCAATACTCTAGACCAATGCTGTATAGCCTCTCTCTAGCAGATGGAGAAGTAAACCTAGTCGGTGATGGCCTTTACAACGCTGCTTTCAGCTTTGAAAACCAATAAATATGCAGCGCAAGAAGCTGAGGCGATTGTTTAATATCTATCGCCTCAGTTGCAATTCTTCTTTAAGATTCCACTGTCTCCAGAGCCAGATCGTGCAGCTTGATAACCGCTTGTTCCAGGTCGCGCTCTGCTACCACAAACGAAATGCTGCATTCCGATGATCCCTGCGCGATAGCCAGGATGTTGATTCCATTATTTCCCATCATCGAGAAAACCCGTCCGGCTATGCCCGGTGTGCCCCGCATTCCCGCACCAACGGTAGTGATGATAACCACATCATCCTGCACATCAACTTTCTCAATATCCCGGCGGGAAATTTCAGCCGCAAGTTGGTCTTCGATTGAATCTTTTACATCCAATGCGCTTTGATCCGTCACCAGGAAACAAAAACTCTGCTCCGATGATGATTGCGAAATCATCAAAATACTTGCGCCCGCATTGGCTGCTGCCAGGAACGTTCGTCCAGCGATCCCCGGCACGCCAATCATCCCTTTGCCGCTGACGGTCAATAAGCTGACTTTGCGGATGCTTGTCACCGCTTTGATGACCGTCGCGCTGGTCTCACCGTTCGGCCCGATGAGTGTGCCAGGATGGCTCGGATTAAATGTGTTGCGCACACGGATCGGGATCGCTTTATCGAGTACCGGTTGCACCGTTTTGGGATGGAGTACCTTTGCACCATAAAAGGCCAGTTCGCCAACTTCTTGATAGGATACATATGGTAGAACCCGCGCCCGTTTATCGACACGCGGGTCAGTCGTCATCACACCATCAACATCCGTCCAGATGATAAGTTCGTCGCTGTCGATACCCGCCGCGAAAATTGCGCCGCTGTAATCACTGCCACCGCGTCCCAGTGTCGTCACGATGCCTTTTTGCGTAGCCCCGATAAATCCCGTGATGACCGGCGTAATTCCGCCAGCGAGGATAGGTCGCAATTTCTGGTCGATGCGCAGTTGAGTTTCGTCCCAGATGGGTACGGCGCTCTGATGTTGATTGTCGGTGACAATGAACTCGCCCGCATCGTAAGCATGAGATTCGACACCGCTGTTGGATAATGCTGCGGCTACAACTTTGCTGCTCATGCGCTCCCCGAATGAGACGATTGCATCCATAATCCGAGGAGTTGCCTCGCCCAGGATATTGATAGCATGGCAAAACTCCACGTATTCATCCAATAGCGCCGATACCTGACTGATCGTTTTTTCCCGCAGCTTTCCCGGCGGCAGCATGACATTTAAAGTGTCACTGTGCCGGTCACGCAGTTTGTCCGCCGTCGATAAATAACCCCACTTGTTGCCGGATGCTGCCATTTTGACCGAGCCGAGTAGGGCATCTGTCACGCTGGACATAGCAGATACCACAACAACGACCCGGTTGCCTGCTTCTACGTTTGCTTTTACGATGTCAACCACGTTGGCGATAGCCTCCGGGCTGCCGACGGACGTTCCGCCGAATTTCATGGTAATCGTCTGCATGATGTTCTCCCCTGAACAACAAAAAAGCGTGTGGGGGATTTCCCACACGCTTCTGATCGCGCGTTTTGCCTGGACTACTTCAGGACAAACGGAATATCCCCCGCATCGTTTGATGTGGAGTGCTACCCATACCCATAGTAGTGATGGCGAAATTCGCCAGGACGTTACGAATGCTGTCGCAAATCATAATTCACTTCCTGATCTGATAGAAATGAGATTAACCTGTTTGTGAAAACCTGTCAAGAATTAAATGGTGTGAAAATAATCGGCGAATTGATGAGGATGTGTAGAGACGAGGCACTGCCTCGTCCGTCTTCGGGCTTATCCCCACAATGTCGGCTTGAATACCATTAACACCAGCGAAATAATTGGCAGCACGGTGGCAATCCCGCCCCAGATACCCCAATTGCGGAAGACCAGCATAAATTTCGCTGAAAGTTGCTCGCCGCTTGCGCTCAACTCCACCATCTGGTTCTGGTAGCGGAGTAAGAACCACAACCACACGATTCCTGACAAAATGAGCAGTGCCAATGCTGCCGCAATCCAGCTTACACTCCAGGGTGTACCACCAAATGCTGGCGCGAGAGTGAGTCCATTCAGAAAAATCAGCAGCACGCCTGGTACGGTGAATAACAGATCAGCCTGATTAACGGCTCTTGCACCAAAGTGAACTAGTTTGGCTTGTCCACTGCGTACTACCAGGATCATCCAAGCCGCCGTAACAGTGATATTGCCGATGAACAACACTGCGCCCAGAATATGCATCAACAGATGCCACTGCCGTCCCAAAAACGGAAAGGGCAGCGAAACCAGAATTGCTGCAATAATCAGGATGATGGGCAGCACACCCAACCCGGATCGAGTTAGAAATTTCATCGTTGACCCCCTAAAAATATTCATGAGTGTAGATGCAATGAACATGGCTTGCCTTGTCCGAATCGCCTTGTCCACTTTGCATTTATGTCGTCTGGATTGGTTCGGGCGTCGGGACAGCCGGTTCGTTCTCGCCGCCCAAGCGCCGCCGTGCGGTCAAACGGCGTCCGACAGCCGGAACATGCTGGGTTGCTTTCGCCAATCCGAAAATCGGCATGTTCCCATAAACCGCCTCGTACTGCCCCGCTTCAATCAGATAGGTTTCGTGCCATATACCCACCGTCCCATCTTGCCCCACCGCTTGATTGAATCGCTTCCATGCGCCCAGGTGGGGATCATCGGCGCTGCGGGCAAAACGTTCTAGGTCATCGAATGATCGCCAATACGTGAGCAGCAGCGTTGTGAGCGGAAACATCCGAAAGAATGACTCTCCGCCCAGGAAACCTTTTTCGGGATGGTTGTGTAACACATTCAACATTTCAGGCATGGCTCTCGACGCAGGCATCCATTTGCGAAAAGCCCGCAAACGGTTGACTCGCATCCCGATCAAAAACACGACGAAAGGCTCATTAATTTGTGCCGTATAGCGTCCGGCAGCAACCTCACTCATATTCATCTCCTCAGTTATTTGCTTAATCCTATATAGGACTAATCATATATACGACGCATGATATAATAAAGTTGCTTTCGATGTCAACAAGCAAATCTAAATCACCTGTAATAGTTGAATGACAGCCTGCCTTTGGACTAAAAGTTATCAACTAAGGACTTCGCTATGTCACTCACGAACGCAATTTTGGGGCTACTGACTCAATCTCCCATGACCGGTTATGACCTCAAGAACCGCAGTTTTGATTCATCCATCGCTCACTTTTGGCCCGCTGACCAGGCGCAAATCTATCGCACGCTCGACAAAATGGCCGAGCAGGGCTGGGTAGAAAGTCAGGTGGAATTTCAGGAAGAACGTCCCAACCGCAAGGTCTACTCGATTACAGGGAAAGGCAGAACAGAATTGCGGCATTGGCTGCTATCATTCCAACCCCTGCCGCCCTACCGTGAACCCTTTTTGATTCAATTGTTTTTTGCTGAGGATTTATCAAATGTGCAGATTATCACGCAGTTAGAAGCCCAGCGTGATGCCCACCGCCAACGGCTGGAAGGCTATCAACAGATTCCGCTGCCCACCCTCGACCAATTAACCGAATATCGCGAAACTAGCCTGCAACGCCTGACCCTGGAAATGGGTATCAAGGTCGAGCAGGCGTATCTCGAATGGTTTGATTTGGCAATAAATACAGTGCGGAATTTTCCGGAGAAAACTTAGGTCTTAACCACTTTTTCCGGCTTGAATCGCAGCACAATCATGTCGTTTTTAGCCCAATCGGCGATATGTTCGTCAGCGATAGCTTTGGATTCGTAATGATAGGTGACTTCTTTTAGCCAGCGGTGATCGGGGTCTTCTTCCAGGAAGTATTGTCCCTTGATGAGGTATCCAGGGCTGTCCGCCGGGTCGCCGCCGATGCTGATATTCCCCTTTGGTTTTTTTTGCAGGTACTCGTTTTTACGGGTTTTGCGGAAGCTGATAACCATCAGGTCTTCGCCATCCATCCCAAACCATACCGGCACTGTATGCGGGTAGCCATTTGGATCAACAACCGTCATGCGAACGATGACCGGTTGTTGCAGCAATCCTTGAAGTGTTTCGTTGTAAATCATGTGTTGCCCCTAAACTATATTTGTACGGACGAGGTACTGCCTCGTCCGCTCTTATTTTAAGCGAGAGATAGCCGATTATGCCGCATTTCTGGTCTTGTCAAAATAGCCAGCTCAACGCCTGACCACCGCTAAACCTCAGGTAGCACCACATCAAACGGTGGGTGATAAATTTTGCCTCAGTTGCGACCTGGTTTGAGGTCATGATGGCTCAAATGTGGCGTTTTAAGCCCCCTCTCTACGGAGTGGGGAGGGGGGAGGGGGTTTGGGGGGAGGGGATAGACATAAAATCCGCGCCGACCGCCTAATGAAGTGCTACCAAACCTCACGTGAGTGACGAAAAACAAACAGGTGTACAATGGGCCTAGAATATTCCTTTCGCGCCACATTATTGGAGGGAGAATATGGCGGCTTCCAGCCAGGCTAAAGTCACCGCGCAAAGTTTGCGCATCCGTTCCGGGGCAGGCACAACCTTTGGCATAATCACCAGCGTTGGTCTGGGAACCATGCTCGATGTCATTGAGCAGCAGGGGGATTGGATCAAGGTTCGCTATAACAATACTGAAGGTTTCGTGGCCTCGCAGTTTGTTGAAATTCAGGTGGCAAATGCATTGACCGGCTACCTGATTGAGCAGCCAGAATTGTTGGAAGTCCGGCTTACACCCGATAAAGTGATTCCAATCGACGGGCTTGCGGGCGCGGAATTGGCTGTTGCCAATACCTGGAACAATTTCGGCAACTTGATGAGCACGCTTTCTGCGCGCCTCAGCGTTCCTGTGGCCGGACTAATCGCCGTTTTAGTGGCGGAAAGCAGCGGCAGAGTCTTCGGCACGGATGGCCGTATGATTATCCGTTTTGAAAATCATCTTTTTTATCGTGCCTGGGGTGAGAAAAACCTGGACACCTATAATAAATTTTTTCGCTTCGACACCAGTTCGCCCAAAAATAATTGGAAAAATCATCAGTGGCGTCCCAATGTCGAAAGTGAGTGGCAAAATTTTCATGGCACGCAGTCCAAAGAATGGGATGTACTGGCTTTTGCCCGCGCCTTAGATGACACGGCTGCTTTGTCCAGCATCAGCATGGGTGCGCCGCAGACGATGGGCTTTAATTACAAATTGCTCGGTTACGAGAGCGTCCAGCATATGTTCGATTCCTTTTCGCGCAGTGCTCACGCCCAATTATTAGGCATGTTCGATTTTGTGAAGGGGCCAGGGACGACCTCGCCAGCAATTAAGGCGCTTCAGGCCAAAGATTATCTGACCTTCGCCAGCATCTATAATGGCCCCGGAAACGCTGATACCTATCGCGGCATTATTCAGGCGCGCGCCGATATGTACGACAAATTGATTGCCAAAGCGGTTCCAGCGCCGCCGCCCGTTACCGAGCAGCGCGGCCCCGTCGATCAACCGTCGAGTACACCTTCAGCTCCTGCGCCCGCACCTGTCGTCGCAACACCGGCGACCCCCGTTGCAGCGCCCGTACCTGTTGTTGCGACACCTGTCACCCCGGTTGCAACGCCCGCGCCTGCGCCCGTTGTCACACAACCCCCCACGCCGCCGACCAATGATGGCCCGGTTTTCATGGCAACACTCGATGGTATGAACGTTCGCAGCGAGGCAGTTGTCGCCAACAATATCATCGAAAATCTGCGCAAAAATGAGCCGGTCACGGTCTTGGAAGCCCTCAATGATGCCCTCGACAAAATGGGACAGGGCGAGAAGGGCAAGCAGTGGATCAAAATCCGCACTGATGAAGGGCGCGAGGGTTTTGTTGCGGCTTGGTTATTGGCTCCCAGCGAGGCGCTCGTCAAACAAACCACAGACGCTTACATCGATAGCCTCCCCGATCAATATCCGATTCCGCCCGAATATGATGCAATGTGGGCTTTGCAGGATCAGGTTGGCTTGCCCGACCCGTTTAGCAGTCTGCCTGTGCAAATCCGCACGCCCCACAAACTTGTGAATATGATGGTCAATGGGTTTGGGCCAAACAGCTTCAGTTCCCGCAATTGGCCCAATTTTTACAGCCGCATCGGTGGAATGCATAATGGTCACGATTTTATTGTCGAGTTGGGGACGCCGCTTTTGGCCGTCGCCGACGGTATCGTTACAACCAAGTGGCCGTTTATGGCGAATCCAGCGGAAAGAGTAGTTATCCTCTGGCCGTTTTTGCCCGAACGTTTCAAAGATGCCAACGGCAAGCGCATGATGAGCAATATCATCGTCGCCTATGCCCATCTCAGCAACAACAGCGTCAAAAAAGAATTTGATGTCGTGAAAGCGGGCGATGTAATTGGCATCAGCGGCAGACCCGCCGGGTCAACCAACAACGACCACCTGCATATGGAAGTTCATTTCCTGACTAGCGACAACGGCTTCCTGAATTTACGCAAACTCCCCGCGCGGAAATTGCTGACTCCTTTCAAACGTCCGCAGCCTACCAGTAATCAAATGCCCTGGAATACCGTACCCTTCTATAGCAAACGCCTGATTCGCTATTTGCTCCATCAGAGCAAAACAGTCGGCTATTTTGGCGGCCCATCTTATCCTTCGGCGGCAACGCTCAAGACGATGGGCGCAAGTCACTTGCCCGCGATGGACGAATTTACGCTGGCGGCCTTTGAATATGGCATTCCCGTCATCTGGGAAAAACGCGATTCACCCTGGCCGAACGGCGTCGTCACCATGCAAATGCTGCCGGATCGTCTCAAAGCCTTCAGCCAATTTGAGCCTTACCCGTCGGATTTCCTGAAGTAAAATAATCAATATTTATTGATCCGCAAACGTCTCCTCTGGTTCCCCTCTCCACAAAGTGGGGAGGGGTTAGGGGAGGGATGTTCTCTTTTAATTGAGTTTTTATGTCACCCTGCCTTATCAAAACACTCACCCCCGCTGGGCTGGAAAACGTTTCCTATACAGCGAATTCACTGGCTGAAGCCGCCGCTTTTGAGCCGCGCGATGGCGTCTACACCGTCACCAACACCTATAACACCTTTCAAGTGCTGAAATTTGATGCCCACCTGGATCGTCTGGAAGACTCCGCCCGCCGCGAAAATATCCCGCTTGTTTTGAATCGCCCTGGGCTGCGTGCTGCACTTCGCCAGATGATAGCCGACGCCAATTTTGGCGATGTGCGTTTCCGTATCACCGTCCCGCGCGACAAACCCAACCATTTGATTCTTTCAGTGGAACCCTTTAAGTCCCAGCCGCCCGAAGTCTACGCGAACGGCGTTCGCTGTATCACCTTGCTGCCGAATATTGCCCGTCACAACCCCACTGCCAAAACAACTGGCTGGATGCATGACCGCGAACAACACACACTGCCCGATGGTATTTATACCGGACTGTTGTTGGACGCCAACGACAACCTCTTAGAAGGCACGACCAGTAATTTTTATGGGGTTCTGGATGGAGAGTTGCGTACAGCCGGCGCGGGTGTTTTGCCAGGGATTACCCAGCAAATTGTCTCGATTATAGCGCCAGAAGTATTACCCCTACGCAAAGTGGCTGTCCAAAAAATGGATATTCCTCGTTTGGCAGAGGCCTTTGTCACCAGCAGCAGCCGGGGCATCGTTCCAGTCATCGGGATTGACGGCATTCAAATCGGTATAGGCAGGCCAGGAACACTGACCCTTAAGTTGCGCGAACACTACCTTGCCTGGGTCAGCGCCCACCTCGAAGAACTGTGATTGTAGGGGTTTGTCGCCGACAAACCCTCTATTCTTTACTTTTAACTTTCAACTCGTAACTTTTAACTTCTGTCCTAATCCACCCATACGGGCAGATGTCCTAGCGCGATAATATTCGACCACGCCGCGCGATCCCCTTCGGTAAAAATAGCGGCTTCCGCAACGATATTGGCTCCAGCCTTCCCCAAAATGAGACGCATTCCTTGGAGGGTGCTGCCCGTTGAAATGACATCATCCACCAGCGCCACTCGTTTTCCGGTCACCAATTGGCGATCTTTTTCGTCCAGATACAGCATTTGTGGAGCGCCCGTTGTGATGCTCAACGTTTCGGATTGCAGCGCATCACCCATATAGGGTTTGTACGATTTCCGTAGCACCACATACGGCATGTAATTCATGCGGATTGCGATTGCATACGCCAGTGGAATGCTCTTGGCTTCTGCCGTCACCAATACATCCGGTTTGTGTTCGGCCAGTTTCACGGCAAGTTCTTTGCTCACTGCATCCACCAATTCTGCATCACCCAGGATGTTCAAAATGGCGATCCGCACACCCGGCTTGATCTCGAACAAACGCAAATCACGCTTCACCCCAGCGACTTCAACTGGGAAGGTCTCATTGGTGGTCATCTCAACCTCGTTTTATTGTCGAATGAACTGAAAATATAGGATAAGTTTATAACCAGTGGGCTGGGTTTGCATAGGTGTGCTTCTGTGACGAGTGCCGATTGTGAACTTTCCTGACTAAGGAAGTTCTATTCACACCGAAGCCGCGTAAATTTGTATTGGCTCCCTTCTCCACTTGTGGGAGAAGTGCTGGGGATGAGGGGGAAAGTCTATAGCGCTCGCTAGGGTTGGTAATTGGGATTGTCGTGGAAAATGACCTGTTCATGCCCCACGCGCACCACATCGCCCACGCTCAAGGTACGCGGTTGTTTGACCTGCTCATCGTTGACGAAAGTTCCGTTCGTGCTGCCCAGGTCTTCGATGATGAGTTCGCTGCCGTTGCGCTTAACCTGGCAGTGAAAGCGCGATACATTTTTCGCTGTCATTACAATTTCATTTTGCGGCGCGCGTCCGATGCGGATTAAATCATGTTCCAGCGGGACGGTTTTCTCACGCCAGGTAATAAATGACGGCGCGACACCTTCTTTGCGGTCAACGGGCGCAACTTTCATGGCCCGTTCCACTTCACGCGCCCGCAGGAATTGCGTGCTTTCGTGGCGGTCAGTCATGGTATACATGGCTTGTGTCGCCATCACTTTACGGCTGTAATTGCCATAAAATTCGTCGCCGCGTTCCATCTCTGCCGCCTGTACCATCAGCGCTGCTTGTTCTTCAGCTAGCTCTTCATTCTGAACAGGCGAATTCTCGATGGATTCGGCGGCCTTGCGCAGCACTTCTGATGCCTGTTTGTATTCGCCCTTGTCAGCGGCGGCTACTGCTTCGCGGCGGGCTTGTGCGGCTTGCAGCAGCAGCACCGAACGCCGGACTTCTGGGTTCGGCGGCAGCGGAAGATCAGCCGGGACGCCGACATTGATGATAACCGGCTGTTCCATGACGCGGTGTTCTGTCCCGTTCTCATGGATTTCATCATACTCAAACCGCAGGGTGGCGATTTGCCGCTGACCCGCATCATGCAGCGCCGGGATTGAAAGTTCGAGTACCAGTGTTTTAACTTCGTCCCCGAAAACATCACCCAGGTCAAACGATACCCGCTGCCCGTTACTGTGCATGTTATAGGCGTTCAACTGCGAGACATTCGTGACGTAATCCGTCGGCTCAACGCTGATAATCAGGTTTTGCCCGACGAGGTTCAGCAGACCACGTAGCTCTTCCTCAAAAATCATCGGCGCGACTTCCGGGCTTTCGATGAAGTAAAATGCGCCGCCGCCTGCATCTGCCATCGCCATCATCAAATCTTCGTTGAAATCTGCGCCCAATCCCATCGTCGTGGTGCTGATTCCCTGGTCGCGTTTTTGCTGCGCCAATGCCAACAATTTTGTTGGGTCAGTAACCCCGCGATTGGCGAGTCCATCGCTCATCAAAATCACGCGGTTCAGATAATCGGGTTTCAAATTCTGTGCGACCAGTGTAGACCCTTGCAACCATCCGCCGCTCAGATTGGTCATCCCACCGGCTTTAATCGTCGCGATTTTTTGGTTGATCGCGTCTTTATGTGTCACCTGCTCCGGTTGCAGAAGGGTATCAACACCCTCGTTGTATAGCACGATGGAAAGCCAATCATTCGCCCCCAGGTTTTGAACTAGGAATTGAGCCGCTTGCCGTGTGTAGGCAATTTTATCGCCGCCCATTGAGCCACTTCGGTCAATGACCAGGCTCAGGTTGAGCGGATGTCGCCGTAAACTGTCTGGCGCTGGCCCGGAAGCCAAACGCGCCATCAGATACAACTTTTGTGGTTGCTCAACGGTCAAAACATCATATTCTAGGGCGAAATCAGCCTGCATGAAGGATATCCCGTTAATGTTATGTGTGATTATTCTAGCAGATAATTGCGAGTTGCAAGTATGGCTATAACTGCTTCACCGCAGGAACACCATCTGCGATTGCGCCGTCCACTAGGGTGAGCACGCGGTCAGCTCGGTGCGCCAGGTCGTTATCATGGGTCACAATCACGATAGTAGTACCCACTTCATTCCGGATTTGTTCGAGCGCTTCCATCACAACAGCCCCCGATTCGCTGTCCAAATTTCCGGTGGGTTCATCCGCCAACAATAGGGGAGGATTATTAGCCAACGCACGTGCAATCGCCACCCGCTGCTGCTGCCCGCCAGAAAGTTCTGATGGGCGGTGGCGCATCCTATCACCCATCCCTAGTATCTCTAATAACGCTTTTGCACGTTTGTCAGCATTAAAACGCGGTTTTTCGGCAAATTGAATCGGCAGTGCGACATTTTCTAATGCCGTCAACGTCGGGATCAAATTGAAAAACTGAAAGATAAAACCAATTTTTTCGTTGCGTACTTCCGTAAGTTGGTCTTCATTCATCCGGGTGATGTCCACGCCGTCAATTTCAATTGTACCTTGCGTAGCGGTATCTAGCCCGCCGATCAAACCTAATAAAGTGCTTTTCCCGCTGCCAGATGGCCCTACAATCCCCACCATTTCGCCACCATAAATATCCATGTCTACGCCGCGTAGCGCATGGACAGTATAACTTCCTAAGGGCAGTTCTTTTGTGAGTCCTCGCGTCCGAATAACCACGTTTGAGTTTGCCATAGCGATTGTAGGCTCCTGCTTTTGAATAGAATGTAAGATGGGCAAAAATCATTCTGCCTTGCTCATGATTACGCAGCCCGCTCATCTATGTTGCGCGCATTATACGCGCAAGCGCCTTGCAGCCTCAAATCATGGATGGTCTGATGCAATTTTAAGAATTGTTTGTTATAATATTCACAATCGAATTTCGAGGATTTTGTGGAGGAAATACTGTGTATCCTCAATCAATCAGCCGCCGTTTCGACCAATTAGATCGTCGCATCACTCGCTGGATGGCTGCTAACGGTATTACGGTCTTACGGATTAGCGTAGGCATTGTGTTTTTCTGGTTTGGGGTTCTGAAATTCGTCCCTGGTCTCAGTCCAGCAGATGAACTCGCTACACGCACCATTTCGACGCTCACTTTTAATATCGTCCGTCCGGACATCTCGCGCCCCATCTTGGCGCTCTGGGAATGTGTAATTGGATTGGGCTTGATTACAGGCTGGTATATGCGCGGAATTTTGCTGCTGCTGTTCGTTCAAATGCTGGGGACAATCACACCCCTTTTCTTGTTTCGCCCCGAAACCTGGAGTAATTTCCCAATTGTGCCCACCCTGGAAGGGCAGTATATCATCAAGAATATTGTGCTGGTCAGCGCGGGGTTAGTCATTGGCGCGACGGTGCGGGGTGGGCGCTTGATTGCCGAGCCAGAGCAAATTCATGACGAGGTAAATCGTCCTGCTGAACGGGCTACTTCGAGGTGATTTGATCTTCTGAATAACGGCTGACTCGTTTGGTCAAATGCATGAACGCCAGCAGTATATCGGAACGGGTCACAATGCCAACCAGGGTCTCGTCACGCATGACCGGTAAGCAGCTAATTTGATTTTTGAGCATCATTTGCGCCGCATCTTCTGCTGCCGCTTCTGGTGCAATCACAATCGGCGCTGGCGTCATCATCGCCCGAACAGGGAGATTGGTCGCCAGTTCTTCATCTTGCCATCGTTCACGCAAAGTGTGGGGCGAATTCAACGCAGTGCGGCAGTCGCGGTCACTCAATATTCCAATCAAATGTCCGTTCATGCCCAGAACGGGAAGATGGTGGCAGCTTAACCGCTCCATAATTTCCAACGCTTCGTGCAAGGAGGTTTCCAATCGCACCGTCGTTGGCTTCCGTGTCATGATGTCTGATACGTTCATATTCAACCCCCCGGAGCATTTAGCAGTCCTTTAGCGGCACAGGCCGGGTATGACACTATCATACCCAGCGCTAGAACTGAGAAGGGATTACGACTTGATGGTCACTCGTGATGTAACCAACATCCTGAAAATATCCGATTCAGTAATCATACCCACCAGACGGTTCTCTGTATCAATCACCGGCAGTCCGCTAACTTTTCGATCCAGCATGAGTTCAGCAGCATCAAGCATGGACGTACCGGGATGCACGGTAAGCACGTCACGAGTCATGATTTTCTCAACAATCAACTGCGCCCACAGATAATTGAGTTCCCAAATACTCAGGGTCGTTGCGTCCGATGGGCTGGCTTCACGAATATCACCAATTGTGACGATGCCAACCAGCTTATTATCTTCCAGGACTGGAAGTCGTCGAATGCCATGCTCTTTCATGGTTTGATGTGCGCTACTTATAGATGTGCCAGGTTCTACACTGATGACCGAGTTGGTCATCCAATCTTGAACCAGTACATTATCAAACATGCTGCACCTCCTTGCCGTCACATTAACCTAACTATACGGCAGGCGATGAGACTTACGATACTGAACAATATAACCAGATTCGCGTGATAGATGTGATAGCTTCGCTGGATTTTGAACCTTAAAGAGTCTGCGCCGGTATTTGGATCGTTAAGCGTGTACCTTCGTTCAGGGCGGTATCAATTTCGACGTGCCCCCCATGCAGCGCTGCTCGCTGCTGCATATTCCGCAGTCCCAGTCCATCCTGATGGGAAAGATGATCAGGATCGAATCCTGTGCCATTATCCGCCACTGTAATCACGAGGTCTCGTTCTTGCCGGTCTACGCTAACCCGAATGATTTTGGCTTCAGAATGGCGCACAGCGTTGCTGACCGCTTCATTGACCATTTGCCCAATCGCTTCAAAAGTCGTCGGCGTAAAACGCGGCGGCAAATCGGGTGCATCCAATTCAATTTTCATACTATCGGGAGTATGGAATTTACTGATGATGTCCCCTAAGGACTCGCGAATGGTTTTTTGATAGGCATCTCGACGCTGAAGATTCATGATATAGCGTCGGATGTCCTCAATTACCTCATTCAAATTATCAATCACATTAGGGATAGCATCGGGTTGAATATCGCCGGACAAGCGCATCAAATCCAGACGCATTCCCATCGCATACAGCGATTGGATAACGCCATCATGTAGATCCATACCAATTCGCTCGCGCTCTTCCAACAGCGAAAGTCGTTGTTGTTGTTCGTTGAGCTGCGATCCGGCTATCGCCAGTGCAGCATATCCTGCTACCGTTTCGATAAGCCATACATCATCTTCGCTAAAAGGCTGTCCATCTCTGCGGTCACACAGGTATAATGTGCCAAAAAGTTGCTGGCCTACCTGGATGGGTACACCCAATAAGCTGGTCATCGCCGGATGTGCTGGACAGAAACCTGCCGAGCGTGAGTCATCTGCCATATGATCCAGTCGGATACTGGCGCGATCATCCATGATTGCACCAATTAAACCGTTTCCAACCGGCAGATGGTCTAATCGCGCCACCTGTTCAGGTGTCATGCCGCTAATTTTGAAAAAACGGAGACCGCCCTTGCCATCTGGCACGCCCAATGCGGCATATTTTGCGTTCACAAGGTCTTTGGAAACTTCCGCGATTCGTTCCAATACCTGCTCTAAGGTTGTAGCTTCCGCCGCATACATAACGGCTGAGGCAATCTCTTTCAAATGTGCCAGGATGACGTGTGTACTGGAATTTTGGGGACGTTCATCACTATTCGTCATGGTCTCTAATTTGGGTATACTTGTATGATCTGCCGATTGTAGCCCATATATACGAGGCTCGCGATGTCGAATCCAGTGCGAATATTGATTGCGGACGATCATTCCGTCGTGCGCGCCGGTCTACGAGCTTTATTAGAACGTCAGGGGCGCTTTCGCGTCGTTGCCGAGGCGGGTACAGGTGAAGAAGCCATTGCCAAAGCTCAGGAATTTCACCCCGACGTAGCCATCCTGGATGTGCGGATGCCTGGGGTTTCCGGTATTGAAGCCTGTCGCCAGATTGTAGATTCTGTCGAAGATTGCAAAGTGATTATGCTCACCTCATATGCTGAAGATGAACTGCTCTTTGCGGCCATACAGGCGGGGGCATCCGGCTATGTTCTGAAGCGTATCGGAGACAACGATCTGATACTCGCAGTGGATCGGGTTAGCCGAGGTGAAGGTATGTTGGATCCTGCTATGACAGCCAGTGTGTTTGCCGAAATGCGAAAAGCCAACGAAGCCCAACATGCAGCCGCTTTCGCCAATCTGACATCCCAGGAATTAGCGGTGCTGGCGTTGGTCGCCGAAGGCCTAACCAATCGTCAAATCGCCATTAAACTGTTTTTGGGTGAGGGCACAGTACGGAATTACGTCAGCAGTATTCTTGCCAAAATTGACGCAGCCAACCGTGCTGAAGCAGCGGCCTATGCTGTGAAAAACAATATCCGCGAGCTGATTCCCCCTACCTCTAACAAAACCGAATAACGGCGAAACCACATTTAAAACTGAAGAGGCGATTTCCGGAAATCGCCTCTGGTTGCAGCTTTGGTTTGGCTGATTTACGCGTCGTTGCCGCTTTCTTTCGCTTTGTCTTTGCTAGGCACGACATATACCGGGCACGGTTTTGCGCCCAATACCTTGTTGGTGATGCTTCCGAATAACCATTTGCCCAGTCCTGAGCGCCCGTGTGTGGACATCACTATGGCGTCAACATGGAATTTTTGTGCCGCATCGGTGATGACTTCGGCAGGCTCCCCAAGCTGCGCGTCAATTGAAATCGTCAGGTTCCCGCTGGCAATGCGTTTGGCGACCATTTCGAGATACTTTTTTGCCTGTGGCAGCATCTCTTTTGTCGCAGCTTCAAAATCAGGCGTAGCAATGGCAGGGTAATACCCATACAAGGGTACGTCTGGTATATCGACAGCCGCGACCAGGGTGATTTTTCCATTGGGGTCAACGATATTTTTGGCGTGATCCAGCGCTTCTTCGGCCAATTGTGATCCGTCCAACGGTACGAGTACATGTTTTAACATGGTGTAGTTCCTTTCATCAGATGACCCTTACACCCTCATTATAGGGTGCTCCGTAATGGGCAACGTAGTATCAAACATCGAGTGTGCAGGGGATTTTCGTCACTATTTTGCTTCCTTGTTTTGCCGCTAGACTGAAATCGTTGCTCAACAACCAATTACCAGAGGTCTCCGTATGAATTGGCATCAACGTAGGATCGGCCCCGAAGCCGCCGCCGCCAAAATCCGTTCCGGGCAGCGCGTTTTTTTAACCGGCAATTGTTCGACACCGCAGCGCTTTCTGGCTGCATTGACAGCGCGCTATCAAGAACTGCGTTCGGTTGAAATCGTTCAGGTGTTAGACTTGGGCGCAGGGGATTACATAACTGCCGAAATGAGCGAACACATACGAATCAATAGTCTTTTCATGAGCAGTAAAGTTCGGAAATTGGTTAATGCGGGATTAGCTGATTTTACCCCCGTTTTCCTCTCCGAGATTCCCAATTTGTTTCGTTCTGGCCGCTTGGTACTCGATGTCGCGGTTATTCATGTGAGTCCGCCCGACGAACATGGTTATTGTTCTTATGGGGTTGAAGTGGGCGTGACGAAAAGCGCTGCCGAAAGCGCGGGTACAGTCATTGCCGAAGTGAATCCCAATATGCCACGCACCCTTGGCGACAGCTTCATCCATGTCAATCAAATAGATTATTTCGTAGATGTGGACTATAACCTGCCTGAACTCCGCCCGGAGCCAGCCTCGCCGGTTCAGGATCGTATTGCTAACTATATTGCCGAGCTAATTCCAGATGGCGCTACACTCCAACTAGGTATTGGTGGTATTCCCGATGCTGTGCTCCGTCATCTCACCAATCACAAAAACCTGGGCATCCATACCGAGCTTTTCTCCGATGGTGTAATGCAAATGATTGAGGCCAGGGTGATTACATGCGCGTCCAAAAACCTGCATACCGGAAAAGTGGTCGCCGGATTCGTGTTGGGCACTCAAACACTCTACGACTACATAAACGATAATCCCGTGTTTGAAATGCACCCCACCGAATACGTGAATGATCCCTTTGTTATTGCCCAGAATGACCGTATGGTGTCGATTAATTCCGCTATTGAGGTAGATTTAACCGGGCAGGTTTGCGCCGACAGCATCGGTAATCAATTTTATTCGGGTGTGGGTGGGCAGTTGGATTTTGTGCGTGGTGCGTCCCGTAGCAAAGGTGGCATGACCTTTATTGCGCTCCCCAGCACCGCCAAAAATGGAACCCTCAGCCGAATTGTGCCTATTCTAAAAGAGGGTGCGGGCGTCACGACCACTCGCAGTGATGTGCATTACATCGCCACCGAATATGGTGTTGCCGATTTCTATGGTCGATCCATCTCCGAACGGGTGATGGCGCTGATTAATATTGCCCATCCCGATTTTCGCGATGAATTAATGGCCTATGCCCATGCACAGCATTTCATCAGCCGTATTTATAGCTTTGGCGATTGATAATCTGCGTTGTGTAAAGGCGCGGGTGAAACAAAATCCAATATGCTTCTGTAGGGGCGAAGCAGCGCTTCGCCCTTTAATTTCATCACACTAATGCTTTTTCGAACTGTTGTGAATCATCTCGTTCACATAAACCGGTGTCAACCATTCTCGATATGCCTTCACCCGTCCTTCTACGACCTGGAAGAATAAATTGCGTAGTTGGTTCGTGATTGGGCCAATATTGCCGTCACCAATCAAACGATGTTCGACCTTGCTAATCGCCGCGACCTGTACACCCGTACCGCACATAAAAGCTTCATCCGCGATATATACCTCGGTGCGATCTATGTTGCGCTCCACGACCTGCAAACTCAATTCGTCCCGCAGCAGTTGAATCAGCGAGCGCCGCACAATCCCTTCCAATGTATTTGACTGAACCGGCGGTGTATACACCACGCCGTCCCGGATCATGAAGAAGTTCGCCGAACTCATTTCCGCGATATGACCATCTTCGTTGAGTACAATCGCATCATCGTACCCGGATACATGAGCATCTGTTTTGATGAGTGCCGAATTGGCATAGGCTCCCGATATTTTGCCCCGCGCCGGGATTGCGTTGTCATCCACCCGCCGCCATGCCGAAAAGCAAACATGTGCCCCTTCTTCATTGTCGATATAACGTCCAAATGGGGTACTGAACACCGTGAAGTCATCTTTTAAATCATGCAGGCGTACCCCGATGCCTTCACTGGCTTTGTAACCCAATGGACGGATATAACAATTTTCGTGGTAGCCTTCTGCCCGTAGGAGATCAAGCACAATGTTGACCAGATCGTCTACCGAGTAGGGCAGTTCCATCCGAAGCAGGCGTGTCGATTGTAAAAATCTTTTGAAATGGTCACGAGGCCGGAAGACGTAAAGTTGTTCCTCGTCCGCATTCCAATAACCGCGCAGCCCGCCAAATACGCCTGTGCCATAATTAAATGCGTGCGTCATCACACTGACTTTTGCCTGCTCAATTGGGACAATCTGCCCCTCGAAAAATGCGTATTGTGTTGTGTGTGCCACCGCCGACTCCTTTATCCTTGCTTTGGGTATAGTGTACAATCGAGTGTGTACAAAAAATATAAACAGGATATGAGAATCATTCAATAGCCACAGCAGATCATGTGTCGGTTAGGAGTGGATTTCGTGGCGTCACGATATTGACCGTTGACGAAATGCTTCGGCAAACGCAAAGGCTCATTTATTCCACAAACCCTTACAACTGTACCGGGAAATATATTTTGTCCACTTTCCCACATTAAATTATCAGCTTTCGCTATCATGTCCCTTGAGGTTCTTACTTACGGCGCACCCCCACCCAACGTGAACAACGCGCTGAAAATCAGCAGCCCTAAAACCGACGTGCCTATCACGATTGCTCTGACCGGCCTCGGCGCAGTGCGCAATTTATCCGCCGCCACAACTGTCAGCGGAAACAGCGCCAGCGAATATCGCGCGAAACTCTGCGTATAGGTAACTTGGCTGGTATCGCCCCAGACCCAATTCACTTTGGATACAAAAATCAGAATCGAGCCGAAAGTGTAGGCCACCAGCGCGATACGGCGATGACGCGGGCTGAACAGCATCCATATAGCTAGTCCAACCGAAATGACTAGCGCCCACAAATCTGGGTTAAAGATCGCGTCTCCAGGATGCGAAAATGCCCAGGCAATATTCAGCCGCAGCCCTTCAATTGGGTTCACGAAAAAAATGAATGATCGCGTTCGATAAATCTCATCCAGCGCGGGTAATCCCTGGCTTTGCCGAAACGCCAGAAAAGCCACCAGTGCCAGCGGAATCACCGCCAGCGGCCATCCTTTTTTGATCGTATCAATGCCGCGCTGTCGTAGTGAACCGCTGCTTTGTTCCCATAGCATGATCCCGCCAATGCCTGCCAACAATATCCCCTGCGAACGGGCTAGAGTCGCCAGCACCCCGCAGACCGCCGCCCAGCCCCATTTATCGCGCGCCCCGGCATAAAATATACCTAACACCATCGCCAGATAAATCGCTTCCGACATCGGCGCGCTGAAGAAAAAAGATAATGGCGACAGTGCCAGCATCACGGTTGCCCAACGCCCTAAATGGCTGTCACCATAATAAACTTCACATACGCGGTATAGCAGCACCAGCGCCAGCCAGAATGCAACCGTCGCGAATGCCATCCCCGCAATGTCCACACCCCCCGGCAGCGCGGCATCAAAAACATGGATGCCAATCGGCGTCAGTACACCAAAAACCGTCGGCCCCGGATCGCCCCCCCGATACCCATTCTGCGCCAGATTCAAATAATGGCTGGCGTCCCATCGCCGCCACACCCCCAGAGTCGCTTGTTCAGATGCGCTGAGATCAGGTAATTTCGCTATCGGATCAACTTGCAATTCAATCGGGATATGCTGCGCTTGCCCAATCGCCACCCATATAATCGCCATCCATACCAGCAGGATAATGCGATGGGCGAGAGCAATTTTTAGCCCCCAAACTGCTGCCGTTCGCCATTCGTTGTGTTGTGTTTTTTCCATCTCCCCATCATAGCAGTCCATACTTCCCACAATCAAAAGCATTTTGTAGGGACGAGATAATGGTGTTTAACTTTTAAATGCGGATATTGAGAAAGCCCAATCTTATTCCCCTCCTTGCGTAGCGGGGAGGGGTTAGGGGTGGGGATTTTTGTCCGTCTTTTTAATCTTTTACTGGAAACTGACGACTAAAACAAAAACCGGGCGTTTCAGCCCGGCTTATGAGGTGTATGCAATTGTGAGGGATTCGTGTGTCGCGCTAGCCCAGATAATCGCGCAGGTTGTGCGCCAAACGAGGATGGCGCAGGCTGCGAAGGGCTTCCTTTTCGAGTTGGCGGATGCGCTCACGGCTAAGGCCAAATTTATTGGCGATCTCTTCCAGCGTGTGCGGTTCGCCGCCGCCTAACCCGAAGCGCAGGCGTAGGATATGGCTCTGGCGTGGGGTCAGTTCGCTCAACACTTCTTCAATCGTTTCCTGGAGCAAGTGTTGTGTGGCCGATTCAACGGGACTGGGCGACTCTTGGTCTTCAATAAAATCGCCAAATTCGCTGTCGCCGTCGTCGCCTACTGGCCGTTCCAGGGCAATGGCGTGCTGGCTCGCATCCATCATCCCACGCACGCTCTCCGCTGGCAAATCCATCATTTCCGCGATCTCCTCTGGCGAGGGGCGACGTCCCAGATTTTGTTCCAGGTTTTGTGCCGTGCGGTACATTTGGCGGATGCGTTCGGTCATGTGCAGGGGGATACGGATCGTGCGGGTCTTTTGTGCTAAAGCGCGGGTGATGGCCTGTCGGATCCACCAGGTTGCGTAAGTGCTGAAACGGTTGCCGCGCTTGTAGTCGTATTTATCCACGGCGCGCATCAGCCCAACGTTCCCTTCCTGGATCAAATCGGGGAATGGCAAACCCTGTCCCATATACCGCTTCGCAATGCTCACGACCAAACGGGTATTAGCGCGTCCCAGGTGTTCGCGGGCGGATTGTCCGTCCAGGATCAGACGATCCATGTGCGATACCCATGATGCGCCGTACAATTCGCGCGCACCGGCCTTATGAAGGCAGCGCCGCGCTTCTTTACCCACTTCGATACGTTTGGCGAGTTCAATTTCTTCTTGGGCGGTGAGGAGGGGTTCTTGTGCCATCTGGCGGAAATACAGTCCAACGGGGTCGTCGGCGGAGACAGCATTAATGTCGCCCACGCCGGGGTCTTGTGGGAGTTCTTCAGGTTCAAACTCCATGTCGCCATCGTCGCCCAGGCCCATGCGGCCCGGCGGTTCGCTTTCCTGGCGGATCTCGATCCCTAACTCGTCCAGTTCAAAGAGCACGTTCTCAATAGCGTTGACATCATCGCCATCTTCGTCGAGCACTTCAAGGACGTCATCGAAGGTGAGGTAGCCGCGTTGGTCAGCCCGGTTCATTAGTTCCTGTATCAACTTGTTACCCTCATTAGGTACTCGATGTACTGGTTGCATACAGCCGTCTAAGGCTTATTTTGGCATCCATAAACCCCGACGACCACCTAAACGTTTTTATTTTAGCACAGTTATAGGCGCTTTGTGAATAAATTCTAAATATGCAGATGCGTAAGAATGTTCAAAAAACCGCAGAAGGATTAAGGTTCGGTAATTTTTCGGTTAGAGGAAATCAAAAATTACGAAAAATTCCTTTAATTTTCAACAGTTGAATTGCTTTAGAAACGTGACTTGCAGTATGATGAACATATTGCGTTAGATTAAATGAAGGTATGCTTGCATGGCGACTCGACGCTTTACGGGAGATCTTCCACCCGATCCCAACTCGCCTTTGGACGATGACGATAATTTTCGTACACCGCCTCCGGTTCCACCACCACCACCTGCTCAACAGCGCCCCGCGCCGCCTCAACCCCAGGCTCGCCCCGTTGCACCGAGCACCAACGCGCCGCCTGCTCCAGCGACCAGTCCGCGCGGTGGGGGACATTTGCCCCGCACCTTGACTCAGGTCATGAACGAGGCCAATGATCGCGTCATTCAAGGCGACTTGGTCGATTATGTACCCATGTCAACCGGCTTCGATCCCCTTGATGGCTTCATTGGCGGTGGCTTACGCAAAACTGAATTGACGCTGCTCGGCGGTGCGCAGGGCATTGGCAAAACCATCGCTACCCTGCAAATTGCCCGCAATGTTGCCATGCGTCCTGACCAATATGCCTTTTATCTGTCTTATGAACATACCGAAACCCATCTCATGCATCGTCTCCTGTGCATGGAAAGCATAAATCCGCCGGAAATTGACCTTAGCCGGGGCATCAAACTCCGTGACTTATATCAAATCATCGTCGCCGAACGTGCGAAGGGCTTCATGGGCAAAGAATCCACTGGCGCGGGATCGCTCCAGGCTATTCTGCGTGAAAACCCCAAAACCGCACCCGCCTTAGCCCGTATGGCACGCTACGCAGATCGCATGATTCTAGTGAAGGCCAGCCCCGCCGTCACCACGCTCAAATCCATCAAGGAAATGACGGCGCGTCTCTGCGACGCAACCGGCGGTAATGTCACCGTTTTCGTGGACTATCTGCAAAAAATTGCAGTTTACCCCGAACGCCCCCGTGACGAAAATGACAAAGTTACCATCATTGTCGAAGGGTTGAAAGACATCGCCCTGTCGCTCGATGTGCCCGTTTGGTCGATTGTCGCGGCGGATCGCGAAGGGTTGAAGAGCAAGCGTATCCATCTGTTCCATCTGCGTGGCAGCAGCGCCCTCGACTACGAGTCAGACATCGCCATCATCATGAACAACAAATACCATATCCTCTCGAAAGATCATGTGGCCTTCAATCCCTACACGGCCAAGCAGTTCCGCGATTGGGTGGTGTTCACGGTTGAGAAAAATCGCGCCGGACGCGCCATGCAGGACATGGAATTCCAACTGCACGGTCAGCACTTCGCCTTTGACCCGCGCGGCCAGAAAGTCCAGCAGCAGCTCATTGACGACAAAGTAATCGAGAGCTAAAATCTCAATCGCTAGACAATAATTGCAGGGACACGAGCGAAACAAATGCCGTGTCCTTTTTATTGTTTGAAATCAGGAATATGATATGCTGTTGTGAATAGCGAATAGTGAATCGTGATGAATCTACAAGTTGTATTTCATTATCTGGTGAATACTCTGCGCGCCGCCGATAACGTGCGTGATGTCCGCGTCATGGACGAGGGCGCATTTGTCGTCAGCCAGTCCCCGCATGGCTTTGACGAAGATATTGCCGTCTATCTTCTGGCGGGTGAACTCTCCGTCGAATTTATCAAGAATGCCGTCAACGGCAACACCCGCTCGGACATCCATACCCTGTTTATCATATCGAGCGATTTGCTACCTCCCGACGGCGCGGCTGCTCAATCCGACGAAGGCCTGCGCCTCTTGCTGGATCTCTACGGCGGTAAAGTCTATGCCTATCAGGTTGATGTCCGCGAAGTGACCATTTTCCCGGTATTCGTAGGCACAACGGTTCACTATGGTCAGCCCGTCAATATCGCCGACATCAGCAGCGATTATGCCGACCTCCGCACCTCCAAACATATTCGCGGCGTTCGCAAAATCGCTGGATTTACTGCCCAGCCTACCCAATCCTCGTCATCCAATGCTGCGCCGCGCCGGGTTTATGATCCCCTGAAACAATTTTACGATTTGCTTGACGTTCCTCTCACTGCCAGCGAAGATGAAATCAAAAAACCTATCGCCAGAAAGCCCGCCAGCATCACCCGGATGCCGACCCTTCGCCCGACGCCACCACCAAAATGCAAGCCATCAATGAAGCCTACGACAAAATCATCAAACGCTTTAGCCATATCTAAAACTTATTTTTCGTATAAAAGATAAGATAACTACGGATGAAAATGTGAAAACACAGTCACTTAAAGTAGCATTTTCTCTAGCTGTCATCTCAGTATTTCTAACAGCAATCTCTCCGCCTTTCCAAACTAAACGAACGCCAATTACACGTTCGAATATAGATCAACTTCAACTTGGCTTCGCACTACCAAATCACTGCGGTATGTTCAGTCCCGATGGTAAATTGATGGCAATAAGTGAGGACGGACTTTATGATCTGGCGACTGGACAGCGCCGATTCAGCTTTTCAGGGGACGTTGCTAAGTTTAGTTCCGACTCACGGCTGTTAGCTATATACAATGATGGGATATATGACGTTGCGAATAGTGAACGTCGCTTCGACACGGCCAATCAACCTATCAATTTTAGTTCAAATAACCAATTCGTTGTTATCGGTAATGATGTTTTCGATTTAAGTTCTGGCGACCATCTCTTGAGTGTTCAAGGTTATCCAATCGTATTGTCGCCCGATGGTCGTTGGTTGATTGTCGGCGGAGATGGTGTATACGACATATCCACGCGGGAGCGCCTCTTTGCCACCTATAGTAATAATTTTGCATTTCGTCCTGATGGCAGACTCTTATTTGCAGATGGGACGGGTCTTCACGGGGGTGTATACGATGGAGTAACCGGAAACCCCCTTTTTTCTACCGCTGGTTATCCATCTATATTTAGTTCAGATGGTCGTTTTTTGGCAGTAGAGCATGATGGGATTTATGATACATTAAACGGCAGTTATAAAAGGTTGGAGTTTTTTGGCCTTCCTGCGCAAACATTTTTTAGCCCCGATAATCGCCTTCTGGTGGTTGGCACGAAGGTTTACGATTTAGAAACCGGAAATATTAGATTTACGACCTCGACGGATCTTCTTGTTCACTTTAGCCCCGATAGCAAATTTGTGGTGTCGGGGTATGAGAAGGGCGGGCTTTATAGGGTTGATTCAGGCACTCGCTTGCTGACTATCATCAACAGTTCTACTTACTTTAATAATGATAGCACCCTGCTTGCTATTGACGATGGCCTCTATGATACCGATACAAGTGAACAGCTATTCTCGTACAAGGGATTTGTCGTAGGTTTTAATTCTGATAATACTCTGTTGGCAGTTGGGTATGAAGACAATGTATGCAAACTATATGGCCTCTCAAATTATCCCTGGCCTTATCGCTCAGGGTTAATTCAACCGGTAGCGAAGGTGAATTTACGAGAAACACCAGAGGAAAATGCCACCGCACTTTTCGTGGCAGATGAAGAATTAGTCGTTTTTGCACGCACACAAGATCATAACTGGTTCAAAGTTCGTTATGAAAACCGCGACGCTTGGGTAGCGACTTCCGTTGTTAATGTGATTTTTATGCCTGATGGGGTGTTAGTCGAGGTCGGTACTGAAAATACGCAATAAATACTTTTAATCTGAAATAGCTCCTTGACTTGTGTAGAACTTTTGTGCTATAATCTCTCTATTGATGGGCGAGGTAGAGTAGCATCGCTACCGTGAGGTATCCCCCGCCCATTCCACCAATTTCTCACACTCCGCATCTTCGATTAACTTTCTGTTTTCTTTGTGTCATTGAGGCTTTGTGTTATGCTTTTGCGTTTTGTCTTTTCTCAGTACCCGGAACTCAGCACTCAGAACTTTCTTTTCAGCGACTATAGCGGCAGCAGACCCCGTTCGCACAAACGGCGAGAATGACCGAAACACCCACCATGCAGTCGCGAAATTCGCGCAGCGGCAGATAGCGCCCGTATTCTCGCCGTTTCTTCGCCCACTCAGCGGCGCTTCTCTCACTTCCCGCCGTTCAACTTCGCAATCACGGTGGCGCTCCTCGTGTCTCCCGCTATTCAGATCGGCGGCAATTTCGCCACAACTCACCATTCGTTATAGCTCTATAATATAATCCTCTGCTGCTCTGGGATAAGCTTTTACTCTTTGTCTTTGCTTTGAGTCTTTGTATCACGCTTTTACTCGGTACTCAGAACTCAGCACTCGGAACTTCTTTTCCTACTCTTGGACTTCCCGCAGCCGGAAATGATTCAGCTTCGACAGTTCGCGTACCTGCTGGTCAGCCCGGTAGCTGCTCCGCACCAGCGGCCCGCTTTCGACCCACTTGAATCCCATTTCTTTACCGAGCACTTCAAACTGGTCGAATTCTTCCGGTAAATAGAATCGTTCCACCGGAAGATGCTCTTTGCTCGGTTGCAGATATTGTCCAATGGTCAGAATATCCACGCCCTGGTTTGCCAGATCACGCATCACCTCGACCACTTCCTCGAACGTTTCCCCTAACCCGACCATGATTCCGCTCTTGGTCAGCACCAGCGGATCGATCGCCTTCGCATTTCGCAAAGTCTTCATCGCCCACTCGTATTTGTCCTGAGGCTGCACCTTCTTGAACAAGCGCGGCACGGTCTCCACATTATGGTTCAGGATTTCCGGTTGGGCATCCATCACGATTTTCAGCGCCTCCTCGCTTCCCTTGAAGTCTGGGATCAACACTTCAATCGAGCATCCCGGTTGAAGTTGCCGGATGCGCTTGATGACCATCGCGAAAATTGGTGCGCCCCCGTCCTTGCGTTCGTCCCGGTTCACACTGGTGATGACCACATGCCGCAGTCCCATTGCCCGCACAGCTTCCGCGACCCGGTTGGGTTCCGCCCAATCCAATGGGCTGGGACGCCCCGTTTTTATGTCACAGAATCCGCATGACCGTGTACAGGTATCACCCATCATCAAAAATGTGGCTGACTTGCGCGACCAGCATTCTCCAATATTTGGGCATTGCGCCTCTTCGCAGACCGTATGCAGGGTTTGTTTCCGCATCAAATCCCGGACTTCTTCATACACCTCGCCACCCGGCGCACGCACTTTAATCCAGGGTGGTCGTCGTCGCGGATGCTCAGGATCAGGTTTCCATCCCTCACTTGGAGTAGTGGGAATGGCATCTGGATTGATTAATTCGGTCACAATAAATCCTCTGTGCTCTCTCTGGTTCAATATGTTTTCATTATAACCCGCGTCATCTAGCGGGTCACGTATACCATCTCAGACGCCGCGATGTTTAATCGTTCTACCAACACGCGCCACAAACCTGCGATGATTCCTTCGCGGATCAGACCGAAAATAGCCAACCGCAGTACCGGTAGCAGAACGGCATCCAGCGTCGGCGCAAAACCCAGGCCTCGGAATAAACCGGGCAAGAACGAGAACCCGATGAGTAACGTGAGCGCATACGTCGTCACCTGAAGCAGTAGGAAAATGATAAACGCCCCGACTCCGGCGTCAATTCGACTGCGCGTATAGGTTGGTATCAACATCCCGATCAGGCTGCCCATCGCCACCGACTGCATATGATCGACATACAAAGCGCCTGCCAGCGTGAACAGATACAGCAGTGGAATGATGATTTCCAGTGCTGCGCTTGCCCCAATCGGGACGAGCGGTTCGACAAAATTCCCCAACGAAGACAGGATTAACAGTGTGAACCCTAGACGTACCAGCCAGGACATCGGTGATTGGATTTGATTGAGCGATTGGTTGCGGTGGATGGATGCGGTGCAAATTGCCCAACTCGCACCCAATCCACCCTCTGGCGAGAGCGAAATCAGTTCGAACATACCAGCTTCGCGTTCTCTGGCAATAGTTCCTGCGATAGTGACTGCCCACCGTAAACTGTAAAACGCGCTGGTGAATAATATCGCCGGGAGCAGGAGCAGCGGGGCAACCAATATGATCGCGCAGCCTACGTACCAGGGAGCGGGGCGCAGCGGAGCGACCATCACGCGCCGGAAGAGAGGATGTTGTTGTGGTGGCGTGCGCAGTCCGCGCCATATTTTCCAAGTAAGCATAGTTGATTTACGGCGCAAACTGCATCGACAAATCGAGTTCGGACGTAGATCCATTCAATCGTTGAACGATGACCCGCCACAAACCGGTAATGATTGCTTCCCGAATCAGGAAGAAAATCGTAAGGCGTAAAATAGAGAGACTCATTTCGGTATAATCACCGACAATATTCAGGCGCTCGTAAAGGCTTGGTAGGATGACAAATCCAATCAGATAGGCCAGGAAATAGGTCGTGATTTGTAGGAACAAAAAGCCTCCGAAGGTATAAACACTTGTGTCCAATCGATTCTGCGTAAACGTGGGCACAAACATGCCAACCAAGCTGCCCAGTACCGCCGACTGGAGGTATTCGACGTAGACTGCGAAGAGCACGGTAATTAAATTAACCAGATTCACGAATGTAGGCAGTGTAGGTATTGGCGGGCGGGAAAATTTGTCGGATTGCAAAAACAAGGTCAATAAAGCGCCGCCAACTAAGAGGATGCTGCCCACGCTGACCGTCCCGCGCATGACCTCATGCAGGCGTTCAAAATCACGGTTACGGTACAGCGAACTCGTACACATCGCCCAACTTGCTCCCAATCCTCCCCCAGGCGACAAAGATAGCAGGCTGAAGGTATCATTTTCATGTTCGCGGGCAATCGCGCTGCCTACTCGAATCGCGCAGTCAATTCCATAAATGATGCCCGTAATCGACAGTATAAAAGGCATCAGTAACAAAAGTATCGTTGGGCTGTATTGGCCCAGGGATAACACCAGATTGACAACTAGGCCTGCCCAGCCCATCGGACGGCGTTTAAGAGTAGTTGGCGGTAGCAAAACCGTCCTTTGAAAAACGGGGTGCAGTGCCGGTGGATTATGGAGTGCCCGCCAGATTTTCCACGTAGTCATCGTGCTTTCAAACCCGGCAGAAATGGAGGTCGTGTAATTAATGCTTCTTCAGTAGGGGTGACATTCAATCGCTTTGACAGCATATTCCACAGGAAAGAAATCATCGTTTCGCGGACGATGTAAAAGATGATGACCTGCATCACGGCAATGCTAATTTGCGCCAATCCACTGGCATTCTCATCGTAAAGTGAAGGAATCAGCACAAATCCAATTATCCAGGTGACCAAATAGGCCGAGAGTTGAAGCATGAGATAAGCGCCTGATGTGCCAAGCTGAGCTTCCAGTTTCCCTCGCGCGTAAGAAGCAACCAGGATACCAACCAGAGAGCTTAACACGATGGAATGAATGTGGTCGATAAATATCAGACAAATAAGGGTCGTGACATGTACCAGCATCAGTGAATAACGCTGGACTTCTGCGCGTGCGAATTCTGTCGCGCGTGGTTGCCCTGCATTGGATACCAGCACCAGCGCAATAAGAAAAATCATGACGAGGGCTACCGCAAGCAGTGATCGTACTACGCTGTGAATCTGTTCCAATCGATTATTGCGATGCAGAAAACCGGTGCATATGGCCCAGTTCACCCCTAATGCTCCCTCTGGTGACATACAATATAAATCATAGGTTTGGTGTTCACGCGCTTGCGCGATCAACCCACTGGTGCGCACCGACCAGATCAGGCTGTAAATTGTGCCGTTCAAGATGAGTAGGATACCAATACCCGCCACTATAAGAAATATCGGGGAAACCATTGCTGTACAAACGAACATGACGCCCAGTAATTCAAAAATAAAGCGGATATTGATGATTTTGTATGGCTCAAATTCCCTGTGCGGGTTGCTAATGTTGGGGCGATTGATAACCGTGCGCCGAAAAAGCGAATGCCCGAAAGGTGGATTGCGCAGCATATTCCAGATTCGCCAGGTGATCAAAATATCAAATCCCCTTAAGAAAGAACCTGTTGAAACATGAGGTCGAGTTCAATCGGTGCTGCATTGAGTTGTCGAGTGACTAAATGCCACAAACGCGCCATGATAATCTCACGCAAAAAGTAAAATGCCCCCACACTCAAAAGTGGCAAACTGAGATCTGCATACCAACCGTTGATACCCAGAATTTTGTAGAGGGCTGGTAAGAGCAATGCGCCAGTCGCGACAAGCATCAGATACGAACTGCACTGCACCAGCAGGAAACCCGTACAGGCCCATATTCGGCTGTCGAATCGATTTGATGCGTAATGCGGCGCTAACACACCCATCAGACTGCCGAAAATAATCGATTGAACATGATCCAGATAAAATACCGCCAGGAATGCTGCCAACCAGATTGCCGAAATGCTTCCCGGATTGGAAAACATTCTCCCAAAAAGTACATTAGCTGAAATCACCAACGGGATGAAGAGAATAATACGGATTGACCACGATTCTTGCGAGTTGACATGTTCAAATGTCCGGTTGCGGTGCAGACATCCCATACAGATCGCCCAGCTAACGCCCAGCGTGCCGGGTGGCGATAAACACAACAAGTCGTACATCCGGTATTCGCGTTCAATGGCGATAGTGCCGCTCACAATGATTGACCATATCATGCCGTATAAGGTTCCGCTGAGGATCATCAGGATGAGCGCCCGTGTATCAAACACGAAGATAAGTGACCAGAACCAGATTTGTCCCTGGATGAGAACATTTTGCGCCACTAATACCCATCGGATGTCATCATAATAGGGTGATACCATACGCTGAAATATTGGATGCTCGGATGGCGGGGAGCGGAACGCCTGCCACAACCTCCGTGTAATCATCGTGGAGGTAACCCCCACGCGATGATATTTGCGCCACCGAACGAAGGATAGATTCCATCACTCAGGGTCGTAAATATCCCCGTGCCGGTGTCGAGCGCCAGCAATAAATAACCTTTATCATCTCCAGGTATATTGCCGCCGAACGCAACATGTGTGCCATCCGGCGACCAGTTCAAACGCGGTGGATTGGGTGTGTGTTCGGTAGTCGAGTAGCCGCAGTATTTTTGAACTTCCCCCGTATTGACATTAAGAATATGGAGAACCGCATTCCCAGTGTTACTTTCCGGGTTTGGCCCTAACATCTCAGTCACCCAAAACGCGATTTGGCTGCTGTCTGGCGACCAGCTTAATTCGCCTTCCGCACGTCCGTTGATGCGTACCGGGCCATATTGGCTGGTTAAGTCCGTCCATTGAACAGGTTTTCCATCGGTTGGGCGGATGCCAAATAACTCGCCTCCGGTTGCTTGTGTCTGCTTGTCATAACTCGTCGGAGCCACATATGCCAGCCATTGCCCATCCGGTGACCATGCTGCCACGCTGTAATAAGGTTTGTCTTCTCCCAGGTCAATATAACCCCCAGCGACACCTTGTAAATCCCGTGTCTCCAGGTTAATCAGTGCGCGCGTAAATATATCACCGTCTTGCCTGACAGAGAGACCCCATCGTCCACCCGGTTGCACCGATACCACACCTTCAACATCCAGATATTCTCGATCAGTGCCATTTTCCTGTCGGAGATAAGCGTCGTGTCCCGGAGTCCAGATCAATAGCGTATCATTCGACCACCATTCCACGTCAGCCGCATAATCGACTAACGGCGTTCGCTCGGTTCCATCAAGCCGCATCTTGGCGTAAGCATTTGTCTCCGAATCGACGTAGGTGATCCATTTGGCATCGCGGGACAAACGACAGTTCGTTCCGCACGGATAAGTTTCCGGTAGCGGATAACGCCGGTCACTGCTGACGTTGTAGACCCACATACTTGCCTTGTCAAATGATGTCAGTATAATCCCGCCCGGTTGGAAGTCTGCGGTACGGGTTTGGATACCTTGTGAAGGGCAAACTTCAATGAATGCCCCTGCTGCGTGAATGGTTGCCTCGCCTAACACGAGAACAAGAACGATCACAATCCAGGGAACAATATGTTTCATAGGTGCGGAAAACATATGGTGCGCTGATCTCAACTGCTGATAATTACCAAGAGCATACCACAAGCTGCAATGTCTTGCGCTGTCACCTATGACCTTATTCCCCTGAACACAAATGGGGTTTAAATGTTAGAATTTGTTCATACTAGTTAAAAAATAATGAAATTCGTTTGAAAAACGCTAAACTTAATTACGAGCTTTGATGTACGTGTTATAATGAATGAATAGAAAGCTTGTTGCCAACGCGCCCCGGAGGCTTGCAATGACCAAGCGAGTAACGACCTCCACTACGCATCAGATCATCAGCCACGTTGCTGAAGGTAGACCTGATAGCAGTGGTATAAAAGAACCGGCTAACCCTTTGAAGACTATGAGTGTTCCGATCATCAAGACCGATTCACATGCTCCAATGGCTGAAACCGGGCTTGTTTCAGCGATCATTGCTCAGGCAGAAGGCACTGAAAAAGATGATGTGCAGGATGCCTCGCGGACGACGGCCGAAACCCATGCGACACCCTCATCCCAAAAATCGCCTGTTTCGAAGACACAGCGCTCTCCTTCAGTCTTGATTATTGAAGATACCACCGAGTTGGCTGAAGTCATCCAGGCGACCCTTGAACGGATGAATATGGTCACGGCGCACGAAACGCACGGCAACAAAGCTGTTGTACGTTTCAATGCCTTTAATCCAGACATCGTTCTGCTCGACATTGGGCTGCCGGATATGACCGGTTGGAAATTTTTGGAAACGATTAAAGAAACCCACAAGGGCAGTATGCCCGTTATCATCATTATTACTGCCTATGGCGACCCTGCGAATCGCTTGGTCGCGAAGTTACAGGGTGTATACGATTACTTGATTAAGCCCTTTACCTCTGATGAAGTTGAACGGGTCGTTTCCGGGGCGCTCAATAGCCGAACTGGATGAACCCGAAACGCATTCTACGCGCCATTCTCCTGATGGCGCTTCTGATTCTCATCGCAGTAGTGACCAGCTTTCTGTATTTGCGGACAGTCACTCCACCTGTTGTAGTGTCTTCAATTAGTCTCCAACAATTGATGTATGACAACCTCACCAACGGGCGGTTTATGCAAGCCTGGTATCAGGCGGATTTGTTGGCCGCGCGCGATGGTTGGTCAGGCGATACTGCTCATGTAGCTGGACAGGCCTGGGAGCAGCTTGGAGACCCAACCCGCGCTGTGGCCTATTGGGAAATTGCTGCCCAGGCGGACACATCCGATGTTGCCCTGAACCGCCATCTCGCGGACTTATACCTCAATTTACAGCTATGGCCGCAAGCAGGCGATGCCCTGGCTCACTTGCTTGACTTAACGCCAGACGACAATCGCGCTCATTACAATTTGGGGCTGATCCAGGCCGCCTACGATCCGGCAAGTGCAAAGAATCATCTCAGCCTCGCGTCGCGGGATTTGTTGTACCATGACTTAGCCTTTGAACTCCTGCCTCTTTTAGGTGCAGAAAAAGCCGATGCCTCGACTGCCATGCAGGTTGGGTTGATACTTGCCAGTCATAATCTATGGCCTTACGCTGAGTTGGCATTTACACAGGCCTCCGCCCTCGGTGTTCCTTTCCCGGAAGCGCTGGCGTATGTCGGTCTCGCCCAGGACAAACAAGGTAAAGACGGTAGTGCCGAGGTTAAGCAAGCTCTCGCGCTCGCTCCCCAAAATGCACAGGTTTTGTTCTTAGCGGGGTTGCATCTGCGCACGACTTTTGACTATGTTGGAAGTCTGAACGCTTTCAGTCAGGCTGTTAACGCTGACTCGGCGAATCCAGCCTATGCTGCTGAATTGTCCACTGCTTATCGTCTCGCGGGCGACCTCGGTAATGCTGAACTTTGGCTCAAAACAGCCGTTGCATTGTCCAATAATGACCCGCGTTTTCAAGCCTTGTTGGACGATTTTTACGCTTCGCTGCCATCGAACTGAACGTTTACGCCCATCCGCCAGCGTGCTACAATCCCCCATACGAAATATGTTAACTGAGGTTCAAAACTGGTGCGGCGTTTTCTGTTTCTGCTCATACTCATTGTTTTATTGGGTGTTGCCTATTTCTTAAATCGGCTGACCGCCAATTGGCATTATGTCTTGCCAACTGAGGCCGGTAAAGTTGCCTATGTCGCTACCTTCGATAACTTGACCGACGATTGGAATCTGTATCAGGGACGGCTCAACGCGGCAATCGAAAACAGTGTTTTGCGCCTTAAAGCCGACGACACCAACAAAAAACCCTTTTCGGTATCCAAACAATTTTGGGGCGACGTTGATTTTTCCGTTCAGGCATCACCAGTAGACGGCCCGATAAACAACGGCTATGGAGTGATTTTTCGCCTCCAGAATAAAGGCAACACATCCCCGGATGACGACAATTTTTATCTTTTTTTAGTCAGCAGTGATGGTTACTATCAGGTCGTGCGTTCGCTGGACGGTCAGCAAAAAGAATTGAGCAACTGGATACCGTCGCCGCTTGTCAATCAGGGCATCGGTGTGACCAATGTGCTGCGGGTGGTTGCCATAGGCAGTCATTTTCAGTTCTATATCAACCGTCAGCTTGTCCAGCTTTGCGTGCCTGACGATCCCAATGGCGTCAGTACCTATGATGAACGCAACGGCGGTTGCAAGGGCACAATGGTCGATACCCTGGAAGATGCGACCATCCCCAACGGGCAAATTGGGGTTGTGATTCAAACTTTAGATGAGCCGGGTGTGATCGTGAATTTTGATAATGTGATGGTTGTCGGCCCGATACAGATGGATCAGACATGAAAATTCATTTACGCACCGTAGGCTGTCGCCTCAATCAAAGTGAAATTGAAAGTATGGCGCGCCAGTTTCGTGGGCAGGGTCATGAAATTGTGGACGATCCGGCGCTGGCCGATCAGTTGATTGTTAATACCTGCGCCGTGACGCAGGACGCAGTGCGCGGCAGCCGTCATATGATACGCGACCTGAACCGCACCAACGAAAAAGCGTCCATCACGGTGACTGGCTGTTATGCCCAGATTTCCCCGGACGAAATCGCTGTGCTGCCCGGTGTTTCGCGCATTGTCGATAACCAGTCGAAAGACAAACTGGTTGAGAAACTGACTGGACAACCCGTTGAATTATTCGATCTTGATCCCCTCAACCGAGAAAATAAATTCGGCGCGCAGGGTCGCACTCGCGCTTTTGTCAAAGTTCAGGACGGTTGCGATAATGCCTGTACTTTCTGCGTAACCACTATTGCGCGCGGGGCAGGCCGCAGCCGACAACTAAGTGAAATCATCAATGAGATTCGCTATTTACAAGGGATCGGTTATCAGGAAGCAGTCATTACTGGGGTTCAACTGGGAAGTTATGGGCATGATTTGGGTGATTCGGACGGTGTTGTCCATCTTGTTCAGGCTATTCTGACCGATACCGATATACCCCGTTTGCGGCTTTCATCGCTCGAACCCTGGGATTTATCGGAAGAATTTTTTAGTCTCTGGGAAAATTCACGTTTGTGCCGTCATCTCCATCTGCCGCTGCAAAGTGGATGTGATTCGACGCTCAAGCGGATGCTGCGCCGAACCAATCAGGTCAATTATCGGATGCTTGTCAATGCTGCTCGTCAGCAAGTTCCCGACATGCGTATGACGACGGATGTGATTGTGGGTTTCCCCGGCGAAACCGAAGACGAATTTGCGATTTCAGAAGCTTTCATCCAGGAAATGGACTTTGCTGGTTTGCATGTCTTTCGCTATAGCAAACGTCCTGGAACGGCTGCATCACGGATGCGTAATCATTTGTCTGAGTCCGTGAAAAAAGAACGCAGTGTCAGGCTTACGGCGTGGTCACAGGAAGCCGAACGCCGCTATGCAGAGCGCTTCGTCGGGCAGACCTTGCCTGTGCTTTGGGAGCACGTCGCCGGAGCTACCGAGGACGGGTTTATCAATGTCGGTTATACTGATAATTATATTCGTGTCCGATCTATTCATCCCAGAGTGTTGACCGACCACATTACCCCGGCGCGAATGGAATCTTACGAAGCCGATCAGATGCGGGTTTCGCCGTTCTTAGATTGAGACTATTAAAAGGACAAGCCTGAGTGGCGTCCTTACTAATGGAAAGAGGAAATCATGGATGATGTCAAAACGAAACTGGATGCCGCGCTCAAAGAAGCGATGGTCAGTAAAGATGCAAAGCGTCGCGACGTGATTCGCACATTGTTGAGCGCCATCATGCAGGTCAAAATTGATACCCGCAAAGATGTATCGCCTGAAGATGCAGTCGGCATCTTGCAAAAAGAGGCCAAGAAACGCCGCGAGAGTATCGAGGAAATGGATAAAGCTGGGCGCACCGATTTGTCCGAGCAGGAAAAATACGAACTTGGCTTGATTGAATCATTTCTGCCTCAGCAGCTTTCGCGTGATGAAATTACCGCTATCGTTCGTGAGACGATTGCCCAGACCGGTGTTACCTCAGCGAAGGAAATGGGTAAGCTGATGGGTGCGCTGATGCCAAAGGTTAAAGGGTTGGCAGATGGCAAGTTAGTAAATGAAGTAGTTCGTGAGGCCTTGAGCTAGCCAGCATGGTTGAGTGGCTTGCAGGACTATCACTGCGTTATTTGCGAATACCGCCTGCACAGACGCGCCGCGTTTTGCATTTGATCGGAGTAGTTCTGGCTGCCACCGCATTTGTTTTGGCTGCCACCACAATGGTGGCTTATGATAGTATTTTTCTGGGCGCGAATAATGTCGCGGCGTTGCAAATTGGCGATGTTGCGCCACAGGACATTCGTGCCCCCATTACCGTTCAATCCTATATCAGCCAGATATTAACCGCACAGCGCCAGCAAGAAGTTCGCGACGGGGTAGCCGAAATATATTTTCCGCCCGACCCCAGCGTAGCCCGTCAACAAACCGATTTAGCGCATCAGATTCTCGACTATATTGATAACATCCGCCAAGACTCCTACGGCACGCCGGATCAAAAAATGGACGATCTGCGCAAGATTTCCGATCTTGCTCTCGATGAGGATGTTATCACTAGAATTTTGGCGATGGACGATAAAACCTGGGCGGATGTTGCCACTCAGGTGGCGAGTGTCCTTGAGCGGGTAATGCGTGGCGAAATACGCGAATCAAATTTGCCTTCCATTGTCACCCAACTTCCAACCCAGGTGAGTGTCCGTTTTGCCGAAGATCAAGCCAATGTAATTGTCGCAATTGTCAAAGATTTGCTCCGTCCCAATACTTTGTTGAATCAGGACGCAACTGACGCAGCACGTAACGTTGCCGTGCAAGGCGTCGAAGTCCGTCGCAGTTTCGAACGTGGTCAGGTGATTATCCGGGCGGGCGAGCGTATTGATGATGCAGCCTACGAAGCATTAGGGCAGGTGGGCTTATTGCAGCCTGCGGATCAGCGACTTCAGCAGATAGCCCGCGCATTACTCGCCAGCATTATGGTTTTGGTTGTGACCGGGCTGTATATTGCTCGTTTCACGCCATCTCTTTTTAAGTCATCGCGCTTCATTGCGCTGCTCGCCGCCTTATTCCTCATTATGCTGCTGGGTGCGCGGATTACGGGTACTTATGGGCAAATCTATTTGTATCCCACTGCCGCACTGGCACTACTATTCGTGGCTTTGGAAGGCCCTGAAATTGCCGTGATTTGTATGCTCGGCTTGGCTGTCCTGATTGCGATGATGCAAAACAACTCGCTGGAAATTGCAACATTGGTGGGGACAGGCGGGCTGATGGCCGCTTTAACGCTGCGCCGTCCTGAGCGTCTTAACGGCTACTTTATGCCCGGACTGCTCGTCGCGCTGACCAATACGGCGGTGATCGCCATTTATTATCAGGGAAACGTCACGACTGGAACGGATATTGGCCTGAGTGAACTCATTATTTACAGTTTACTCAACGGAATTCTCGCCGCAGCCGTTGCATTAGGCGGTATGTATGTAGTAACGTTGCTGTTCAACCTCCCAACGGGTCTAAAGTTGGTTGAACTGAGTCAGCCCAGCCAACCACTGTTGCAGCGCCTTTTGCGGGAAGCCCCCGGCACATATCAACATTCGCTTCAAGTCGCTAATTTAGGTGAGCAAGGCGCAAACGCAATCGGCGCAAATGCTGATCTGGTGCGTGTTGCTGCCCTGTACCATGATATTGGCAAAGTGATTAACGCACCTTTTTTCACCGAGAATCAGGTTGAGGGCGTAAACCCCCACGATGTTTTGAACGATCCCGCCCGCAGTGCCAACATTATCATCAGCCATGTCACCGACGGCGATAAAATTGCGCGCCAGTACCGCCTGCCAACCCGCATCCGTGATTTCATTCTGGAACATCACGGTACACAGGTGCTTTATTTTTATCAACAGGCTGTCGAGCGTGCAGGTGATGATGAAATCGTGGATATAGAGCAGTTTACCTATCCGGGGCCGCGTCCGCAGACCAAAGAGACGGCAATTTTGATGTTGGCCGATAGCAGTGAAGCCGCTGTGCGATCTCGCAAACCCACCAAAAAACAGGATATTGCCGACACGGTGCAGCAAATTTTTGAAACCAAGATGCGCACGGGTCAATTAGATGAATCCGGTCTCACGCTCAACGACATCAAAGCAATTCGTAAAATTTTTGTCGACATGCTTCAGGCGGTATTCCATCCACGTATCAGTTATCCGGTTCCACAGTCAGGAATACAAAAGGAAGCTGCATCGGTGGAATCTCCGCGGCCTGTGCGCAAGCCAGAACCGACTCCCAACACAATGGAAGTCGTTCGTTTAAATCAAGGTGAGGAACATCTGACCGAGGGTGTTCCGAATGTCGCTGCTCAAACAGTTGAAACAACCCGTCCCCAGGTCGAAACTAATGAAGTCCAACCTATAAAAATCCCCTTCGATGAAGGCGACGCCCCCTTGCCGGATGTACCACCATTGCCACGAACAGGCGATCATAAAGCTGTAAAAGCAGGCGAAAATGGCAAGCAAGCGCCACAAACAGATCCATCAGAAGAACAAGCAGGTTAAGTCATGGTGTTTCAGATTGATGTTCAGAATCAGGGTGAGCCTCCTTACCCGGTTGATGCAAAACGGCTTGAGGAAGTTTCTGCGGCGGTGCTTGCCCAACATGATGTGCATCCCGATAGCAGCCTCAGCGTGGTCATTGCCGACAATGATTTTGTGCGGGCTTTAAATCAGCAGTATCGCGGTATTGATTCGCCGACTGACGTCCTGTCATTTCCGGCTGACGAACCGCCTGTCGCGATTGACGATGAACCACCTTACTTGGGCGATCTTATCATTGCTTTTCCCTATGCATCGGCTCAAGCCGCTCGTGAACAGCATGATCTCGGTGACAGTCTCGCTTTGCTGGTGGTGCATGGTACGCTTCACCTCCTCGGCTACGACCACGATATAACCGAAAATCGTGCCGAAATGTGGGCTGCTCAGGAATCGGCTTTGCACGCCTTGAATATTCCTCTCAACATTGTCCCCGCTTTGGAGGTTGCTTCGCATGACGACCCGGCGTAAAAAGGTCTATGACGCGCTGACCAGTACCATGCGTATTGATCCCAATAGTTATAGTGCGCTCACCAACAGCCCGAATCGGGTGCAAAGTCTGGGTTACGCCTTAGCTGGTTGGCTCTATATGCTGCGCCATCAGAAAAATACCCGCATTATGTCCCTCGCGAGTGTGGCGATTTTCATCGTTGCGCTCTGGTTGCAGATTGATTTCGTAAGCTGGGCAATGCTCGTCATCGCCATTACAGGCGTGTGGATGGCAGAGTTTTTGAACGCTGCGGTTGAAGCCGTTGTCAATCTTGCTTCGCCAGAATTTCACCCGATGGCAAAAGTGGCAAAGGATGTCGCTGCTGCTGCCGTCCTTTTGGGAGCCGTAGCATCGGTTATTATTGGTCTGTTGATATTGGGGCCGCCCTTACTGACAAAACTCAGCGGTTGAAAGGGAACATCGTGGAAACACAGCCCACGCCTGAAAACGAAGAGAATCCGCGCAAAAATCGCGCCCGTGATCGTCACCAGCGCCGCAAAGAACGTACCCAGGGCATGGTATATCCTACAAATGTGCCGCGTTCTCAACCACGCCAGATTCGACCTACCGGCTCATTCCAAATCCCGAAAATTCAATTTCCAACCGGTAGTAATCGTGTGATTTTGTACGGTATTGCTGGGGTTGCATTTATTGTCCTGGTTATTTTCGCGCTGGGGCGTTTGAAAAATAATAACAATGCCACCGACCTCGAACCCAATGCGATTTGGCTCGGCACACAGTGGACATATGACAACCCCGACGACGCGGCTTTAGCGGCTTTGGTACAGCGCTTTCGCGACAATCATATTGGAACTGCTTACGCTTTTGTCAGTCTCTTACAACCGGACGGCAGTTGGACGGATACCAATAAACTCGATTCGGTGAAAGCCTTTGCGGATCGTTTTAAGAAGTTGCTGCCCAAAGTGCAGTTGTATGGTTGGTTGAGCATTGGCTCCCAGGGCGTAGACGGCAATAATCGCCTGGGCGACACAAATATACAACAAAATATTTCCGATTTCAGCCAGCGCATGATTGGCGACTTCGATTTTAACGGAGTTTTTCTTAATGTTGTGCCTGTGATTAATGGCGATGAAAGTTATCTGTCGCTGCTGCGAAAAGTGCGCGCCACGATTGGCGAAAATGCGGAGATGGCCGTCGCCGTTCCGCCCGATTGGACACCAACAGACGCGGGTATCACCGTTCCGAAACAAATTGAACCGGGGACAATTTGGGATGAGAGTTACAAGCAGCGGGTTGCACTTCTGGCAGATCAGATTTTTGTAGCCGCCTACAACGCAGGTTTCGATAACCCTGATGACTATTCGGCCTGGATTGCCTATCAAGTTAAAACTTATGCCCAGTCTATTGCCGACCTAGCGACCACAACCGAACTCATTATCGGGGTTCCAACATATGATGCTGCGCCTCCCGATCATGACCCCGCTATCGAAAATGTTCAAAGCGCAATTAAAGGTGTTATCACCGGTCTTTCGGAAGCCGGAACTGCCGCGCAATTTGTGCGTGGGATTGGTATCTACGCCGAATGGGAAACGAGCGCAGACGAATGGAATGAGATTAAAACCTTGTGGATAGATCGCTAAACACCTGTCCGTTTGGACAATCGAGCGTCTATCCAAATGCCAGTGCTAATCCCCAATCGTTGCGATAAGTTCTAATGGGATTTCGAGTCCTACAAAAAGTCTTATCGCGTGAAAAGGGGATATTTTTATGTCAGACGATTCGATTAAAGATACTTTACGCTTGATGCCATACGGTTTTTACAGTATTACCTCGCATCACGGGGATGATCTGAACGCGATGGTCGCTAACTGGGTCATCCAATCTTCCTTTGAACCCCGGCAGATCACCCTCGGCCTACAAAAAACATCCTTCTCGCATAGTCTCATACAAGCCAGTAAAGTATTTGCAGTGAATCTTTTTTATAAGGCCGATGTTGAGTCGATGAAGCCGTTCACCAAAAGTCGCGCCAAAAACCCCGACAAAATGAAAGACGCGGATTACACCTTGTCGGCGCAAATCGGCTGTCCGATTTTGGACGGCGCGGCAGCTTATCTGGAATGTCGTGTAGTCGGGAATTTGGATGCCGGTGGCGACCACGAACTCTTTGTGGGGGAAGTGGTCGGCGCAGCAGTGCTCAAACCCGGCACTGTAATTGATACGATTACTCTGCTTGACCTCGGTTGGAGTTACGCTGGCTGACCGAATTGTCTTTAATAGTAAAGGGACACGCTAATCTGCATGTCCCTTTGTTGTTATATCTATCGCGGCCTCTCAGAGGTGAAATTTGGCTTTAGGCTATCAGCTAATTGCTACTTCCCAATTTCCTCGAAGAAAGCAATCGCTGTATCAATGCCCTTGTGGAACATCTCAATCGTAAAGCTTTCATTCGGGCCATGTGCGCCGTCGCTCGGCAGACCAAATCCCAGCAAAATCACAGGTAGTCCATCCAATAGTCGTTGGAAATCGGCGATGATCGGCAGGGTTCCACCGCCGCGTTCAAACATCGGTTTCTTGCCCCAACCTTTTTCATAGGCTGCGCTGGCGGCTTGCATCGCTTGCGAATGAATATCCATCACTGCTGGATATGCTGCTGCGATCAGCCGGACTTCGCTGCGAACCGTCGGCGGAGTGAGTTGCAGCAGATAATCGCGTACTAACTCAAAAATCTTATGTGGATCTTGATTGGGCACAAGGCGGCAGCTAATTTTCGCCAATGATTTCGCTGGCAAAACCGTCTTCGATCCTGCGCCATAAAATCCGCTCACAAACCCATTGATTTCCAGGGTAGGCCGCGCGCCAATTCGTTCTTGAAGCGTATAACTGGGTTCGCCCCAGAACGCCGGAACACCCGTTTCAGCTTTCCAGGCCTCATCGGTTTTGGCGTTTTTCCCCAATTCTGTGCGTTCTGCCGATTCAATAGGCAGCACATCATCATAAAATCCGGGAACACGGATATTGCCATCAGCTTTGTGCAGTTGCGCAATGATTTCTGCCAATGCCTGCGCCGGGTTATGCACGATGCCGCCGTAACCGCCGCTGTGCAAATCCTGTTTCGGCCCAAAAATTTCGATTTCCAGATACATCAGGCCGCGAGTCGAGTAACAAATCATCGGTGTATTGATGTCCGGCATTCCTGTGTCGGAGATGACGCATACATCTGCCTTGAATCGTTCGGGATTCTCGGCGATAACGGCTCCCAGATTCGGCGTGCCAATTTCCTCTTCGCCTTCAATCAGGAATTTGATGTTGACCGGTGGTTTCCCGGTTGCCATCAGCGATTCAACCGCTTTGAGTTGGGCGAAGACTTGCCCTTTATCATCACTTGAGCCGCGTGCGTACAATTTGCCGTCGCGTTCGACTGGCTCAAACGGTTCACTGTCCCAACCATCACTTTTGACCGCCGGTTGCACATCGTAGTGACCGTATACCAAAACGGTTGGTGCATCTTTTCCCGCGCCTAACCATTCGCCATACACCACCGGATGTCCCGCAGTGGGGATTATTTCAATGGTCTCGAATCCGATCTTCCGCATATCATCAGCCAGCCAATCCGCTGCCTTCTGAATATCCACCTTGTGTTCGGGCAGTGTACTGACGCTGGGGATGCGGATCAGGTCTTTCAATTGGTCGCGGAAGCGTATTCCGTTGGCTTTCGCGAATTCCTGGGCAGTGCTCATGTCGGTTCCCTTCTGGCAATTTCCTCATAAAAATATAACGTGGTATGAATGCCCTTGCGGAACATTTCTACACTAAAATGCTCGTTCGGGCCGTGTGCGCCATCATTATTGAGCGTGAAGCCCATCAAAATCACCGGCAGATCAAGTTCTTCCTGGAAATCTGCCACCACCGGGATACTGCCACCTTCGCGCATAAAAATCGGGCGGCTGCCCCAACCCCGTTCATAGGCAGCGATAGCGGCCTGCATCGCGGGCGTTTGAATATCAACAAACGCCGCGCCACTCCCGCCCATGAGCCGAACTTCACTCCGCACTGATGCCGGTGTGATGTCCAGGATGTAATCTTTCACTAATTCGCCAATAGTCTCTGGGTTTTGATTGGCGACCAACCGGCAGCTAATTTTCGCCCAGGCTTTTGCGGGCAGTACCGCTTTCAAACCGGTCTCGAAGAAACCGCCTGCCATCCCATTGATTTCCAGCGTGGGTCTGGCTCCTGTGCGTTCATGGATCGCGAATTCCGGTTCGCCCCACGACTGCGGTGCGCCGGTAACTTGTCGCCAATTATCTTCCGTCCAGGCCGTTTTGCCGAGTTCATCCCGTTCGGTTTCGGATAACGGTAGCACGTCGTCATAGAATCCAGGTATAGCCACGCGACCATCTGCTGTGTGCAGTTGCGAGATGATTTCGGCTAATGCTTGCAGTGGGTTATGTACCGCGCCACCATATGATCCGCTGTGTAGATCGTTTCCGGGGCCGTAAACATCCAATTCGATTCCGATCATCCCGCGCAGCGCATAGACAATGGAAGGTTGATCTTCAGTTGGCATTCCGCTGTCGGAAATTACGCAAACATCTGCTTTCAAGCGCTCGATATTGGCGGTCACAAATTCGCTCAGGTGAACCGACCCACTTTCTTCTTCGCCTTCAATCAGGAATTTCAAATTGACGGGTGATTTGCCGCCGTTCGCCAGCAGCGCCTCAGTCGCCTTCAAGTGGACGAACACTTGGCCTTTGTCATCGCTGGAACCCCGTGCGTAAATCCGTCCCCCGTGTTCGACTGGCTCGAATGGATCACTGTTCCAACCGTCTTCAATCACGGCGGGCTGCACATCGTAATGACCGTAAATTAAAACGGTTGGCGCGTCTTCTCCCGCGCCCAACCATTCACCGTAAACCACCGGATGACCGCCTGTAGGTAGCGCTTCGACATTTTGCAAACCAATCCGTTTCATATCCTCGACCAGCCACGCCGCCGCCCGCTGCACATCTGCGGCGCGTTCTGGGGAGGTACTGACGCTGGGGATTCGCAGCAAGTCGTATAGCTGCTCCATAAATCGGTTGAAATGTTCGTCAACATAGTCGTGGGCGTTTATCATGCTGGATGCCCCTTTGCAATCTCATCGTAAAAATAAATCATGGTCTGGATGCCCCGATACCACATATCGAGATAAACGTGCTCGTTCGGCCCGTGTGCGGCGCAGCCTTTATAACCGAATGATAACAGCACGACAGGCACACCCAATTCGCGTTGAATATCGACCACTACCGGGATACTCCCGCCTTCGCGCACGAAGAAAGGCCGCTTGCCCCAACTGCGCTCGATGGCATGGATAGCCGCTTGCATCGCCGGACTGTGACGGTCAATGATGGCTGGTTCGCCGGTAGAAAGCAGTCGAGTTTCACTGCGTACCGTCGGCGGTGTAATCTGCGCTACAAAATCGCGGAGCTTTTCGTAAATCGAAACCGATGTCTGGTTGGCGACCAACCGGCAGCTAATTTTTGCTAAGGCTTTCTGCGGCAAAACAGTTTTGAACCCCTCTGCCGCAAAGCCGCCTCGGATACCATTAATTTCCAGAGTTGGTCGTGATCCAATCCGTTCGTGCAGGTTGTATTGCGCTTCGCCCCATTGTTGCGGAGCATTTGCAACCGTTTTCCATTCCGTTTCGATCCAGGGCAGTGCTTTCTCTAACTCTGCGTGTTCTTCTTCATCCAACGCCAGCACATCATCGTAAAATCCGGGTACGGATATGCTGCCGTCTGGGTTGTGCAGTTGCGTGATGATTTCCGCCAATGCCTGGATTGGGTTATGCACCGTGCCACCGTAATGACCGCTGTGCAGGTCTTGCTGCGGCCCCCAAACTTCTACTTCCATCGACACCACACCGCGCAAACCGTAAGCAATATCCGGTTGTTCGCGGTCTGCCATACTCCCATCGCAGATCACCACAACATCGGCTTTCAACAGGTCGCGATTATGGGTGACGAATTCAGTCATCGCCTCGGACGCCGATTCTTCATCGCCTTCGAACATCAACTTGATATTCACCGGGCAATTTCCCGTCGCCAGCAAGGTTTCGGCTGCCTTGAGCTGCACCATCACATTACTTTTGCTGTCGATTGCCCCGCGTGCGAAAATTTTCCCGTCTATTTCGGTTGGAATGAACGGATCAGTATGCCATCCGTCCGCGATTTCAGCCGGTTGTACATCATAATGGCAGTAGACCGACACCGTCGGCGCATTTTCGCCCGCACCCATCCATTCAGCATACACAATCGGATGATAATGGGTTTGAATGACTTCGACGGTTTCAAAACCAATGCGACCCATATCTGCCGCCAGCCACACCGCTGCGCGCTCAACGTCGGCATGATGTTCGGGAACCGTACTCACGCTGGGGATCGCCAGCAGCGCTTTCAACTGCTCCTTAAATTGTTCTGCGTGCTCATTGATATAATCAATATCAGTATTCACTACTCAAAATCCTAAATGTTTTTGATTTGATAACTGAAAACTATTGGCTGAATGCTTTTGCTGCCGATTCCCAGATTGCCTTTTTATCGGCTTCTCCTGGCACAAACGGGAAATAAAATCCCACTCGATCCAGCAGACTGTTATAGCGTTCCTTCACTTTATACGGAAGTTCATCCGGCGGCGCTACCACCGCGATTTGATTCAGCATGTCATCGCTGATTTCCTGCCACATTTCCGCCCAGCGCCCCTCGCGGCTCATCACGTTCAGGCGTTCAGCCAATCCCTGCCATCCGTGCATTTCCATAACGGTGCTGTAGCTCGGTGTACTCGCATAAAATGCAATCTGCGATTTTGCTAAGATGGTGTTGTTCCGCATTTCTTCTTCATTATTCCCGGTCACAACGAAAATCGCGCAGGTCAGTTTCACGTCAGCGCGTGTCCGTCCGCTGCGCTCTGCTCCCGCTTGAATATTCGGAATAATTAACTCATTCAGATATTTCGTCGTATGGAACGGATGGACGTGGAATCCCTGGCACAACTCGCCTGCCAGTCGGCATAGGCGCTCGTTAACCCCTGCTATATAAATGGGAATGTCCGAGTAGGGCATGGGATCGGGTGAAAAAAATGGGGTCATCAAGGTGAAGCGATAGTGTTCCCCTGTATAGCGCAGGGCTTCACCATTCTGCCAGCTATTCCAGATCGCGCGCAGCGATTCAATGTATTCCCGCAGCCGGGGAACTGGTACGCGCCATTCGGTGCTGAATCGTTTGGTGATGTGCGGTTTTACTTGCGTTCCTAAGCCTAATATGAAACGACCTTTGGATTGTTCGGCTAAATCCCAAGCCACATTCGCCATGACCATCGGACTGCGTGGAAACGCGACTGCGATGCCCGTCCCCAGGCTGATTCGTTCAGTTACGGCGGCTGCGTGTGTCAAAGGGAGAAACGGATTGTGCGAAGTTTCGGCTGTCCACAAGCCGCTGAATCCATAATCTTCTACGTGCCGTGCGATGTCACCTGCCGCGTTTAAATTAGTGGGGAAAATCGTCACATCGAATAACATCAAAACGGAACCTGATTGTATGTCGGATTGAATGTCCGCCAATAGTAAATCGTTCCGTTCTAATTCGCTAGCCCACGCGCATAATGCTATAATTCCCTGGGTATGAATTCCGTTAATTCCAAAAGGTTCATCAATGGCTGAGCAACCCCTGTCGAGCAATCTGACGCCCGAACATTTAAAGACTCTTTACGACATCACCCGCACGATGAATTCCAGCCTGGAATTTAATGAGGCACTCGCCAACGTCATTGATGCCATGATGCGTGCTACCAAAGCCGAACGTGGCGTTCTAATGGGAATTGACGATGATTCCGGCGAACTTAAATTGTTGGGCGCGCGCGGTGTCACAGGCGAAAAACTCGCCGAGGAAGATGCTTATAGCACCACCATTGTCAATCAGGTGATTGCCAGTCGAGCGCCGCTGCTCACCAACAACGCTATGTTCGACAACCGCATTACGCCGGGTCAGAGTATTATCATGCGCGGTCTGCGTGCGATCCTGTGCGCGCCGATGCTCATTCAGGATCGTCTGGTCGGGGTTGTCTATGTCGATACCTCGATGCGTTCCGGCAATTTTAACGAGAGTGACCGTGACCTCTTGAGCGCTGTAGCGAATCAGGCCGGTATTACCCTGGAAAATGCTCGTCTCTACGGAGTCGCTGTCGAAAAAGGCCGGTTGGAACACGAACTCAATCTTGCACGGGAAATCCAGCAGGGCTTGCTTCCGCGTCGGATGCCCCAAATTCCAGGTTATGAAATTACGGCGATCTGGCAGTCTGCCCGCGAGATGGCTGGCGATTTTTATGATGCGTTTCCCGTCAGCGACGATTCGTTTGGTGTTGTTATGGCGGATGTATCCGATAAGGGTGCGGCTTCCGCGTTGTTTATGGCTGTCGCGCGCAGCATGATTCGCAGCTATGCCTACGCTGGCATGTCGGCTTATGAAACTCTGCGTCAAACCAATGATCTCATTCTGGACGATGCTCAGAGCGGTATGTTCGTGACTGTTTTCCACAGTGTTTTTCGTGTGGGTGGCAGCAGCATTCACATTAATGCGGGTCATAATCCGCCGCTTTTATTTCGTGCCAAAACCAAAGAAGCTGAATATATGTCACGCGGCGGGCGGGCGATTGGTTGGTTCCCGGATAATCCGCTTCATCAATCCGAATTGCAGCTTCAACCCGGTGATTTGATTGTCTACTACACCGATGGCCTTACCGACGCGGAAAATCCTGCGGGCGTGAATTTTGGCGAAGAACGGCTCGCAAAAGCAGTGATCGAATCCGCTGGCGAATCGGCACAGGGTGTCCTGAATCGAATTATTGACGCGATAGATACATTTGCGGAAGGTGTTCCGCCTTTTGATGATCTCACGCTCATGGTCGTGCGTTATACGGGATAGATTTTACTGGTGTGTAAAGTGGAGGAATAAGCGTTGAACTTTCTACGACGGGTGTACTTGTTATTGTTGGGTTTGCTGCTCGTCATCAGTGTGACGCTCCTGTTGTTGTCTCCGCAGGCGGTAGGCACATGGGTTGGCAGCATTTCGGAACTTTCGCCTCTAGTACGGATTATCATTACCGTTGTAGTTGATTTGTTTTTGCTGGCGCTTATGTACTTACAGGTGCGCCCTGATCCTGGATCAAAAGTCACTGGCCTCCTCATGCGCGGTTCTGGCGCAGTTACGGAAGTCAGTGTGGAGTCCGCTCGTGAGCGTATTTTGAAAGCCGTAAGTGATGTTCCTGATGTCATTTCTGCCGAAGCAACTGTCAAACCGGTTCGTGGCAGGGCAGAGATTGAAATGCAGGTCGTGGTTATGGGTGACGAAGTCCGTCTGCCCAATAAGCAAAAAGACATTAATCGCGCCCTCCGGCAGGTTATTGATAAACAGCTAGGGTTGCAAATTGCCGGTCAACCCCGTATCCATATCCGTATACATGGCGAAGAACCTGTGAAACCCTATGTTCCGCCTCCGGTTGCGCCAGTGGTTACGGCCAAGCCGGTGATACCAGTAATCGAAAAAGAACCGCCGGTTGTCTTGCCTACAAAAGTCGCGCCAGAATCGGAGCCGAAAGCGCTGTCGAGTTTGTTTGGTGGGCGTGGGCATGTGACTGAAGAAAAAGTTAAAGAGGATATTGAGGATATTGTTGAACCTCGATCCTTTTCGAGCAAGCCCCTTCCGCCTCCAGTCGAACCTGACCCCGAATTTCCAGTGAAGCCCCGTACTGGTCTTTTCGGTGGTGGTTGGCGCGATCATGACGAAGCAGAGACTATAAAAGAAGAACCCGAACCACTGCCATTGTCAATTTCTGAAACCCCAGCAGAAGTTGTGTCACCGCCTGTTGTTATCTCGTCTGAACCTGTTGCTCCTGTCCAACTGGAATCCCAAGTTGAAGATGATGAAGTGAAAATTGATGACACTGATAATGCAATAAAACTCGATCTGGATGAAGAACTTTCACATGCCGATGTCGATGATTTTGTGGAAGACGAACCGGACACGATTGAAGATGGTGTTGTAGAAACAACCGACGAAATACCGGATGCCAAGCAGCCGGACGAGCCTACACTCTAGGCAGTGTTTTAAGTTAGTATTCCACCATAAACATAGGAGACGATGATGGCGGGTTTTTCGTTTGGCAATATGGCTCCTAATTCGGTGACACGTTGGCTGTTGTCGGCTGCGGTGGTTGTGATTCTTTTGCTGGCAATTTGGGAAGTTCACAGCACACTCCTCCTGGTTTTGTGCGCAGTGATTCTTGTTGTTTTATTTACCATGCCGATACGTTTTTTTGTCCGACGTGGTGTGGGGCGGACGGTGGCGACCATGCTTTCGCTGTTTGGCATATTAGGGGTCGTAGTTATTCTCGCCCTGATGGCGCTGCCGTCTTTGTTACAGCAGTTCACAACGCTGGCTGTTGATATTCAGCAAGGTGCTCAGGAAGCTGTCGGCCAATGGGAACAAATCCAAACAGCGCCTGCCGATAGCGAACTACGCCTGCAAAACACCTTTATTGTCAGCCTTCAGGATTTCCTGAAGAACACCTTCCAATTGAATAGCCTGGATGAGTTGATTGCCGAAATGACCAAACAGCTTGGCGGTGCATTGGGCCAATTGGGTGGTTCTGTAATCCCGCTCGTCAGTGGCGTTGCGAGTACCTTTTTGAGTCTCGTGATTGTGCTTTTCTTAAGTTTATATTTGCTTGCCGAGCCACGAATGTATGAAGAGGGGGTGATTAAACTCTTCCCCATCTGGTATCGAGACCGCTTGCGGTTCATTATAGACCGTATTGATTTCACCCTGCGCCTTTGGTTGCAGGGGCAGCTTCTATTGATGGTTATCGTCGGTGTGCTGACTTGGATTGGCCTTGCGATCCTCGGCATTCAACAAGCCGCTGCCTTAGGTGTTCTAGCTGGTTTGTTCTCGTTTGTCCCTAACTTTGGGCCAATTGCCGCTTTAATTCCAGCATTAGCGGTAGGTTTTGCGCAAGCGCCACAGAGCATTGGTTGGATTATTGTTATCATTTATGGTACTTCGTTTCTGCAAAGCCAGGTGATTGCGCCGCTGGTGTTTAAGGAAAGTATCAATCTGCCGCCCGTTTTGGTCTTGATTGGTCAAATCTTTGCGGCAATTTTCTTCGGCTTTTTGGGGATTATGCTTGCCGTTCCGATCATAGCCATTCTGATGATTCTCGTTCAAGAGGTATATGTCAAGGATATTCTCGGTGATAGAGATGCTGCCGTTAGTACAGCGTTTGATGACAGTTTAATTCCGGATGAGGCCTGATTTAGAGTGACTTTTCCCAAGTATCCCAACTCACTTTAAATTCGTGTGAAAGTCGCTCTTGACACGTAAGGATAGGGTTGGTATCCT
>JBDTNB010000012.1:0-80197 GCA_039933955.1 Chloroflexota bacterium
CCTCATTGTTGATGATAATGCGGATAGTGCTGAAATGGTGGCGCAAATGCTGCTGGCAATGTCACCAACCTTTGTAAGCAGAAAAGCCTGTCTCGCAAAGGAAGCCTTGATCGTGCTAGACCAGTACCCTATTGGTGCAATCATTTTGGATGTTCGCTTACCGGATATGGGCGGGATTGCACTGGTTCAAGAGATCAGGGCGCAGGAACGGTTCGCATATTTGCCCATCGTGCTGGTCTCCGCCCATCAAACCCTAGACTTCATGACTCCTGTTATCTCTTCGGATAGGATTTTACTGTTACAGTTTGGCGAGCTTGAAGCTAACAGGGTTGCAACTTATGTCGAAGCACTGATCAACGTCACTGTATCCACTGCTCTACCTAATGGACAAAAGAAAAAGAAATCGCCCAATATATAGTCAGGGATATGGCAAAGAGAAAATTTCAACTGACGGATGCGGAAAAGCAGGCAATTGAGCAGGCTGAACGGCAGACGCGCGACGCCTACTAATTGAGACAGTTGCAAGTGATGCTTCTCTACAGTAGCGGTGTATCCACCCAGAACAACATGTCGGCAAGCGCATAGCCCAGCACCTCGACGATGTTGATACCAAAGCGTTTGTTCTGTGAGAAGTTACGAGTCGCCTCAACGCAATTTTTTTACTGTCGCCGTATTTTGGATAGGGAGTGTTCGAGTAACTGATACTACCAAAGCAATAAGTTAACTCCTAGACCGGTTCCGCTTACAGATCCCTAACGACCTCAATGGAAATCAGCTGCAAGGCACTATTCTGCTTGAATTCTCAATTCCATAAGGATGAAAGCAGATACACAACATCTGTATGCATTTTGCGTGCAAGAATCCATATTGCGTGGCATATCAAACACTGCATCTAGGTCGCCAAAGGAATAATGAACTTAGACCTGGTAGGGAATGTTTGCGATTGCCTCTGAACTGGAACAATTCGCCGAACTCCTCTAAGTGTGGTTTTCAAGCTGAAGACCCACCATCTCATTTGAACTGCGTGAAAAACCAGTCAAGCCTGTCAAACCAGTCAAACCGATCAGGGACGCTGACTGGTTGACCGGTTTGACCACTCTGACAGGTTATTTGGGTGTACCGTTTTCAATCGGCGGAACATCATAGCGCTGCATCATATCCAGCACTTCCCGTCGTTCGATAGCATAAAGCTTGCCACCGACGTGGTGCTTGCGCCGTGACTGGTCAATCAGTTGCAGTCGCTTCAAGATATGCCCAATCCACTGAGCATTGCCCATCTCATCAGCGGACTGACCCAGCAGACTGCGAATCTTCTCGCGCAAGTCTGTCCCCTTTATCCAAACTATCTCATCTGCGTTACGGGTGAGCAGTTCCAGCGCCTGCAAAACCGCCTCTTCGCGTTCACTGAGCGACTTTCCCTCGCTGATCTGTTCATCCCATTCCGCCGCATTGGAGATGGCATCCAACAGTCCGATCACACCCCCTTGATCTTCAAAGAAGGCCGCCAGCGCGACCAGCGGCGACCACAGCTCGCCAGAGCGATTGTGGAGCTTATGCAGTTCAGAACGCTCAAAGTAGTTGCGATAAACCACTTGAAAGTGTGTCAGTGCCAGTATGTAGAGTTGGTGACGAAGCAGTGCGCCATCGAAATCCGGTGGGAAGGATGGCATTTTGCGAGTGGTGCGGCGCATCGGGATAGCGATGCAGCGGCTGGCAAGTATGTCTTCCAGTCCCATGATGGCTGCCAGAATCTTGGGTGAGTACACATCGAATGCCTGCGGTTTCAGGTCATCGCCTGTCACACGGATGGCGGGCATCCCCTGCTTGTACCCGCTGTTGAGCAACTGGCGGATCTGCTGCATTCCGGGGTCTTTAGGATTGTGATAGCGTTCGGCTTCATCAATCCCGACGGTGCAGCTTGTCTGGTGAATCAACCGAAACATACTCGGACCCGTCGGGTCGGAAGTGGTAATCATGTTGAACGCCAACGGTTGCAAGACCCGCATCACCGTACTTTTGCCGCTGTTCTTTGGCCCGTTGAGCGCCAGATAGGGATAGGCAGGAAACATGGTGTAGAAATACGTGCCAATGGTCCACAGCGTCAGCAGACGGCTCTCGATGTCGGAGCGGAAATCAACGTAAGTCTTGAACAGATCATGGATGGTAGTAAACACCGTGCCGGGCTGGATCGTTTCCCCATCCAGATAGCGGCGAATATCACTGTAGCGCCAGCGCATCAGGAACTCCGAACCATCAGGGATAACTTTCAGAGCAACTTCCTGATCGCTGATGGTGATAATCTGCTCGTCGGAGAGACGGCGCAGTTCGCGCGTACTGGTGACGAGATAAGGCTGTGTATTCAGTTTATTGCCTTTGGTGCGCTCAATCACCGACACCGTGACCATTGCCACCTCGCGTCGGAAGCCCAGCGCCGGGGACAAAATCGGGATGCTGTCGCTTAACACCTGGGGCATGTCTTCTCCTTCTGCTTGCTCTTGCTTAGATTGAGCCGCTTTGAACATCTCACTAAAGCTGCTTCCCTTCACCCCAATCTTCGCCATCAGATTTTTGAACTCTGCCAACGCGAAATCTTCCAATCCGGCGGCATGGGTGAACAGCACACGAATCGCATCCTGTCGTGCCAATCCTTCAAATGACGCGACCTGCTGGACTTCAACTGCCAGCCAGCTTTCTGCCTTGTTGAGCAGTGCCAGTGCGTCCTCGGCGGCGGCCCCTTTTTGCAGCCACTCGTTCACATCTTTCACATCGGCTGGCAACGCTGGCAGATAGGTTTCACCTTTTAGTGTCAGGGCAAGGCTCCTACTTTTGGCGCGGGCATCGTCAGTATTGTCCAGTGCGACGAACAGGCGGGGATGGGTTTTCAGCCGATTGAGTAGTTCATCGGCTGCCTGCATCCCACCGATGGCAACCGCTGCAATACCCCATTCGGCAAAGGTGACAGCATCCGCCTGACCTTCGACGATCACGACCTGTTCTGCCTGTGGACTGTAGAGATGATTGTAGTACGGCTGGCGCTCACCGATGATTTCGCGGGGTGGATTGTAGTGTTTTTTACCTTCGATGCTTCGTCCGCTAAGATACATCAATCGTCCCCGTTCGGTGTGAACATAGACGATCATGTTGGATGGAAACTTCTGAATCACCGTCCGCCAGTTGTCCGACAGGTTCAACTCAGCCAGCAGCGAACGCTTATCCGGTGGCATAAATCCTAGCCGTGCCACTTTGACGGTTGCGAGATGCCAGCCGCGCTTCTCGGTGACATAAGTGAGTGCAGCGGGTGTATTCACGAGGGTATCGTGCAAACGATGGACAAGCTGTCGCTCTGCCCACGCGGACGACTGCTTAAAATTGACATTTTCTTCCAGGGTGATGCCAACTCGCTTTGCTAGATAGCGCACCACTTCCATAAACTGCATCGCGTCGTGGTTGTTCCATGCGCCAAGCGATAGTAGATGCCGTCCGACAAAATCAAACACGTCACCCTGTTCGCCGCGCGAATTCCAAAAATAGAACCCTGTACTGGGTACGATCACTAAGCTGTCATGTTCGATACCAATGTAGCGCGAGCCGGACTTCTTCAGTGCGAACTTCTCAGCGACCACTTCCTCAATGGGATTACGGGAGCGAATCTGCTCCAGATCAAATGTCATCTTCAAAACCTCCATACAACAGGCAAAGCTGAATAAAGGTCGTGTTAGAAAAACACGACAGAAGGGCCAAAATCAGTTGCAGGAGTACGGAGGTTGTGATACATTGAGATTAACCAGATCAGCAATGTATCATCCGCCTGCCGCCCACCCGCCTTGTGTGAAGTGGGCTTTTCATTTATTTAGGGTGGACTGCGATTTTGTTCAGACATGACAACATCTCCAAAAGGTTGCCGCGCGGCAACCTTTTTCACTCTGTCTACAGGTAGCGTTCCGCTTCAGTAATCAGCTTTCGCAGTGCTTGCAACCGTGCGCGTGCGATAGCAGCATCTCCCTCTTGCTGGATCAGGGCGCGCGCAAAATCCTGTGGTGTGGTCGTATTGATCGACTTGGTAACTTTCGCCATCTTTACTGCCTGAACAGGAAGTTTTTCCAGAGGATCGGCGTTATCTGCCTCTAGTCCGTCGCTCTCGCATAACTCTTTAACCTGTTTGCTGGTGAGATTGAAATCAATGATCTGGCGCATAATCTCAGAGTGGTATTCCACTGGAATCGCTGCTACATAACGTAATTTGTATTCCTCTATGCTGTGACGGTCAGCCAATTCCAATGCCTCATCTGCCAATTGAAGCAGTGACTTGTAGCGACTGAACTGTGATTTATTGACCCCACCCATTGCGCTCAGGATGGCATCGGTGTACTCGCGTTTTCCTCTCAAATCAAGTTCAAGTGCTTGACGGTAGAAATCATTTGGTACGGCGGTATCAGGAATTTGGTAGCCATGAACGGTCAGGAGGAGTAGGGCAGCCTGCCGTGCCATAGCAATAGCAGAGAGACCTGCACGCGCAGTATTCTCCTTCGCTTGCCGGAACACCGACGAGCGTTCTGCCGGAATGATGATGCACGGGATCATGCCGTCCCCCGTGTAGCCGGATATGAAATCGCGCAGCAGCCATGTCGCCCAGTAACGACGTTCACCTGTCTCGATGCGAAACTGCTGTGTAACTCCTTGTGAGACATCTATGACAGATAGGGGGTTGACCTGACCATCATCGCGGATCGTGATGGCAAGGTTGACCAAATCATGGAGCAGTTGTTCTTCAGGCGAGAGCTGGACGGCCTGTTCTTCATCACTCTCATCGTCCGAGTTAGGTAGTAATTCCAAAACGTTATTGAAAGGTCGCCCTCGTTGGCGCGCGGCGACCTGTACAAGTTGAACCAGTACCTTCAGCGCCTGTGTCGGTGTGAGGCGATTGCTATGGAAAGCGAAATGTAACTGTTCTGGCAGTACCCGACGCGGTTGCACTGGGTCAGGACGCACCATCTCCAGCAGTAAACGTTCCACGCGGATGCTGTTATCCTCGAACTGCTGGGGATTGCCCAGCAGCAGTTCCTCGGTCACACCTCCGAGCAATTCATCTATACGCTGCGTTTGGTTCTTGGGAGGCATTAGACACCACCTTTTGCCATACGCTGCACCAACTTGCCTACAAACTGGGCGTATGCCTTACTCGCGGGCGCTTTAGGATCGTAGTTAAAGATGCTCTGGTGATTTTGGTGGGCGTAGGACACTGCTTCATTTGCCGGAATAATACCCACCAGCAACTTGCCCAAAACGCTGTGAGATTTGAGTTCGTTCAGCAGGTGGTTATGTCCCCGGATGCGGGCGTTCATCTTCGTGACCAGAATGCCGCTGACCCGCAGGTTTGGCTGTCGCCAGCCTTCACGGATGTCATTGATTTTCCCAATGACGCTCATCAACCCAACCGTTTCCAGATAGCGCGGCTCAACCGGCACAATCGCGTCCGTTGCAGCAATTAAGCCCATTTCTGTCATGAGTGAGAAGGAGGGGCGAGTGTCGATGACGATGGCAGCATAGCGATTGGCGATGCGGCTCAAGGGATCAGCCAGACGATAGGGCGCACCAGCGATCCCCATCAATTCGCGCTCTGCACCCTCCAGCATAGGAGATGCGGGCAGCACATGCAGGTCGGCATCCCAGGTCGATTGCACGATACAGTTGAGGAGCGTCTGCGCCGCATTCTGACGATCTGCCATCAGCACAGTGTACAAGCTATTGTCCATGCCGTAGTCCTTCGTGCCAGTCGTCACGAGGGTCGCGTGTGCCTGACTATCCGTGTCTATCAGCAGCACACGAGCATTAGGCGCGCCAGCGCGTCGCAGCATCCCTGCGATACCGAGCGCGGTATTGGTGGCGGATGTCGATTTCCCGACACCCCCTTTGTGATTAGTGAAAACGAAAACGTGAGTCATGATTGAGAATTCCTCCGCTTAACACAGTGATTTGAACGAAACCGCCTGCGAAACCAACGAACTGCCAACCCATGTTATGCTGTGGGACGGGAGCGCCGTTAGCCTCCGCGACGGTACTTCAAGGTGGGTCGAGAGAGCTAATCCCTCTCTTGGCTCACCGCAAAGTCAAACCTGATGCTTTGAGGTCTCCAGAAGTGCAAATTGTGCGTTCTGGGGGGACGCGATACATTGGAGGAATTCAATTAGAAGGATATTGAGAGAGGACAGATGTTCGAGTTCTTTCCCGTTAGGGTCACTACATAAAAATCGCCCAAAATAATTTAGAAATCAAATCTAGACAAATGCCTCCTCGGAATGAGACACTAGTATTGATATGGGCGAGAATAAAATCAATTTAATTCCTCATCGCTTCCCAATTTCACGTAAACATCCGCAAATGCTGACGAAAGCTCAATGGCATTGAACCGCTAGCCAACACTGTTCATAAAATACTTGACCATATCAGGCATTTTATGACTCCAACTAATCCCCCAAATTTGAGATAGCCTCTATTCCAGTAAATGGGTTCATTTAGAAAACCTATATGCAAGAATCTACAGGTAAATCGCAAATTGGTCATTTGTGAACCCATAATACCCTTCCTGATATATTGACTCTCACATTATGTCAAACTCTAAACTACAGATAATGGCGATAGATTGGAGGTGACTAAAAATGTTTCAAATTGGTGAGTTTTCGAGGATTGCGCGCATATCGACACGGCAGCTCCGTCACTATGATGAGCTTGGCCTGTTGAACCCGGTGCGTATCGGCTCTGAGACAGGTTATCGCTACTAGAGCGCCCTTCAGTTGCCCCGCCTGAACCGCATCCTTGCCCTAAAGGACTTGGGATTCGCTCTCGATCAAATTGCCCGACTGCTGAACGAGAACATCTCGGCAGAGGAAATACACGGCATGTTGACGATGAAAAAGGCACAGATCGAGCAGACCTTGCGCGACGAAGCGACTCGTGTTCGCAGTATCGAGGAACGTATCTGGCAGCTTGATGAACACGGAGGTCTGAGTGATGAAGAGTCATACTCAAGGCAGTACCCGCGCAGCAATTTCTGTCGATCCGCCAGATTTTCCCTTCGATCCGTGATGGTTTTGCGCTCATGTACAACCTGCACCGCCTTCTGCCCATGCGCTCCGGACGTAGTATGCTCGGCAGTTTTGCCCTATTGTTTCACTCCGAGGGCTTCGATATCGAGAACATTGACGTTGAGATGGGTTTTCTGCTGGAGAGCGAGTTTTCTGAACCCCTTACGCTGTCAGATGGTCGAAGGCTAACTGTGCGCGATGTGCCCGCCGTCGAAACAATGGCGACCCTGGTTCGCTTTGGCATTTTTAACGACAGTGTGAGCTGCTATGGCACGCTCGGTACATGGATCGAAAAACATCAATTTCAGTTTGCAGGTTCCGGCTGGGAAATTTTTATCCAGCCACTTGTACCCGGCAAGGAGCATGAAGCAGTCATCGAGATTCAACTTCCGGTGACAAGGCTCGAAAATGCCCTTGATGTCTGACTGTGGGAGACAAGCAATACCCCCTAACCATAGAAGCGGGATCAATTTAAAGGAGCATACTCATGATACAAGTAGATAAGAACAAGTTTGGCCCCTGGGCGATTATAACCGGGGCATCATCTGGCATCGGCAAAGAGTTCGCACGCCAGCTTGCCGCGAGCGGAATCCATCTTGTTCTCATCGCCTCTCCCTACTCGACGAAATTGGGCGCGATCTGTCGCACCAGTACGGCATCCAATATCGCGCCGTCGGTGTCGATCTCACGGAAGACGGTTTTCTAGAAAAAATTGTCGAAGCCACGCGCGATGTTGATATTGGACTGTTAGTTTCTAACGCAGGCGGAGGTAATCCTGGTGAATTCTTGCACATCGAGCAAAGTGAGCTACTCAGGATCGTGCGCCCCAATGTTATCTCGCATCTGACCCTGACCCACCATTATGGACGCAAATTGGCACAGCGCGGGCACGGCGGCATATTGCTGGTGTCGGCAATGGGTGCGCCGCAGGGACTCCCATATATGGCAAATGATGGTGGAACCAAAGCATATGTGGCGAGCCTGGGAACAGCGCTCAATTATGAATTTGGAAAGTTGGGCGTGAATGTGAGCGTATTGCTGATCGCACCCACCGACACCTGGGTGATTGCTGAACTCGGCTTTGATCCCGCCACCATGCCGATGAAACCTATGTCCGTCGAACAGTGCATCGCTGAAGGACTCGCGGCTCTCAAAGCCAATCGTCCAACGCACATCAATGGCCATATTTACCGCATCATGATGGCGCTAATACCACGTTCCATTCTGGTCAATTTCAACGGCAAAATGTTGGGCGAAGCATCTACCCGTAAACACGCACGTCTTAGTCAGCAAATCTAGGCGTTCTGAGTTCAAGTCCAGTGGGGTCATTTCCGGTTCAAAAAGCGTCCATCATGCATTGTGGGCGCTTTTTTCTTGCCTGTTGGTTGATGTTAACAGCTCCCACACATCTTCTGAAAACAAACTGTCAATCCCACCGGATTGATACCGGCGAAAGCAAAAAGTGGTTCTGCTTCTAAAAGTTATCGACGCGCGTTTACGGTATTGCGCTGGGCAGCAACTTGCTGATAACCTTCCGTTGGAAGCTGTTTTCTCGCACATGATAGAGGAATCCTACATGAGTATCACAAATGGTTTAGCCCTGACACCACCGCTGGGATGGAATAGTTGGGATTGTTACGGCACAACCGTCCGTGAAGAGGAAGTCAAGGCCAATGCCGATTACATGGCTGCGCACCTGGCCCAACACGGCTGGAATTATATTGTCGTCGATATTCAATGGTATGAACCTGCCGCAAAAGCAGGTGGCTACCGGCCCGATGCAGCCTTGATTACCGATGATTATGGGCGCTGTCTGCCTGCCATGAACCGTTTTCCATCTGCCGCCAACGGGGTTGGATTTAAGCCGCTTGCGGATTATGTTCACAACCTGGGGTTGAAGTTTGGCATTCATATTATGCGCGGCATCCCCCGGCAGGTTGTCCGGCAGAACTTACCCGTCCTGGGTACATCCGTTCGCGGGCAGGACATTGCGGATACCCAAAGCATGTGTCCCTGGAATTCAGATATGTTTGGTCTCGATATGTCCAAACCGGGCGCACAAGCCTACTATGATTCGCTGATCGCGTTATATGCCGAATGGGGTGTCGATTATATCAAAGCCGACGACATGCTGTGGCCGTATCATGATATGGAAATAGAAGGCTTGCATCGAGCCATCCAGAACACAAACCGCCCAATCCTGTTGAGCTTGTCCCCCGGCGTCAATATGACGATGGATTATGCGCCCCACCTGAAACAAAATTGCGAAATCTTCCGCATTTCCGGCGATTTCTGGGATCGCTGGGAAGACCTGAAAAATCAATTTGACTTATGCAAACAATGGGTGGCCTACAGTGGGTCAGGATGCTGGGCAGACGCCGACATGCTACCGCTGGGACGCATCGGCATTCGCGCCGAACGCGGCGTTGACCGCCAAAGTCTGCTAACCCATGACGAACAAATCACCCTGATGACGTTATGGGCGATGACTCGTTCGCCTTTGATGTTCGGCGGCGATTTACCGAGCAATGATGAGTTTACGCTAAAACTACTCACCAACGACCCGGTTCTCAAAGTTAACCAGACCAGTTGCGAGAATGAGGAACTATATCGACGCGGAGATCACGTCGTTTGGAAGGCCAAAAGCAGCGACTCAGACGATCTATATCTCGCGCTTTTTAACCTCAGTGATGCGTTGGCTAATGCCATTGTGGTTGATTTAGCTCTGCTCGACAAAAACAGTAACTACCGTGTCTATGATTTGTGGGACAAGACCGATTTAGGCATCATACATGGTACATTACGCCAATCCGTTCCCGCGCACGGCGCGAAATTACTGGGACTGACACCTGTTCAATAGGAACTTTTTTGTGGACAAAGGGAGTATCTGGGTGGCACAGCGATATGGTCTGGCGAATTCGCTGGTCATTGATAATGAAATTGCTGAGTTCCTACTCGATGCTGAAAATTCACCCCAGGCTAAACCTTAATCCTAACTACCTGTATATATTGCTTAAACTCTGCTCAACAATTTTCTCATCATACCTGGATTGATCTACTGAGGAGGATGTGGTACTCTCAATATTTAGTGATGCTAAGTATCTCCGCTTCATGTCTTATCCATCGGCTCGATTCAATCCAATCTACTTGAATCACAGATAAGCAGACGATGAGGGGATACACAAATGTATCCCTTTTGCAAGACCTTTGCGCCGCAACCGTGTTATATACATTGAGAGATAAAAAAGGAGAGTTCAATGAGTTCTGCCCCCGCAACCCATGCGCCCGATTTAACCAGCAGCACCTGGAGACAGGCCGTCGCCCCTTTCCAGCACTCTGACCTACGCACCAGTCTATGGCAGTGCTTGAACAGCATCGCCCCGTTCTTCATCCTGTGGTATTTGATGTATCGCAGCCTGGAAGTATCATATGTGCTGACGCTGCTCATAGCTCCCTTCGCTGCCGGGTTTGCGATGCGCATGTTCATCATTTTCCACGATGCGGGACACGGCTCGTTCTTCAAGTCCCTAAAATGGAACACATTCATCGGCCAATTCACTGGTATCCTGCTGTACACACCGTATCAAGCCTGGCGTCACAGCCATGCCGTCCATCACGCCTCCTCCGGTGATCTGGATCGGCGCGGCATCGGAGACATCTGGACGCTAACGGTTGAAGAGTATTATAAACTTCCGCGGCTGACACGTATCGGCTACCGCCTCTACCGTAACCCATTCATCATTTTCATCATCGGGCCGACGCTTGATTTCGTCGTCCTTCAGCGATTTGCGTCGTTCAATGCCGCGACGGACGAGCGCACGCGCATCAGCGTCCGCAACACCAATTTGTGGCTGATCGGCGTCATCGTAGTAGCAAGCCTGACTATCGGCCTCAAAGCCTATATCCTGGTGCAACTGCCGATTATCGCCATCGCCTCGTCGGTGGGGGTGTTCTTGTTTTACGTCCAGCACCAATATGAGAATGTGTATTGGGAACGTCACGAACAATGGAGTTATGCGGAAGCAGCGCTGTACGGCAGTTCCTTCTTCAAGATGCCGCGCATCCTGCAATGGTTCTCCGGCAACATTGGCTTCCACCATATCCACCACCTCAGCCCACGCATCCCCAATTATCAACTGGAAGCCTGCCACAATGACAACCCATTGTTCCAGGAAATCGAACCAATGACCGTGCGTTCCAGCCTCAAATCACTGCGCATCCGTTTGTGGGACGAAGACCATCACAAGGTCGTCGGCTACCATCCAGAGGGTCATGAACACCACGAAGTCGAAGCAGAAGCATAAATCACCTTCGAATCGTCCGCCCCTCAAACGCTATCACCCTGTCTCCCTCTTCTCACGAAATGAAGAGGGAGGCCGCGGCTGAAATAGTCAGTACCAATACCCCATTTTAGACTCGGACTTTTTTTCTAAGCGCAGACTATGTTATCATCGCCGCTTATCTGCCAGTCGTTTTTGAAGGATGGAAATGTGGGCGAAATTTTTCGGATCGCCTGGGAACGCTTTAAAATTATCACCGCGCTCATCGCTGATGCCGAAGGCCGTTTCGTCGCGATGTTGTTTTACTTCACATTTTTCGCCCCGTTTGCGCTGGGCGCACGCCTCTTCAACGATCCCCTGCAACAACGTAACAAAAACCCGGTCTGGCTGGATCGGCCTCCGGTTCCCAGTGATATTGATAGTGCCAAGCGGCAAGGGTAAGCGATGTATATACTTGGTATTTCGTGTTTTTATCATGATTCAGCGGTAGCGCTGTTGCGCGATGGCGAACTGGTTGCCGCTGCGATGGAAGAACGCTTCACCCGCCAAAAGCACGATAACACTTTCCCCATCCATGCGATTGAATTCTGCTTGAAAGAAGCCGGTATCCAGGGGCAAGACCTGGATTACGCCGTATTTTATGAAAAGCCATTGATTAAGTTCGAGCGCATTTTGATGACTGCCATGAAAACATTTCCGCAGTCGGGCAAGGTCTGGCGTGAATTCATCACCAGTTGGCTGAACGAAAAATTGTGGGTGAAAAACGTCATCCACGACAAGGTGAACATTGAACTGGACAAAATCCTGTTCTGCGACCATCACATGAGCCATGCCGCAAGTGCTTTTTTCGCCAGCCCGTTCAAAGACGCGGCTGTCCTCACGGTGGATGGTGTCGGCGAATGGACGACCACCACCCTGGGCAAAGCGACGAGTGTATGGGAAGGCGAAACCAGCGGCACAAATGACATCAATTTGTTCCAGGAACAGCGTTTCCCACACTCAATTGGCTTGCTGTATTCAACATTTACGGCGTGGCTGGGTTTCCATGTCAATAATGGCGAGTACAAAGTCATGGGCATGGCTCCTTATGGTGAGCCGCGTTATGTCGATAAAGTCGAGCGGATGTTTAAACATTCGGCGCAGGATGGCGGTTTCTTCCTCGACCTGGATTATTTCGACTTCCAACGGTCAGCCGAAACCAGCTATAACCGCAAATTTCTGGACTTATTTGGCGATGCACGCCCCCAGGAATCTGATTTTTTCACGATGGTGACGAACCCGGAACGCTCGGCTGAACAAGCGGCGATGAAACTCAATCAGCATTACGCCGATGTTGCCGCCAGCATTCAGCAGGTCACGGAAGATGCACTGCTGGATATTGTGCGGGCACTGCATAAAAAAACCGGACTCAACAAATTGGTGATGGCGGGCGGTGTGGCACTCAATACCCGCGCCAATTATCGACTGCTCAATGAAACACCTTTTGATGAAATTTACATCCAACCTGCTGCCGGGGACGATGGCGGAGCACTCGGTGCAGCCTTGTGGGCATACCATATGGTGCTGGGCAAACCGCGTAAATGGGTGATGCCGCACGCCTATTGGGGGCAGGGCTACAGCGATGCCGAGTGCCGCGAATTCCTGGACAGCAAGGGCGCGAAGTATCAATCATTCGCCGACAACGACGATAAAATGCTGGACATGCTGGCTGACGATTTGACGAATGAGAAAGTTCTCGGCTTCTTCCAGGGGCGCTTTGAGTGGGGGCCGCGCGCGCTGGGAAACCGCAGTATCCTGGCCGACCCTCGCAGCGAAAAAATGAAAGAAGTCGTCAACACCAAAATCAAATTCCGAGAACCCTTCCGCCCCTTCGCACCCGTGATTTTGCGCGAGTGCGCGCCGGATTATTTTGATTATCCGGGTGTGGCGGAACACGAAGCGCCACGTTATATGCTCATGGTCAGCCCGATTAAGCCCGACAAGCAGGATCAAATCCAGGCCGTGTGTCATATGGGAACAGGCCGCCTGCAAACCATAGAACGCAAAACCAACCCGCGTTATTATGGGTTGATCGAGCGTTTTGGTCAGGCAACAGGCGTGCCGGTGCTGCTCAATACCTCATTCAACTTGCGCGGCGAACCGATTGTGTCATCCCCGCGCGACGCATGGAATACATTCACCAACAGCGACATTGACATCCTGGTCTTGGGATCGTTAGTCGTCCGAAAATAATGGAATCGCCAAATCAGCAAAAATTCTGGCGATGTTTGTGTAGAGGAAAATCATGGTATCGAATACAACTACCACTTCATCTGCTGCTATACCGGCAAAAAATAAACTTTCAATTGCTGATGTAGTGGCGCTGGCCTGTGCAATCGTGGTGCTCATCGCCTTCGCCGCCTTGCCCTGGATGAGCAACCACACTGAAAATTCCGAGCCAAAAACCGGACTGAGTTTGCTGAGCACATCCGGTCAATTGCAGGTGGAGAATAGTGCCACTGCGTCCGGCGGACAAACCATTCCGGCGGAAGTGCTCGAACTCTTCTCAACAGCAATTGCCCGCGTGTTCCTGATTCCGCTGGCGGCTTTAGTCGGCGCGGGAGCCAGTTTGTGGGCGCTATTCCGGCCCCAAAACCGCTCGACGGCGATTCTGGTCACGCTAGGTGCGGGAGTTGTCGGGCTGGCCTATTTCATCACCATTTTCGCGCATGTCAACGCTGCTGTCGAAGCCAGCACCTTGAGCGCGGGCGATTTCTATGCCTATTTCCAGGTTGGTTTCTGGGTGGCATTATTTGCTGACCTGGGACTGCTGCTGCAAATCGTGATGCCGCGCCCGCGTCTCGCCGGACAAAAAATGCCGGAATTCCTGATGAAAATGGGTACGCTGGGCGAACTGCTCAACTTTTTCTGGGGACGACGCATGTACTGGGTATTACCGATGTTAATCGCGCTGATTTTGTTCGCGATGTTTATCCTGTTCAGCGCCGGTTCCAGCACGATGGCTCCATTTATTTACGTGCTGTTTTAGAAATCACATCTCCTCCCCTAACCCCCTCTCTGCGAAGCGGGGGGACTAAGAAGAGGGCGGTCAATGATAGGAATCGTCTTGCAATGAATCAATTTATACTGCCGTTAGTTCTCGGTGTGCCGTTCGCGATCTGGGTTGGCCTCTATATCGCGCGTAAAGCACTGAAAGAAAACCCAGTGTATGGCGGGAAGGCTGCGCTGGCGGCTCACAATGTCGGCGCAATCGGGGCTTCAGCCGGGGCAATTTACTTGCCCTTTGTGCCGATGATGTTCATCCTGGGCAAGCCTGTACAATGGGCGATTACCCTGGGGATTGCATCTTTGCTGATCGGATTGGCATCGTTGGTGGTGTTCGCGATTCTGGAACGTCCCGCGCTCGCAAACCGCGCCCCCCAAGCAGATCATGGCTGGACGGAAGAAGATGCCCGCAAATCGGGGCTATGAAATAATATCAATGAGGGCACGAGATATGTCGTGCCCTATCAAATTAACTGCCTAACTTACTGCTTCCAGGCGATAAATCGCGCCTTTGTAATCAACCACATATAACTCACCTGCCTCGTCCTGACCGAATGAGCTAATCACAAATTTTCCGGGCTGCCAGCCAGACAAGGTGGTTGCCCACTGACCCGCGCCGTTTCGCTCCAACGTCCAGATACGCCCATTACAATAATCGCCGAAGAAGTAGATGCCATCGAGTTCAGGCAGCTTTTCGCCGCGATAAACATACCCGCCACTGATTGAACAGCCGTCCTTATGCGAATAGGTAGCGACTGGTGGGACAACATCACCATTGGCTTTAACCTGAGCGTGCTGTTCATTTCCTTCCCAGGCACTCCAACCATAATCTTCGCCACCTTTACTGCCAGCAGGCTGAAAATCCACTTCTTCAAAATCATCGCCACCGACATCGGCAATATAGAGATCGCCCGTTTTGCGGTCAAAAGTGAAGCGCCAAGGATTACGCAGTCCATATGCCCAGATTTCCGGCTTGGCGTCGGCCTGCCCCACGAACGGGTTGCTATCGGGCACAGCGTAGGTATCGGCGTTCACGTCAATACGCAGGATTTTGGCGAGAAATGTATTTTTATTCTGGCCGTTACCCTGCGGATCGCCCTGTGAACCACCGTCGCCAAACGCGATATATAAATAGCCATCCGGGCCAAAGGCGATGTTGCCGCCGTTGTGGTTTTCGTAAGGCTGATCCTGCGTGAGGAGGGTCACAGCACTGGTTGGGTCAGCCTTATTCGGGTCATCCGCGCTCACTTTGTAACGCGCGACTACCGTGTTGCCATTGGTATCGGTATAGTCAATAAAGAATAAACCGTTCGTTTTGTAATCGGGATGGAAAGCCAATCCCAATAATCCACGCTCGCTGTAACCGCCTCGGAACACATCATCAGAGAGGAGGCCTGATATATCGAGGAATGGCTCGGTGCTGGTCTGCCCATCCTGTACCACCCAGATAAAGCCGGTTTGCTCAACCACGAATAAACGCCCCGTACCATCCCCGGCGTTGGTCGCGAGCAGCGGTCTATCAAATCCGCTCGCTACTTCGACCCATTGATATTTAGAAGTATCGATTTGCGCGGCGGCTGGATAAACAAAAACCAACAGCAGCACCGTCGCCAACCCTATTTTCATCCATTTCAAGCTCATAATTTCCCTTTCTGTAACCCGATTGACAACCTTCAGGGCTGCCCCTACAACTGTAACCGCTCAAGGCGGGTTTTTGTAGTGACTTTCATCAGATACCCATTAAAAATGCTTGTAAATCGGTGCAGTCTATGCTATTTTGCAAGGCGCATGGAACAACATAGGTCAAGATAATGAACCGGATTGTCCAACTCACCTGCATCGTGGCGGTGTGCATCAGCGCCGCGTGCAGTCCTGCCGCTCCTACCGCGACACCCCCTCCGCCAACACCGACTCCCGTCACCAGCAACACTTCCTGGACACCTGTGAGCCAAAAATTTAGCGACGTAGAAATGGTGGAAGTACCCGCCGGATGCTTTATGATGGGCAACGAAAAAGGGCGGCGTAACGAGCGTCCCGTCAATCAGATATGCTTTAACGAGTCCTACTGGATTGACCGCTACGAAGTAACCAATGTCCAATACGGCGAAGCAGGTCATTTTGCGGGCGACGAACGTCCGCGCGAAAATTTGTTGTGGTCAGAAGCGCGCGATTTTTGTGTCAAGCGTGCGGCGCGCCTGCCTACCGAAGCTGAATGGGAATATGCCGCGCGCGGGCCGGACAACTTATATTATCCCTGGGGCAATGACCTCGTGAATGACAATCTGGTTTTTGACCAGAACAGCACTGAAACCGCTGATGTCGGCAGCAAACCGGCGGGTGTGTCCTGGGTCGGCGCATATGACATGAGCGGCAACGTGTTCGAATGGGTCAGCAGTATTTTCAAGCCCTATCCTTATGACGCGAGCGATGGCCGCGAAGACATGAATGACACGACCAGCCCGCGCGTTTTCCGGGGTGGCATCCATAATTATGTCGATTATGGCGCAAGCGCTACCGCCCGATTTGATGACAAGCCCGATACACGCGATTGGTTTATTGGCTTCCGCTGCGCGAAATCAAACTAAAAGGTAATAACACTGCATGTACAGCCGCATTTTGTGGATTTTATGGGCGCTGCTCACGCTGGGCGGGACAATAGCAGGTATACAGGCGCAGCCGGTTTGGGGTGATAATGTCTGGCTCATCCCAGCGCTGGTGCTGATGTGGGTGATTACGATAATCGGGTTTTTCCGCTGGCCGCGCGCGCAAAAATTGATTGATACTATCCTGCGCCCGTTTCGGAAATTTCCGAGCCTATTGTGGTTCGTCGTGCTGATATACCTGTGTGTCACTATTGGTGCGTGGCTGGCTTTGTATCAACCAACCTATGGTCGTCCCCTCATGCCCATCGAATTTTGTTACCTGTGTGCTGTCACCTGGGGTTTCATTTTCCTGTTGGCTTATGGCATCAACCGCGAAACCCTGCGTGAGATGGCGCAAAAACTCGCTAAAAGCTGGCTGACCGGGTTGCTCATCACCCTCACCACAATTGTGTTGATTTTCACGGCTGCCGAAAGCTATCTGCGCATCTTTTACATCACCACCGACGGTTATGGCTTCACCGCCATGAATTACCATTGGTACAAAAATTTTTACTGGAATCAATTGAACTCGCTGGGCTTCCGCGATCACGAGCCACGCCTGGATGATCCCGCCCATCCCTTTAAGCGGGTGATGGTCGTAGGTGACTCGTTCGTCGTCGGGCATGGCATCGACAATATGGACGACAGCTTTCCGCAGCGCCTGGAACGTGAGTTAGGCGATGGCTATGATGTCGATCTGGTCGCCAAATCTGGCTGGGACATGAATGATTACGAACCCTGGTTGAGCGGCTATCCGCTGAAACCAGACATCGTGGTTTTATCTTATTATCTGAACGATATTGATTACCTGATGACCGGCAGCAGCAGCCCCGACGCCAATTTTGATTTCCCCAAAGACCCGACGCTCAGTTGGTTCATCCTCAACTACTTCACGCCGAATTTTGTTTACTACAACCTGATGCAGTTCACATCGACTACACGAACGACAAAATTTCAGATGAGCCTTGTGGATGCCCATCTGGACAAAGATTTGTGGCAGCAGCAAACCGTTGAAATCGACAAATTCATCAACTGGAACAAAGACCACAACACGCGCCTGATTTTGCTGCTGTGGCCGCAAATCCGGGCTGTCGAAGCGTCGATCCCGGCAACCGCGAAAGTCAAAGCCTATTTTGAGGCGCATGGCGTGGAAGTTGTCGATATGACCGACGTTCTGAAAGATCAAAATCCTTCAGCGATGGTGATTAACCGTTATGATGCCCATCCCAGCATCGCGGCAAGTAAGCTGGCAACTGATGCGGTCTATGCGGCGATTATGAATCCGCCGCAAACCGCACCCAATCCACCATAATTGCCAATTTGCGCGTGTCACCGCCTAAACCCACATCCGCTGGCGAATCGGTGCTGTCGTAAGCCAGGGTGATGGTGATATGTTTGCCATCACCAATCGCTTCTGCGGGAACGTCATACGTTAATGTTGCAAGCGTCGCTGCTGGAACGGTTTGGGTTCCCACAGAGACACCATTGACCAACACTTCTAATTGGCGATCCCGATAAAAAGACTGTGACGACAACAAGAGTTTATAACTCTGCGGTGGTAGGTCTACATACAACAACGTTTGCGGATATTGCCCCGTCCAGCGCACCTTCAAACCGGGGACTTTTTCCTGCCAATGCCAACCCCAACCAATATAACGTTCATCGCCGCTGTCACCGATGTCGATCTGATAGATTCCGGGCGAAGTTTCTGGCGGGATGCGCGGCGGACAGCCGTCAGGATGCCAGGTCGTGCGGAAAGCAACGGCATCTCCTTCGACGTACATCGGGCACAATAAATCGGGCAGGCTGTTGAAATAGCCAATAATTTCCTGGTTGGTCGGGCCAATTTTGCCGCCTAAATCCTGATGAACCACAATATAGCCAATCGGCCAGTTAAAAATGCGGTCTCGAAGCTGCGGCTCTACTTTATCGGGTTCCAAAAAGCGGCGCTGGCCGAGCCACGCCAGCATCGGGTCGTCATACAGCCAGTACCAGAAATTACTCAACGGTGCGCGGGCAATCGAGCCATTCAGCATCCGTTTATGATGGGTCATCCCATAAAACTGAGTTTCAATCGGTTTGAAACCACCCTCGCCGGAGGCAACCGAACCACCCGCAACCCAGGCTTCGCCGGAGCCACCCGCTACCGGGACTTCGACAATCGCATAATCATCATAAGGTTTCCCGGTTTCCTGGCCGATTTGCTGGTAGAAACTATAAGGCGTCGCCGGTGGTTGCAGCGGCATAAGTTCATACAAGAAAGCATCCGCTAGCACAACCAGCATAACTGCTGTTGAAAACAACAAACGTGGAAATTGTTTTTTCGCCAGAAGCGGCGATAGGGTTTGCCCGATAAATATGAGCGCTGACAGAATGATGATCGAACTAAAACGCGCCGGGCTGCGAAACAACCCACCGAACAAATTGTGAAACGGCACGTAAGGCGTAGAAATCGTCGTCCCCGCAATCATCACTGTTGGGCCAAGTGAGAGCAGCAGCGGCACAATCACCAGCGCCAACCATAACCAGCGCATCCGATTCTGGATTTTTTTCCGCAGCGGTGTGAGGCTGACCAGCAGCGACAATAATAAGGCGGGCATGATGACCCAGCCCAGTGTAATTTTGCGTTCGTAAATGTCAAAACGGCTGAAATAACCATCTGGGAAGGGGATGCCGTCGGCTTTGTCAATCGACATCGGCGACAAACCGGAACGGTCAAAGGTCAAAATGTAGTGGAGCGGGCCGACAAACCATAACAGCGCGACCATTATCACCAGGGCTGTTATCCCAAAGCCGATGATGCGCAAACGCGCGCTCGAATCTTTCGCCCGAATCAGCGTCAAAACGCCATAGGGGACAAGCAAAAAGGCGAGAAATAAAATATGCTGGTAATCGGTCATCATCATGGCGTAGAGTGCAACGCCCATGATTAGCGCCCAGAGTAAACCATGTCGATTTTGGCCGGCATACCGCGCCACCTGCCCCCAGACGAGCAGTTGCAACGGATACCAGAACAGTGCCACGTAATTGATCTGCGCAACCATGATACTCATGAACATGGTCGGGGTGAGTTGCAGCAGCGCCCCACCCGCCAACGCCAACCCAGGTGATACTTTTTCCCGAACGAGCAATAAATAAGTGCAGTAACCGGTCAGCATCATGCTGATGACGTAAATGATGTTCATTGCAGCGAGCGTGCCAATGAAGGGTTCCAAGACCGCCCAGACTGGATACCAGAACAGCGTCAGCGTGTGATAAGCCAGATTGGTTGTATAGGGGAACAACACAAAATTGGTTTCGTAGACATTCAAACCGGGCGTGGTCAACGCATGACGTACCCACCAGAAATTCCAATTGAAATGATAATAATCAGTCGTCCACGTCCCGCCGACGGTTGTAGAAGCGTGCAGCAGCGGCCAATACAGCGCCAGCAGCGCCAACCCCAGAAAAAAGCCGATGGCGACGAAATGACGCTTAAGATTCATCCGACACCTTTTTGAATTGAATCTGGTCGACCAGAATTGCTAGTTTGCGGTCACTATCACCCGCGCCTACCGATTTTGGCGTATCAGTGCTATCGTAGGCCAGCGTGATGGTCAGATTGTTGCCGTTACCGATCACATCCGCTGGAATTGAAAGTTGATAATTTTTCAGACCACTTTCGGACACGGTGACGCTGCCAATCGACGTGCCGTTCACCAGGACTTCAAGGTTGCGCGGGCGATAAAACGATTGCGCACTCAAATCTAGTTGATAGGCTCCCGCCGGTAAATCGACATAGACTTTCGCTTCGGGGAATTCGCCTGTCCAGCGTGCCATTAAGCCGGGAATAATTTCTTCCGGGAAATACCAGCCTTGCCCGGTGTAACGCGCGTCATCGTCAGCACCGATGTCAATTGTATAGTCGCCGGGTGGCGATTCCGGTGGAATACGCGGTGGACAACCGCCGGGATGCCATACCGTGCGATAAACGACGGCATCGCCTTCAACCCAGACCGGACAGACCAAATCCGATTGGCTGTTGAAAAAACCCAGGATTTCCTGAATCGTCGGGCCGTCATGCCAGATCATATCGCGGTGAATCACGATGTAGCCAATCGGCCAACTCGGAATCCGTTCTTCAAGCTGCTGCCGAACTTTTACAGGATCGAGAAAAATCCGCTGGCCGAGCCAACTCAACATCGGGTCGTCGGTGAGCATATAAGTGTAGCGATAAGTATTCACGCGCGAAATGTGCCCGTTGACCATCCGTTTGCCGTGTATCGTGCCGTAGAATTCCAGCGCGGAATAAGCCGGATCGCCGACGATGCCTTCGCCACTGCTGCCCCCGGTTGGCACTTCAACCACCACATAATCGTAGGGTTCTTTGCCCATTTCCGCGTAGAAATCATAATGTTTGGGCTGCGGCTGGATGAGCAAAGGCTTGAGCATCCACGAATCCGCGACCACGATGAACAAAAAAGCCGCTGGAACTAATAAGCGGAAGAACTTTTTTCGGCGTTCGAGAATCGGCGTCAGGGTCATCATCACAAACAAAACCGCCGGAATCAGGAAAACGGGCGCAAATCGTTCGGGGTAACGGAACATACCGCCCAGCAAATCGTGAAGCCAAACATAGGGCATCGTGATTTGACTATCGCCAATCATAATGTACGCGCCCGCCGATAAAATCAGCGGCGCAGGAGCCAGCACTGCCCAGAACCAGCGCATCTTTCGCAATCGCAGATTGGGTGATCTACGTACCCAGAGATTCACGACCAGCGCGATCAGGAACGATGGCAAGGCAACCGCGCCAATAGGCGTATTCACATCTGGCTTATAATGCCAAATGAATCCCCAGGGAAACGGCACTTTGACAGCCCGATCAGCCGGAGTCGGAGCAAGTCCGGTGCGGTCAAAACTGAGAATATAGGGCAGCGGCCCCGCAAACCATAAAAGCGCCAGCCCCAGCATGACACCTAAAAACCCATATCCGAGCAATGTCAGACGCCCACGCCAGGTTTTAGTCTGCCATACCTTGAGCAAGCCGTAAGGGACGATGATAAAAAAGGCGAACAGCGGATACTGAATATCCGTCAAAATCATCATCCACAAAACGAGAGCCAGAATCAGCGCCCAAATCAGAGGCCGCTGGAATCGGGAAGATCGCGGATGGCTGACCGTATCGGCGATTTGTCCCCAAATGAGAATGAGCGCCGGTATCCAAAACCAGCCGTAGAGATTGAGATTTGTCCAGTTGAGCGCGTTGAAAAGCATTGGAGAGAGTTCCAACATCACGCCGCCCACCAATGCCAACCCATAGGACACGCCTTCGCGCCGCAGCAGGACAAAAAACAGATACCCATTGAGCGTGAAAGCAATAATTGAAATGACCGTCGTGGCGAGGAATGTGCCACCTAACGGTTCAACGACTGCCCAGACCGGATACCAGAACAGCGACAATGTATGAAACGCCAGACTGGATGTGGCGGGCGCGAACACATAATTGGTTTCGTAGATATTCAAACCGGGTGTCGTCAGTACATGCCGCACCCACCAGAAGTTCCAGTGAAAGTGATAATAATCGGTCACTTTATCACCGGGCATAGAGGTGGATAGGTTAAATATAATCCAATACATCGCCAGACAAGCTATCCCGCAAAAAGCCAGTAGCGCAATGCTGTGACGTTTGAGAATCATGGGTTCTGTGCCTGCGTGAACTTGAGGGTATCGACCATGATCGCAAGTTGGCGCGGGTCGCTGTTGAGTCCAAGCGCTAACGCCGAATCAGTTCCATCGTAGGCCAACGTAATGGTCAGATGCTGACCATCGCCGATTACATCTGCCGGAATTGTGTATTCAAGCGGCGACAGACTGGCAACGGGAACCGTTTGCGTCCCGATGGATTTACCGTTCACCAGAATTTCTAGTTTGCGATCTCGATAAAATGCCTGCGCAGATAAGGTAAGGTTATAGGCGGTGGGCGGCAGATCAACATAAACTTTAGTTTCAGGGTATTGACCTGTCCAGCGCACATTCAGCCCCGGCACATCTTCGCGCCAATGCCAGCCCCAACCGATATAACGCACATCATCCGGTGTACCCATGTCAATCGTATATTCACCGGGCGCGGTTTTCGGCGGGGTGCGCGGCGGGCAGCCATCCGGGTGGATATAGGTGCGGTAAACCAGCGCATCACCTTCCACATACATCGGGCACAGCAAATCTGGCAGGCTGTTCAGATAGCCGATGATTTCCTGATTGGTCGGGCCATTCAACCCAATAGTGTCCTGATGAATCACGACGTAACCAATCGGCCATTCGGGAATACGCTGGCGCAATTGGGCTTCCACCTGATCGGGTTCCAATTGACGGCGCTGCCCCAGCCAACTGAGCATCGGATCGTCGGTGCGGATATACCAGAAATGTTCTAACGGCGCGCGCGAAATGAAGCCGTTCAACGTCCGTTTGTGATGGCGCATCCCATAATATTGGAAAGTGATTGCCCGCTCATCGCCAACCAGGATTTCGCCTGTGCCCGCCGCTGTCGGCACTTCCAGGAGCACTAAATTATCGTATTTTTCGCCCTGCTCTGCGCCAATCATGTCATAAAATTGATAGGGTTGCAGTACGGGGGCAAGCGGCGCGGTTTCATACAAACGAATATCGAGTCCCAGCAGCAAAAATAACGCGATGATCGCAACCAACCGCCGCGACAAGCTTCGTGGAAATAATGGCATCCAGGTGAGGCAGGCAAATATCACCGCCGCCGTGACAAAAATTGGCCCCAAGCGCCAGGGCATCCGCAGCATTCCGTTGGTGACGCTGAATAAAATGCGATAGGGCATGGGAATCGTCAGGCCGAAAATCTGAATATTTGGCCCCATCGAAAAGATCAGTGGCGGCAGCGCGACCCAGAACCAGAACCAACGCCCTGCTGAGAGTTTTTTCCGCCAGCGCGTGAAACTCACGAGAATCGACGCCAGAAATATCAGCGTGACAAAGCCGCCCATCGTCGGCACGTTCCACAGCCACCACACCGGATACATTGACAGGAATCCGCCCGGAAATGGAATACCCGGACGATCTTCAACCGTACCAGGAGCCAGCGTGCCGGTGAATTGGCGCATAGAGGGCAGCGGGCCAATAAACCACAACAGCACTACCGCGACGATCAGAACGATGATGCCTGCGCCGACAATGCCCGCCTGCGTTTGGGAAATCGGCAGGGCTTTTGTCAGCCGTTCCTGAAAATTTTTTGGGCGGGATTGCCACAATGTCCACAAGCCGTAGGGGACGAGAATAAATGCGACGAAAATCGGAAATTGCAAATCGGTGTGGCCCGTACCCCACAACGCGATGCCCTCAACCACCGCCCATAAAATCATGTATCGCCAACGCCGCAGGCTCGCCGTGCGGACGAGATTGCCCCAGATCAGCACATGCGTCGGCAGCCAGAACCAATCCATCAGATTAATGTGTGTATTGTAGTAAAAATAACGTGAAATCGGTGAAACCTGAAGCGCCGCCCCACCCAATAAGGCCAGCGCCGGATGCACGCCTTCACGCAGCAGCAGCACGAACAACATGTAACCATTCAATACGCAGCCAATGAAAATAATCACGCTCATAGCCGTAAGCGTACCGGCGACAGGTTCGACCAGCGCCCAAACCGGATACCAGAAAGCCGTCAGCGCGTGATAACCAAAATTGTTATCGAACGGAGCCATAACGAAGCTGTTCATGTAGACATTCAGGCCAGGGGTTGTGGTGGCATGGCGAATCCACCAGAAATTCCAGTTGTAGTTGAAGTAATCGTACCCGGCGACCATTTTACCGGTGTTGAATAGAATGGCGTGTAAAACCACGAACGCCAGCAGGGCGAAAAACACCAATCCTGCCAGGTACAGGCGGTAAGATCGTTTAGGATGGATTAATGCTGACAATAAGACCTCACGTTGGATAGTCAATCGGTATCAGCGTGGAGACCGGACACCGAGGCGCTATCTTAGCCCACGTTTGCCCTACTGAGAAGACAAAAGGCTAGCAAAATAAACGTATTGGTCGTAAACTTTGCTCAAAATTGCAAAATACAATCCCAGAGGAATTTGACTTATGCTCCGCAAATTGACCCGGCCACTGCTCAAGTTTGCGACAATTGTGCTGCCTATCGCAGCCCTGTTGTTCACTTTTGCCAGCGCACTTATCCCCAGCGACAAAGTCCAGGCGTGCCTGCCCTGTAAATGCAAACATGATAGTGCCATCAACTGTTACGGCGGTTTCCACGTCAACACGATTGTGAATGCCAAGACGGGCGATTGCGCGATTGAAGTGTTAGGCATTGATGGGAACGGGCGCGGCTATAAAGCGATTTACGCCACTGCTAAAGAACTGGCAAAAGTGCCTGAAACCGTTGAAACCAACACCCTGATCGAACAATATTATGAATATGCCCTCTACAAACTCACCAGCGGCGAATATCAGGTGAATGTTGGGCCGATGGCGGAAAACAAAGTGTATGTCGTCACCTGGACGGGCTGCCCAGCCACAGACGTAAAAGAGAGCAATTACGTCGCCAGCCAACAATAACATCGTGACTCTTGTTCAGATTAAGTGAAAAGTCTATATCAACCGGGACGACACATAGGTCGTCCCCTACGAAAATCACTCGTTTTGAACATGAGCCAACATCGTTATAGGGGTTTATCGCTGAAGGCTGATAACCCCCTACTTTTTCCCCTCGTACATTTTCCGCGCCCATTCGATAGTCGCGGGCATCCCGGCTTCAGCACTCACTTTGGGCGTCCAACCCAATACAGAATTAATCAGCGAAATATCAGCTCCAGAAGCACGTAAATCGCCCTGCTGCGCCGGATGATAATATACGGGGTAGCTGTCGCGATTTTTTCCAAAGGTAGACAGCACCATATCCACCAATGCATTCACGCTGGTTGGGCGACCTGTGCCCAGGTTCATCACTTTTCCATAGCTGGCGGGATTGTCCAGCGCATCCACCCAGGCACGCGCCACATCGGATATATGCACAAAATCGCGCGATTGTTCACCATCGGAGTGGATGTTGATTGGCTCGCCGCGTAAAACGTTGCCGACAAAAATCGCGAAGACACCCTGATAAGCGTTGGTCAAACTCTGGCGTTCGCCATACACATTGAACATGCGAAATGAAGTGACATTGAAATCAAAATCCAGATCACGGCGGGCGGCGGCGACATGGACATAGCGTTCGGCGGCGTACTTGGTGATCGCGTAATTGGAAATTGGTACAGCCGGGGTTGATTCGGGTGTGGGCACAACCGCCGGATCGCCATAAATCGTCATCGAACTGGCGAACAGCAAACGTGGTACATGATGGGCGGCGCACTGCTGCAAGACATTGATTGTGCCGAGTGTGTTGGTGTTCAAGTCGGCGGCGGGGTCTTGAAATGACAGCCGAATCGAGGCTTGACCGGCGATATGCATCACAGCATCAATGCCGCGCACAAAAATGGGAACCAGATCAGCGGGGTTACGGACATCACCCTGAATAAATTCCGCGCCGCGATTTACATTGTTGCGGCTCCCCGTCGCCAGATTATCCAGGATGACCACTTCATAGCCGCGCATCAGCAGCAAATCGACAATGTGACCGCCAATAAAACCCGCGCCGCCTGTGACTAAAATGCGTTGGCTCATGAATATTTCCTATGTCAGAGGGGAATATAGGATGGTGCTTATTCCAGCTTCGTATTCGCTTCGGCTGGATCGGGCGTGGGTTTCCAGGGGACAAAAACACCGCTGTCGGTGCGATAAGTATCATGCTTGACCAGCAGCCATTCAAACCAGACCGTGAGCAGCGTATAAATGTAACGACTGCCCTGTTCTTTCAGCTTGAGTGACGAGACGCCGACATCGCGGTTACGCCAGGAAATCGGGACAATTTTGTAGGAATAGCCCCTTACCATCGCCTTCAGCGGAATTTCAATTGTCAGGTTGAAATGCGGCGATACATAGGGACGGCAGCCTTCGATGACATTGGCGCGGTAGCCTTTGAAGGCGTTGGTGGTGTCGTTATAGCGGGTATTGAACATCAGCCGGATGACGAAGTTGGCGATGCGGTTAATCACCAGTTTGAACTTAGGATAGTCATAAATTTTCGACTCACGCATGAAGCGCGACCCAAAAGCGCAGTCAGCTTCATCCCGCAAAATCGCATAATAACGGGCGACTTCTTCCGGCGCATCGGAGGCATCGGCCATGTAGATAACGACTGCCTCACCCGTAAAATGATCCAGCCCGAAGTTGACCGCGCGACCAAAACCATTGCGCCCCGTGTTGCGGATCACGCGGATACGTTCGTCTTTGACATGCTCGGCCATCATCAGATCGTATGTGCCATCGCTGCTGCCGTCATCGACTACCAGGATTTCGATGTTGGAGATACCCACGCTGTCCAGATAATCGCGCAGAGCAGGGGCGGTTTTTTCGATATTGCCCGCCTCGTTGCGTGCGGGGATAACAATAGAAAGTTTCATACCCTATCCAGTGAGCTAAAACACCTTCGCAGTGGACTTGTCGAGGAGGCGCTGCTGCCAGCTCATCACAATTTCCTCGAAAATATCGTCGAGGCTTTTCTGAATATCCCAACCGGGCAAAGTTTGCTTGAGGTGAGTGAGGTTGGAAATGTAGCAAATGTGGTCGCCGACACGGGCTTCGTCGCTGTATTGATAGCGCATCGGTTTGCGGGTCAACTGCTGCACACGGTCAAAGGCTTCCAGAATCGAAATTGAGTTAGCGCGTCCGCCGCCCAGATTGAACACCGAAGCAGGCTGTGGCGACTCGTAAAAGCGTTCGATGCAGCGGGCTACATCGTAGGCATGGATATTGTCACGCACCTGTTTGCCTTTGTAGCCGTAAATAGTGTATTCGCGTTCTTCAACGTTGCAGCGGATCAAATAGCTGAGGAAGCCGTGCAGTTCAACGCCGGAGTGATTGGGGCCAGTCAAGCAACCCGCACGCAAACAGCAGGTGCGGATGCCAAAATAACGCCCATATTCCTGTACCATCACGTCCGCTGAAACTTTGGAAACACCGAACAATGAATGGACGGAGTGGTCAATGTTAAACGACTCGTCAATGCCATCGGCAAAAGCCGGGTCGCTGTAATCCCAACGGGTATCTTTTTCAACCAGCGAAATATGATTGGGGCCGTCACCATAGACCTTGTTGGTCGACATATGGACGAACACGGCTTCGGGGGCATAGCGGCGGGTGGCTTCCAGCAAATTCAGTGTACCACCTGCGTTCACGTCGAAATCATCAAACGGGCGGGACGCGGCTAAATCATGGCTGGGCTGGGCGGCGGCATGGACAATCAAATCAGGCTTAATTTGCTCGATGAGCGCCAGCACGCCCGCACGATCCCGGATGTCGAGTTCGTGATGTTGAAAGTGTTTGCAGACACTTTCCAGGCGCTTCTGATTCCAGCGGGTATCGCCTTTTTCACCGAAGAAATCGCGGCGCATGTTATTATCGACACCGTAAACCTGCCAACCCTGCGAGTCGAAATAAGCGACGACTTCTGATCCGATCAAACCATTCGACCCTGTAACGATGAGTTTCTTCAACACCACTGACATTTTCCTCATGCCGGATACTAAAGTGGTCTATGATACCACGCACCCGCCAATTTCTCGACAGCCTTCCAAACCATCCATCCCATGAGCCGAAATCTATTTGAAAATTCGGCACAAATTTTTTGTAGCGTTACGGTAACGTTACAAGTTATGCTGTAAAAATCTGATATTTAAATTTGTTGAGGTGGGAACGTGAAAAAAACGCATTTCTGGAAATATCGTCTGTATTTATTGATCGGAATATTGCTCATGGTTACCGGTAAACCTTTATTTGCACAGGATAGTCTGCCCCCGCTGCAACCGCCCACCACCGGCGCGTTTGAGAGCGGAAAATATCGCAATTTATTCGCAGAATGGGGCAAATCGCAGGATGAAATCCAGGCCAAAATTGATAAGGTCTGGCAGCAGTTGTTTTACGGGGACGATGCTAACGAGCGCATCTATTATCCGGTGGGCGATGATATGGCCTATATAACTGACGTAGCCAACGAAGATGTGCGTACCGAAGGCATGTCCTACGGCATGATGATCGCCGTACAGTTGGATAAAAAAGAAGAATTTGACCGCCTGTGGACATGGGCGAAAAAATATATGTACCATGCTGATGGCCCCTATCTGGGTTATTTCTCGTGGCACAACAATACCGATGGAACCGTCATTGATGCCAATCCGGCATCCGACGGCGAGGAATGGTTCACGATGGCGCTGTTTTTCGCGGCTAATCGCTGGGGAAACGGCGAAGGTATTTATAACTATCAAGCTGAAGCCAACGCCATTTTGCATACCACGCTGCATACCGACGAGCGAAAAAGCCCACTCGCCAGCAATATGTTCGATCCCGAAACCAAGATGGTCGTTTTTGTGCCTCAGGTTGGGCGCAACCGCACCTTCACCGATCCATCGTATCACCTGCCGCACTATTACGAGTTGTGGTCGCGCTGGGCGGACGCGGACAACGATTTCTGGAAGGAAGCGGCGCAGATCAGCCGCGATTTCTGGCACACAACCGCCGATCCCAAAACCGGACTCATGCCGGATTATGCCGAATTTACAGGCGAACCTCGTCCATCGGGCGATTACGGCGAATTTTTCTACGCCGATGCATGGCGTAATGCGATGAACGTGGCTGTCGATTACTCCTGGTTTGCAGCCGATGATTGGCAGATTGAACAAAGCAACCGATTGCTCGAATTTTTTCACGATCAGGGCATGGGTTCGTACTCCGACAAGTTCCCGATTGATGGCAGCAAAGCGCTCACACCGTATCATTCCGAAGGATTAGTAGCCATGAATGCGGTTGCGGCGCTGGCGGCGACAACGCCCAAAGCCTGGGATTTCGTCGAGGAGTTGTGGAACACGCAGATTCCATCGGGTCAATATCGTTATTACAACGGCCTGCTGTATATGATGGCGATGATGCACCTGAGCGGTCAATTCCAGGTCATCAATCCCAAATAGGATTGACAGCCAGACGCAAAAGTCGATACAATAATCATGTTGCGGCGAACCCCAAAACATATTGGGGTTCCCCGAACTATCGTCCACACGAGTGAAAGAGTCCACATGCATACCCTGAGCATCCATTCGTAGTATTTTACGGATTCCCCCATTGCTCAAGCTGCGTGTCGGCACTAAAGATTCCTGCCAGACATCCAATCGCATAACAATCTATGCTGCTGAGGGGTATCCCTGGGCTGCCGTCTGGATTCTAACCAGATAGCAGCGTCGTCTTTTCGCATCCCGATTCTGAATTGAAATCACGAAAGGACGGTAGCTAATGGCAAATTATCTATCGGTTACTAATCTCTCTAAAACTTACGGCTTCCACACCATATTGAGCGGCGTTTCATTCGTGTTGAACGGTGGCGAACGCATCGGTTTGGTCGGCGCGAACGGTGTGGGCAAATCCACCCTGCTCAAAATTATCACAGGCGAAGTTGAACCGGACGGCGGTTCGGTGATGCTCACGCCGGGAATGCACCTGGGCTATCTGGCGCAAACCATCAATGGCTATGATGGCAAAACCCTGGACGACCTTATCAGCGAGTCGATGCGCCATGTGGTCGCGTTGGAAAACCGGATGCGCGACCTGGAAACTCAAATGTCCACACTGAGTGGCACAGCGCTCGATGCGATTATGGTCGAATATGGCGAGGCACAGGAACAGTTCGAACGCGCAGGCGGCTATGACATCGGCTACCGGGTTGACGCGGTGCTCAACGGTCTAGGCATCGGTCATATCGAACGGACACGGCTTTTTGGAACGCTCTCCGGCGGTGAAAAAGCGCGTATTGGGCTGGCGATGTTACTGTTGCAATCGCCGGATGTGCTCCTTTTGGACGAACCGACCAATCACCTGGATGTCGCCAGCCTGGAATGGCTTGAAGGTTATCTGGCAGCCTATCCGGGGGCAATCCTGACCGTTTCGCATGACCGGCAATTCCTGAACCGCATCGTGAACGCCATCCTGGAAATCGACGAGCACTCGCGGACGGCCAAACGCTACAGCGGCAATTATGATACCTATCAGACCGCCAAAATCCGCGAACGGCAGAAATGGGAAATCGACTATGCCAACCAGCAGGAAGAGATCAAAGAACTCACGCTGGATATGAAAGAAACGGCGCGTAATAACGCGAATTATCGCAGTCCTAGTGACAACGATAAATTCCTCCGCAACTTCAAAAAGGCCGTACACGCCAACACGGTTGCCAAACGCATCCATGTCGCGGAGGAAAAACTCAAACGCATCGAGGAAAATCCGATCCCACAGCCGCCTGCGCCGCTGCGATTCGACCCGGATTTCGACCCGGAACGGTTGAAAGGACGGATGCCGATGGCTGTATCGGGGCTGACAAAAGCCTTCGGCGAACGAGTCATCCTGGGAGACATAAATTTCACGGTTGGATTGCACAGCCGGATCGTGTTGGTCGGGCCGAACGGCGCGGGCAAATCGACACTGCTGAAAATCCTGCTCGGTCTGGACACAGCAGACGCCGGTGAGGTTTATCTCAATCCGGCGGTGAAAATCGGCTATCTGTCGCAGGATCAGGGTTTGGCCGACCCGGAAAAAACGGTTTTCGACGCCTACAAAGATAGGCTGGACGGAACCGATCAACAGTTGAAAGCGACGTTGATTAAATCCGGTTTATTCCGCTATGAGGAGTTCGGCAAACTGGTCGGGCAACTCAGCAGCGGGCAGGGGCGCAAACTTCAAATTGCGCGCTTGATCGCGGGACGGGCGAATTTCCTGGTGCTGGATGAGCCAACCAACGATGTCAGCTTTGACGTGTTGGAAGCACTGGAATCGGCACTGCAAAACTTCCCTGGGCCAGTGATTGCGGCCTCGCATGACAGGCGTTTTATCCAGCACTTCAACGGTGAAGTATGGGAACTGCGCGACGGCGAACTCATTCAGCATTCAGGCGGCTATGAAGCCTATATCGGCACACCAGAAAAAATGCTGATGGTTGAGTAATCTTGCATCCCCACCCCCTAACCCCCTCCCCGCTTCGCAGAGAGGGGGAATCGAATGGGCATTTGCCAGTTTATTTACAACTGGCAGTGTTGGCAGATTTGCCGCCGTCCTGGCGGGCGGGAAGCACGGGAACAGCCACCAAGTGTGCGAGAATGTGCGGCGGGAAACACGAGAAGCGCCGCCGAGTTGGCAGTAAAACGGCGGGTAGAAGGGAGTGATCTGCCGCTGCGAGAAATTCGCACAATTTCGCATTCGTATGGCGGCAACATCAGTTAGTCTCGCCGTTTGCGCGACAAGAGTCTGCCGCCGCTGTAGCTGCTGGATAGCAAGTTCCGAGTGCTGAGTCCTGAGTGAAAAGATAAAGAGCCGGGTGTGTTCCAGTCAAGTTGGGTTTACCTATTCCTTCGCATTGAGGCATCGCAGATCATTTTAAGATGGATAAGCAAGAAGAAATTGATTGCAATTGAGCGCAAAATAAAGAGATGTGTTTAATTATGACCCGGACGAGGCAGTGCCTCGTCCCTACAATTGGTGGAAATCTTGTTTCGCCCCGATTCGGCGTGGGTTTTCAGGACGGACAAGGCAAGACGTTGTCCCTACGAAGGCCGCATTTTCGTGTCAGGTAAAGACTGATTATCACCTGTCGTATGTCTACTAGCAGAACCATTTTAGAACATTTTTTCTAATCTGTCAATAATGAAAATTGGAAGTGGCCGCGGATTCAAGGATTGTTTAAGCCCTTGAGTATGCTATAATGCTTGTATCGCAATGTTGCAGAAGATGTGTGCAAGGGAAGCCCTGCTCGTTTAGCGGGCTTTTTGCTTGCCAGGAGAATAAATGAGTTACCGTTTTGACGAACTCGGCCTGCGCCCCGAACTGTTACGGGCAGTGGCCGAACTTGGCTATGATGAGCCAACCCCGATCCAAATGCAGGCAATTCCAGCGCTGTTGGGCGGGCGGGATATAATGGGACAGGCGCAGACGGGTACGGGCAAGACAGCAGCGTTCGCGCTGCCGATGTTGCAGGGACTTGATCTAGCATTCAATGGTGTACAGGGGCTAGTCCTTGTACCGACCCGTGAACTGGCAAACCAAGTCGCCGAGGCGATTTTCCAATATGGGAAACACCTGGGCGTGAAGGTGCTGCCGGTGTACGGCGGGCAGGCTTATGCACGGCAGTTAGGCCGACTCGAAAAGGGCGTACATATCGTGGTGGGTACGCCAGGGCGTATGATCGACCTGATCGAAAAACGCGCGCTGAAGCTCGGCTCGGTGCGTTATCTGGTGCTGGACGAAGCTGACGAAATGCTCGACATGGGTTTTGCGGAAGATGTTGACCGCATCCTGAGCGAGACACCCGATGCACGGCAAACTGCCCTGTTTTCGGCCACCATGTCATCGACCATTCGTGGGTTGGCGCAGCGCCATATGCGCGATGCCGAAGAAATCAGCATCGAACGCAAGACGATGACCGTACCTCAGACCGAACAACGCTACTATCTGCTCAATGAAGGCAGCAAGCTGGCGGCCTTGTCTCGTCTGCTGGAAATTGAAGAAATGCACAGCACGCTGGTGTTCACGCGCACGAAAATCGGCGCGGCGACGCTGGCGGAACAACTGCTGACGCGCGGATATGCGGCAGAAGCCCTGCACGGCGATCTGACACAAGACATGCGCGAGACGGTGCTGCGGCGCTTCCGCGCGGGCCAGCTTCAACTGCTGATCGCGACGGATGTGGTGGCACGCGGCGTAGACATCCAGGATGTATCGCACGTCATCAACTACGATATTCCCTACGACTCGGAAGATTATGTTCACCGCATCGGGCGTACCGGGCGCGCTGGACGTTCCGGCATCGCCATCACCCTGATTACACCACGCGACCAACGCCGCTTGAAATACATCGAATCGTTTATCAAGCAGTCCATTCCACGCGCGACACTGCCGGGAAAAGACACCGTGATTCAAAAGCGCAACGAACGCTTTATGAGCCAGTTGGAAGTCGTGCTTCAACAGGATGACCTGGGTCGCGAACGGGCACTCGTGCAAGAAATGGCCGACTCCGGCGCAGATATTCACGAAATCGCCGCCGCTGCTATCCGATTGGCACGAGCAGGCGAAGCCCAACGCCCCGTCGAAGATGTGCGCGAATACCAGGAACGCGAAGAATATTCGCGGGGTAAATCACGCGAGTGGGACAAGAATCGCCGCCCAGCGCCCAGCGGAAGTGCGAATGGAAATGGAAATGGCTACAGCGAAGGAAAACGCTCCCGTCGCGGCGAAGATGAACGCGAACCCGGCATGGTTCGGATTCTGCTGGACGTGGGCAAGGCGCATGGCGTCCGCCCCGGCGATGTCGTCGGCGCGATTGCGGGCGAAGCAGGCATCCCCGGACGCTCGATTGGCGCGATAGACATCCGCACCAACCAGACTTACGTAGACGTGAAAGAAGATCACGCCGAAAAAGTGCTGGTAAAGGTGAAACACTGGACACTGCGCGGGCAGAAGGTCAAGCTCGTTCGGGTGTAAATAAGCTGCTAGCCATTAGCTTTTAGCGATTAGCCAAAACAAAAGGCCACTGGTTTTAACCGTAGCAATGGCTAACAGGGCAAATAACTAAAAAGAGCGCGTTCGCAAGAGCGCTCTTTTTTTATGCCCTGAGAATTGTTTTTTCATTAACCGGGCATTGAGAATACCCCTATTTTTTAGGGGTACAGTCTTTGTTTGAGTCCATGCTATAGTTACCCCTAATATCGTTTACCCCCAATCTACATAAACGAGCGAAATTTATATCGTTGAACCTAATCCGCCCAACCTATTGGCAGGGCGATAGCATTGCTATTGGATTCTGAGGAACATAAATGGCTGTAAAGCAAGCAATTGAGACAACAACTCCAACCACCGCGTGGCATACCATTGACGCGGCGCAGGTGTTGGAAACCTTACAGGTCAGCCCGGCAGTCGGACTGGATGACGCGACGGCAACCACGCGGTTGGCACAGTACGGGTCAAATGAACTGGTCGAAAAAGGACTGACTAGCCCCTGGGCAATCTTGTGGGAACAGCTCACCAATCCGCTGGTACTGCTGCTGATTCTGGCGGCGGTGATCTCACTTTTTTTGGGCGAGGTGAAAAGCGTGATTGCAATCATGGCGATTGTCGTCATCAACGCAATCCTGGGTGTGGTGCAGGAATATCGCGCCGAGCAAGCGATGGCAGCCTTGAAACAGATGGCAGCGCCGCTGGTGCGCGTCCGGCGCAACAAAAAAGTCGGAGACATCCCGGCGCGCGACCTCACACCCGGCGACATTGTACTGCTGGAAGCGGGCAGCATCGTCCCGGCGGATTCGCGGTTATTCGAATCGGCCAATTTGCGGGTACAGGAAGCCTCGCTAACGGGCGAGTCGCAGCCGGTGGAAAAAGCGCCGGGGATACTCGATGATGCGGATAGGCCGCTGGGCGACAGAACCAATATGTTGTATATGGGTACAGCCGTCACCTACGGGCGCGGGACGGCAGTTGTTGTTGAAACGGGCATGAAAACTCAGCTTGGGCGCATCGCTGAATTGATTCAATCGGTGAACAACGAAGCCACACCTATGCAGCGGCGCATGGGCGAATTAGGCAAAGTGCTGCTGATCGTCGCGCTGGTGGTGATGGGTATCGCGTTTATCATTGGGTTGACAACCGGTGATCCACTGGATGATGTGCTGCTGAACGCGGTGGCGATTGCCGTTGCTGTCGTGCCAGAAGGTTTACCGGCTGTCGTGACAATCGCGTTGGCTTTAGGCGCACAGCGGATGCTCAAGCGGCGCGCTTTGATCCGCAAATTACCGGCTGTCGAAACATTGGGTTCGGTGACTGTCATTTGCTCCGACAAAACTGGCACGCTGACCGAAAATAAAATGACAGTCACAGTCGTGGATGTGGCGGGCAAAACCGAGGCGCTCACTGATGTGGTCAGCAAGGGCGTAGGCGCGCTGATTTCGTCAAATGGAAATGCCGCCCCACAGGATGCAACGCAAGCACTATTGCTGGCGGGCAATGCCTTGTGCAATGATGTCGAACTCGAACGCGATGAAAATGATACGACGAAATTCCGCGCGATTGGCGACCCCACCGAAGGCGCTTTGGTGATCGCGGCGGCGCGTTTCGGGGTGAATAAGGAAGTGCTGGATCGGGTGCTGCCGCGCGTCGGTGAAGCGCCTTTTTCGTCCGAGCGCAAACGGATGACGACAGTGCATAAGCTGAACGAAAATGCGAAACCGGATGCAGGCGCGCAGTATATGATCGACCTGATGCAAGCCCTCAACCGGGATTACATTGCCATCACTAAAGGCGCGGTAGACAGCCTGCTGGATGTCAGTGACCGGGTGTATATCAACGGCGAAATTCTCCCAATGACCACCGAACTGCGGACGCGAATCGAGGCGACCAATAATCAACTGGCGCAGGATGGACTGCGGGTGCTGGGCATGGCGCTGCACCGTTGGGCAGAACTGCCAACTGTGTGGGAACCGGAAGTTATCGAGCGCGATCTGGTATTCGTGGGCATGGTCGGGATCATTGACCCGCCGCGTGCCGAAGTGAAACAGGCCGTTATCACCTGCCGCGCCGCTGGCATCCGCCCGGTGATGATTACCGGCGACCATCCACTGACCGCCTTTAATATCGCGCGCCAACTACACATCGCCGACGAGAATGCTACTGTATTGACCGGTCATGATCTGAACAAAATGTCCCAGGCCGAACTGGAAAATGTGGTCGAAACAGTGTCGGTGTATGCGCGAGTATCACCAGAAAACAAACTCAACATTGTCCAGGCGTTGCAAAATAAAGGCCATATTGTTGCCATGACGGGCGACGGCGTGAACGATGCGCCCGCCCTGAAACGCGCCGACATTGGCGTCGCGATGGGCATCACAGGCACGGCGGTTTCCAAAGAAGCATCAGATATGGTGATTGTCGATGATAATTTCGCCACGATTGTCAGCGCCGTCGAAGAAGGCCGGACGATTTACGATAATGTGCGCCGCTTTGTAAAATATCTGATGGCGAGTAACACAGGCGAATTGTTCGTGCTGCTGATGACGCAGCTTGTTTCGGGCATGAGCATCCCGCTGACAACCTTGCAAATTTTGTGGATGAACCTGATTACGGATGGCATCCCGGCGCTGGCATTGGGCGTGGAAAAATCGGAATTGGGCGCGATGAATCGCCCACCTTATCCACCGAGTGAAAGCCTGTTCGGGCGCGGCATGGCGCGGCATATTGTGATTGTCGGCACGCTGCTGGGTGTGACCGGTTTGCTGCTGAGTATTTGGGCGTTCAATAACTGGAAAGCGGGCGTACCAACTTATGCAGTAAACACCTGGAATACGATGGTCTTTTTCTTCCTGACAGTGGCGCAGATGGGTCATGCATTGGCAAACCGTTCGCATCGCGAATCGACCTTCAAGATCGGGTTTTTCGGCAACCGTTTCCTGATTGGCGCAGTCATCGTGACGGTGATTTTACAACTGGTCGCGGTGTATCTGCCGTTCTTCAACAACATTTTCAACACCACAGCGCTCACATTAGAGCAGTTAGCTATCTGTATCGTCCTGAGCACGATTGTGTTCTGGGGCGTGGAAACCGAGAAATTGCTGGTGCGGCGCGGCGTGCTGAAGTAGGGTATATCGACAGCTCGGATGAGGATTGGATTTATCGTATGTAAGAATTGCGATAAAAATTACTGAAAAGACGATAGTCGTCTTTTCGTCGGGCGGCGTCCCGTGCTATGGTAGGCTCATCTGTATATGACTGAGGAGTCCCTAACACGGGAACAGACCGCCATGTTAGACGATTTGGTGAAGGTACAGGAACACAACAAGCGTAAACGGAAACCGGATTATCGTAAACCTTTGAATCAATGGATGCTGCTCGACGAGCTTGAGGATATTGAGATTGAGGTTTACGAACCCCTCCACAAGAAAGGGGATCAGCGACATTGGGATGACGGAGCCGCCTATCGGCCTTATGACCCCAAGCGCGATTTTCGCAAATATCCACCGCGCAAAGGGCGTTGGCTGGGGGAAGATGAAACCTAGTCGATTGATAAACATGAATATGAATAAGGCGCAGATGGGTGACATCTGCGCCTTATTTTTTAATCAGTGTAGATAGGTCGATCCGGCGGTTTGTTGAACATAGTGTAGATGAACGCGCCGATCAACCCAGCAACGAAACCGCCAATATGGGCGAAGAAGGCGACTCCTCCGCCAGCCGTATCCACACCCAGCGATGCAACGCCATTGAACAGTTGCAAGACAAACCACACGCCCAAGACAACCAGCGACGGCACATTGTAGAAGCGCGGGAAAAAGCGGAAAAAGATAATCATGATGCGGATGCGGACGCCCGGATACAAAATCAGAAACGCGCCCAACACCCCGGCAATCGCGCCGCTTGCGCCGATCATCGGCACGCACAACCCGGAATTGACCAGCGTTTCGGTAAAGGCGGCGATAAACCCGGTCACCAGATACAGCACCAGGAATTTGCGATGGCCGAAATAATCTTCGATGTTACGGCCAAAAATCCACAGGAAGGTCATATTCCCGACCAGATGCGCCCAACTCCCATGTAAGAACATGCTGCGGAAAGCATCCAGCAGGGTTTCGCCGATGGGCGCAGCGCCAATCTGGCAGGGCACAAGCCCAAGCGAAAAATAGGTGTTGTACAGTTGGCTTTGTGAGAGCGAAAGCTGCCACAAAAAAACCAGCGCATTGATCAGAATCAAGCCGTAGGTTACATAGCCTTTGGTGCGCGGCGGGTGCGTCGTATTAATGGGAATCATATTTGCATCTCCAAGGAGCTTTGTTAATTCATTATACGGCGCATACAGCACCCAGGTTGCGGGCAAATAAAAAGTACCCTATAGCACGAGGGTACTTTTTCAAATGGGGACCTGGCTTTTTATTATCGCTGTGCGCGACGGTACAACATATTGACACGCTGGTCAGCGGGCGGTTGGGGTACAAACCGCGTGATGATGAAGGTAATCACCAGGCCGACAATAAACCCGCCGATGTGGGCGAAGAACGCCACACCACCGCCATAGGATGCATCACCACCCAACGAGGCGAATCCATTCACGAGTTGCAACACAAACCACATCCCCAGCACAATGAACGCAGGCCACTCGGCAATGCTGGAAATGCCGCCCAATGGAACAATCCCGCGCACTTTGACGCTCGGATACAGCAGCAAGTAACCGCCGAGTACACCGGCAATCGCGCCGCTTGCGCCGATGAGTGGAGCTTGCGAAGTAGGGTCAATCAAAACCTGGGCAAAAGCCGCCGCGAAACCGCTGACGAAATACAGGATCAAGAAGCCGATTTTACCGAGGCGATCTTCGACATTATCGCCAAACAAATACAGGTAAAGCATGTTGCCTAAAATATGATCCCAGCCACCGTGTAAAAACATGCTGCGGACAATATCAAAAACCGTTTCGGGCGCAAAGAAATGGCGCGTAACATTGGCTGGAACCACCGCCAAATTCAGAAAAGCCTGATCAAGCTGAGCCTGCGTGAGGGTTAATTCCCATAAAAATACTAGAACATTGATAGCGATGAGCACATAGGTCAGAATCGGAAGCCGCCTGGTAGGATTAGCGTCGCTGATTGGAAACATAAAATCGTTCTCCTTTCAAATCCAGAATTCTTATAGAATGCTCATAAGTCCATCAGATTTGTATCAGACGCGCAATAATATTATGCAAGAGCCTCTGAATCAAAACACCCTACTTGCAAAAGTAAGGTGTTTTTCGATTTACGCAGGAGGACACGACATGTCGTGTCTCTACAATAATTAAATCAAGGGGTTAGCGCTGTTCGATGGGAACCCATTGCAATCCCATCGGCCCGATATAGGTGACATCCGGGCGAATCAGGCGGTTATTCGTGAATTGTTCAATGATGTGAGCAGTCCAACCAACAACGCGGCTCATGGCGAACAGCGGAGGGAACATATCGACATCCAGGTCAATGGTATACAGCAGGATGGCGCTGTAGTAATCGACGTTGGGGTACAGCTTGCGCTCGATAAAATATTGATCGGCACGGGCGGTTTCAGCCAGCTTCTTAGCAATTTCAAACCATTTGGTATTGCCAGAGCTTTTCGCCAGTGCTTCGGCGTGCTGCTCCAGAATTGCGGCACGGGGATCGAGCGCCTTATAAATACGATGACCGATACCCATGATGCGGCGATCACCTTCTTTAATGTTGGTCTTGAACCAGGGTTCGACATTCGATGGATCGCCAATTTCGAGGAACATACGCATGGCTTCGGCATTTGCGCCGCCGTGCGATGGGCCTTTGAGCGTGCCGATGCCACTGACGACACCGCTGTGCATGTCCGAGCCAGTGGCGACAGTCACACGCGATGCGAAGGTGCTGGCGTTCATGCCGTGTTCGGCGAGCAAGACCAGATACACGTTGATAGCGTCGCTGGCGGTTTTGTCGGGATCAGTCCCGGCGAGCATATAAATGAAGTTCTGGGCGAGATTCAAATCTTTGCGGGGAGCTACCGGTTCCTTGCCTTTGCGGATGCGATCCCAGGCCGCACAAATGGTGGTGATTTGCCCGGTCAAACGGATCGCCTTACGGCTGTTGGCCTCCGGGCTGTTGTCTTCGCTGTCTTTATCGTACAGCGCCAGTGCGGAAACCGCCGTCCGGAGGACTGCCATCGGGTCTGCGTCCTTCGGATACGCTTTCAACTGCGCCAGGACACCTTCCGGCAAAACTGCCTCACTCGCGATTGACGCACGCAAATTTTCGAGTTCAGCACGGTTAGGAAGCCGTCCGTTCCAAAGTAAGTAAGCGACTTCTTCGAATACGGCATTTTCGGCCAATGTTTCGATGGAATAACCATCATAAACTAGCTTGCCTTCCTGACCATTGACCAGGCTAGTCCTGCTTTCGGCAACAACGACGCCTTCAAGACCTTTCTTGGCGACTTCAGACATGATGCAGACTCCTTGTGACGTAATTACAGACGACTCAATATAAGCCCGTCACCGGGCGTATGTGATAAATAGGTTGCTGCGCTGTGAGGCGAAGTAACGGTTAAAAAGGAACGTGAGAAAAGGAATTTTTAATTAAGTGTTTGGCTTATACTTCCCTGAGTATAGCATCGCTGAGGGGGTTATTCAATTGAGTGTTTGATTAATTTACAGAGGCTTAAACCAATTTTCAGACCATCCCCTTGCAATATCCGCGCGGGCATGTTAGTCTAGCCAATATGAACGAAAAACACCCGTCGAATGTTGTGAATATGATGTCTATGTGTTGCATGTGCTGCTGTATGTGCGACAATTTTCGATTCACAGGACGGGTGACAGACGCGCAGTAAAAACTGAGCGCAACTGCACGAAACAAGCGAGAGCGAGCCGTCCTGGTTCGCTCTTTTTGTTTTAACTGGCTGATACTCAACGATTAGGGATGACTCACAACACAATGAAGGTAATCATCGGCAAAGAGCTGCAAAGCCAAATTTTCAAGCATCTGGAAGCCAGCCATCCCAATGAAGGAGGCGGTTTCTTATTGGGGACGACCAACGGCGATACGGTTCGCATTAACGAGACCATCTCAGTACAGAACGTGTTCCAGGAAGAAGAACAATATCACCGTTATGCGATGACCCCACAAGATTGGATGAAGCTGGAAGACGAGGCGGATGCCCGCGGGCAAACGCTGGTCGGCTATTATCACAGCCATCCCGATTCACCAGCGATTCCGTCGATTTATGACCGCGACCATGCCCTGCCGCATTTCACCTACCTGATTACCCAGGTGAACGCCGCTAAAGCTGTCGAAATGCTGGCATGGCGGCTGCGCGATGACCGCTCGCAGTTCGACAGCGAAGAATTAGTTGTACAGCCTTAATTATTTCCCTTTGGCTGAACAATCAATAACGCCAAATGCGTATTTTCGGTAGAGACTACACGAAGGAGATAGATGCAATGACCGACGCTTTATTAAGCACCCAATGGGTTGTCGATAACCTCAACTCACCAGATTTTCGCCTGGTGGAAGTGGATGTTGACACCACACAGTACGAGACCGGACACATCCCCGGCGCGATTGCTTTTAACTGGCAGACTCAGCTTCAGGATCAGGTGGCGCGCGACATCATCAGCCAGGAAGGCATCGAGCAGCTTTTGAGCGAAGCCGGTGTGACGCCCGACACCCATATCCTGCTGTACGGCGACAATAACAACTGGTTCGCCGCCTATGCACTGTGGCTGCTCAATTATTACGGTCACGAAAAACTCAGCCTGATTGACGGTGGACGCAAAAAGTGGTTGGCCGAAAATCGCCCCCTCAGCACTGATACTGTTTCTTACCCCAAAACCAGTTACAAAGTTTCGAAAATCAACAAACAATATCGTTCTGACCGCGATGCCATCAAGGCCAATTTGGGCAAGCCCGGTTTCGCGCTGGTCGATGTGCGTTCACCGGCAGAATATGTGGGCGACATCATTGCCCCTCCCGGTATGAGCGAAACGGCACAGCGTCCTGGTCACATCCCCAGCGCGGCCAATATCCCCTGGGCGCAGGCTGTCGCTGAAGACGGCACATTCAAGAGCGTCACTGAACTCAAGGCATTGTACGGCGGCAAGGGTATCACCGGCGATCAAGACGAAATTGTGGCTTACTGCCGCATTGGGGAGCGTTCGTCGCATTCCTGGTTTGCCCTCAAGTACATCCTGGGCTACCAGAATGTGAAAAATTATGACGGTTCCTGGACAGAATGGGGCAACCTGATCGGCAACCCGATTAAGAAGGGCGCCGAAGCATAGGGATGTTAGCAGTCTGCGGCCAGCTATCAGATATATTGATGTTGGTCGCTGACTGCTCCGAAAGGGTTCGCACATCCCATTAAATCATCCCCACCCCTAACCCCTCCCCATTTCGTAGAGAGGGGAACAAAACGGGTGCGATGGGGGTTTCGATACACAAGGCACGATTTTGAATTTGCGAATTGCTAACGGCTAATCGCCAATAGCTAAAAGGAGACAACCCATGAGCGACAATGGACAAGAGCACGAATTAGCCTTTAATACGCTGGCACTGCACGCCGGATATTCACCTGACCCGACCACCGGGGCGCGCGCCGTCCCGATTTACCAGACGACTTCCTATCAATTCCGCGACAGCGACCATGCGGCGGCATTGTTCGCCCTGCAAGAACCGGGCAACATTTACACCCGTATCATGAACCCGACCAGCGATGTTTTTGAACAGCGGATGGCGGCGTTGGAAGGCGGCGTGGCAGCATTAGCGACGGCTTCCGGCCAGTTCGCGCAGTTGCTCGCTATCACTTCACTGGCAAATGCAGGTGATGAAATCATCTCAACATCAGCGCTCTACGGCGGAACCTATACCCAATTTGAACACAGCTTAGGTCGTTTCGGCATCAAGACCCATTTTGTGCAGGGGACTAACCCAGCCGATTTCGAGAAACTCATCAACGACAAAACCCGCCTAATTTATCTGGAAACCATTGGCAACCCGAAGTTGGAAATCCCCGACTTTGAAGGCATCACCGAAATGGCCCATAAACACGGTGTTCCGGTGATCGTGGACAACACCTTCGCCACACCCTATCTGTGGCGCGCATTCGATCACGGCGTGGATATTGTCGTGCATTCGACCACCAAATGGATCGGCGGACACGGTTTGAGCATCGGCGGCGTGATCGTGGACGGTGGCAAATTCGACTGGAAAGCCAGTGGACGCCATCCCAACCTGACACAACCGGAACCGTCCTATCATGGCGCAGTGCTGGCTGATTTGGTCGGCAATCTGGCCTTCATCATCCGGGCGCGCGTCGTCGGTCTGCGTGATCTGGGCGGATCGCAAGCACCCTTCAACAGTTTCCTGAATATCATTGGCCTGGAAACCCTGGCCTTGCGGATGCAGCGGCACGTCGATAATGCCCTGGCTGTCGCCCAACATTTGCAGGAGCATCCGGCAGTGGAATGGGTCAATTATCCCGGTCTGCCGAGCCATCCAAGCTACGAACGCGCGCAGAAATATCTACCGAAAGGCGCGGGCGCGGTGCTTGGTTTCGGCATCAAGGGCGGGCGTGAAGCTGGCAAGAAATTCATCGACAGCCTGAAGTTGTTCTCGCATCTGGCGAATGTCGGTGATGCCCGTTCGCTGGCAATCCATCCGGCGACCACGACGCATCAACAGTTGAGCGAAGCCGAACAAGTCGCCAGCGGGGTAACTGGCGATTATGTCCGTTTGGCTGTCGGGATTGAAGACATCAACGACATCCTGTGGGATTTGGATCAAGCATTGGCCGTTGCTCAGGGTGTGACCCTGCATCCAGTGAGTTAGGATATGTATTTATAAGGGCATGTCTGAATCACAACATGCCCTTATAGACGAAATATCATGCTGATCCTACACGACGAGGTAATCCCAATGACGAAGGCCGAACCCTATCCGACTACGCACCGACAGGACGTACCCGGTTCAGTCGGCATCGTGCAGCGGCAGTACGCGCACTTCAACCAACCGCTGCATTTACACAGTGGACAAACGTTGGAAAATTTTACGCTGGCTTACGAGACCTACGGGACGCTGAACGCCGATCACTCCAACGCGATTTTGATCTGCCACGCCCTATCCGGTGATGCCCATGTCGCGGGCTATCACACGGATGACCCGGACGAAAAACCGGGGTGGTGGGATGATGCGGTTGGGCCAGGGAAAATGTTCGACACCCAGCGTTACTTCGTCATCTGTTCCAACGTAATCGGTGGTTGCCAGGGCAGCACCGGGCCATCCTCGCCCGCGCCGGATGGGAACCCTTATGCACTTCGCTTCCCGTTCGTGACGGTAGCCGATATGGTACAGGCGCAGCGGCATTTGATGGATCATCTGGGCATCCATAAGTTGTTCAGCATCGCGGGCGGCAGTATGGGCGGGATGCAAGCGCTGCAATGGGCAGTCGATTACCCGGAGCGGGTGGGGTCGGTATTATTTTTAGCGGCGACAGCGCGATCTTCGACCCAGAACATCGCCTTCAATGAGATTGGGCGGCAGGCCATTTACGCCGATCCGCATTGGAACAACGGCAATTATTATGAGCGGACACCTCCGGCAGCGGGTTTGGCAGTGGCGCGGATGGTCGGGCATATCACCTACATGAGCGAATCGTCGCTGGAAGAAAAATTCGGGCGGCGGCTGCAAGATGGCAATGAATTGGTTTATGGATTTTCGACTGATTTTGCTGTCGAAGGCTATCTGAAATATCAGGGTGAAAAATTCGTCGAGCGCTTCGATGCCAACAGTTATCTGTATATCACGAAGGCGCTGGATTACTATGATGTCGCCGACGGTTACACAGATGTGCAGGATGCGCTGCGTCAAACTCAGGCGCGGTATCTGGTCGTGAGCATTTCGAGCGATTGGTTATACACGGCGGGTCAAGCCCGTGAATTAGTAGATGCGCTGCACGAAATCGAGCGCGAAGTCGAATATGAGCATATCCAGGCGACCTTCGGACACGACTCGTTTCTGGTAGAAGTTGAAACCATGACCCAAATCGTCGGCGGGTATCTGGATCGACAGTGGGCAGCAGTGAATAGTTAGTTTTTCAAATATGTCCTGGTAGCCAAGTGGTAAGGCAAAGCTCTGCAAAAGCTTCATCACGGGTTCGACTCCCGTCCAGGACTCTGCTCATAAAATTGAAGGAGAATTTGTAAACGTGGCAAGCATCAAGATTCCGACCCCTTTGCGGGCCTACACCAATAATCAGGCACAGGTGGACATCAAAGGTAAGACGGTAGGTGAGGCCCTCAACGACCTGACCGACCAATACCCGGAACTGCGCCAGCATTTGTTCAACGGCGCGGAACTGCGCAATTTTGTGAATGTGTTCCTGGGCGAAGAAGATGTACGCTTCCTCGATGGTCTCGGTACAGAAATCGACAGCAGCGACAGCCTGCGCATTATTCCGAGCATCGCGGGCGGATAAATTTTACCTGATCGTTCAGTTCGATTATGATGAGGTCATGAAAATGGCAGCCGAAGTCCTCCGTAAAGTCGATCACACCGGATTGAAGACCGGGCAGGCAGCGACGATTATCCTGCTCATCCTGGCCTTCATCCTCAACAGTACCCTGCTCGTGGCTTTCGTAGCGCTGGCGCAGCTCTTGGGTGCGCTGGATGTCCCCTACGCCCCTTACCGGCTGCTGTATCAAAAAGTCGTCAAGCCCAGTGGTCTCGCCAAACCTAATGTAATCCAGGACAACCCGGAGCCTCATCGGTTCTCTATGCTCGTCGGAGCGATTTTCAATGGGGCGGCGACACTGGCACTGCTGTCGGGCGCACCCGCGCTGGCCTGGGTTTTGGTCGCCATTGTCGTTGTACTGGCGAACCTGAACTATTGGGTGAATTTCTGCGCGGGCTGCTGGATGTATTACCAGTTTCACAAGTTTGGTGTTCCTGGTTTCACACAAGCACCGCTGCCGGTAAACAAATAGGGACGGGATACTTCTCGTTTCGGAGCAGACTGATATGATTGAACGACTCGTTCTGACAATGGTTTTATCGGCAGTGGGATTTTTGGCATACCGGGGATTTTCTCGCTATCATGTTATGCGGGCAGCGGTAGGTGCGACCACCGATCCGATCCTGAGCGACTTGAAGCCGGGTATCCCAGCGATTGTCTATTTTACTACGCCGATGTGCGTCCCTTGCCGTACCCAACAACAACCGGCTTTGATGCGCCTGCAAACTGAACTTGGTGACAACATCCAGATCGTGAGGATTGATGCCACCCAAGACAGCGCAGCCGCTGACCGCTGGGGGGTGTTTTCCGCGCCAACGACCTTTGTGCTCGATGGTTCCAAGCATGTGCGGCAGGTCAATCATGGTGTGGCGGATACCCCAAAATTGCGACGGCAAATTGACGCAATCGGGATGGCGAGTTGAGTCGTGTAAAACCGTATCATAAGCACTTGGATTTCATCGTTCAATCGGAACAACCCTTCAACGGCAGCGCGCCGTTGAGTTATTTGTGCCAGCAGTTTATGACCCCTACCGAATTATTCTTCGCGCGTAATCACGGGACGATTCCAGCGGTGAATCCTGTGCTATACCGGCTGCAAATTGACGGGTTTGTCGATCAGCCATTAGCCTTGTCGCTCGACGCCATCAAACATGATTTTGAGCGGGTTGAATTGATGGCAACGCTGCAATGCGCAGGCAACCGCCGCGATGAACTGATCGACATAGCACCAATCCCCAACGAACTGCCCTGGAGTGCCGGGGCAATCAGTAATGCGACGTGGGGTGGTGCGCGTCTAAAAGACATCCTGGAAGCCACAGGCGTAAAGTTGGGTGCAGACCACGCAGCCTTTACCGGTTTAGATGAAGTGTCGCGGTTGGGTAAATCATTTGGTTTCGGCGGCTCCATCCCGATGGAAAAAGCGCTGCATCCTGAAACATTGCTGGCTTATGAGATGAATGGCGCGCCGTTAACCACCGCACACGGTTTTCCGCTGCGGGTGATCGTACCGGGATACATCGGGGCGCGCAGCGTCAAATGGGTGTCGCGCATCACATTACAAGCAGCGCCGTCAGACAATTATTTTCAGGCGCGAGCCTATAAATTGTTCCCGCCGGATGTCACCTCCGAAAATGTCCGCTGGGAAGAAGGCATCATGCTGGGTGAAAATTCGCTCAATTCGGTGATCTGTTCGCCCGGTGAAAGAGATGTCCTCAAAGCAGGGATGAATCGAGTGGCGGGCTATGCGATTGGCGGCACACATCCGCTCGAACAGGTCGAAGTATCGGGCGACGGCGGCACAACCTGGACAACCGCCAAATTGTTGAGCAGCCGCGCCTACCCCTGGGCGTGGTGGTTGTGGCAGATACAAATTGAACTCAAGCCAGGGGCAGCGCAGATTGTCGCACGAGCAAAGGATTCTTCGGGAAATATCCAACCCCGCGACGCCGAAGAAATCTGGAACTTTAAGGGATATGCCAACAATGCTTGGCATCGGGTGAATATTCAGATTAAAGGATGATATGTAGGATCTGTCGGCGACAGATTTCTACAGAGAAGAAAAGGGAATCGATATGGAAGCACTGGTCACAAAACACAGCGAACTCTCGCACGATGAAATCCGCCGTTACAGCCGCCATCTGATTATGCCGGAAGTGGGCATCGAGGGGCAGCGCAAACTCAAGGCCGCCAGCGTCCTGCTGATTGGCACAGGTGGTCTCGGAAGCCCATTGGCGTTGTATCTGGCGGCAGCGGGCATTGGGCGTATCGGTCTGGTCGATTATGATGTCGTGGATGAAACCAATTTGCAGCGCCAGGTGATTCACGGGCAAAGCAGCGTCGGCGACTTGAAAGTTGAAAGCGCCAAAAAGCGCATGTTGGACATCAACCCATATGTGCAGGTTGATTTGCATAACGTGCCGCTGACTTCAGAAAACGCACTGGAATTGTTCGCGCCCTATGACGTGATTATCGATGGAACCGACAACTTCCCGACGCGCTATCTGGTGAATGATGCCTGCGTGAAGCTGGGCAAGCCGAATGTCTACGGCAGCATTTTCCGCTTTGAAGGCCAGTTGAGCGTGTTTTACGCCAAAGAAGGGCCGTGCTACCGCTGCATGTTCCCCACGCCCCCTCCTCCGGGACTCGTGCCAAGCTGCGCAGAAGGCGGCGTGCTCGGCATCCTACCGGGGACGATTGGCACATTACAAGCAACCGAAGCCATCAAGCTGATCCTGGGCATCGGTGACCCAATGATCGGCAAGATGCTGCTGTACGATGCGCTGGAAATGAGCTTCACCAAACTCAAGCTGCGCAAAGACCCGAACTGCCCAGTGTGCAGTATCCCGGCAGATCAGGTTGAACTCATCGACTACGAACAATTTTGCGGAATGCCCGCACACGATCACAGCGATTTCCAATCGAACCAAAATGGTCATACCGAGGAAAAACTCATGGTGGAAACCACCGTCAAAGAACTCAAGGCGCGACTGGACGCGGGCGAAGACCTGCTCGTCCTCGATGTGCGCGATCCACACGAATGGGAAATCAGCGCCCTGGAAGGTACGCTGCGGATTCCCAAGCCACAAATCGAAGCTGCCAAAAATGACGTGCTGTCGGGGCGCAAACGCCGTGAAGATACCGTCCTGGCGCAAATCCCGATGGATCGCGAGATTGTCGTTCACTGCCGTTCGGGCAAACGTAGCGCGGATTCGATCAAGTTCTTGCAGGAAGCCGGGTATAAAAATAAACTGGTGAACCTCAAGGGTGGCATCTTGGCGTGGTCGGACGAAATCGACCCCAGCCTGCCGAAATATTAACCGTTTCTCTCTCAAACTGCCTAAGAAAAAGGATGGTGGTCATGCCATCCTTTTTATTTGAAAGCTGTATCATGGAAATTTGTAACTTTATGTTATTTTACAATTTTCAGTGTTAGACTAAGATGATAGTCCTAATCGTGTGAAAAATCTGTAAATTTGTCTCGCATTCCGCCAGCTTTCACTTAAACTGGTAGGTGTTAGGGCGCTTTGAAGTGATCCTTTTTTCTAAAAATTATTGCGATCCACAAATTGAAATGGTAAGGAGGCACTTGTGCCTGTTTTGCTGCTTGCCCAGGGCGACGCAACTTCGAAAGACATGCTCCGACACGCGATTGAAGCGCGCTATGGACTGCGCCCCCCTGCGCTCGAAAGTTTACGAATCGATTTCAAAGGCCGTGTCCGGGCGAAACTGGGGCCAATCAACACCTGGGTTCCCGTCGAAGCCACCGCCTATTTCAACTTCCCGACCTCGATGCGTTGGGATTTTATTGTCAAAGCGGCGGGCGTACAACTCAGCAGCGGCGTAGAAGCTTTCGACGGCGCTCGTTATCGAAGTGCGCGCGGCAGCAAAGCGACGGGTGTCATCACTCATCCTGATTTGGTTAGCTCGATGCAGCGACGCTTATGGGCCGTCGCAGCAGTATTGCTTACACCGCTCGGAGAGCATTTCGTTAAACTCCAGGCAGCGGGCGACCATGTTTTGCAAGTCACCAATACCCAGATTGACGCATCCATTCTGCTCCATCTGCGCCCGGACAATACACTCGATTATGTAAAAGTGGGCTGCTTAAACCCCGACACGGATAAACAGCAGCAGTTCACGCTGCGTCTTTCGGAAGAACAATCGTCGGTGAACGATCTGATGCTGCCCTGTAAAATCAGCAGTTTTTGGGATAATGATCCGTACTTCGAAGTCGAGCCGCAAAAAACCGAACTCAATCCACAACTTTCGGATACGATGTTTGCGCCCAGTAAAGCATAAATGCAGCGAACAAACTCAATCAAAAAGGACTGGTACAAAGATAACCAGTCCTTTTTTGTTCTTCGTTTGAAAAGCTGCTAGAGCGCGTAGCGGGTCGGCATCGGCGCTTCGTGGACTTCGTAGACCTTAAAACCCCGTTTGAGGTAATTGTTGAGCGCGTGAGGGCCATCCAGGTTACAGGTGTGTACCCAAACGTGTTTCGCGCCATCCGTCCAGGCACATTCAACGCCGTAGCTCAACAAATGTTTGCCGTAACCATTGCCATGAAATTCCGAGCGCAGACCAAAATAAGCGACTTCCGTCGAATCGTCAGTTTGGTCGAGTTCGACGTATCCGGCGGGTACACCCTGCACATACAGCACCTGGATTGACACACCGGGTTTAGAAATCGCTTCGCGCAGTTCATGTTCGGCCATGACCAACCGATCCCGCCAGCGACAATCCCGCCCGACTTCGCTGTAGAGAAAGCGATAAAAACTGACATCCACCCTGTTCATGGAGATTATTTTGATGTCGGGATCGGCACTATAGGATGGATGAAAATCCGTCGGATCGGTCATATGGAGGTAAGTTGTGACCAGCGTAGAGGGAATTTGAGGGGCTGCAACCACGAGAAAATCTCCTGGACGTACACAACAAAAAATTGTGTCGTTTCTATGTTTCAATTGTGGGTTACGAGGCTTTTTGGCTAAATGGTATAATTCAACAAAAAAGCGCAAAAGTTTTCAGTTATTTTGTGCGAATTCAACCCATTATACCTTAGAGGTTTTTGACATGGATTTTTTACTGAACGAAGAGCAGATGCAGGCACGCAAAATGGTGCGTGATTTCGCTGCCAAAGAAGTTATCCCCACCATTGGCGAATGGGATCGCAAGCAGGAGATGAACCCGGCGACCCTGCCGCGTATGGCCGAATTGGGCATCCTCGGCATTTGCGTCCCAGTACGCTACGGCGGTCAGGGCTTCGATTACATCACACTGGGATTGGTCTGCGAGGAACTCGAACGGGCAGATACGACCCTGCGCGTGGTGATGTCGGTTCACATGGGTTTGAACAGCCTCGCTCTTTTGCAATGGGGAACCGAAGAACAGAAACAAAAATTCCTGACACCCCAGGCGCGCGGGGAAAAATACGCAGCCTTTTGCCTCACCGAACCAGGCGTCGGCAGTGATGTTGCCAATATGGTCTCAACGGCGAAAAAGTCTGGCGACAAATATATCCTCAATGGCGAGAAGATGTGGATCAGCCTCGCCACCAAAGCCCATCACTTTTTGTTCTTCGCCAAAAGTGACACCAGTGCAGGGTCACATGGCATCAGCGCCTTCATCGTCACGCGCGACATGGCAGGTGTCACAACCGGCGATATTCACGGCAAACTCGGCGTGCGCGCGGGATCAACTGGCTGGGTGAAATGTGAAGATGTGGAAGTTCCGGCAGCGAATCGGCTGGGCGAAGATGGCGAGGGCTTCAAAATTGCAATGTCCTGCCTGGATAATGGACGTTATACCGTCGGTACGGGCGCAACCGGTTTGATTCGCGCTTGCCTGGAAGACAGCATCAAATATGCTCATGAACGTGCCACTTTCGGCGTGCCGATTGCCCAACATCAGCTCATCAAGCAGAAAATTGCTTTCATGCAGCAGTGGTATGATGCCGCTTTCCTGCTCAATATGCGAGCGGGTTGGATGAAAAACGAAGGCATCCGCAACACGCGCGAGACCAGCGTCGCCAAATGGTACGCCACCGATCACAGTGTCCAGGCTGCGCTGGAAGCTGTCCAGGTTCACGGCGCATATGGTTTTAGCGATGAGTATCCGGTAGAACGCTATATGCGGAACAGCAAGGGCGCGGTGATTTACGAAGGCACGAGCGAAATCCATCAGCTAATGCAGGCCGATTATGCCTTTGGCTTCCGCGATGACAAGCCGCTGCGCTGCGAACTCCCGGCCTACGACGCGGAATTCTGGCAGTCCGAGCCAGAAATGGCTTAATTTAACGGTATAATGATTTTGAAATGTCCGTTGTGAGGACACGGCGTGCCGTGTCCTTGCATTTTACGGAGTACGCAAATGCTAGACGCAACACCCATAGCCGACGTTGTGGAAATTCCCGGAACCGTGCGGATCGCGGGCAAAATCCTCGCGCACAATGTCACTTATGATGCTTTTATGAACAGCTACGACGGGATGCATGTCGAATGGGTCAACGGAGTCGTTATCCAAATGCCATCCATTGATGAACGTCACGATGCAATGGTTGCCTTTTTCCGCATGTTATTTGCAGCATTTTTGGAGCAAACCGGGGGTGGACGCATCCTCGGCGACCCCATGTTGATGAAACTCCCCAATGTACCGTCATCGCGTGCGCCGGATGTTCAGGTTCTATTGCCAGACCGCGTGGGGCAATTGAAAAAGAATCAGGTGATCGGCCCAGCTAGTTTGGTCGTAGAAATCGTATCCCCTGGCAGCCAGCGCCAGGATCGTGAAGACAAAAAACGCGAATATGAACTCGGCCGCGTGCCCGAATACTGGTTATTTGATCCCGCCAAAATTCAGGCGTTATTTTATCAACTTTCGGACGAAGGTTTATACGAAGAACAACAGCTAGACGCAAACGGGGTCTACCATTCGCGCAGTTTGCCCGGTTTCCAGTTAATGGTCGCTCTGCTATGGCGAGATGAACTTCCGGGGTTTAGCGAGATTGGCCGCTTAGTTGAAGCCATGCTGAAGGTTTCATAGCCCCGCCCATGAAAATAATCTTCTTCGGTGACAGCCTCACGCAGGGCACATTCGGCGCAAGTTATGTCGATAAAGTGGCGGCGGCTGTACGAGGACATCACTTCATCAACCAGGGTGTGAACGGCGATACCAGCCTGAATCTTTTTCGCCGCCTTGATAAAGATGTGCTTGCCGACAAACCGGATGGCATATTTATCATGATTGGCGTGAATGATGCCGTTTCTGCCGTTGAGTCGGGATCGCATTTATACTTTCGCTTCATGAAAAAGCTCCCGCGCGGGCAAGTGTCCCCCATTTCGTTCCGCGAGAATATGCGCGCCCTGCTCGGAAAACTGGTGGCGGCACAAATCAAAACCTGGGTTGCCCTGCCGCCGATTGAATATAATCCAGCGACAGTTACGACCTTGCGCCAGATGAACGAGTACACCAGTGTCATCTGTCGCGAATTCAATATCCCAGTGCTCGACTTGATGGCAGCCATGACACCGAAAGAAGTTCCAGCACGGAATGCTGTAGGGTTATCTCAATACAGCCAAAACTTATTGATTCGTCTGGGGCTGGACACCAATTACGAAAAACATCGGGCGGCGGGCAGCTTTAGCTACAGTTTCGATGGCACTCACCTGACGGAGAACGGCGCACAGCAAATGGCCGATTTGATTGTGCCGTTCCTACGCACGAATGGCCTGCGATGAAAATTGTCTTTCTCGGCGACAGCCTGACCTGGGGTGGCTATGGCGGCAATTTTGTTGCCGAACTCGCCAAACTGCTGCCCCAACATGAAATCGTTAATGCCGGAATTGGCGGGAACACCGTTCTCAATTTGCTCAACCGTGTCGATGATGTATTGGCCGACGAACCCGACGGCATTTTTGTGATGGTCGGCGGCAACGACGCCATCAGTTCCAGCCAGCCCGCCACGCGCCGATATTATGAGCAGGTGCAAAAAGTCCCCGGCGGCATCGTCACACCGGAACAATTCGCCCAGACCTATCGTGATCTGCTGACACGGATTCAACTGGCGCATGTACTGGCTGGGGTCGGTTTAGAACCTTCGGAATACAACCCAGAGACCATCGCTGCCGTCCGCCAATACAATGCTTTGGCACGCGAGGCCGCCAGCGCGTTCAATATCCCCGTGTTGGATTTGATGACCCATTTTCCGCCGCAAAATATCCAACCCCGCCCGCCCCTCAATCAGGCGGATATTAACCTGATTGGCAAACGATCCAGCAGCGGTTGGAATGATTACGAAACTGAACAAAAACGCGGCGGTTATACCTTCACTTTCGATGGCTTACATTTGATGCCGCAGTCAGCCAGCCAACTCGCGCAAATCATCGCAGATTTTCTCAAACCCTATTTGTAGGATAGAACACTGATATATCCGCAACAAGAACGCTTCTTTCTGCGTATAACATTGTGAAATGCGACACAGAAAGAAGGGGTTTTCATCATGGGTTGTTTACGTGCGCTTCTCTGCATCATCTTCCCGCCGCTAGCCGTGCTGGATCGTGGCTGTGGAACGATAGTGATCGTGATTCTGTTAACGGCAGCGGGTTGGATTCCAGGCGTCATCGCTGCCCTGCTGTTGAATTACACGGCTGCGAACAAAACGAAATGATGCGCTTCGCGCGTGCATTGGCTGTTATAATCACATTTAGGTGGCCGGGAAATAGGCCACCTGTCGATTTTTACCTGGAGTGTAAAAGATGGATTGTCGGGTAGGCTGCGGCGCGTGCTGCATCGCATTGTCGATTTCGTCACCGATACCGGGAATGCCAGATGGCAAACCTGCGGGTGTGCGCTGTGTACAGCTATCCGACGATAACCGCTGCAAAATCTATGGGCAACCGGAGCGCCCGGCAGTCTGCAACCGGCTGCGTCCTAGCGAAGAAATGTGCGGCCAGAATGCCCAGGAAGCGTATATCTACCTGATGGATTTAGAGCAGCAAACCAGCCCCTTCCCGGTAGCGTTCGTGGAATGGCCGGGACTTGCTCCTTCCGCTGGCTGATATTTACGCGGAATTCACGTCACACCCCGATTTTGTGGGGTTTCCAGTGCCCGAATCGTGCTATCGTAATATTGTTGCATCCTCAGGAGGACAATATGATAGCCCGGTTGAAACATGCCGCCCCCGCGCGGCAGTTGGGTCTGCTTCTGCTTATTTTGGCGGCGCTCGTGACTATAATTGGTTCCCTCGACCAGCACCCCGGCATGGATATATTCCATTTTATTAAGCAGACATTCGACGATTTTTATACCAATGTCGGCACGGAACTCGCCAGCATCGCGATCACGGTACTCATCATTGACCGGCTGAATGAACGCCGCTCGGATGAGCACCATAGAGAAGAACTGGTTTTGCAAATGGGCAGTCCCGACAATTCATTTGCCATCGAAGCGGTGCGGATGTTAGGGGCACAGGGTTGGCTTGAAGGCAAAACACTCAAAAAAGCACATCTCAGCCGTGCCAACCTGGAAGGCGCGAACCTGCAAAAAGTCAATCTGGAAGACGCGCGTTTGCCGCTGGCGAACTTGCGCAAAGTAAAGTTCAGCAACGCCAACCTGAAATCGGCCTATATACAAGGCGCGAACCTGGAAAGCGCTAATCTGTGTGGTACGAATCTTAAGGGCGCAAACCTGAACGACGCCAATTTGCTGCACGTACACCTTGACCAGCAAACGCAATTTGATGAGGCGACCATTCTGCCGGACTGTACCTATTGGTCACCCGGCGCGGACATCGGCCAATTCACTGACCCGGAACACCGCAATTTCTGGCGTTCGCACAATCCCAACTCACCCGCCAAGGGGATCAACAGTGCGAATGGCGTAAATGGCATTAAGAGTACCGGCGAGTTTCGCAAGACCGGCGCTTGACAGATTTATGCCCATTTCTGTATCCTCTCGAACAAAAGTGAACATCTGAGCGTATTTAGGAATAACAGTTGAACAGAGTTTTTAGAGGGTACTTGATGTTAGGAAAGCTGTTTGGCGCATCCAAACAACAATTAATCGCCCAGATGGGCAGCAGCGATAATACATTGGCGCTAAAAGCCGTCAAAGAACTGCGTGATAAAGGCTGGTTCCGCGATGGCTCACTGCGTGGGGTTCTTCTGCGGCGGGCGAATTTACAGGGCGCGGCTTTGGCGAAAGCTGACCTGGAACGCGCCATTCTGCGAGAAGCAAATCTCACCAAAGCCTATCTGGGTGAGACGATTTTGCGCGTGGCCGATTTGCAAGGCGCGATCCTGTGTGAGGCCAATATGCGCAACATCATTCTGACAGAAGCCAATCTGACCGGGGCCGATTTGCGGCGGGCATATGTTCCCGACTCCGATTTGCGAGCCGTGAATTTGAGCCAGAGCAATTTGCGCAGCGCGAATTTGTGGCAGGCGCGTTTGCATGGCGCAAATCTGCACGGTGCGGATATGCGCGAGGCCATTTTGCACGGCACACAATTTGACAGCGAAACCACCCTGCCGGATGGTACACGCTGGTCGCCGGATACTGATTTGGGTCGCTATACGGACTCGAAACACATCCATTTTTATTCGTTAAACGGCGCATCCAAACCGCCATAAAGGAAAAGGTATCATGACACCCTGGCGCGTACTGTTGTGTATCTTCCTTCCGCCGCTGGCTGTGTTGGATAAAGGTTGCGGATTAACGCTGCTGGTGGGCGTGTTATGGCTGTTAGGGGGCGTCCCCGGCATCGTGGCAGCATTTGCCATCAACCTGATGGATCCACAGCCACAGCCTGTTAAACGCTCCGGCGAACCGCGTTTTGTCCAAATCCCGGTGCAATACGATTCTGAATTTGATGCGGAATCCGTAAAGCCCAAACGCAAAGGGGCTTATGTCCGGTTGGCCGATGGCGCAATCGCTGAGGTCATCGAGGATGACGGGGCGATGCCCGATGTACGTAAATTGAAAGATGATTAATCTTATCCAAACCATCGTAGGGACGAGAAATATTTTATAGCTCGTCCCCATGCAGTTTTCCTGTTTTAATGCTTGTTCAGGGTGTCATAAACGGCGTTGAGCAAACTGTGTGAACGATCCTCAGACGCCAATTCCCAGATCATGACGCCGCCCAATTTCTGATCCTTCACATAATTGGCTTTGAGCGCAATCGATTCGGGATCGTCATACGTAATCATCGTGTCAGTTTTCGCATCGTACAGCCAGGGTACTTTGGCGGTATCGTTCCAGAAGCGCTGGAACTTGCCGACGTAATTTTCTGCCAGATCATAGTATTCATATGAACCAGCATCTGTCGTTCCGGCAGGGAGACCCGTATACGATTGGTACAAACCGTTATTGGCACTGCCTGTACCCTGCCAACCGTATCCATAAAATGGCACGCCCAGCACCAATTTGTCCGCCGTGACTCCCGCCGCCAGATAGCCCTGAATCGTCGAATCAATGTTGTTAGTCGCCACATCAGGCGATTTGGGGTCAGCATACAAGGGAGCGTTAAAACCGGTTTTCTCGCTCCAATCGCCGCTGAAATCGTAGGTCATGACATTGATCCAATCCAGCGAAGCAATGATTTTGTCGAGTTCGATATTCTGATACTGTTCGACACTGGATGGCGCGGCGATGGTAAGTAAATAATGTTGATTATCGGTGCTGCCCTGCGCTTCCAATTCCTTCCTGAACTCAGCCAGCAGCAGCGTGAAATTCTGCTTATCTTCTGGACGTGCCGAGTTACCGTCCTCACCACCACCGGTTGGATATTCCCAATCAATGTCGATGCCGTTAAAGCCATATTGGGTCATCATCGCGACACATGAAGCGACAAATTTCTGGCGGGTTTCGTCGGTGAGCGCCACGTCAGAAAAATAATCCGAGCCAGTCCAACCACCAATCGACATCAGCGTTTGCAGGCCGGGATGGGCTTCCTTGAGCAGTTTCAACTGTTTGAAATTGCCGCGTAAAGGTTCATCTTCGGTATCGCCCGGATACATAAATTGCGTATCGGCCTCTTCATCACCTAACATACAAGTGCCATCTTTCGCGATCAGGAAGAAGGCATAATTGATGTGCGTAAGTTTTTCGGCATCAATGTCCGTCACCAGAAAATTGCGGTCATAAATGCCCCATGACGAAAAATAGCCAACGACGCGATACGCCGGTGCATCTTCGGCATGAACAGCACCCACCGACAGCAGCAGTAACAGCCCAACTATCCAATAAAATCGCGTTCGCATCCTGAGTGACCTTTCAACTTTTATTTCAATAATCTGGGCGGACATTGTACAATCTCTACAATTTATTGCCCAATTCATCACATTAATCGAATCATGATTCGATTATGGGCAAAAATCGAGTACAATAAAGGTCTAATAATGAGTGGGCGAAAGCCTGTCTCTACGCTTATAAAAGAGGAGGTTATTACCTTGCACGTTGTCGTATTTACTCGCAGCACGCCGGATACCGCTGCCAAAGTTGAAGTCGGCGCGAACGGCAGTGTCACCTGGGGCGACGCCGCTACCGTCGTCAATCCCTGGGACGAATATGCACTCGAAGAAGCAATTTTACAGGCCAAGAATGCGGGCGGCAAAACCACCGTCATCGCGATTGGCCCGGAAATGCATAACGAGGCACTCAAGCACAGTCTGGCGATGGGTCTGGACGAAGCCGCCCGCGTCTGGGATGATGCGCTGGATGGAACCGACAGCCTCGCTTATGCCAGCGCCGCAGCCGGAGCTGTCAAAAAGTTGGGCGATGTTGATCTGGTGATTTTCGGCAAAGAAAATGTCGATGTCGGCACGGATCAGCAAAATTACCAGACCGCGCGTAAACTCGGATGGACAATGTTGAGTTATGTCTCCAAAATTTTAGCCGTCGATTTCAACGCCAAAACCATCAAGGTCGAGCGTTTGCTGGAAGAAGGCAAGCAAGTCGTCACCAGCAAACTCCCAGCAGTCATCAGTGTGATGAAAGACATCAACGAGCCGCGCTATCCCTCATTCATCGGCATCCGCAAAGCATCAAAAGCTGTTATTCCGGTCTGGTCGCTGGGTGATCTAGGCATTTCGCTCCCGGCCACACAAACGCGCACACTGAAATTCAGCAATTTGCCAGTGCGTGAAGGTCAGGTCGAAATGATTGATGGTACGCCCGAAGAACAGGCTGCCAAATTGGTGGATCGTCTGCTGGAGGAGAAGGTACTATGAGCACTGTCTGTGTCTGGATCGAAACCTTCAAAGGCAAGGCTGTCCCCAGTAGTTGGGAAGCATTGGGCGCAGGCAAAGTCATCGCCGGAAAATTGAGTGTCCCGGTGACGGCGCTGGTGTTCGGTGAAAATGCCGACGCGGTGGCCGCCGAAGCCGGAACCTATGGCGCGGATAATGTGATCGTCTGTGCCGACGCAACCCTGACCGGCTTTCGCCTCGAACCGTATGCGGCACTACTCTCCAAATTGGTCGCCGATAATAAGCCCAAAGCGGTAGTGGCAATCGGCACATCACTTGGGCGAGAACTGCTGGCGGCTTCGGCAGCGGATAGCGATTCCGGCCTGCTGACCGAAGTCACCAGCCTCGATGTCCAGGGCGACGGCACGATTCAGGTGGTGCGTCCCACCTATGCCGGTAAAATCGTCAGTGAAGCGGCAGGCACAGCCAGCGGCACACAATTCCTGGCGCTGCGTGGGCGGGCATTCAAAGCCAACGACGTGAATGCAGGCGCAAAAGCCAACGTGACCAGCGTGCCAGCCGTTTTATCGGAAGATGCAATCGCCACCAAAATCGAAGGCTTCGAAGAAGAATCGGGTTCAGTAAACCTGACTGACGCGGCTATTATCGTTTCGGGTGGACGGGCGATGGCGAATAATCCAAAGGATGCCCCGGCAGGCACAGCCGACGCTGCGGTCTGGAAAGCCCAGGATGGTTTTGAGAACACGCTCAAGCCGCTTGCCGATGTATTAGGCGCAGCCATCGGCGCGAGCCGTGCTGCCGTCGATGCGGGTTATATACCCTATGCCCATCAGGTCGGGCAGACGGGTAAGACTGTTAGCCCCGATTTGTACATCGCCAACGGCATCTCTGGCGCGATCCAGCATCAGGCCGGGATGCGCACCAGCAAAGTGATCGTGGCGATCAACAAAGACCCTGAAGCACCAATTTTCAAACTTGCGCGTTATGGGCTGGTGGGCGATCTGTTTAAGATTGTTCCAGCACTTACAGCCGAACTTAAGAAACGATTAGGCAAATAACGCCAAAAGTTTGTAAACCAGAAGGGGATTTATAATTGGTTAGTAAGTCCCCTTTTTGGTTAGTGTTTTCAAATAATTTACACTTTTCCGTTGTACCAAAGGTTAGGTATAGTGTATAAAATGTAACATCACTGTAACATCAAGCGAAGAGTTAACCATTTAGCATGGACGCCGTGCCCGTAATATACATCGAAGACAATGAAGATGAAGCCATATTGTTTCAATTCGGCCTCACCCCGCGCGGGATTGAGGTGCTGCATATCCCCGACTCGCGCCCCGAAAGTTTGCAAGTTCTCGAATCCGAGACCTACCGCCGCGCTCGCGCAGTATTTTTCGATCACTGGGTTGGCGTGGTGAACGGCGTTGATTTGGCACGCAGCTTGCGCGAACAGGGTGATACCCGCCCATTTTTCTTGCTGACCGCCGGTGAAAACCCAAATCCTACGGCGCTGCAAGAACTCAACCTGACTTATCTGCGGAAACCGCCGGAATTTCCCAAACTGGCAGAAACTATTCATGCGCTGCCTGAACGGCCAGAAAAATAATTTCAATCCTCATGGGTTGATTTTTGAGGCCATATACCGAATCTAAACGGAATTCAATCCCAGTGGCGACGATCACCTTGACGTAAATCTAATATAATATCCGGTAAACTGGTGACATCGGGCGAGGATGGGAAAGGCCAATACATGAGTCTATTTGAGCGGATATTTGGCAGCAGCAGGCCGAAAATATTTGCACAACGAAAATGGACAACTGACCAGTTAGTGGCTCAAGGTTTCCATTACTACAAACCGCGTAAGCGCATTACGATGGCACGGGTACTCCAGTCGTTTGAAGCGCCCAAAGTCATCAAAACATCCTGGGATACAATTGTCGCCAAAGCGGGTTATTACATCGCCTATGCCCCCGGCGATGTGTTACGAAAAGACCTCGACGATTATGACCCACGCCCCATCGAGCCTCACATCTTCAAACAAACCTATCGACCCTGGAAAGAACCCGACTGGAAACCCACGCGCGTTGAACGTTACCTCATGAAAATGGGCTGCAAACCGTACTACAAAACAGCGGGTGTATGGGCCAAGCGACTGAAGCACGAAACCTGGGTGCAGAGCATCGAAAGCTCAAAGCCTTCGTTGTCGCCAGTGGGCGCATGGTTGTGTGTGGGTACGGCGGGTGAACCCTGGACAGTGGAGGATCGCTGGTTCCGAGCACGGTACATCATCCCCGGCAGCGGTACATACGAGAAGCCGGTTTATTCATCGGGCAGAGCATAAATTTAAATTATAGCGATTAGAAAACGAACGCGATTAAGATTCTTCCTCTGGGGTAAGAAAAGCCTGCCACGCGCCATGCATCCCACTGTCAGTCACGCCATAATACACACGCAGATTGCCATCCTCGCGCTGCACCAGGTCGTAGCGCATTTCTCCAGCGCGTTCCTGATGCGTCCACAAACCAGTATCACCGTGCCATTCAACTTTATCGGGGCGCACTGGATTGCCTTCATACTGCTTGATGGCGTAATGCCACAACCGCCGCGCCGATGCCTTCGTGACATTCTTGACGATGTTGCCATTCCGCAAATCGCGCATCGCATAATATATTTCGTCGCCGCGCTGCTCAACGCTAATGATTTCCACGCCTGCCAGCGGCGCATCAACGATTTCGGACGCGGGCGACGGAGCGGGTGTCTCGATCCCCACCTCTTTCATCAAAACAGGCTGCTGAGGTGGCGGCACAGGTTCGCTGGCGGGAGCCGACTCTTTATGAGCCAATCCCCGCATCACCAAACTGACAATTTCGTCGCGCACGGCCAAGGTGGTATCCGCTTCGTCACGCACATAAATTTTGTTATCTTCAATCGCATACGGCCATTCCTCACCCGCTGGAATCTGAATGCGGATGATTGGCTTGCCCTGGGTTTCCTGGCTGTCAATTTCACATTCCAGCGGCGGCGAAATCATGCGGCTGATTTCCTGCTGAAGGATGTCTATTGATTCCTGAGGATTCGGAATACCCACCGGCAGTTTCTTAGGGTCAGAATTCAGACCGACGTAAATCGTACCACCATTGGTGTTGGCGAATGCGCAAACATCGGCGATGATGGTGTACAATTTTCCGCCCTGCTTGGTCATCGACTCATGGAACGACTGTACGAGACTGGAACCTTCTTCGCGCGCGGCCTGGATATAATCGAGGGGTTGGCGGCTGGGGGTGTAAGGGCGCGTTCGCGAAAAATCATTTCCCTGGAACATTTCGAGCAGCGCCTCAAACGAACGCTCCGGCAGCATCAACTCTGTCACGCGATCCCCAACACCCAGATAAGTATGCTTGCCACTCTTATCGCTCACGGCGTTGATACGATGCGCGTCCGATCCCTGGATACAGCGCATCCGCCGTGCATAACCCGGTTTTGTGCCGTTGAAAAAGCGCTCAGTGCTGTTCCGGTCTTTGCGCCCCAGATCGGTCACTTCCAGGGCGTGTAAATGACGATCTTGTGTATAGGCGATGCGGGTCTGCCCGCCAAAATCAAAACCTTTCATGGCGACACCGTGACTGCTGTTGACATGCGCGGCGATACAAATTCCGCCTGCATCATGAATGGTTTGATATGCAGTCAGGACATCTGCTGATGCACCCACTTCCGAGTTGCCCTGATCCAAAACCAGCGGCGGGACATTCAGACTCAGGAGCAGATGTTCCAGTTGGCGTTGCAGTGTTCGAGGAGAAAAAATGCCGAGGATGTGGAAACCAAAAGTCGCCGTGAACTCAAATCCGGGCAGTACCAGAATTTTATCCAGCAGCCGCCGGTATTCAGCCAGGATACGCAGTTCATCCGGTTGCGCACGCCCCAGGCGCTCCAAAAAACTCAGCCCGTCAATCTTGGCCATCATCGCTGCATAACCAGAAATCGTGTTGTGATCGGTAAAAGCGATGATGTCCAGACCGCGAAATTCTGCTTTACGCAAAACGTCCAGATACGACATCTGCGGTTCCTGATAATCGCTCGATGCCGGGGTATGCAAATGGAGATCAGCTTTGTACCAATGCTGACGAGATTTTTTCTTGGATGCCACGACGATTAGCTACCGGCGATCAGGCTGTTGAATAAGCCGGGAAGGTCGCCCGGTTCAAATGGTTTGACGAGGAATTTGTTCGCACCGGCTTCCAGGGCTTCGTCTTCCACATCCAGCCCTGAAGTCATGATAATCGGCGTTTTGGCAAAGGTCGAATGGGCGCGCAGTTGCCGGATGACATCCACGCCGTCCATATCCGCCAAGTGATAGTCCATCAGGAAAATATCCGGCATGGATTGTTCTGCGACGGGCATGACATCCATACCGCGCGGCGCAATCGAGACTTCATATCCATCTAATTCTAACAGCGTTTGCAGCAGTTTTACGGTGTTGCGGTCATCGTCCACAATCATAACTTTTGTCAAGCAGGTATCCCTCATCTATGCAGCTAGCGGGCGCGCCACCAGCGTCGGAATTTCAAAATATCCATCATTGTACAACGGATTGATTTTTCTGGAGTGTAATGATCGTGCCCAATTTTTGGATGCATTGTTCAATATGTTGGTAGTGTACCGTATTTTCTGTCGCGATGTCCACAGGTTGAATACTAGCCACAACAGGTACACTAAGAACGCCCGATGCGATTGACCGGGCGTTCTGCTTTACAAAGTGAGGGATTTAGTGGCTGAAACCGAGGCTTTGCGGATTGCTGGTTTCCTTCTTACGTTTGCGTTTTTCCGGCGTCAGGGCGGCATTCAGCACGTCCTCGACCCGTTCAGCCAGCACAAACTTGAGCGCCTTACGCACATCATCTGGCAAATCGTCGAGGTCATTCTCATTCTTTTTCGGGATGATGACCGTATCAACACCGAAACGATGCGCTGCCAGCACTTTATCTTTGATGCCACCCACCGGCAGCACCAGACCACGCAAGGTGATTTCGCCCGTCATGGCGACATTGCTCTTGGTTGGGCGACCTGTCAGCAGCGAAGTTATCGCCGCCGCCATTGTCACACCCGCCGACGGGCCATCCTTCGGGACAGCGCCCGCTGGAACATGGATATGGATTTCATTCTTCTCGAAAAATGTCTCGTCAATACCCAGGTCTTTGGCTTTTGATCGGATGTAGCTTAATGCGGTTCGCGCGCTTTCCTGCATCACCTCGCCCAATTGGCCGGTGAATTGGAAGCCCTTGCTCCCCGGAATTTTGGCCGCTTCTACGAACAGCACATCACCACCCACAGGTGTCCAGGCCAGACCAGTCGCGATCCCTGGCAAATCGGTACGCTCTTCAATTTCCTCGCGGTAGCCATAACGTGGTTTGCCCAGGAGATCACGGATGCTCTTCTCATTGACGACGACTTTATCCTTCTTCCCTTCGGCAATTTTGGTGACGACTTTGCGCGCCGCACGTCCGATTTCGCGTTCCAGGGTACGGACACCAGCCTCGCGGGTATAATCGCGCACAATGTCCAGAAGGGCATTATGCGAGAATTCCAGCTCTTCCGGGCGCAGACCATTCTCACGGATTTGGCGCGGCACGAGATACTGCTCGGCGATGGCGACCTTTTCCTGCTCGGTGTAACCACTCAAATGGATAATTTCCATACGGTCACGCAGCGGGCCAGGGATCGGGTCAAGTTCATTGGCGGTGGTGATGAAAAACACCTCGCTCAGATCGAACGGCACGTCCAGATAATGATCGCGAAATTCGGCGTTCTGTTCGGGATCTAGCACTTCGAGCAGCGCGCTGGCGGGATCGCCCCGGAAATCGCGCCCCAGTTTATCCACTTCGTCCAGCATAATGACCGGATTATTGGATTCGGCACGGCGAATAGTCTGGATCATACGCCCAGGCATCGCGCCGATATAGGTACGCCGGAAACCGCGAATTTCGGCCTCGTCGCGCACACCACCCAGGCTCATACGGATGAACTTGCGTCCCATCGCCCGCGCAATCGACGCGCCCAGCGAGGTTTTACCGACTCCGGGCGGCCCGACAAAGCACAAAATCGCGCCGCGCCGCTCACGCCGGATGTTATAGTCGGACTCTTTTTCTTCCAGTTCTTCCGCCCGTTCCAGGCGCAGCTTACGCACCGCCAGGAATTCGAGGATGCGCTCTTTAATGTCCTTCAAGCCGTAATGGTCAACGTCCAGCACCTGGCGCGCTTCAGCAATATCGAGATGATCTTCGGTACTCTTCGACCAGGGCAGAGTCGTCATCCAATCCAGATAGGTGCGGATCACGCCATATTCGGCGGCGGCTGTCGGCAATTTGGAGAGGCGATCCAATTCGCGCTCGGCCTCTTTGTGGGCTTCTTCGGGCATCCCTGCTTCAGCGATTTTCTTGCGGAATTCCTCGACCTCGACGGCCTGTTCATCCACCTCGCCTAATTCGCGCTGAATGGCCTTCAACTGCTCGCGCAGGAAGTATTCACGCTGAACTTTTTCCATCTCGGTCTGGGCCTCGGTCTGGATTTTACGTCCCAATTCCAGGACTTCCAATTCCTTGCTTAGGATGGTCATCAGGCGGCGCAGTTTGCTGTCGGTGCTTTCCAGTTCCAGCACTTCCTGTGCGTCTTCCAGGCTAATGCGTACATAAGTAGCAATCGCATAGACCAATTGCAGCGGATCATCCACATTCAGCGCCGACGAAATCAATTCGCCGGGGATGCTAGGCACAAGATCGGCCAAGCGCGTGAACAGGTCAACTACGTTACGCACAAGCGCTTCAACTTCCAGCGTGTCCTCGATAATTTCGGGGATCGCGTGGACTTTGGCTTGCAAATACGGTTCGGTGTTGATGAATTCATCGACCTGAATCCGAGCCAAACCCTGTACCAGCAAGCGAATTGTGCCATCAGGGGCGCGGAATAAACGGTGAATCGAGGCCAATGTACCCGTCTGATAAACATCATCTGGCCCCGGCGTTTCCATATTCGGGTCTTTGGCCGCCACCAAACCAATCAGACGGTTTCCAGCGACCACATCGTCCACCAACTTGATACTGCGCGGCTGCCCAACGGTCAGTGGAATCGCCGTTTGCGGATACACGACCAGACCCCGCAGCGGCAGGATGGGCAGTTCCGCGGGAACATCCATCACATCTTCTTCTGCGAGTTCATCTTCGGGTTCAGGGGCGTCTTTCACGGTCACTTCCAGGTCTGCCCCGCCGGTATTTTCTTGCTCTGCTGCCTCAAATGCGGGCAGGTCTTGTTTCACTTTTCTTGGCATATTGCTTCCTATTCGACGTTTGAAACGTCTACGATGGAAATCTGCCGTCCAGATTTGCGCGGCAGTTCAACTTGTAAAAATCCAGCGTCGTAACTGGCGCTCACGTTCTCGCGCTCGATTGCCCAGGGGAGCAGCACCTCGATACGGAACTCGCCAAATCCGATTTCGACTTGATGGTAAGCCGGGTTTGAAAATTGCGGTTGTTCCCGCATCCCACTAATCACTAAATGCCGATCCATCAAAGTAATACTCAAATCACTCGTGCGGACACCGGCAATTTCTACGAGTACGACCAGACGATCCACCAATTCGATCACATCGGTTGGTGGCGCGAATGGTCGGCTGTTTTGCCGGATCATCAATAACCAGCGCCGGTCTGCCGCTCGCATCTCGTAAGGCAAATCGGTGGTCTTCCGTCTTTTTTGCATACAACCTCCTTACGGGCGCTTGTAAAAGCTGCCAGCTTTAGCTGACACACATTTAATCAGGTTGCTCTATTTGGTCTGCAAACTTGGACGCTCTAATATTACGAGACTTTACGTTGCGGATTATCAGAATTGTGTTAGATATTCTGATGGCATTATAGCACAGTGCTATCTCACGATCCCCCAATTTACACTATTTTATCCCCCAGGTTTTTCGATTGAAGACGCAAATATTTCCTGCAAAACAGGATGGAACAGGAGCAGTTCGATTTGCGTTTGCTGACGGGGAGCATATGGTTTCCCTATGATATTGGATACTTTGGCCTAGCCGACGTCATGCGCGCCTACCTGAATCGCAGTACAATGAGATATGAACAATAATGACGAGGATCAAGTCATGGAACTGGTAAATATTTTACGCGGGGTTGAGCTATTTCACGGGCTGAATATTGACCAACTCCAGCGGCTTGTGAGCATTAGCCAGAGCGAAGTTCATCATAACGATGATATTATTTTCAACCAGGGCAGCGCTGGCGATAAAATGTATATCGTGACCAAAGGACAGGTCGAAATCCGCTTTGATGACAATAAAGGCGGCAGCCAGACCGGTCTCTACCTGGGTGAAGGACAAATTTTCGGCGAAATGGCCTTGCTCGACCAGGGCGCACGTTCAGCCTCGGTCATTGCCATTGAAGACGGCACAACCGTCTATGGCATTTCCAGCCAGGATTTTATGACCCTGTGCAAGACTGATACCGCCATCGGCTATGTCATGATGCGGAACATGGCATTGGATTTGAGCTTTAAGCTGCGCCATAAAAACCTCGATCCGTCCGCCGGACTCTAAACAAGGAGGGATTAGGACGTGATTTACAAAGTGAGTTACGTTGTCGTCGGTGGAGATTTCCCCGGCGGCATCAAAAACGAATCCGAAAAACCTAAGGTGGGCGATATTGTCCAGATCGGGCGCATCAAATTCAAAGTGACCGAAATTCACGAAATTATCCCACCGCGCGACGATTTTCAATTTCTGCACGCAACGGTCAGCCCCCTGGACGACGCGAAAAAATCCTGACGTTTTGCGGCGACGGCGTGGGTTTCATCCCCTCAGCGAATCAAAGTTGAGGGGACAGGTTGTCCTGTTTCTCTGGTCAAAATTCGTAGATGTCGTAATCCTGGCAGAGGGTGATTGGCCCGCTGTAAGTCTCTGCGGCTTCAGCGACCAGCGGCGTCGGATCAGTGTTCCAAACCCAATAGTGAATCAGATATAAGGCTTTCGCCCCCACTTTTGTAGCGGTCTCACCTGCCTGCCGTGCGCTGCTGTGCCCGAAGCCTTCCCCCGCTGACTCGTGGATCAACAAATCGGCATCTTTGCAGAACTCATAGAGCGAAGGTGTTGGGTTGGTATCACAGGTATAGGCCAACACCTTCCCGGTTTTCTTGTTTTCGATACGCAGCCCAATCGTCGGGATGAAATGCTGCACCGGCCATGCGTGGATGCGGAAATCTTCGTTCTCCAACACCGGCGCATTAAAGCGTTCACTCACGCGGTGAAACGTGACCGGGAAGAAATTCGGCCATTCCTGCCAGGAAAAGCTGACCATCATATCTTCCATGCGGTTCATACAGTGATGCAGTCCATAAAAGCGCAGTGGAGCCTGCCGTCCAAGCTGCCACATATGCATCAACATATTCGGCACACCGCTCACATGGTCGGCGTGAAAATGGGTCAAAACCACATCTTGCAAAGCCTCGTCGTCAATCCCCGAAAACTGAAGTTTACCCATTGGGTTCGAGCCGCAGTCAATCAGGATAGGGCTATGATCCCCCACCAGAATAAAGTGCGTGTTTTCGTGGTTGGCGTCTGCAACGGCGGCTGCCGTGCCGAGGATGAGAATACGAGCCATGAACAAGCCTCATTTGATAAGGTGATGAATAAAAAACGTTATTTATTCAACGAACAAATTGATGCGATAAAGACGAACGACCTCCGCTCTATCTTACAAGACATCAACAAAACAAACGCGCATCTTGTATCAGTATACCCGGATGCGCGTTTTGTGCTGTCAAAACAGTATGATTTTCCTAACCACCGAGGATGCGTAAAACCACCTGCGGCGTGATGAATGCCTCGATAAAAGCGGCAATCAGTAGTCCGGGAATCACCAATCCCAGCGCGATTTTAAGGGTGTCTGCCAGAGTCAGCGTCCAGGCATGTCCAACCGTCATACCCTTCGGGGGTCGGGTAACGACTGCGCCCAACCGCAGCGAAGCCGCCGTCGCCAGCACAATCATCGGGATTTCGACGATGCCGTGTGTGAATACCGCCGCAAACAGGAAGGTTGGATCATATCCGGCGATGAAAACCTGGCTGAAGATGTATCCCAGGATGAGATACACTGCGGGGGTCAGGACGAGGGACGCCGCGCCAAAGGTGAAAATCGCCAGCAGCAGCGCGCCCAATAAAATACGCCCGTTCTGCCACACGATAAACAGCAGCGTTCCGGTTTGCATCGGCAGTGTGGTATAGCGCCCCAGCATCGCCGCCGAATCCATCATGGATGCGCCTTTAGGCAAATTAAGCTGCCACGCCGGTAACTGCCCGATCACGAAACCGCCCACGAAGGCGAACAAAAACACGCCAATCGTGATCCATCCGGCCAAGCCCAGATGACGAACAGCCGCGAACACGCCCTTTTTGTACCAGGTAATCAGGTTAGGCGCGGGCGTGCCCTTGTCGTCAATTGCACGAGTATATTTGACGATGCTGCGGAAAGTGCCTTTCAGATTCAGGTTGTCAATCGTGCGGCCTAAGAGTTCTTCGCGGTTGAAAATCGCGTTACCAACCCGCAGCAGCAGCACCACCACCACAATCATGCCGACGATAATCGCCCATAAGGAGCTGATTCCCGTCGGCGCTTCGGCGTCCGGCGCGAGGAACATAATCGCGCTTTCGCCGTTGATGAGCAGGGTCATTGGGATAATAATGAAACTGGCGAGCAGATTGGCAGCGCGTGTGCTGGTCGTCTGGCTGGAAACCACGACTGCGCCCGTGACCATCACCAACGCCTGTGCTGTCGTCAGTACGATAATCTGGAAAATCAGCGCGGGCTGTGGTCGCCATGACAAATCACCCAGAACCAGGCTGCTCAGATACACCGCCATACCGCCATAACTCGATACCAGCGGAGGAATCATCGCCGCCAGCGTTTTACCGATATAAAGTTCAGTATTGGTGAGCGGTGTACTCAACAAGGGTTCCAGGCTGCGGCGCTCTTTTTCGCCGACGAAGGTTTCCAGCGCGATAACCAACGAAATCGAAATCGGAAAGAAACCGACAATCATCAGCAAAAACGGGATCGTCCGCTCACCGATGATTTGCGCGCCGTAACCCGACACAAAATTAGCAAAACTCCCGGCCACAAACTGCGCCAGGAACGGAAACAGAAAGGTCAGCCCGATGATCGGCCCGATAATGCGCCAATCGCGGAAGCTGTCACGGACTTCGCGCCGTGTGATAATCAGCGCATTGCTTAAGGTTTCCTGCCAGCCGGTTTTTCGTCCTCCGGCGGACGCGCCGACCTTCATAGAATTAGCGGTTGTCGCCATCGGGTTCCCCTCCCTCATCTTCTGTTACAACTTGCAGGTAAATATCTTCGAGCGTCCGCGAAACCGGCGACAATGTGACCACCTGTACACCCAGGTTCGCCACGCGCTTGAGCAATGCCGGGTTAGTGGTATTGGGGTCAGCCACACGGAAGCGCACCCAATCCATGCCGGTTTCTTCCACTTTGACCATATCCGATATATCTTTCACCAACCCATTCAGAACGCCGTTGGTGTGCAGTTCCATCAGCGGTTCGCCGACAAACTGCCGCGCGAGTTCATCAAATGTCCCTTGCGCGATGATGCGTCCAGCACGGATAAAGGCGATTCGATTCGCCAGCGCTTGGGCTTCGGTCAGGTTATGGGTGGTGATGAGGAAGGTACGCTGTTCGTCACGCTGCAATTCGATAATCGCGTCGCGCACCTGCTTGGCGCTGAGTGGATCCATCGCCGAGGTGGGTTCATCGAGCAGCAAAACGGGCGGGTTGTGCAGCATCGCCCGCACCAGCGCCAACTTTTGCTTCATGCCCTTCGAATAATCCCCCAGCCGTTTATCAAGGGCGAAAGTCAGGCCGAAACGTTCCATCAATTGCAGCGAACGGTTTTTGCGCTCTGCCGCGCTCATATGATAGACCTGCCCGAAAAAATCGAGATACTCGATGGCCTTCATCCGTTCGTAGAGACCATGCTGCTCGGTCAATACGCCGACCTGCGCGCGGACTTGTTCGGGATATTCAGCGACATCATACCCGGCGATCCGCGCCCAGCCAGAAGTTGGCGCAAGAATCGATGTGAGCATACGGACAGTGGTGGTTTTGCCTGCGCCATTTGGCCCTAAAAGCGCCAATACCGTCCCGGCAGGCACATTGAGAGAGACTTGATTGACGGCAACAAAACCGTCAAACACCTTTGTGAGTTCATGCGACTCAATCATAGGAATGCTTTACCTGTATAAAATGGGCGATCACAACATTGTGTTGATGTATTCTAAACGAATCGTCAACGCTCTGTCCCCCCCGACTTCAGGGGGTTGTATTTCATTATTGCATAAGGGGATTGGTTGAAGGGGTTAAGATTGGTTAAACAAGAGGCATGAGATGATCTCACGCCCCTTGTTATCGAAAACGGAGTGCTTACCCTGTCTGATTTTCAACCGGCTGCTGCTCGACGGGCTGCTGTGCGGCAGCGGCAGCCACAGCGCCGGGGCGATGCCGGTACAGGAACCACACCAGCGCAATCACGAAAGCGATGACGGCGATGGTCTGCGAACTGTTGATGGTCGTTCCGGGCAGATAGGCCGGTTCTGCGCGCAGGAATTCCAGTAGGAAGCGCACCGCCGTATATTGCATGATAAACACCAGGAACAAATCACCCGGCAGGAAACGGTTGCGATAGCGCAGGAATAAATTCAGCAGCACGATAAAGGCCAGGATACTCCACAACGACTCGTACAGGAACAGCGGATGAAAGAAGGTCGTCGCATATGGGAAATCAATCGTGCTGGTATAGGGTGCGACGCGGTGCGAGGCGTCAATCTGGATACCCCAGGGCAGCGATGTGACCGCGCCGTACAATTCCTGATTGACGAAGTTCGCCCAGCGACCAATCGCCTGACCGAGCGGCAGCACAACCGCCGCGATGTCCAACCAGGGGCCAATCGCCAGCTTATTCCGCCGCAGATAAATATATGCGCCCAGCAAACCGCCCAGCACCGCGCCCCAAATACCCAGACCGCCGCTCCAGATTGCCAACGGGCCGTTTTGTAAATCGGAAATATTTTGTAAGAACCAGGCCGTATTCCGGCAAACGTCGGTGGTCACTTCGGTAGCACAGCCCACCGTCAATGACGCGGGCGGGAAAATCACAAACCACAGTCGCGCAAAAATGATGCCGGGGATAATTGCCCAGGTCAGCGCGCCCCATACGTGTTCCGGGTCTTTGCCATCGCGTTTTGCCAACCGCGCCGCTATTATCGCTGCCACCAGCATCGCCACGACGATGATGAGTCCGTAATAACGGATTTGCAGCGTATCCGCGATGCGGATACCTTCTTGCTCAAACTTCATGATCCTCAAAACCTCTCTTTTAGGTATTTCTATAAACGTACCACATGCGCTGGAGGGCAGTGAAATTGGTACCGACGGCCAGTATCCACAATCCCAGCGTCAGCAACGGTGGGAGCAGCAGTACTGCCACAATTATAATCACGCGCACAAAACGATCCAGCAGACCTACCTTAACTGATAAGCCCGCTTCGCCTGCGCGCGCCCGTACATAACTCACCACCATACTGCCGGTTAGCGCGGCCAACGCCAGCAGCATGTGATCGAATTGATCGTGCACCGCAAAATAATAACTCAGTCCGCCAAAAATGAAAGCGTCTGCATAGCGATCAAGCGTAGAGTCTAATATTCCTCCAAACTTGTCCTGGCGTCCCATCGCCCGCGCCACGGCGCCATCCAGTGCATCCAGCGGCAGCCCCAGGATCAAAATAATCCCACCCCATTGGAATTCCCCTTGCCCTATCACGATGGAAGCAATCCCCACCACCACTAGCCCCGCCACCGTAATCATATCCGGGTGGATGCCCAGCCGGTGCAGCGCGCCGCCGATCCGCGTCATATATGTTCGAATCTGGGCGCGTACCCAATCGGTCAGAATAAAAACGCGATTTGTTTGCTCCGTCATACTGCCTCTTTGCGTTCCAAACTTGCTCCAATCGCCGGATTTTACTCCTTTTCTTGGCAAAGTGGAGATAGGGTTCGTGTTGTTTTTCTCATTTTACAAACCCCGTCATCAAGTGTAGGTGGCGAATTCTATCCGAACACTCAGGTAGAACAAATTTTGGTGTTGACGGAGGCAAGATTCGAGAGCCGCTTTATTTTGCTCTTGTAATCACAGGGTTTTTGGCGTACACTCATGTCATTGTTCGGGGCGTAGCGCAGCCTGGTAGCGCGCTTCGTTCGGGTCGAAGAGGTCATGGGTTCGAATCCCGTCGCCCCGACATCAGTTCCACAAAATCCCGCTTACCCAAATGGCGGGATTTTTGATTCTAGCCCTATAGTCATTTCATTATGAAGTGAGCCGTTCAATACGGCCTGATAGCCTGCTTTGAGCGTCAAAAACGACTATGGGAAATAATCAGCGGATTTAGGTGTATTGCAGACCATATACTGGTACTCGCTTGTCAATGTCGGTTTCGCCGATGTAGGTCATAGTCGTTTTAATGTCGGCATGGCCTAAATTGCGGCTGATGCTCACAATATCCATGCCCTGTTGATAACGCGTTTTCGCGTATGTCCGGCGTAGGTCATGTGGATTAACGTCCATATATCTTGATAACCGACGATTAAAGGTATTGGGATCAATCCCAACGGCTAAAATTTCACCTTTGTTATTCACCCCGCGAAAAATATCGCCCTCCGTAATCCCGGCTCTAGCCAACCACTGGTCAATAAGCGCTAAAATCCCTTTTTCCGCGCCGTAGGGTACGAACCGTTGTTTCTTACCCTTACCTTCGCGAACCAACACCCCTAACTCACCTTGTACCGTCTGTCGAATGTCGGCAAGCTTCAAGCTGCATAACTCATCGGCGCGCAAACCCGTTGCCAGTGCCAGGCCGATAATCGCAGCATCGCGCAATCCTGCTAAAGAGTTCCGATCTGGGGCATTAAGCAAAGTTCGCTGATCTTGTACGGACAAGCGCACGAATTGGCTATCTACCGCATCTTGCACCGTCGTCGTTTTGACTGTAGCGACTTTTGGCGCGATTGAGTCGACATAACGCACGATAATCTCATCTACAATCGCTTTACGTTCCAATAGGCTTGCGTTAGGAGCGATTGCAGAAGCCTCACGATACCAATAATCACGGTCACGCCCCACGCGCGCCAAAGCAGTTCGTACAGTAGAGAGATGTGCCTTGACGCTGCTGGCTGACAATCCTTGTGATAAGAGATAGTCGCGATACTCGACGATGTTGATTGAAGTCCAGTTAGACAATTTCACATCGGTTATATAGCGCGCGTATCGATCTAGTCTGCTGCGCTCTTGCTTGCTTACTATAGAAGGATAGTATGCAGGTGGTACTTTTGAGACTTCAGCATCTTGATTGTTTATTCTAACAAGTTCATTCATATCAATTGACCCTCATTCCTGAGTGTGTCGAATAATACTAATTCTACTACACACTTTTATTTTAGGTCAAGAATCTCGCCTCAATATCCCGATTCAATATTTTTTAGATTCGAATACTATATTAGTTTTTAGTGGTAGTAACAGATCAAAAAATTATAATTACTGAATGAGTTTGAATCTCGTCGCCCCGACATCAGTTTCAAAAATACCGCGTACCCGACTAGCGGGATTTTTGATTCTTCACATTGAATTCCCAATTCTTTTATAAAAAGACCGACATCTATCATCAACAAAGATATATAATTACAATCATTACCAACAGAGAGAGGTCAAATGTCGATTCAGGTCGAACTTATCAGAGAAAACAGCGTCGTTTTGCAGACTTATCGTGATCCGTTGGACAGCGCACAAATGAATGCCCTGAAAATGAAGATGGAGCGCGAAATCTTCCCCACCGCAGCCGGAAAAATGCATATTATCGCGGATTTCACGGGAGTTAAAAATCTTCCGGGAACCATATTGAGCAGCGGATCAAGTATGCTCCAGAGCGCTCATCCCAATACCGGCACGATTGTGTGTGTTACCGCAAGCGGATTTATTCAATCGATGGCCCGTGTCTTCAGTGTTCTGTCGTCCAAACAGTCATTCAGGATTGTGTCGTCGCTCGATCATGCCTTTGCGGAAATCGACCAATTGTTGGCCGATAAGATTTAGCGACAAGTTTGCGCGGTTGAGTGATCCTTAGCACATCCAGTTTTTTATCTATTGGACTGGCCGCTCCGGCAAATCCGCACATGAGCTGCTGGGCGAGATGAATTCGCCCTTCACCCATCCACTTTTGCCATCATATTCGCCATACCACCAGCTTGAATCGGCATTGCGCCCGAACAACGTCAGCGTATTATTGTACGGAATCGTCGCCAGCACCTCAGCATCGGCTTCCGGTTTAGCCCGCAGATTGATATTGTAATTCGCCAGCGCAAGACACGGATTCGGCAGCGTCGCGGTGGGGGGCGGCGTGCGCGTCACAAACTGGAAGCGAGTCGCCACCGGGGTGATCGTCGGACGCGGTTTGCGTGTGGGCGTGATTGTCGGTGTCGCGCTGGCGGTTGGTGTTCGGGTAGCAGTTGCTATTGCAGCACTCGATACGCCCGCTTCAGCAGTGTTTTCAGCCGCGACAACCAGCGGCGTTGTGGTGGATTGCTTGGCATTCAGCGCAATATTAGCGCTTAAGGGAACACTAAAAGTCGCGATCACCAGCAGCAGTCCTGCACCAATACCCATCACACCGCGCGATTGTTTCAAGCGATCAGGCCGCCGCAGTTCAAACAGCATCAGAATCAGACTGAGCACCATCAATATTCCTGCCACAACCAACGCAGCAGTTGACACCATCTGAATCGGATTTTCAGACAATTGATTGCCGACCAGCGCCAGCAGCGGCAGCAGCACCACCAAAAACATCAGCAGTGTTTGGAAAAACCCGATCCGTGTCTGCTTGCGGATCGACTGAATAACCGCGTTGAGAATAAAACTCAGCCCGAAAAATGCACCTGCTAGCAGCAATAACAATCCCAATTTCAACCTCGATTACAATCCACGTCAGCCACAACTTTTCCATTATGCGAAAATCTCATCCCGCTGTCCATAAGTGAGCTGCAAAAAGGTTGAAACCTCTTACGTGAGATTTACACGCCATCACTATAGTGGATGCCATAAATCAAGACTATTTGGGTGCAACTATGAAACACCTGCGCACTTTATTTTCTTTGCTCAAAGAGACCATTCAGGAATGGAATAACGACAAAGCGCCCCGGCTGGCGGCAGCTTTGGCCTATTACACTGCCTTTTCGATTGCGCCGCTGCTGATCGTCGCCATCGCTATCGCCAGTGCTATTTTTTCGCAAGAAGCCGTGCGCGGCCAATTAGATAACCAGATTCAAGGTGTGGTCGGGATGCAAGCTGCCGATGCTATCCAGCAGATGATCGCCAATTCCAGTCGCGATTCGACAGGCGTCATCGCCTCGGTGATTGGGGTCATCACCCTGCTCTTGGGCGCTGCCGGATTATTCGGCCAGCTTCAGGACGCGCTCAATACGGTGTGGGGGGTTCCGCCCCGGCCCAATCGGGGCATTATAGGAACCATAAAAGATCGCTTTATTTCCTTCGCGATGGTCTTGGGAATCGGTTTCTTGCTGCTGGTGTCATTGGTGATTAGCACCGTTCTCTCGGCGTTGAATGGCTGGGTCACCGGGATGCTGCCCGGTGCGGAATTCCTCGCCCAGCTTTTGAATTTCGCGGTTTCATTCGGCGTCGTAACCCTGCTGTTCGCCGCGATTTATAAAGTGCTTCCGGATACACCCATCGAATGGAGTGATGTCTGGATCGGCGCGGCGGTCACGGCACTGCTGTTCACGATTGGCAAATTTTTGCTCGGCTTATATCTGGGCAACAGCACTATCGCGTCCAGCTATGGTGCGGCGGGGTCATTCGTGGTACTGCTCGTCTGGATTTATTACTCAGCACAAATTTTGCTGCTCGGCGCGGAATTTACGCAGGTTTACGCACGGCGGCACGGCTCCCATAATCCGGCTAATCCGGAAGCTGTGAAGCCTGAAGCGGCAAAGGCCACTGCCGTCATGGCAGGAACGCTCAAAGGCGCAGTGGACTATCAACTACTCCAAAAAACGATGACAATCGACACCCAACTTGAGGAAAAATATCGCGATGTGCCCGATACCCGCCCCGCAGGACGCGATTATGTTGCCATGATCTTAGGGTTGGCTGCCGCCGCCGGTGCATTCGTGAGCGGCATTTTATTGGGCAAGCGCAATCAGCCCGAATAGCCCAACTATTTGTCAACCGGAACGAGGATGAAATTGTCTGGAACCGCATTTCCATCTCGGTCAACCATCGGCAGCAAGTTTTGAGTCGCGGGGTCAACCCAACCAATACGCAGCCGCAGGTCATCGCCTTTTAACCCTGGAAAATACAAGCGATCCGTTACAGACTCGCCCATTTTCCAGGTCGACGTTGGCATATAACCGCCCTGTGGCTGACGATCCTGCTGGGCGATCACATTGCCCGATGAATCCACCACATGAATAAACCAGCTATCATCGTCCGTTACAAGCCGCTGAGGCGACCACTGAACCATAACCAACAAACCCGAATCGGTTTGTTCAGTTCCATATTTGTCGAGCGTAAAATCACCGAAATGCGCCCCAACTTCACGATCCGCCGCTGGCATCGGCGACAGATTGAACAGCAGCGCCCGATGCCCGACAGTTTCCCGTTCAAAAGCGAATGCTCCGCGCGACCATAAATCGCGCTCCTGCCAATTGGCGGGGTCATCCGGCCCGAACCACGTCACCAGCCAGATATTGCCGCCGACACCCGTCGCATAGTTCCACATTGGAAATGATAGTGGATCATTCACCGCAGTTGGCGCGTTGGTAGCGAATACCCACGATCCATTATCTATATCCACCAGGGACTCGCCAAAATGGGTCGTTGCAGCAATAACACGTCCCCGTGGTTGCAACGTATTTTCAAGCGCGTGGATTTCACTGGCTTCTTTGTTTCCCTGCTGCCGTGCAACCACAAGGTTCAGACTGACGACCATCACGACTGCTCCAGCCAGTGCGATTCGCAAAACAGCGCGACGATCTCTGGCGCGCCATAGCCAAACCCCAATTCCCAACCCAATTACGGTCAGCGCGCACGCCACATGGACAACATCGACGCCATTGGCAGCCCAGGCCGGTTCCAACGACCAACCGTCCACCGCCAGCGCCAGATGTCCCAGAATCGCACTCAAGCCAGTCGTCGTCAGCACTTCCGGCGAAAGTCCCGAAAGTTCCGGCACATAGTAATGCGAGTACATGTAAAACACATACGGATAAATGCTGTAGAGTGCGCCCAATAGCTGCACACCAATCGAGATTATTGTCGTGGCAAACAGCGCGGCAGCAATCCCGCGCTTTTCCCAGGCGGCTTCGACCAGTGGCGCGAGACAGATTACCAGCAGCGGCGTCACCGTGAGCAAAAAACGTGGCCCCCAGACGATGCCGCCATCCCAACTCCACCACGACGCAAATGACGCAATTTGCAAGACAACCAGTGCCAGCACCAACCATGCCAATGCTGAAAATTTACGGCGCAGCATCAGCCACCCTGGAATCACAAGCAACAATAGCGGGTTATACCAGAACAGGCCGCGATACGGTCCGACGGTCAGGCCATAGACACCTTCCAGAAACGGTTTGGTAAAACCTTCTCCGCTGGCAAAGTGATAGCCCGTATTCAGCGGGCTGCCAAAACGCGCCCAATTGTAAAGACCTAACAACCCGATGAAAAAGCCAATCGATAACCCATAAATCAATATATCGCGGATAAAAACACGAATATTGCGATTTTTGTCCCGTAAAACAGACCCAAATAGGTAGACAGCAATGACTGGCACGACAGCCAGATAAATCATATTGACGCCCGCCAGCGAACCGACGAGTAAACCGGACAGAATCAGCGCACGCCAATCGCCACGCTGACGGTAAAGATAGGCCGTCATGACTGCGCCTAATAACAGCAGCGCCGCCAGCGGTTCGCCAAACAAGGTTTTGACATAAACGATGGCGAAGGTTGCGACTCCATACAGCAATGCGACCACAAATGCCGTGCGCGGCTTATATCCCAGCCAACGCACTAAGGTATAAAGGCATAAAGCCGTCGCAGTCGTTATCAATGGATTGAATAACATCACCGTCGCGCGGGTATCCAACCAGGGGGAAGCTTCCGCCAGCACGACCAGCGGCACGAGCGCAACCGATGGTGTAACTCCTTTTTTGGAATAGTAAGCCCCATCCAGGCCGAAAGTTCCCATCCGCGACATATCGAAGGGCAGTAGGGCATCATTCGCGCCTACGACAGCAATATCGGGTACGCCGTGCCGCACGGTTGCAGCGGCAGCACCCAGGATTGCTTCGCCATCTATCGAGCTGACACGCGGCACATAGACCAGCAGATACACGCCTATCAAAATGCAGGTCAGCGATAAGCGCAGGCGGAAATCGGTGAGTGAAGGATGAGTCAACATAGCGCGGAAACATACCACGATTCGCGCGGCGGGCATAGACCGTATTGGGACACCGAAGGGTAAACGCCGGGAAACTATCGAGGAAATATTTTTGAAAAAAGAGGATACAAATTCATTTGTATCCTCTTGAGAACGTTAACTCTCAATTTACCGTGATTGCTAGTCAGAGATTTTGCCTTTATTGACCCCTCCCTAGCCCTC
>JBDTNB010000013.1:0-76283 GCA_039933955.1 Chloroflexota bacterium
AGATTGAAATGCTCCCCGGCGTCCACCGCCGCACCATGGCAACGACGGATGAGGCAATGCTGTGTGAATTTTATTTACAACGCGAGTCGCTCGTGCCACCGCACAGCCACATGAACGATCAGGTTGGCTATGTGGTTTACGGGCGGGTCGAGATGACCATCGGTGGCGAAATCAAGCTTTGTGCGGCAGGCGACAGCTACGCCATCCCCGGCGGGATCACCCACAGCGCGCGGGCAGTTGTCGATTCGCTGGTCATTGACTCGTTTTCGCCCCCACGCGACGATTATCGTACCGAAGCCCGTTAGCGGCAGTCGCCAACCATATGAGTGCTGGTTATTCCGGGACGCCGCTCCCCAAAAAGCTTGGCCTGAAAAACGGCCAACGCATCATCATCCTGGGTGCGCCAGACGGTTATAACGCGATCCTGGGCGATGTGATGGATAGGCTGATTGTGGCAACCTCATTCACAGGCCTATTTGACTTCATTCAATTGTTCAGCACCGAGCGCCGAGTATTTGAAACCCAGTTCCCGATGCTTAAAGCGGCGCTGGCGCTGGATGGCATGTTGTGGATTTCCTGGCCGAAAAAAGCCTCCAAAATCCCGACTGATCTGGACGAGAATATCATCCGCGACACCGGCCTCGCCAACGGTCTGGTGGATGTCAAAGTCGCGGCGATTGACGAACGCTGGTCAGGGTTGAAATTTGTTTATCGTGTCAAAGACCGGCGCTGAATCATCCCGAACTATAGGCTTTAGAACTTGGGCACATAGGGTCGCGCGAGTTTGGCTTCAAGGTTGGCTTTCACCGCCGGCCAATCGCTGTCGATGATGCTGAAAAATATCGAATCGCGCACACGTCCATCGGCACAGATTTTGTGATTGCGGAAAAGGCCTTCCTGCTGCGCGCCCAGCCGTAAAATGGCATTTCGTGAGCGGGTGTTTAAGGCATCGGTCTGGAATGCCACGCGCAGGCAGCCCCAGGTTTCGAAGACGTGGCGCAGCATCAGATATTTGGCCTCGGTATTCACAGCAGTGCGCTGCCATGCTTTGCCGATGAAGGTCGAGCCGATTTCGACGTGGTGATGCTGCTTATCAATGTCCAAAAAGCGGGTGCTGCCCACGAAGCGGTTCGCCACTTTATCGAAAGTCGCGAAGGGCAGTACACTGCCTTCAGCGGCGCGTGTCAGCGCGAGTTCAATATAGTGGCGGAGGTCATCGCGTGTCTTGACAGGCGCGGGACTCCAGCGCCACAGGTCTTCGTCGAGGGCGATGTCGCACAATGGATAAAAATAATCCAGCGAGAGCGGTTCCAAGCGGATCGACTGCCCTTCCAATGTGACCGGTTCGATCAGCATGGGCGCTGGCAGTTCAGTCAGCATTCGTGGCGGATTGGTTGGTAAGCTCATGGTCACGCTCCGAAAGATGGGCTGGTGTGTCGCTGCGCTGAAAATGGCGATCCATCTCAGTTAGTCGGTGTTTGATCCGGCGGCTTGGCATCGTCCCACATAGTCTGGAACTGGTGCGCCCAATATTCAAACCAGTGCTGCGACTGCTGGCGTGTGATGTCGATGTGCATCCGCTCGGTGATGAGTTCGTTGCGGTAGCCGAAAAATTCGACAATGGCCTTGCCGTCGCGTGCGTCCGGATCGACCACAACCAGGCTGAATCCCGGTGAATAGGGCAGCAGTCGCATTTCCACTTTGCCCCAGGTTTTCATGCGGTTCACCAGATCGAGCGACATCCGTATACTGTTTTCCAAGTCCATCGTTTTGTCGATCTGCTGCGACAGGATTTGCATCCCGGCCTGAGCGTTGATGTCCTGGATGATGATGCGCACCTCGCCGCCGCGATCTAATACTTCGCGTTTGATATGTGCCGAGTCGCGCAGAATGTTGATCGCCGAGGGGCCATAAATCCACAGGACGCGCTTGTTTTTAATCACTTCCTGGAACGCGCCAAAACTCTGGCGATCCAACAAAATGGCGTCCAGATCGGCGGCCTGTTTATCGGGGCGGGTGGTGTTGAACACCAGCAGCGCGATCCCGGCCAGGATTCCGGATATTTTCCAATCGAGCGGAATAGCATCGTCCAGCACGCCCGCGACAGCCAGGAAAATCACAATCGCTGTGACGACGTAGGCGTCAATGTTCTTGCCTGAGAAAATATCTGCGAAGATGCGCCGGAATAAGCGGACAAAACCCATGCGGGACTCCTTTAGGTGGGGATCAGACAATATGGGGACACGATATGTCGCGTCCATCAACCCCCTCCCAGCCTCCCCCGAATTCGGGGGAGGAGTCAAATACAATTTATTGTTCTCCCTCCCTGAATTCGGGGAGGGGGTTAGGGGGCGGGGTAAAAACTACTTCCCGTTAAATTGGCTCTGGAAGGTGGTGCAGAGTTCCGGCACAGTCGCCGCGTACAGATATTCCAGGTCTTCGTTGTTGACCTTGAAACTGCCCGATCCGCCGCAGGGCTGCACATCCCCAGCCGACTGCGCCGATGCGCCGCCAAAACTGGCCGCACATTGCAGGAAGTCACGCCCCAGGCGCGTCTTGTTGATGACGGCCAGCGCGCCAATCTTGGGAATACCGGTGCTGGGCATCGTTTGCTCGGTATAGATTTTCGCCGAGACCGCGCCTACATTCTGATAGCACGAGATCAGGCCGTCGAGTTTGGCAATCGCGCCCGCCAGCGCCAGATTACCCGTCAGCACGGATGCGCCGATGCCGGTTTTGCTCAGGGCGTCGGTGATGCTCGTTGCTTCGGTGACGTTGTAACCGGCGATGGAGGCCGGGACGAAATTCTGGGCGGCAGCGGCGTCGGTTGATTTATCGCCTGTGCCAGGGACGAGTTGGCAGGCCGCCGCAATCAATATCACCAGTAGGAGGGCTAGAAACTTTTTCGGGGGCATAGAAATTGCTCCTTATCTTTTAACGCTAAAAGCTTGCCTATCATAACGTTGGAAAACCGTTCGGGCAATCGCTCAGGGTGTGCCAGTTTTGGAATCTTCTGCCGGGAGGCTTTCGTTCGGCTGCTGGGTCGCTGCTATGCTGCTGCTGCGGGCACGTTCTGCACGCCAGCTTTCGATGAAAATCAGGATCACACCCAGCACAATAGCATGGTCAGCCGGATTCGAGACGTTGGAAATCAAGCCGGGAATCTGATAATGGATAAAGTCGATCACATGACCGTAGGCCACCCGGTCAATCGCGTTGCCCAGTGCGCCGCCGCAGATCAGGCCAGTTGCAAGGCGGCTGAGGCGTCCATTATCGGGGATGCGCGGATACAGATACAACATCACCACGACGACGATCATGGCGATGATCAGGAATAAATCGCCCGCCTGCGATAGAAAACCAAAAGCCGCGCCGGTATTCTGGCTGCGCGTGAGTTGGAAAAAAGGGCTTAAAGCTGGGATCGGCTGGCGCGATTCGCCCACCCGCAAATTATCGACAATCCAACGTTTGCTGAGTTGGTCAGCCGTGATGACCGCCGCAATCAGCACAAATAACAGTATCCAATGGCGCGTTTTACGGCTCAATCCATCACTCCCGTTGGAAAGGAAAAGTGGTTAACGATTAGCCGTTGACTGTTAGCGAAAAGCCAATGACTACTTTGGGAGTTGATTGTACCACTATCCAGGCGCGGCGGAAGTCTGTAGTCCCAGCGACTAAGGTGGACGACATATTAACAGTTGAACAATTTACTCGGTAGTGGAATGGCGGACGAGACATGTCTCGTCCCTACAAATCCACCCCATTTGTCCTCAATCGTTAGCGGATTATTTCGGCAACCAGCAATATCCGCTGCTTACGCCTTGTCGAAGCGTACCGAGAAGATGGGCGGCAGGTTGTGACTCAGGCTTTCCCAGGTGTCGCCGCGATCATCGGACAGATACAGGTTGCCGGTGGTCGTGCCGAACGCCAGCCGGTCTCCGCTGATGTCGAGCGCATGGCGGTATACGAGGTCAAAGGTATCCTCTTGCGGCAGGCCCTTGCGCAGCGCTGTCCAGGTTTTGCCACCGTCTTCGGTGCGGCAGACGCACAGCGAATTTTTCACGGCGACGCGGAACTCGGCATCCACAGCCGGGACAACCCAGGCGGTATCCTGATCCTGGGCATCCAGGGCGATGGCGAAGCCGAAATAGGCGGGGCCACCGGGCTGGGAAATATCATCCCAGTTTTGGCCGCTGTCTGCGCTGCGGAAAACGCCGCAGTGATTTTGCTGCCAGAGTACATCCGGGTTATCGGGCGACATCAGCAAAAAGTGCGGATCGTGACCATATTCCGCCGAAGGGTTGGGCAGGTAACAGGCCACCAGCCCTTTATTGCGGCCTTCCCAGGTTGCGCCGCCGTCGCGGGTTTCAAATACCCCACCGACGCTGATCCCGGCTATGATGTGCTGGCTGTCGCGCGGGTCTACGACAATCGAGCACAAGCCGGGTAAATCGCGTCCGCCGCCGAACCAATTTTCGGCACGCGAGGGGTGATTCCAGAAGGATTCGACCAGTTGGAAGCTGTCGCCGCCATCGTCACTCTGGAACAGCGCGCCCGGTTCTGTACCCAGGTATAGGCGATTCGGCTGGTCTGCGCCGCCGGGGGCAACCAGCCATATGTAGCTGACCGTCGCTGGGATTCCCGGTTGGCGTTCTGTACCAGCCGCGAATTTGGGTGCGGGCACTTCTTCCCAGGATGCACCTTTGTCTTTTGAACGCTGTATTTTGACACCCCAATGCCCATGATCGAGGCACGCCCACATGGTGCCGGTGCGCGGGTCGGTCATGGCGTGGGACACACGGATGGCGCGATGCGCTTCGCAGGTCACTTCCCAGCAGTCGCCGCGTTTTTCCAGCAGCAGCAAGCCTTTATTCGTGCCTAAAATTAAGCGATTCGATGGCATGGTCGGGAGTCTCCTTTAAGAAGTATTCCGCATAAGAAAGGACTGAGGGATGAGGGAAAGGCAGTTAAAAGTTGAAAGTTAAAAGGAAAAGCTGAACGGATCAGATTAAAAGTGATCCAAAAATCAGGGTGTAAAAAGGGCGATTTTTTTTGGATGTTTCGGCGGATTTCCAAAACGGGAAGGGTTTTGGTGGTGGATGAGGGAAACTTCCAAAACGGGAAAAAAACAGTACAAAGTGTTGAGTACCGAGTGCTGAGTAAAGACAGAAAATACAGGTTTGAGCGAATATTTTTTGTAGGGATAGGAGATTTCATGTCCGGTAACGGCGCGTGGATGCTGAACGGGGTGGGTGTTTTCCTGGAAGGCCGCGTGGATGTCGGACAGGGTGATGAAATGTGAGAGAAGGCGGATAAATGGAATCGAAAAGTCGTCCGATAACGCCGCGTGGGTGTCGGACAGGAATTTCCGATAAGGTTTTGGGCAGCGGGCATAAATCGCTCCTGTCCGATTATGGATTTCCTACAGCCTGCGACTCCAACGTTTGCTTCATGGCCTGCGATCCCAGCTCAACCAACTGGCTGATGGACTGTGCCAACTCATCCGGCAGCACATCGGTAATCCAGACGATGCGGCTGTGATTTTCACCGTCGGCAAAAACCTGCATCGAGGCATTGTGATGGGTCGCGCGTCCCTGCACCGAGGCATAGGCAAAACGGCGTGCCTCATCGTCAATCGTGACGATCAATTCTCGCAGCACCAGCCCGTTAGCGAAGGTCACAACGCGGGCATCACCGTCCATATGGGCGTTGGTCAGCACACCGGGTGTAAGGCGCTTATGGACTGCGCCGACATCGCGCACGGCATCCCAAACCGCTTCCGGGCGGGCGTCAATCAAAATTTCTTTGTGGATGGTTGCCATGTGAATGCGCCTATTCTGCCGGGTGAAGGGCTGGGATTGGGTTTGAGCGAGCACGGGGTATGAAGTTGACGTTACGGATGTACTCGCCCAAAACAGTGTTATGATAGAACATAATTTCTAAATTGTCAAGCGCTCAGCCGCCGGAGAGGGCTTGAAAAATATAGACGCGGTTGGATGGGGTGAGGGCATCGCTCAAGGTCTGGCGATCATGGATCAGGTTGTCGTCCACGAAGATGTTGACGTGTTTACGCAGCGCGCCCTGCTCATCGATGAGGTAGGCGGCGAGGCCGGGGAAACGTTGGTCAAGTGCAGTCACGACTTCGGCAACGGTAAGCGCCTCGACACTGACACCTTGAGTCACGCCGGGGAAAAACTTTTCGAGATGGGTGGTGAATTTCACGGCGGGCATTTGGATCACTCCCATTAATTAACTATTCCTCATTGTAGAACGCTCGTTCGCTGCGTGTCAAGTCGAGGGGCGGAATTTAAGCCGAAGCATCTATTGGAAATTTCAATTTTGAACCGCCGCCCGGATTACGAATCTTTATCGCTGATTTGGGTCACATAATCCGGCGTTGCGATTCCATTCTGACCCAGCAGCATATTCAACTGCGAGGCATGTCCATGCACATGACGCAGGTTGTAAATCAGCAATTCCAGGAAACTGCATTCGCCCCAGCTAAATTGGCAGTGACGATGCGCCGTTTCGTCGGTCATGGCCGCAATCGTCGCCCGACATTTCTGGCGACCCTCTTTGAGATAAACCAGGAGTTCAGCTTTGGTGTAGACCCGTTCAGGAATTGGGCCGTATTCATCCTGCTCAATCAGGGTGAAGGGAGCCGGGGGTAAAAAGCCGTCTTCCGTGCCCGTCAGGTACAGGTGCAGCCAGAACAGGGTGTGATAGGCGACGTACCAGAACTGCGCGAGTTCGGCTGGCTTATCCGGCGTTTTCCATAAGGGCGCGCGCCAAAGTTCGTCCGGGCAGGCGTTCACGGTATCCGCGAGATAATCAATCGCCGCCCCAAATTCCCCCCAAATGCTGGTTTTGAGCGTTGTATCCATTTTAATCCCCTTGTATCAGGTGGCTTTTTCCCCAGCCATCGCCACCCAATCTGAAGCGACCAGACCCTTCTGCCCCAACAGGAAATTCAATTGAGCAGCATGTTCCTGGATGTGCCGCATACTGTAGAGCTGCAACTCCAGGAAAGTGGGTTCCATCCAATCAAACTTGCAAATTCGGTAGGCGGTTTCATCGGTCAGCCCTTCGATAGTGGCCCTAGCTTTCTGGCGACACTGGTTGAGATAGGCGCAAACATCCGCTTTTGTATAGGGTGTGTCTGGAAGCTTGCCACGTATAAATGGGAGCGGCGGCACAAAGCCTTCTGAGGAACCGGTCAGGAAAAGATCGAGCCAGGAAAGGGTGTGAGACGCAATAAACCAGAATGTTCCGTAGCGCACATCCTCATCGTCCTTCCACAGGACAGTTGTCCACAGGTCGTCGGGGCAGATGTTGATCGCATTTTCGAACATATCAAGCGCGGCTCCAAACTGCTGCCAGACACCGGTTTTCAAAACGGTTTCCATGTGAATACCCTCCTTAGATAGACGATAAAATTTTGATAAAGGTATTCTACCGTCTATTGGTCTGTAAGACAAGTGTTCTAGACGGTTGCGAAAATCAGGGTGGAATCAAAAGGGGAAGGTGTGAAAGCCTTCCCCTGATGGAATTTACGTTACGGAGTTTATGATGTGCTGCTGTCTGCGGGCGTGATCTTGAAGCCGTCCAGCATCACGAAGAAAGCATCCTTGAGCAGTTGAGAGAACTGGTCGGTGGGCGCTTCGAACCACAGCAGATACGGCTTGGTGTCTTTGGTCGTCACATATACGCGCCCGGTGATTTCCTCGCCATTCGGCCCATCATGCGTGAATGAGGCCATTTCCCAGGTGTTGTTCTCGCCATAGTAGGTTTCGCTGCTGCCGAATTGATAATTGGGCTGCTTGGAAATTTCGGTGTCGAGAATGTTCTGCAAAATACTGGCGGCATCATCCGACGGGTCGGTCAAAACCGTGACTCCGGCGAAGGTGGTGCTGGTCGGGTCGTCATCCGGGCGATACTTCCACCAACCATTATCATCCGCACCGGGCAGCCAGGTCTTGCGCACCGGATAGAAATCGGCGCTGGTGTAGTTGTCGGTTTCCCACAAGCCCTGATCCTGTGCCTTGACCGACTGGGCATCAAAGAACGTCAGCTTGTCGCGTACCAGTTTGTAGATGCGTTTGGTTTCGGCGGGGTCTGCGCCTTCCGACGAGAACACCAGACCGAGTTTCAGGTCTTCCAGGTAAACGGCGAAGCCTTTGCCGGTGAACTTTTTGCCGGAATCGGTGGTGTAGGACTGCGTGAATTCCAGGGCATCTTGTCCGTCCACCGTGGTGGGTGTCGTGATGTCGTCAATGACCGCGTTATAGGGTTCCAGCGCTTTTTTGATGATTTGTTTCAGGTCAGTTTCGTCGGTAACGGAGTAGACGAAAACGCTCTGGTCGCCCGCCGGATTATTGGTCGAGAGATAGCCATCCGGGAAATAAACGACGTTTGTCCAGTCGGATGGGCGCTGATAAATGAAGCCCCAGTCCATATCGACATAGCCCTTCAGACTGTTGTCCACGCCGCTGTTATCGACGGTGACGGTAGTGGAGTCGAAACCGGTTGCGCCGCCGAAGGCTTCAACCAGAAAGCCGAGGTTATATTTGCCGTCCGGAGCGGGTGTTTCGTGCCAGCTAATGCCATTTTCCGGCCAGATATAGGTCGTGCCCGGTTGGGTGACGACGCGGCCATCGGGTGTCACAACCGATTGGTAGGTCTGGAACTTGCCGCCCGCATCCGGTTTGACGGTGGCGAGGGCGGTTGTCCCCGGCGCGCGGCTGACGACGCTGCTGGTGTTACCATTGTCGTCAAATAATACGGTCACTTCAACCGTCTGGTCGCTGTTGGGGTAGGTGTAAATCCCGGCCAGCGACGCCACACCGTCTGTAAACGAGACCAACTCTTCATTATTGGTGCTGCCGTCGGTCACTTCGGAAAGCTGGACTTCCCAGGTGAAGGTGGAGTCGTCGATGCCGGGGTTCCACTGGTTGATTTCATCAGCCACGCCATCAACCACAACCGTCGTCACGATGCGCGACGAGTCCAGGCGGATGAGTGAGCCGTCCGGTTGAACCTGATCGACGGTGAAGGTTCCCTGGGCGATATTGCGCCCGATCACTTCCATCGACACTTTGGTCGGTACGGCGACGCTGGTTTCCGTCGGGAACACATTGGTGATATTCACCTGCGGAATGAGGCTGGGTGCGGCGGGGGCGTTGGCCGCCCCGGATCCGGCGATGCCTCGGAACGCGCGCGGGTTCACGCCGACGCTGCCGTAATAACTGCGCAGCATGTCATTCCAACTGGTGAGCGGCGAAATCTGCGAATAGGCCGCGATGAAATCCGAACTGCGCGCCGGGAAGTAAATGTTGTAGAACGAGGTGGATTTGGCAAGCTGTTTGCCTGCCGTCCCGTAAATGCGGATCGAATCGAGCGCGTCGAGCACGCCCTGGGCGGCATTGACCAGCGTCTTGTCTTTCGATTCCTGTATGACACCCGCCATGAAACTGCCCAGGTCGATATTGGTGGCGGGGCCGTATTCATCTTCAGGCAGGAAGAACGAGTAGGCATAGGTATTGGCGCGCACCTGACCCAGCACTGAACCATAAGCGGCAGGATTGTCATTGACGATGCTGTCAAATTTATCCAGCGCGGTGTTGAGCGTGCCGATTTTGCGCAGGTCGGTGACAGCTACACCCAGCACCGGAGCGGTGTCCGGCGACAGGTCGGTCATATCCTTCATGTATTTGTCGGCCATCATTTTGCCCAACTGACCGATGTCGATATTCGGGTTTTTGTTGAGCGTTTCGGTCAGCAGCGTCATATCGAAGCTGGGGTTCAGCGTGATTTCCGGCGAACTGAGCGAATAGTCGAAATAAGGCGCGACAGTGGTGAAATATTCGACATTGCTCATCAGGCAGGCATCGTTAATCAGCAGGTCGAATTTGGGGACGCCGGTGGTATGCAGCGCCGAGGCGAAGGCTTGCTGGAATTCCGGCAGGGTCAGAATGCCGTTGCCGGTGGTGTCGTCCGTGACCATGCCTTCCCACGCGCCGCCGTGATCGTTGATGGCGACGGCATAGTGCTGCGCCGGATAATTCTGGATGCCCCAGGTGAGGAAATCGGCCAGATTGTTGCCGTAGCTGGTGTCGAGTTCGCCCAGGTCAAACAGGTCGGAGGTGTCGATGGTCGGCGGATATTTGCGGAGGTCATCTTTGGAGCGGTCTTTGCCGACTTCGAAGACACGGGTATCCGTCCAGTTGCCGTTGGAGGTGTCATAGTCGCTGGCGCGATCCAGCAGCGCGACGATACGCACACTGGAGGTGCTGCCCCCGGCGATTTCAAATTCGTTCAGGTCATTTTCCAGGCCGTCTTCGAGGTTATTGTCGCCGCCCATGTAGACCAGCACTGTCCAATCGGCAATCGGGCTGGGCGCAGCGGTGGGATAACCCGCCGCAACCGGATTGACCGTCGAGGGCGAGTTGGGCGAACTGTTCACAAAACCGCCACCGCCCGAACTGACTTTGACGGACAGGTCAAAATCGCCTTCGGTTTCGCCGTCCTGATACCCGTAGCGCGTCACGACCACGCTGTAATCGCCCGCCTCTGCGCTGGGAAGTTGGATGCTGGCGTCAGTGGTGTTCTGATCGCGGTCATCATTTTCCGCGACCACTGTATCGCCCTTGAACAACCCCAGATACAAATCGAGGTCGCCACTGGTAGCGGTGGCGTCGATGCTGATGGTGTCGCCATCTTTGACATTGGTCAGCGGATATTCGATGTAATAATTGTCGCTGTTAATGGAACCACTGGCAGTCTGTGCATTGGAATTGTCATCGCTGACCGAGGTCGTAGGTGCGCCGCCATTGCCGCTGCCACTGTCCAGCGTCAAGTCAAACGGCCCCGCGTCGTAGGCGAATACGCCGATCAGATAATCACCGTTGGCGGGCAGCACCGTTTCCAGGTGCGAATTGACATTCGAGTCGCTGATGTCGTCATTTTCGGCCAGCAAATTGCCATCCTGGTCGGTCAGGACGAGATAGGTATCGACCTGATCGCTGCTCAGGGAAATCGACACACTGTCGCCCGCTTTACCGTTGAAGGTATAAACCACCGGCTTATCAATGCTGATGGCGCTGCCGCTGGCTGTGTCGCCGTAACCGAGCGAGGGCAGGGTGTTGTCGCTGACGTTGCTGCTGCCCTGCGATGGCACGCTGTCGCTGCCCAGGCTGAGTTCATATGAGCCGGTATCGTATGCGCCGACCAGGATCAAATAGGTTCCGCTCACCGGCAGTTGATATTCGAGCGCGGCGTTCACATCGCTGCCGCTGATGTCGTCATTTTCGACCAGCAGGTTGCCGTCTTTATCGCCCAGTTGGATATACACATCGGTGTCATCGCTGGTGGCGGAAATGTTGACGGTATCGCCTTTGTCGCCATCAAAAAGATAAAAGTCCGGGTTTTTTGAGTTGGCAATCCGCCCGCTGATGGTATCGCCATAGCTGATGCTGGTGGCGTCCTGGGCGAGTACCGCCGGTAAAAAGACAAATAAGAATATCAAAACCGTAACGAGGATTTTGCGTTTTGGCATCTGCATTTCAACTCCTACACATGGTGCTTGTCACCACTATAGCTTAAGTTTTCGTAATGGAAAATTGAGCGTATGAGGTCGTCTGCATTTTCTCATGTTAGGGATGGTAAATACACCTGACTTTAGGCGGAGACGGGGTGCATTTAGCGAAAAAAGGCTAATCGGCATGATGCGGTCATCATCGAGCGTGTCCGCAAACGCAACAAAACGGCGCGTCGTCTCACTAATCCCTGGTGATTCTAAAATCCGTTTGCTGAAATCGTGGATGGGACGGTTTGGCGCGGCTCAACCGTCATGCGTGCCCCACCGCCGGGACGCAGCGCGACCATCGGCAGCGGCACGACATTTTGACCGGGGACGAGCGTCAGATGGCCGTGCTGAGGGCTTGGAAGGGGTTTCTTACCACCGAAAATAGCGCGAGACGCCAAAATAATCCACCTTTTCGAGCGTGTATCGGAAAATGCTGCGATGGCAAATGTCGGTTTTAAACCCCATGTTCCGCGTTCCGTTAAGGCGGGAAGTGTTGTGTTATAAACCCGAATCTGTGCTACAATCCGTATTGATCTGTTTGATTAAATGAACCTTCAAGGGGAAAAAGCTCTTGACCAAATCACGTACTGAACAACTCCTGGAACGCCTGCGCGATTTGCAGGCCAGCTCTGGCGATGTCGAGGCGGCAGCTATCGTCAGCGTAGACGGGCTGAGTATGGCGTCGTCATTGCCAGGACATATCGAAGAAGACCGTGTGAGCGCCATGTCGGCTGCTATGGTCTCGCTGGGTGAACGTATTTCGGGCGAACTGGGACGCGGCCTGCTGGAACAGGTTATGGTCAAGGGCGAGAACGGCTACGTGATCCTGACCTCTGTTGGGGAAGAAGCCGTGCTGACGGTGCTGGCGCGTAAAGAAGCCAAACTCGGTTTGATCTTCCTGGATGTCAACCGCGCTGTCGATGCCTTAACGTCACTGCTGTAAACTTCACAGGAAAGCAAAAATCTGTGTCTGAAGTGAGCGGCCTGTATTATCCCAATCGTATCGCCCGTTATTTTTTGCTGGCGATGGAAGACGTGATGGGACAAAGCGGGTTAAACATGGTTTTGAGCCTTGCGAAACAGGATGAGTACATCGGTCATTATCCGGTGGACAACCTGAATCGTCAGTTTGATTTCGCCTCGATGGCGACGATTCAGCAGGCGCTCGAAGATATTTATGGTTCGCGCGGCGGACGCGGTATGGCGCTGCGTATCGGGCGCGCGTGCTTCTCGCAGGGGATGAAATCGTTTGGCGCGCTGGCGGGTATGAGTGACCCGGCCTTCCGCGCCCTCCCCAGAGATGAACGCTGCCGGATGGGGCTGCAAGCGTTGGCCGCCGTATTTAATAAATTTACCGACCAGCGTTCGTCATTTGAAGAAGATGACAACGCCTATCGTTTTGTTGTCCAGGTTAGCCCGATGGCCTGGGGGCGGCGGGCCGATAAGCCGGTGTGCCATGCGCTGGCGGGCATTTTGCAGGAATGCCTGCGCTGGGCATCCAATGGCTATGAATATATTGTGTACGAGACCGCTTGCCATGCTGCGGGCGATGACCACTGCATTTTTACAATTAATAAAACGCCCATCGGGTTGCAACGTTAGGGGGAACGGTCTTGGATAAGCCAAAGATTCTCATTGTCGAAGATGATCTCGACCTTTCCGAAATGCTCAATGCTTATTTTCGTGTGCAAAATTACGAGGTCATGACGGCGGCCTGGGGTAAAGATGCTGTCCAGATCAGCAGCGAACACACCATCGACCTGATTGTGCTCGACATACGCCTGCCCGATATTGACGGCTACGAGGTTTGCCGCCAATTGCGTACCCAACGCCGCACCCAGGATACCCCGATCATTTTCCTGACCGAAAAACGGGATCGCGTCGATAAGCTGCAAGGGCTGGAATTGGGCGTGATTGATTATATCACCAAGCCGTTTGATATTCAGGAACTGAGGCTGCGCGTCCGCAATGCCCTCAGCCGGGTCGCGCGCCAGAGCACGACCAACCCGGTCACGGATTTGCCCGAAAACGATGTTGTCGAAGATAAACTCAACAGTCTGGTGCTGGCCGAACCGGATTGGGCGCTGCTGTTGATGGGCATTGGCGGGCTGGGCGACTTCCGCGAACAATATGGCTTCGTGGCAGCCGACGACGTGATGCGCGCCGTCACCCTGATGATCCGCAACGCCGTGCGCGAACATGGCAGCGAAGACGATTTTATCGGTCATATCGGGCCGGAAGATTTCATCGTCGTGACCACGCCGGAAAAAATCAACGAAATCCGCGAACGGATTGAAAACCGTATTCGCCAATCGCGCGAGTATTTTTATCCTCTGAAAGACCGCGAACGCGCCAAAGAAGCCGCCGAATCGAATCAACTGCGGCTGCGCAGTGGCACGCTGCAAAAAAGTGCGGGGCCGTTCGAGAACGTGGAAGCCCTCAAAACCGCTTTATATGCCGGGTCGGTGGTCGATTAATCGGCAGATTATCCCTGGCCTGAACAACGATTTCCCCACGCACAGCCACCGGTTCTCGGTGTGGGTTGGGCAAAATGCTTGCTGTAACGCGAATTGGGCTGTTATAATACACTGGTTACTTCATCGCTTAAGGGGAGGGTCCCTTTACTATGCAGGGGAACGACAATTTTCGGTTGGTTGTCCGTCGCGGGCCGCAGCCAAATCAGACTTATGATTTGAACAAAGACATCATCACGGTTGGGCGCGACATCACCAACGATATAACGATAAATGACCCGGAATGCAGCCGCCATCACATGCGCTTTACGCGCGGTGCGGGTGGATTTACGCTGGAAGACCTGGGATCGACGAATGGTACGTTCGTCAACGGCCAGCGCTTGACCGGCGCGAAACCCTTGAGCAATGGCGACATGATTGGCCTGGGCGAAACGGTGACATTGGGTTATGAATTGGCACGGGGTGGGGCAGGGGCTACGGTTTCCAGCGCGCCGCCGCAAGAACCGATCACTGCTGCGAATCCGATGCGCCAGCCAGCACCGCCGGTTCAAGCGCCACCGCAGCAATCGTACAGTCCATCACCGGCTGCGCCGCAAGCGCCCAGTTATGATTATGGTGCGCAGCCGCAGCAGTCCTACAGCCCAACGCCGCAGTCACCCTATGGCGCTGCCTCGAATACACCAGGCGGGACACCTGGTTATGATTATGATCCGTATGCCGTGCGCGAAGAAGAACCGCGCAACACCATGCGCTGGGTCATCATCGGCTGTGTCGGCCTGTCTTTGTTCTGCTGCTGCGGAACAGTCGCGGGCTTATTCCTGGTTGATGCGCTCAACCTGTGGTGCCGCGTCCCGGTTCTGTACCAGCTCTTGAACGGCCTCGGCTTCTACGCTTCCGGCTGCTAGACTAGCTGCCAGTTACGAGTTTCGAGCCGCCAGTTAAAAATCAAAAAAGGCGACATGACCAAAGACAGGTCAGAGTCGCCTTTTTGCTTGGGAAAAGGCACGATATGCTGTGCCCCTACTTTCGGCTGCCGGGATTTATATTTCCGTAATCATGATGATCTGCGTCTGGAAGCGCACTGTATCTTTAGGCCTCATAGCTCCGCCTGTTTTGTTCACATACTCGCCTTTTTTATGCAGGATCATCTGTACATCGGCGGGCGCATCCTCAGGTATTTTGCCATCGGGAGTGTGTTTCCATATTTTGGTAATCTGGAAGCGTGTACCGGGTCTAAACAAAACCTCGCCTTCCTGGACATTTACCGATAGGGAAAGAATATTCGTACCCGTTTTGCTTTGAATCACGTAGATGATATTGCCGGGGGCGATTTCATTGCTGAGGAAATCATAGACCGCTGTTATGGCTGGCGTTGCACTGGAAAAGCCCAGGTCGCCTGTGACCGCGCCTTCCTGCGCATAGGCCGCGAACCCTGGCGGCGGTTTTGCCAGTCCTCTGTATAATTTCCCCTGATATTTAGGCAGTTTGTTCAAGCCGCTTACGGCGAGTTCCATGTCTCGCCTGTAGCTCCTTACCGGGGCTGCTGTCCCTGGTCGAACTCCTGGTTGCAGTTTGGGGGTAGCGCGGGGAACTGCTGCACGTGCCTCGGTGTTAATTGCCTTATACGCCCCGCCAGAATATTTAATAATGGCCTCAGCCTCTTCCTGCGTTAACTGCTGTCCAATCGTGGCGTCTCTGTCCGTCCCCACGATTTTATCGAGCACGATCCCAAAGTGAGAAAAAACGACGGATTTCAGTAAATAGAAGTCTTTCAACCCCATCGCTTCGAGGTCGTCAAAGGTGGCGCTGGCCTGTTCCTGATTTCGGCCTTTATCCCCTTCCAGAAGCCTGATGAGGGCATCGAGATAAAATGCCCGATCCTCGATCAATTTACCCGTCGTCAAATCGACAAAATTCTCGATAAAATACTCATGGGGTACACCTACCCGTTTCAGCGATTCGGGCATTTCAGGTATGGGAACCAGATCGGAGTCGTCGAAATGAAAGGCATCGCGGCGGCCTGGAAGGACACTATCCTTCGCACTTTTCACGGCGGATTTGCCTTTATCGAGCAAATCGGAACCAAATTTGTCCTGCTTTTTATTCTCTTTGGCGATCAATTTCTGAACCCGTTGGTTCGTAACATTGAGAATGCCGTCCAGAATGGATTTTTGACCGGCTGCGCCTGGCAAGTGACCAAACAGAGTCTGCCAGTACACAATGGTGTCGTGCAGGTTTGTGAGGGTTTCTATTCTTTCATCCACTGTGGCTTCGAAATAGGCTTGATTGATGTTGGTCTTTGCCGCGAAATCATCACGCAGCCCACCCCCCTCCGGGTGGATCGCTTTTCTGGAGGCGTCCAATTCGGCTTGCATTGCCGTGCCTTCATAAACATCACGCATTTTCGGATTTTCTCGCTGGCCGGTATAGTCAATGAATTTGTTATACGACATGAGTTTGCGCTGGATTTTAAGTTGAACCGATGCCTCGCCCGCTTTTGTAATGACCGGTTTTTGTGATTTCAACAGTTGATTGACGGCATGGTTGCCAATCGTCCGCTGCAAATAAAGGATGTCATTCGGGTCGTTAGAAAGGGACGGTTTGGATTTGTCGGCAGGCTTGTTTCCGTTGTGAGGTTTTGGTGTACGCAGGGTCATCAGGGCTACCTTGAGTTCCATTCATTATTACGCAATCTGACTTGTTCATCCAGTATAACCGCATTGCCCATAATTCCGCCTAAAAGGTTGGGCTGATGCCATCCGGGTTATAGTTTCCGCGAACCTAACCCCGCCGGGATACGAGCGCAGAGAATGCCCGTATCCGCCTCTTGTATTGCTAATTAAAGCTATCCCTGCCGGATTTTAGACTTCCGTAATCATGATGACCTGCGTCTGGAACCTTGTTTCACCGTTAGGCATAGGCTTTTTCATGTCCACAAATTCGCCTTTTTTGTGCAGAATCATTTGAACATCGGCGGGCGCGTCCTCTGGAATTTTGCCATCGGGCGTGTGTTTCCATATCTTGTTGATCTGGAAGCGCGTACCGGGTCTAAACAAAATCTCGCCTTCCTGGGGATTAAAGGTTACGGAAAGAATATTGGAGCCGGTTTTGCTTTGAATCACGTAGATTATGTTTCCGGGGGTGTTGTATTGCAGCTTCAAGAACTCGTAGACTGCGGTTATGGCAGGCGTAGCGCTGGAAAAGCCCAGGTCGCCTGTAACAGCGCCTTCCTGGGCATAGGCCGCGAAACCCGCCGGGGGGGTGGCTAGCCCTCGGTATAATTTCCCCTGATATTTCGGCAGTTTGTTCAAGCCGCTTACAGTAAGTTCCATTTCTCGCTGGTAGGAGGCTTCGCTTGATGGTCGGACTCCGGGTGCGAGGGGAGCCGCTGCGCTTTTGGTCGTCATTGCTGCACGCGCCTCGGCATTGATTTGCTTATACTTCCCGCCCGAATAGATAACAATGGCCTGCTTCTCTTCCTTCGTTAACTGCTGTCCAATCATTGCCTCTCGATCCGTCCCCACGATTTTATCGAGCACGATCCCAAAGTGAGCATAGACCACCGATTTCAGCAAATAAAAATCTTTCAGTCCGAGGGCTTCAAGGTCATTAAAGGTGGCGCCTGCCTGTTCCTTATTCTTGACTTTATCCCCCTCCAGAAGCCGGATCAGCATGTCCAGATAAAATACCTTATCCTCGATCAATGTTCTCGTCCGCTCATGGACAAAATTCTCTACAAAATACTCATTGGGTACACCCACACGTTTCAGCGAATCGGGCATCTCCGGCATTCCAAACTGATTAGGGCTGCCTGGATCGTTATCCTTTGCACTTTTCGCTGGGGGTTTGCCCTTATTGAAAAAATCGGCGCCAAATTTATCCTTCTTTTTATTGTCTTTGACGATCAATTTCTGAATTCGAGTGCTGATAACCCCCAGTAAACTATCCAGGTTGGGTTTTTGAGCGGCTGAACTTGGCAAGTGACCAAACAGGGTCTGCCAATACATAATCGCGTCGTGAAGGTTTGTCAGTGTCTCAATGTTTTCTGCTTTTGTGACATCGAAATAGGCGTCGTTGATGTTGGCCTTCTCCACGTATTTATCCTCCAATGAATTGGCGTTCGGGTTGACCGTTTTTCTTTCCGCGTTCAATTCAGCTTGCCCGGTCTTGCCTCGATAAATAGCAGTCATCTGAGGATTGTTTTTCTGCTGCGTGAATTCCATGTATTCGTTATATGACATGAGTTTGCGCTGGATTTTGAGTTGAACCGATGCCTCGCCCGCCTTTGTGATGACCGGGCGCTGCGTGGCAAGCAGTTGATTGACGGCCTGGTTGCCAATCGTCCGCTGCAAATTCAGGATATTCTCCGGGTCGTTGGAGATCGGCTGCGGGTCAATCTGATCGGGTTGTTTGCGCTTGTCGGATGGTGTGCTGGTGCGGTTGGGCTTTGATGTACGCGGCATCATGGGGAAATACCTTTTATCATGGTTACGACTGATACTAAAGAAATTGTAACAAATCTTCCATAAACGCACCTAAAAATTTAAGAGGTTAATCAACATTGTGAAACGGGGCGTGTTTTTGTAGGGGCACGATATGTCGTGCTCTACCCGGAAAATCCAACATGATTTTGAAAAATATCGTCTCTCTGTATCTCTGTGCCTCTGCGTTACGCTTTTCGTCTGTATCTTTGGACTAAAGACTAAAAGCTAACGACTATAGACTTTGAGTCGGCTTTCGCAGCCCCAACGCCGCCGGAACCAGGGCGATAGCGCACATGATCGCGCCGACCAGACCAACTTCCGCCAACACCTGCACCGTGATGCGCGCGTAGACATTCAGGGCTTCACTGGCCCCCGCTGCTTGCTGCGCCAACTCGGCGGCTGCCAGCGTATTCACGCGCTGCAAAGCGATGGCGGTCAGCGACGAGATGGCAATAGTCATACCGATCAGCCGCAGAATAATCACCAGCGCCGACGCCACGCCGCGCCGGTCTTCACTCGCCGAGTTGATGACCGCCGCGCTCACAGGCGAAAAGGTGAGTCCCAATCCCACGCCGACCATCGCCATTTCCAGCGCAATCACCGCATCGCTCAGGGTCAGCGTCCAGGTCTGCCAGATCAGCAAAAAGCCCAGCAGCGCCAGACTCAAACCGATCACCGTCGTGCGCCGGTAGCCGATGCGGTCACTCAGCCAGCCACCGGGAACGGCTGCTAATGCCATCGGCACAGTCAGCGCGGATAAGAGCAAACCTACCGTGAGCGCGGCGTGGGTGAGCAGATCATCGCTCGATTGGGCGGGTGTCTCGCTTCCAGCCGGGGCGTCGGCAGCCGCCACAACGGGGGCGGCACTGCTGCGGATATTGACCAGAATCGGCACGCTCACCAACCCGATCATCAAACAGAAGCCAACCAATAAATTCACCAGCGATCCAGAGGACACCGCCCGTATACGGAACATGCCCAGGTCAATCAGCGGGTCTCTGACGCGCGATTCGACGAACACGAATCCTATTAAACAGAGCGCCGAGACCAGAATCGCGGGCAGGGCATAGGGTGGCAGGCCGGTCACATCGCTAAAACTGCTGGCTGAAGTCGAGACTTCGTTGCTGCCGCCGAGTCCCACAATCAAGGCAATCAGCGACGCGCTGATGAACAGTGTGCCGATGATGTCGAAGCGCCCGCCGGCCCGTTTTTCCTGCACATTGCGCAGCGCAAAAATCGTCAGCGCCAGGGCGACCAGCGTCACCGGCACATTGATCCAGAACAAATCCTGCCAGGGCAAAAATTGCACCAGGATTCCGCCGTATAAATGACCGAGCACCCATCCCAGTGTATCCACCGCGCCGATGATGCCTAAGGGCTGCGCGCGGCGTTCCGGCGGGAAAATATCGCCCACCAACGCCAGCGTGACCGGCACGAGCGCCCCTGCGCCCAACGCCTGCACGATGCGCCCGATCACAATCGCGACCAGTGTCACCACTTCACGTTCCGGGCGCTGCCCCATGCGGCGGGCAATCGAGTACAGAAAATCTGTCGGCCATTGATGCGCCGTCGCCACCATAATCGAGCCGATGATGAACACAATCAGGCAGGCGATATACACTTTGCGCCGCCCGATCATGTCGCTGATGCGCCCCATGAAAGTCATGCTGATGGCATACGCCAGCAAGTATCCGCTGACGACCCAGGTGGCATCGCCCAGCGCGGTTTGCACGGGCAAGCCTAACTTGATCACGATGTCCGGCAAAAACGCCGACACGATGGTCAAATCCAGCGATCCGATGAACACGGGCAGGCAGATCAACCCCAGCACCAGCCAGGGATTGGGAGTCGCGCGTTTGATGTCAGTTGCCATGCGTTTGGGTTAACCTTTGTTGATGGTTACAGACGACCAGATAAGGAAATTGCGAGAAAATCTCGTTTTTCTAAACAGATTTTCTGGCTTTTTCCGCTTGGGGTTCAAAACCCCAAGCTAGCCAATAAAACTGTAAACCTCTGAAGAGGTTGGAGATGTGTATTACAACCTCTTCAGAGGTTTACACGATTTCACATAGCCGAGGGTTTTGAACCCTCGGCACTTACTGCGAAATATCTGCTTGAAATTTACGCCGGAACTTCGATGTCAGATTTGGCGTCGAAATCGAACAGGTCGATTGTCCATTTGGTCGGGTCAGTTTGGGTGGCGGTGGCGCTGTCCGGCTGCACGATCACGAAGCGCAGCGGCAGACCTGTATCTTTCGCCAGATACACATCGACATTCACCGTGCCCGTCATCTGGATCAGATTGACGACCATCGCCGCCACATCCGCGCCGTTGGCTGTCGCGCTGATGTGATAGGCCGCTGTGCCATCGTCCATCGACTCTTCGCCCAGCAGTTTGGGATCAACCAGCGCATTCACTGCCTGATCGAGACCGCTGTTTTCCTGGCTGATAATTTTGCTGGGATCAAATCCCGACGAGAAGACGCTGGTCTGCCACTTCATGCTCGTCCATACGCCGCGCACCGATTGAGTCGCACCTTTGGCATAGACATCGGCCTCGACAGGCAGTGTGCCCAGCACGATTTTCACCTTCGCGCCGATGGTATCCGGCGCGACATACTGACCTTCAGCCCGCTTGAACGCAACCTTGCCCATTTCAGTGTCGAAAATGTAATCCGCGCCGGTACGCTCGATAATCACGCGGAAAGTTTGTTTGGGGCGTAAATTATTGATGGACTGCGTCAATAGGGTATGCGCATCGAGCGGCACTTCGGTAGCGGGTGCGTTTGGTGTGCAGCCGACGATGATTAAACTTGCCAATATAAACAGCGTTACAAGACGGTACACGAGTATTTCCTTCCGGCGCAGGTCACAGATTGTTTCTAAGTATAACCCGATTGTCTATACGCGGTAACGCCAGATCGGTTGCAAAGTTGAATTGATGGGGACGGGGAGGGTCAACCCAAACCGGCCTCACTCATCCTGTAGCCCGAATGCATCGCGGATGGCGGCGCGCTGCAAACGATGAAAGGTCTGCGCCAGATTTTCGGCGCTGTGGGGTTGGCGCTTCTCCAGCCACCACTGCATCAGCGCGATTTGTGCCCCGGCCAGATAGGTCGCCAGCATATCGAGTGGGATGCTGCTGTCGGCTTCGGCGAAGACCGCGCGCAAGTTGGCTTCGATGGCCTGCGCGCTCCCGTCACGGATGCGGCGCAGGATGAGTGCCCCATCTTTGCCTTGAAAAATGGGATACAACTGCGCCCGTGCTTCTACAAGATGCCGGTAGCCGGATGTCACCCCTGGCGGCACGTCTGGTGAAAGCAGCGCCTCGCGCGAAAGTGGATGAGGATAAATTGGCCCGGATTGAAACGCGCTGATAATGGCTTCGTGGCAGCTTATGAATAAATCGTCTTTGCTGTCGTAATGCACATAAAAGGTCGTGCGGGCGAGGTCGGCGCGATCCACAATATCCTGAATCGTGATGGCGTCGTATCCACGTTCGCCAATCAGGTCGATCAGCGATTTTTGCAACAGGTCGCGCGTGCGCTGTACCCGTCGATCTGTTTTCCCCATGAAGCACCCTCAGATTTTGATTTCACTCTACTACGGTTGAGACCAGAGTCCAAGACGGCGTTTTTGTACAATTCGCGCCGATTGTTCATAAGTGAACAAAACCCGCGTTTTGAAAATTGAAGTTGACCGGCCAAACCCTGTAGTCTGTGTATGGATTGATAACCGTTTACAGCATGAAAGTAGGGATACTATGATAAATTTCGATCCGCTTCTTGAGGCGGTCAAACAGCAGGTGCAGTCTGCCGGACGTGCGCGCCATCTGACGGCAACACTGCCTGAACTTTTCGCGCTGATTCCCACTGACGTGACGCTGGCTGATTTGGTCGCGGGCTGGCGGGCGCTTGCCCATCCACAAAGTGAGCATGAGGAAACAGCCGTAGCCCATCGTCGTATGATGTTCAGCACTCTGTCGGAGATCGCGGTTCCGTTAGTCGATGAGCCGGGAAATCTGGCGGGCGCAGTCCGAATCTGGCAAGCCTGGGATGCTGCTTTTCAGAAGCGATGGAACCCGCATCAGAGGGCGATGGCGAAGACTCTCGCGCGTGAATTAGCCGAGTTACAAAACCTCGTGAAACTGCCTGGGTGAAGTGCTGCGTAGCAATGATGGGCTGTAGACAGTTACAGCACTTTCAATTTAATGTACGGCGGTCAGCCAAACACGGTCTCAATTCCCGTAGCTGACCGTCATTGGATCATCCAGCGCGATGATGACCGGTTCCAAGTCAGCGGGGCCGGGTGCGGTGTAGCGAATATTGGGCGTCGGATTATTTCCTGGCCCACCGGGATTATAGAACGGGTCGTAATCGCCCTTGGCGGGAATTTCGACAGCGGTGATATGGCGCATGGCGGTTTCGTCCCCGGCGAGAATGATGTCGATATAATTGTCGTGATCCTCGACATAGCAATCATCATAGGGAGTGCTCGACTCCGCCAATCCCAGGTCGGCTAACCCTAATACGCGGATATTCCCACCCTCAACCGCATAATTTGCGCCAACTTTGGTGAGCAGCATATTTTCGCCATCTGTTCCGGTAGCATGGATGCGAAAGAATCGCTCGTACTCATCAGGCCGGACACCCTGCACGCCATCCGGCGAAAAGCCACCAGACGTAAATACCCGCAGCCGATATTGTGCCGCATCGCCGTACAAGGCTTTGCCATCATTGGGTAAGTTGGCGGAAAGGAATTTTGGCCCACCCTCGCCTTCGGTTGATATGCGATTCAATTTTGCGCCGACCAAATACGGGCCACTTTCATAGGGCGATTTATCGCTGTCCTTGAACAGCCCAACCGCGCTGACCAATCCGTTTGGCCCGACCAGCATCAATGGTGTGTTGTCGGCGACCACCTCAACGCGGATGGTGTATCGTGCGCCATCTTCACCGGGCAGCAGGCGATTGCCAAACTGTCCGAAAATCACCGCGACATGCCGTTCGTTGTACTCAAAATTAGGGAAAATGCTGGCGGCATCCGGCGTCAGGGTTTCGCCAGTATTGAGCGTCACCTTGAAGTCGGTGTTGTCGAGCGTGCTCGGCAAAATCGGATAGCTGAACACCACCGGGAGTCCATCTGCATGATCGGCGGTGTGGTCGAAAACGGCGGTGACATTTTGCTTGGTAGCGGAGGAGGTCAGGGCGCTGCGTGGGGGTTCTGCGCCATTGCTACAAGTGACCGTATTCCAGGTTCCACCGGTTGCCCGCACCTCGGTCTCGCCGCCGTCCACTCCGATAATGTTGTCGAAGCCATAACCTGCCGAAAAAATCTCTGGCTGCGATGACCATAAATCGGCGTTGATAATCGTGTCCTGAGCGAGCAGTTGATAGGTGACGGTTCCATTTTGGCGGATGACGACTACTGCGACGACTGCTGCAATAATCAGCACCGCTAAAATTGCCAAAACGATGTTGCGGCGACGATGGCTGGATGTCATTGAATATTGCTCCCGAAGAAGGGCAAAATATTGCTTGATTGAGAAGATACAGTTTTGCAAATACCTATTTCTTTAGCCCTACCCCATTTAGAAAGTCAGATAGTCGTTGCTGTTCTTCAATGCTTATACTGAAAAATTTACGCCCGAAGATGAGATCGTTAATTTCAGCTAGAATTTTCACTTCTATGGCAGTCATAATTCGTTCAGGAACACCTATATTATCGGCTCCTATGATTTGTCGAAGCTCATCATCGGTAAAGATATTCTTTAAAGCATTGATTAAGGAAGTGTCTTGCTTACCTTCCATATCTTTGTCCCACTTATATATGTTTCCTTTGTCTCTTCCGTAAACGGTTTTCCAAGTCATACGAAAAATGAATCCACGATATATAGAATATAGCGTCCAGAGTTTTTCACCCATAAAAGGTCTTTTAGATTCAATTTCACTATTATGTAAAGGATGATCTGCAAAATCTGTTTGTGAGATAGTAGGTAATACGGGTGATATTTTATCTAAGTCTGCATTTTCGTATTCTTGTGGAAGTAGAATTGAATATAGAAACAGTTGTTTTGATGCGAATGAGCGTAATTGAATTATCTCATTCCATATAGCCTCAATGGAGTTCAATGTACGCTCACGAGAGAAGGAATAACTTTGAGATAGGGTATTTAGCGAAATGTCAATGAAGTTTTGACGTTGAGCGAATTCCGCCTTTATATGCTCAAGTTCTGCATTATAGTGATTTTTAAGGTCTTCAAGCTCTTTTTCATATCTTGCAGACGTCCTGACATTTATCGTATCGGCCCATATTTTCCCAAACCAAGCGGCTACCCCTACGATAATTACCCCGACGCCGCCTACGGACGCGACAATAGACACGATCAACGCTATTAGAGATTGGTTATCCATTTATCCCCCTGACAAATTTAAATACTTACTCCTTTTTATAATACTTTAATTTAATCTGTTGTATTTGTAAATACCATTACTATGCCACAACTGTGCCACCATCAACGGCCAGGGCATGACCCGTCACGAACGACGAGTCCGGCGAACACAACCACAATACCGACTGCGCGATTTCTTCCGGCGTGCCTAAGCGCCGCATGGGAATCGCTTTGATAGTCACTTCGGCCATATGCGGATTGGTATCTTTCATTTCCGTGACCATCGGCGTATCGGTGAAACCCGGACACACGGCGTTCACGCGGATACCTTTGTTAGCATATTCCAGCGCCGCCGAGCGCGTCAGGCCGATGACACCATGTTTGCTGGCGGAGTAGGCTGAGGCATAGCGGAAGCCAATCAATCCGGCGGCTGAGGCGATGTTGACAATCGCGCCACTTCCGGCGGCCAGCATCGGCGGAATCTCATATTTCATCGACAACCACACGCCCTTGAGGTTGACGTTGAGCGTCAAATCCCACATGGCTTCTTCGCGGCGATCTGTAGGCAGCATATCGCCGCCGACTCCCGCGCTGTTCACGGCGCAGTCCAGCCGCCCATAGACCCGCAGCGCTTCACTCACCAGCATTTCAACTTCCCCGGCTTGCGCCACATCACATTTGACGAAGACCGCATTCCCGCCGTTCGCCTGAATCTGCTTGATGGTTTCATCGCCGCCCGCGACATTGACATCACTTACGACGATACTCCCGCCTGCCTCGGCTAGCGCATAGGCCGATGCCCGCCCAATCCCTGATCCGCCGCCTGTGACCAGCGCCACTTTGCCCGCTAATTTCATTTTGAAAAAATCCTTGTGTAAAAATCCATATTTCGAGGTGAATATACCGCTTGATGTAATAAAACAAAAAATATTTCACCACCGAGACACAGAGGATATGAAGAAAACGAAAAGGGCACGACCTGTCGTGCCCCTACCGAAATATCTCACGTATTCGTTTTACTTCCCCTCTCTGTACACGGAGAGGGGGCTGGGGGGTGAGGTTTATTACCGCGCGAAGCTCTGATCGCCCACGACGCGGATGATATACACGAACACAATCGCGCCGATCATGCCGACCAGGACATTACCAATCAGCCACACGTTGCCAATCCAGGCCAGACCGATCAGGCGCAGCACAAAACTGCCCACGAATCCGCCGACTACGCCCAGCAGCACATCCATAATCGGGCCGTAACCGCGCCCGCGCAGAATCCGTCCGGCGAACATGCCCGCCAGCATCCACAAAACAATGGCGATCAGCAGGCCGAGCGCGACTTTCAACAGCGATCCGACGACCAACACTGCCGCAACCGCCATAATCAGAAAAATGAAGAACCCCATTGTGTTAGCTCCTTGATGGTGATTTACATAGTGTTATACGCAAAATGGGGCTGATTGTTGTATATTTATGGGGCATTCTGTCATGTTTTTAACAGAAGCCCCTATTTAAAAAATTTGAATAAACAACTATAATGCGCCCGTTTTAGCCCGACTCGCGGGTATCGAAAGGAAATCGAGCAAATGGCAGTAGACAAAATCACTGATGGCGTCGTCGTCAGCATGACTTATGTGTTGACGGTGGACGGCGAAGAAGTCGGGCGCGCAGACGAAAATGAGCCGTTGGAATATTTGCACGGCGCGGAAAATATCGTGCCGGGTTTAGAAGCGGCAATGGAAGGCAAAACGGTTGGCGATGTGGTGCATGTCACCGTCCCGCCCGAAGAAGCCTATGGCGATTATGACGACGAAGAAATCGACGAATTTGACCTCGATGAAATCCCTGGTGGGGAAAATCTCGAAGAGGGCATGATCGTCGAGGTTGAGGACGAAGACGGGTTCGTGTATGTTGGCACGGTGATGGAAGTCGTGGACGGCGTGGTCGTCGTGGATTTCAACCCGCCGCTGGCTGGCAAAACCCTGACCTTCGACGTACAGGTGTTGACGATCCGCGAGGCCGAGGAAGACGAAAAAGATCACGGCCATCCGCACTCGCTCAACAGCTTCTACGAAGAAGATGAAGAAGATGAGGACGACGAAGAAGAAGGCGAAGAGTAACAGCAGTTAAAAGTTAAAAGTGGAAAGTTAAAAACAAAGGCTTTCCACTTTTTACTTTGCACTCTGAACTTTGTACTATGCCTTTTTTCATTCTCGCCTCGTCATCCCCACGCCGCCGCGAATTACTCGGTTCATTGGGCATCCCCTTCACGATTATCAAACCGGATATTGACGAGACTCAGCATCCCGGCGAACTGCCGCTGGACTACGTGTCGCGTTTGAGCCGCGAAAAAGCGCAGGCCGTCGCCGACCATTTACCTCACGCCCTAACCCCCTCTCCATCCGATGGAGAGAGGGGACAAAAAAGCCCCTCTCTGCGAAGCGGGGAGAGGTTTGGGGAGGGGATGAGCATCATCCTCGCCGCCGACACGGTGGTGATCCTCGGTGCGGATACCCTCGGTGTGGATGAACACGGGGCGATTCTCGGTAAGCCGGTTGATGCCGATGACGCCCTTGATATGCTGCAACGGCTGCGTGGCCGGACGCATCAGGTCTGCACGGCGATGACGCTGCTTTACCCCGCTCCCTCTGTACGGGGGGAAAGGCAGCGCGACAAGCCCATTTTCGTGTTTGAACCGTCTTTAGAATTTGCATTAACAATGAGGTCAATGGGACTAGGGGTCGTTACCCACATCACCACGACCCACGTCACCATGCGCGATTACAGCGACGCCGAAATCGACGCCTATATCGCGACAGGCGACCCCTTCGACAAGGCCGGGAGCTACGCGATTCAACATCCGGTGTTCAAACCGGTTGCCAAAATCGACGGCTGCTATACAAACGTCGTTGGCCTGCCGCTGTGTACCCTCAAAAATATGCTGGCGGAAATCGGCTGGCCGGGGATACAACCCGTCGAAGGTTGCGACTGCGCTACCAGCTACCCCGGTGAATGATCGTGTCCGGCGCACGGCGGCGATCTTTCGGACTTCCCGGCGGAATCCGCTCTGACTCGCCCGGATAGCCAATCGCAATCGCGCCAATCGGGTAATACACATCGGGGATGCGCAGCGCCTCGCGAAAGCGTGGGATTTCGCGGCTGGTTGGCCCAATCGAGAAATAAAATCCGCCCAGGTCAGCATTGACCGCGCTCAACAAAATCAACATCGCCGCAAAAGCCGTGTCGATGAACCAATACGGCGCGGGGAAATCCGCCCCGGTTTTGCGCCCAATCGCCGCTTTATCCGCTGTTTGATAACGTGCCACAAAAGCCGATTCATGCGCCAGCGGCACAATAATGAGCGGCGCACGCCGAGCGCCAGCCGTGTCGTCAGGATTTGTCCAGGGCAGCGCATCCCAGAAACGCGCCGTTTGTTCCGCGCCCTCGAATACTAAAAATTCAAAGCCTTGCGTGAACCCCGACGATGGCCCACGCTGCGCCGCCGCCAGAATAGCTTCAACCTGTTCCGGCGGGATGGGCAGAGAATCAAAATCCCGGATCATACGCCGCTTCCGCACCACATCCGCAAATTCCATAACGTGAACGCGCTCCATTAAAAACAGGTTTGAGGTTAAATTATCCCGGAATGCACAGCGTCTGCCCCGCGCTAATCACATTCGGGTTGGTGATATTATTGGCGGCAGCCAGGGCTTGCACTGTCGTCCCAAAACGCACTGCGATTTTACTGAGCGTGTCAAACGTATCGACCTCGTACATCGCGCGGCAGTTGGCGGGCTGCGTCGATGTCGCGGTGGCGATAGGAGTCGCTGTGCCCGCATCTGGCGCACTCGTTGGTTCGGCATCGAAATGATCTGGCGGGTTGAGAATCAACTGCTGCGACCAATCGTTGGCCTGGGCGAGGGCATTGAGCGCCTCCTGGACTTGCAAACCGCGCTGGTATTCCCGTTCGCTGATGCCGCGCGCATCCTCGACGATGATTTTCCCATCTGGGTCGATATGAATATCAACCGTCTGGTTCGCCAGCAGATTGACTTTCTTCGGCCCGCGCGTGATATACCCGCGATGGATCGTACACACCGTCGGCGTGATCGTCAGCAGCGTGCTGGGGCTGAATTCAGTCTGTGCGCCGTTGAAATTGATCGTCACGCTGACATTTCCCGGCGTCTGAATCGTCATCATCGGCTCGGCTTCGTAGCATTTGGATTTCGCCAGCCCCGGCAAAAAATAGAACGATTGAAACGGCGTCTGATCGGCGCTGCCTTGCGCAACTTCGTTGGTGATGCGCGCATCGCCCATCAGCAAAAAAACCACACCCTGACCGGGCAGCGTATTCGGCAGATTGGCCTGCGCGTTGAGCACCGCCGCGCCGAATGTGCCGTTGAGTTCATCCAACGGCTGCGGATTAATCTCGCGGAACGTATCCAGGCCGGAACGGTCTCCCGGCAGTTGGAAAAAATTCGTGGGCTGCGGCTGCGTGACGCTGGTGCTTTTGACCATGTTCGCCCCGTAGCAGGCCGAATTGCGCCCCAACAGGCTGCACAAATCCGACACCGATGTCAGCGCCGTCTCGACAATTTTGGGGCAGTCGTCCGCAGCATCGCTCTGCGCCTCGACCACCGCCATCGAACACCCCAACAGCAGCAGGGTCACGAAAATTCGTTTCCACATAACGCCCCCGGAATAAACCCATAATAACGCTGAGTCCTCTAAATGCCGGACTCGCGCTTTTATCTACACTTTCGCTCATTCTAGGGCGGTTATCGGGCGGATGCAAATGCTGTCTATGTCGAGATGCTCAGGAATATCACTTGAGCAATCTATTAAACGATACAGGAATTTATCTGTTTTTTATAATAGTGTTTGGATAACGCTATTTATACAGGCGCGGGTATCGGTGCTGCCATCCAAATTGTTTTCCGCTCAATGGAATATGGACAGATTCTAAGACGCCTTATACACCCCTCTGTTACACTCGATGACAACCTGAAAATTCAACTGGACTTTGCTGATACATGAAAACGCAATTGCTATCCGATTCACAATTGTATTCGCGGGTGTCTTCCGAGAAGGTCACACCCGATGACCCCCGTTACGCTGACCTTGTTCGTAGAGGGTTCAACAAACGTTTCGTCGGCAAGCCCGATTATGTGCGCCTCGTCGGTTCGACGGAGCAGGTGGTTGAAGCCCTGCAAGAAGCCGTTCGTGAAGGACTGCGCGTGGTGGTGCGCAGCGGCGGACACTGCCTCGAAGGTTTTGTAGCTGATCCGGCGGTGCGCGTCGTCATCGACACCTCGCTGATGACCAGCATCTATTATGATACCGACATGGGCGCTTTCGCAGTTGAGGCCGGTGCTACTGTCGGCGAGATGTATCGGAAATTATTCCTGGGCTGGGGCGTGACCGTCCCGGCTGGCATCAGCCCCGACATTGGCGTCGGTGGGCATATCGTCGGCGGCGCGTTCGGGTATTTGTGCCGCCAACTCGGTCTGGCTGCGGATTATCTCTATGCTGTCGAGGTCGTCGTGGTGGATGAGACCGGAACCGCTAAAAGCGTGATCGCGACCCGTGAGCCTTCCGACCCGAATCGCGATTTATGGTGGGCGCATACCGGCGGCGGCGGTGGCAATTTTGGTATCGTCACCCGTTACTGGTTCCGGTCATCGGGGGCAGAGGCTACCGATCCAGCCAACCAATTGCCGAATGCGCCCCAATCGGTGCTGCGTTTCAAAGCAGCCTGGAACTGGGAAGCGATTGACGAGTCCGCCTTCACCCGGCTGCTACAGAATCACGGCGATTGGTGCGAACGCAACAGTGACGCCGAATCGCCCTTTGCCAATCTCTACAGCACCTTCTTTCTGCCGCGCCGTCCGGCTGGCAAAATCGAGATAACCGGGGTGCTGACCGCCGGGGCAGCGTCCAGGCACTTACTCGACGAACATTTGGCTGCTATCAACCAGGGCGTCGGCGTGACACCTACGTCTGAGGCTGAGGTCGATACGATTTCCTGGTTGGCCTTCGCCCTTTATCCCTTCCCTGATTTAGTCGATAAGGGATCACAGGGCGGCATCTTCAAAATCAAGGATGCCTTCCTATGCAAGCGCCTCACGGATCGCCAGATCGGCGTGGCCTATCGTTACCTGAACAGCGCCGATGATGTCGCTGGTGGGTTGGGCATGGCGACCTATGGCGGAAAAGTGAACACCATCGCGCCCGATGCAACCGCCTCTGCCCAGCGCGAAGCGATTCTCACCATGTCCTGTTCGACGGGCTGGGGAAATCCCCAGGACGAATCCCAAAGCCTTACCTGGGTTCGCGAATTCTATCGCGACCTGTTTGCGGATACTGGCGGCGTACCCGTACCCGGTGAGGCCAGCAACGGTGCGCTCATCAATCACCCCGATGTAGACCTGGCCGATCCCGCCTGGAATACTTCCGGTATCCCCTGGCAAACGCTGTACTACAAGGATAATTATCCCCGCCTACAGCAGATCAAATCCCGCTGGGACCCGCTCAACATCTTCCACCACGCGCTTTCTATCCATCCAACTTAAGCTTGTGTTTGGAAAGTATGCCCACCGATTTCAGCCTATAATCTATCCTTATGGACACCGATTCAGAAAATCAACCCATTGTTGACGAAGAAGGTGAACTCGTTCAGCCAGACAAAGCGGTTGATATGGACAAGTATAATGCCTATGTCCGCGACTTCCGCCCCAACCCGCGCGTTCCACTCTGGATCGAGTGGGATGCCGATCAAATCCTCACTACAGGATGTATCGGCTTCGGCATTTTTGTGTTGATTATCTTTTTCCTTTATCTATTCACGCATTGATAATCCCTGCGCCTTTATCTTTCACTCTGTACTCTGAACTTTGCACTCTGTACTCTCTTTTACGCTCCTCCAATACATTTCTAACACGCCTCATATGCCCCTGAAATATAATTTAATTTGAAGGTGGCTTGTCGAACCGGAAAAATCCCCTCATCTTCACTTTCCATAGTCGATATTTCGCCTTACACTCAAAATAAAAATGGGGGCACTCGTTTTCATATGGACTTAAAACGCTATACCAATAAAGCGCAGGAAGCACTGGTCGCGGCCCAATCGCTGGCAACCGAATATGGTCATACCCAGCTTGACCCGCTCCATTTGCTGATCGCGCTCATGCAGCAGAACGAGGGCGTCGTGCCGGAAGTCGTCGCCAAAATCGGCGCGCGTCCGGCCAATCTGCTGGCGGAATTGGAGCAGATGCTCAATGACCGCCCTCGTGTATCCGGCAGCAATGCCCAGATTGGCCTCAGCCGCGCCGCCCAGGACATCCTCAACCGCGCCGAAAAAGAAGCCAACAAAATGACCGACGATTACGTCAGTACCGAGCATGTGTTGTTGGCGCTCACCGAGGACAAATCGCTTAAGTCTCTGCTCGAACGGCACGGCGTCACCTACAACGCGATTTTGCAGGCCTTGACGACCATTCGTGGCGGGCAGCGTGTCACCTCGCAAGACCCGGAAGGAACCTACAAGAGCCTCGAAAAATATGGCCGCGATCTGACCGCGCTGGCACGCCAGGGCAAAGTTGATCCGGTGATTGGCCGCGACGAAGAAATTCGCCGCGTGATCCAGGTCATCAGCCGCCGCACGAAAAATAATCCAGTGCTGATCGGCGAGGCCGGTGTCGGTAAAACCGCGATTGTCGAAGGGCTGGCGCAGCGCATCGTCAACGGCGATGTTCCCGAAGGCTTGCGCGACAAGCAAATTATCGCCCTCGATATGGGATCACTGGTCGCTGGAGCGAAATTTCGCGGCGAGTTTGAGGAACGCCTCAAGGCCGTTTTGAAAGAAGTTGTGGACAGCGACGGCCAGATTATTCTATTTTTGGACGAGTTACATACCATCGTTGGGGCGGGCGCGGCTGAAGGCGCGATGGACGCTGGCAACATGCTCAAGCCGATGCTGGCACGCGGTGAACTGCGCTGCGTCGGCGCGACCACGCTCGACGAATATCGCAAGTATATCGAGAAGGACGCCGCGCTCGAACGCCGTTTCCAACCGGTATTTGTCGATGAACCCAGCGTCGAGGATACGATTAGCATTTTGCGCGGATTAAAAGAGCGCTACGAAGTCCATCATGGCGTGCGCATCCAGGACAGCGCCGTGATCGCCGCCGCGACCCTGAGCGCTCGTTACTTACCGGATCGACAGCTTCCCGACAAGGCCATCGACCTGATTGATGAGGCCGCCGCCCGCCTGAAAATGGAAATCGACTCCAAGCCGCTGGCGCTGGAAACCGTCGAGCGCCACATCATGCAGTTGGAAATCGAACGCGAGGCGCTGAAAAAAGAGCGCGACAAAGCCTCTCAGCAGCGCGTCGAATCCATCGAAAATGAACTCGCCAATTTGCGCGAAGACCTGAGCGGACTCACTGCCCGTTGGCAGACCGAAAAAGATGCCATTGAATCCATCCGCGAAATAAAATCGCAGATGGACGACGCCCGCATCCAGTTGGAGCAGGCCGAGCGCAAGTCTGATCTGGAAACGGCGGCGCGACTGCAATATGGCACACTGCGCGACCTGGAAAAGGCGTTAGGTGAGCGTGAAGCCAATTTGCACGATTTGCAAGCCAGCGGCGGTGCGATGCTCAAAGAAGAAGTTGATGCTGACGAAATCGCGGGCGTGGTCGCGCGCTGGACGGGCATTCCGGTGTCGCGCCTGCTGGAAGGCGAAATCCAGAAATTGCTGAAAATGGAAGAGCGCCTGCATGAGCGCGTGATCGGCCAGGAAGACGCGGTGCGGGCGGTGGCTTCCGCCGTTCGCCGCAGCCGCGCCGGTTTGCAAGACCCGGATCGCCCGGTGGGAACCTTCCTATTCCTGGGGCCGACGGGCGTCGGTAAAACCGAGTTAGCCCGCGCATTGGCGGAATTCATGTTCGACGACCAGGACGCGATGATCCGTATCGACATGAGCGAGTACGGCGAACGCCACAGTGTCGCGCGGTTGATCGGTGCGCCGCCCGGATACGTGGGCTACGAAGAAGGCGGCCAACTGACCGAGGCCGTCCGGCGGCGTCCGTATGCCGTCGTGCTGTTTGACGAGATCGAAAAGGCGCACGCCGATGTGTTCAACATCTTCTTACAGGTGTTTGACGATGGCCGCCTGACCGATGGGCAAGGCCGCACGGTGGATTTCACCAACACGGTCATCATCATGACCAGCAACGTCGGCAGCCAACTGATCAAACAGATGGGGCCGGACGCCGAGAAAAATGCACTGCGGAGCGCGGTGATGAGCGAACTTGATCAATTTTTCCGGCCAGAATTCCTCAACCGGCTCGACGACGTTATCATGTTCCACAGCCTGAGCGCGGCAGACATCGCCCGCATCGTGGACATCCAACTGCTGCACCTGATGAAGCGGCTGAAGGGGCGCGGCCTGACGATGGAACTGACCGCCGACGCGCGCCACTTTTTGGCCGAGCGCGGTTACGACCCGGTGTACGGCGCACGCCCGCTCAAGCGCACGATCCAGCGCGACCTGCAAGACCCACTGGCGATCCATATTCTGGAAGGGCAGGTGGTGGAGGGCGACCACATCATCACCGACGTGAACGCGGAGGGCGACGGCCTGCAATTTTCCACCGTCCCGCAGACCGAGGCCGACGCGGTGTAGAAGTCGATAGTCATTAGTCAATACAAAGTGCTGAGTCTGAAATGACGCGGCACTTTTTGAGTCAAACCCCTCGCCCACCCCTCCCCGTGTACAGAGAGGGGAGCAAGAGAGGGACTTGAAAAACCATCCAAAAAAAGTGGCGCAAAAAGGGCTGATTTTTTTGGAAGTTCCGGCGGGTTTCCAAAACCCAACCCCCTTTGTTGATGGATGAGGGAAACTTCCAAAAACAGTACAAAGTCCTGGGTACTGAGTGCTGAGTAAAGCAAAAATCGTGTGTCCGAAAAGGGGCGATTTGCGGACAATAGGGCGGCGAGAAATGGCCGCGAAGGGGCGTATCGCCGCCAATAAGGGAAACTGTGTCCGACGCAATAAACACGCCTGGATAGTGCACTGAGGGTGGCTCTTGTTGAAAGGATACCTGTATACTGCGCTGGGCGAGAAGACGCGACTTTTCCGCCGAATATTCAAGACCCCTGTGCTGCCGCTTTACTTGCTGCATAATGCCTTCCAAAGCATCTGATTTTGGGAGGACGATTATAGAACACAAATTCTAAAAAGTCAAGGTGTGGATAATCATATTCAATTAGCTTAGCACGAATCTGGCTAGTAAAATAATTGCAAATAGAAGTTATAATTTTAAAATAGCAGTTTAGTAGGTTATCAAAGGTGGCATTAAATGTACTCTGTAGTAAGTGAGCAAATAATCGAAATCTGGTTAGAGAAACTAACCCAAAACGAGCATGTGAATCAAGAATGGGTCAATCATCTCCGAGAGTTAGTTCAGCAGAATGAACTGGCTAATCCAGATAAATTGAAGCAAGCCATTCATATATTAGAAGGATTCTATGATGTCGAAGATTAAATCACTGACCGTGAAAGCTTTTCGCGGTATTAGAGATACCACCCTTGATTTTGATAGTAAATCTATCATTCTTTGCGGTGAGAATGGTTTCGGAAAGAGTTCATTAGTTGACGCCCTTGAGTATTTATTTAAAGGTAGTGTCTCCCCTCTGGAAAATAACCAAGCTACGTCCACTAAAAGACATGCGCCACACATCGATTTTAAACCTGAAGATGTTTCAGTGAGTTTAGTGGTTCAAAACCCCGACGCTGTTTTAACTAGAACTTTTAATAGGACTGACTTTGGCGGTAACAAAATCGTAAATTTATGGCAATTAGGGCAACACGCTAACTTCATCCTTAGGCGTCAGCAACTTCTTGATTTTATAATGTCAACCCCTAGCGGCAGGTATGCACGGATTGCACAAATTATTGGCGTAAAAGAATTGGAAGCAATTGAGATAAATCTCAAACGAAAAAGGGATGAACTTGTTTCAAGTAACGTGATAATTGCTAGTCGTCAACGAACTGCGACTGATGATATTAAAACATTACTAGACTTAACAACGCTTACCCCGGAAAGTATGTTAAACGGCATCAACCAGAAATTGTTGGGTTGGGGGCAAAAAACGATTAAGGATGTTGAGGAAATTTCGGGCGCTAGGGCTAAGATAGTCAAAATTTCTGTCGAGCCTGAACGTATTGAAAAAGCAGCGCACTTGAAAGACATAATTGCGAAACTATCGACTACAGCAGATACAAATGATTTGCTCAATAGATTAGTTGAATTACGAGATGCGTGTGATGATCTTCACCGAGATACGGAGTTAATAGAAACACTTGTTTTTCGTGATGTCTTGCAAAAAGGTAAAAACTTAATTGAGGAGTTTCGTCCTGATTTATGTCCGATCTGCGAACAGGAAATTAGCTCAGATACTCTAATTGACCGTCTCAGTGAGCGCTTGGAGTTAATGGCTGAGGTTGGGAAAAAGTCGGAAGTAATTGCTCAACTCCAATTCCAGTTATCGGAAAATCTCAATTCAACTGTTGAACTGCTGCGCAATCTGTGGAAATCTGTCGGAGACCTAAAACAAGGAATAGACAATAAGCCTATACAAGTCTATGGAACGTATTTGAGACACTTACTTGATGAAGTAGCAAGAAAAGAGATAGTTAAACTCCAGGTCGCTGTTCTAGATGACATTGCAAGAGGAGAGGAATTAGCTGCATGGGAAACTGACTCTTTTGAATTGCGGCAACGATTAGAAATTGAAATCTCTAACCTCAATGTTTCTTATGACGATGAGCAAATAGTAGAGGCGATTGATTTCCTGTCCAGAGTGCGTCAGCTCTCAGGCGAAATAGGCAAGCTAGAGCGTCAGCATAAACTCAGAGAGTGGAGTATTCAGCAAATGACCTTTGCCTACGAATCATTTGCCGAAACCAAAAAGCAAAAGATTCAGTCAATCTACGATAGCATTCAGGAAGATGTGCAACGCTACTATGATGTACTTCATCCAGGTGAACAACATAGAAAAATTAAGATAAGGATAGATACGTCGAAGCGTAGCAGCACAGAAATTAAGATGGGTTTTTATAAGCGTGATAATGAAGACCCCAGAGCTTATCAAAGTGAGGGACACCTAGACACACTTGGCCTATGTACTTTCTTAGCCTTTGTAAAACATTTTAACCAGGATTTTCCCTTAATCATTCTGGATGATGTAGTCAGTACAGTAGATACACAGCATCGACGACGAGTATGTGAACTACTCTACAAGGAATTTTCAGAATTCCAGCTCTTTATCACCACCCATGATTATGTATGGTTTGAAGAGCTTGCAAATTATCAACGAGCTTATAACATCGGTAGCAAATTTAACAACATTCGAATTATTGATTGGTCAATAAGAGAAGGAATTCGCTTAGATCGTTATAAAACGCGATGGGAGGTACTTGAAGTTGCTTTGGAAAATGGTGACAAGGTGGCAGCAGGTGCTCACGGAAGAAGGAATCTGGAATGGATTCTCCTGCAAATGGCGATTAATACCGAAACTAAAATGCCACTGCGATTAACCGGACGCTATGAAGTTGCGGAGTTATATGACGCAGTGAAAACTAGATTCAGGAAACTTGTGCCAGAAAAATTTGAGGAAAATCAGCATATTTTCACGCAACTTGAGGCCGATTTAATTGGAAATCGCTTGGTTCATTATAACGAGGTAATGGAGAATGCTGCTATTGATGAAGTTCGTGCCTTTGTAGATTCTGTGCGCGCACTCTATAACTTATTTACATGTGAAAGAGGACAATTTCTTCATTATCATCGCGATGCAGAAGTAATGAAGTGCCAGTGCGGGCATATCAAGTGGAATACAACATAACATGAGGCACAAAACTTCGTGCCCTATTGACTTTATAGACCAAATGTTCTAAAATAGGAGTTGTGATGGTTGCAAAAGCCACACGGACTGTCCCCTACGATGGGACGGATGACCAACCGTCCCATCAGGGTCGGTCAGATGATGGTGAAGCCAACCCATTGCATCGTTTTGGAAAAGTGCTGAGTCGGAAACGACCCGGCACTTTTTGAGTCGCGATTTTCAAAATCGGTGTCCGAAAAGGCGCGATTTGCGGATCATTGAACACGCACTTGCAGGGAATCCAACACGTTATATACCGAGCGTAGTTTAGGATGATGCAAATCATAATGAACGTAACGGGTTGACGGGTGATCTGGAAACATGAATCGTTTTCGTGCAATTGTTATTCTTGGTTGGGGTATATGGTTGGTGCTGATCGTGGCCGCCATAGCCTTACAGTCGCGGGATATGTTGATATTTCTCATCGGCGCGGCGGTTGGCGCTGTTCTGGTCTCGATTGCGATATGGCTCGGAAAACGCGGCTGATGGTGTCTGCCACGACGCTTCCGCCGAACGAAGCCGATGCGGTGTAAAGACAGTATCCAGTGCTGGGTCAGAAATGACTCGGCACTTTTTGAGTCAAACCTCACCCTAAATCCCTCTCCCTCAGGGCGAGGGACTTGAAGAACCATCCAAAAAAAGCGGGCGCAAAAGGGCTGATTTTTTTGGATGTTCCGGCGGGTTTCCAAAACGAGTAGGGCTTTGGTGGTGGATGCGCTGAAGCGCAGGAAACATCCAAAACGGCGACAGTTCCCCGTGATTGCCGTTGGGGAGGGTGGGCGACGACGACAAATGAGTATCTTTTCCGCCGAATATCCAAGACCCCTGTGCTGCCGCCATGTGCGAAGCCATCGCTGCATAACGCCTTCCAAAGCTGCTAATTTTGGAGGCGTATAATAGCACAAAAGTTCTAAAATGTCAATCCCGAATTTGCAAACACCTCAAGATTGGCTCATGTCCAATCTACTACATAGAGACTGCATTTCTTATTCATACGCGAACCATACAGCGGTCAAGATACAGTGCTATCAGTGACCGCAGGCACGGAAGCACTAAGGGAACTCATGTTCATTAATTCTATCGATACCCATGAAAGAAGCAGGTACGGTCAACAATCCAAACCGCGACTAGGTGGAGGCGGGTCGTCTCCGGTACTGGTCGTCGAGGACGAGGTACATATCCGCTGGATGGTGAGTGTCCTGCTTAAACAGCAGGGCTATATTGTAACCGAGGCGACGGATGGTCGTGCGGCGCTCACCGTCCTCACCGACAACCCGGCGTTTGATCTGGTAATCACCAATATTCAAATGCCCGGTATGAATGGCATCCGATTAATCGCGGAACTGGGGCAGTTTTATCCTCAAATTCCGCTGCTGGTCATGAGTGCCTATCTGGAACAACCTTCGGTTCGCAGTGTAGACAAGCGCATCGCTTATTTACCGAAGCCGTTTAGCAGGCAGCAGCTCCTGGATGCAGTGACCCATTCCACGATGTTCTAGCGCCCGAATATTTCGAAACGGAGACATCAATCCGCGTTTTGTGGTACAATCGGATCATATTTAGGATTCTACTTAATAATTAGAATCCATCGCCCAAGTGGCCTTCTGTTTACTCCCGTACCTTCCACTTTCTCCCGGCTTCTGACCTGAAAACGAAATATCAAAGGGGCATTCACTATGAATCCCTTCCCACCTTCGGAACCACTTACTTTAAGTGTATCCGCGCCTACTATTTTCAAATGGCGCATCGCGCTGCCTCACTATGGGGCTGCCGTCGCCAGTATCGCGGGGACGGCCTTCATCCGCTTACTGCTGGATGGTTCTTTAGAAGACAAAAATCGCTTTATTATCTATCTGCCTGCCGTTTTGTTCAGTGCGTGGTATGGGGGGTTCGTTCCGGGGGTGTTGGCATTCTTGATGGGCGGCGTTGCGGGTGTCCTTGTCTATGGCTCACCTGCGTTTACTTTCCATTGGGCCGATCCCAGCAATTCATTGGGACTGCTGCTGTACTTTGTGGCCGGGGGCTGCATTGTGTTCTGGGTGCGCGCCCAATCGAATATCCAGTATCAGACCCAGGTCAAGCAGGAGCGGCTTGAAGGCGCGGTGTTGGAGCGCGAACGGGCAGCCGAACAGCACACTCAACTGCTGGCGCATGAACAAAAAGCCCGTGCGGAAGCCGACAAATCCAATGCCATGAAATCCCAATTTGTGGGCATGGTCGCCCATGAACTGCGGACACCGCTGACCTTGATTAAAGGCTTCGCGTCCTCGATGGTCGCTGACGATGTGGTCTGGGAATTAGACGATCAGCGCAAGTTCCTTCATATTATTGATGAAGAAGCAGACCGCTTGAATGAACTCATTGACCAACTGCTCGACCTCACCCAAATTCAATCGGGCAAAATGCGCGTGCATACCATGTGGTATTCGCTAGGGGAAATTTTTGCCCATGCCCAATCATCAATGGAATCCTTAGCCCAAAAACATCATTTAATCCTGAACATTTCCAAAACTTTGCCCATTATTATGGTCGATCCCCAGCGTTTGGCGCAGGTATTGCTCAATCTGGTCGGCAATGCGGCCAAATATTCACCACCGGATGGCACAATTACCGTTACTGCCCAAATCAAAGGGGCTGAAATACAGGTTGATGTGGCCGACGAAGGTGCTGGCATCCCGCTGCCACTGCGGGCGATGGTCTTCGAGGCTTACCGTCAGGTCGATGATGTGATTTGGCGCTCCATTAAAGGGTCGGGGTTAGGGCTGGCAATCTGCAAGGGCTTGATTGAGGCGCATGGCGGAAGAATCTGGGTTGGCGATCAAGCCACCACCGGAACAATCGTTTCCTTTACGCTGCCCATTGCGGACAGCACTTTAGCTTAGGTTTAAATAAATCTCCCCGTATTTGAAGGGAGGATAAGCACAATGGCCCATATTTTAGTGATTGACGACGAATATCCGATTCGGTTTCTGATCCGCAAGGTACTTGAAGCAGCCGGTCATCATATTTTTGAAGCCGGAAGCGCACATGAGGCACTCGACATTCTCGAAACCCATCCTGATCCATTCGATATGATTGTTTTGGATATACGGATGCCTCATATGGATGGTTTTGAACTGCTCCCGATTTTGCGGCGACAACCGGTTTCCACTCACATCCCGATCATCATTGCCAGCGCCCATACCGATACCATTCCAAAGGCACTGGAACCTGAAATCAGCGGCTATTTACCCAAGCCATTCGCCCGTCAAAAATTGCTCGATATGGTTAACAACGCACTGATGACATAGAACGCATACAGCAGTTAGCTGCCATTAGACAGGTGGCAGTGTCGCATTGATAAAAGGAGATTACTGGATGAAATCGAAACAACTGTTGGAAAAACTTGAATTTCATGAGACGGTTCCATTTGCACAACCGCTGCTGGTCGATCAGGATGGACGCATACTGCGCTGGATGCTCAAACCCGGCCAGAGTATCACCGAGCACAGCGTACCGCACTCACCATTTTACGTGGTGGTGCTCAAAGGACACGGTATGTTTGCAGTTCATGGCGAACCTGAGCAAGCCTTTGGCCCGGACTCGCTGCTCATTTTTGATGCGGGCGAAGTCCACAGCGTCCGCGCTCTAGATGAAGAGTTGGTTTTTATTGGCTTCTTACAAGGGGTAACAGGCACACGCACTGACCGAACCGGAGGCGAAATGGCCGACGAGGAGACACAGAAAACCCGTATAGCCACCTAGCCCGTCAGCTAGCTCAAAATCACGAAGCGATCCGCTCATCATAGGATAGGCAGGTCTTTTTTTTAACACAAAAGCATACTGAACTCACATGCTTTTGAGGTTTGAATCTTCGAACGCTGCGACCTTGACTTTGTAGACCAAATGTTCTAAAATAACAGATGTGATGGTTGCAAGCCACACGGACTCTCCCCTACGATGGGACGGATGACCAACCGTCCCATCAGCGCCGCAGCATGTATGGCTGGGCGCTTTTTGATTCTCATCCCCGGCGCGAAAATTGCCTGCTGTCATATTTATTGATAAAATAACATCAATGCTAATATATTTATATTACAGAGGGAACGATGACTGACGATGCAAAAAGTCTCTTCCAGAAGGGGGTCGAGGCCATCCGCGACCAGCAGGATGCGGCAGCGGGACGGAAATTCCTTCAACAATCGCTCCAGCTTGAACCCCAAAACGATGTCGCCTGGGTGTGGCTGTCCTACACCGTCAGTGATCCTCAAAAAAAATTAGGATGCCTCAAACGCGCCTTGCAGATTAATCCCGCCAACGCGCAAGCCCTAAAGCTGAAACAAAAACTGGAAAAGGCGACGAGTCCGGCTGCTGGCGGCATACAGACCGCCACACCATTACCTACTCAATCAGGCGCTGCTGATCTCGGTAATCTGCTGGGTTCGGCTCGGCTAAACCCCTGGCTGTTGGCGGTCAAGATTGTGAGTGTGGTCATTTGCGCTGTAGCGGTGGTTGCGATGGGGATCGGCCTCGTTCTCTTTCGGCGCTATTATCCAACGGGCATTGGTCTGCCCATCAATGAAGTTTTCGGCGGGATACTGATTTTAGCGCTGATTGGCCTGGTCTTTTTTATGTATACGATCATCTGGCCGTCAAATGTCCAGATTGAGATTTATGAGAAAGGTGTCCAGCAGACCAAGCACGGCGAAAGTCACTCCTGGCGCTGGGAAGAGTTTACGGCTATCCGCATCGCCGAGCAGACCGTGATTCATACGGCTTATTGCATCCCGGTATTTCGCGAACATACTTATATATGCCGGGTACTGATTGATAAAAAAGTGGTGTTGAAAATCGACAAAGACTTCCAAAAATATAAGGAAGCCGGGACTCTCATCGCCCAGAAAACCGCCCCAATCTTCTTTGAGCGTGATTTGAAACGTTATGACTCCGGCGAAAGTCTGCGTTATGGCACGATTGAACTCAACCATGAGGGTATCCGCGACATCTGGAAATTTTGGAAGTCAACCACATGGCGCGACATTGAGAAATATGATGTGGACGGCCCCTGGCTCAAGATCAAGCGCTTTGAGCGCCCCGGTGTCAACTTTTATCTGCTCGATCTTCCCAATCTGGTTTCATTCCTGAAGATGATTGATAAGATGACTGCCTGATTCGCCCAGCCTGCGTTTGAATATTCGAATGCTGGTGTATTGACTTTTTAGACCAAATGTTCTAAAATAACAGATGTGATGGTTGCAGAAGCCACACGGACTCTCCCCTACGATGGGACGGATGACCAACCGTCCCATCAGGGTCGGTCAGATGATGATAATGAGAATTTTTCTCGATTCTTTTTATCACCATTATCACCAACTTGCTCATAAAATCGGCGACTTTTCGCCATCGCCGCCGACGCCAACGGCGACAACTTTTGCGCCGCCGCTGCCGCTACAATTTGTAACACACTGTAATAAAACCCCGCCCACTTTGTACACTTCCGTACAACGTAATTTTTACGCAAACCGCATACACTGGTAACATCATTTGTAAGTTTAAAAAGTAACAGCCCTTTATGAATGACAAAACGCAGCTTATCAGTCACTTACGCGGCATTTATAACCGCTGGGAAGCCTTCCTCCTCCGCCAGACCGAGGCGCAAATCAGCGCGCCCAACCGCTATGGTCACTGGTCGATCAAGGATGTCGTCGCCCATCTACGCGCGTGGCAGCAGGTATCCATTTCCCGCCTGGAAGCCGCCCTGGATCATCACACGCCGGATTTTGCCGACTGGCCGCCGGATTTCAATCCCGAACCGCCCACCAACGCCGATCTCGACCACATCAATAACTGGATTTACGAACAGCACCGTGACCAATCCTGGCTGGATGTCCATGCCGCTTGGCGTGCTGGCTTCCTGCATTTTCTGGATTTAGCCCAGGCCATCCCGGAAAAAATGCTGTTTGAAGTCGGGCGCTTCCCCTGGCTGGACGAGTATCCGCTGGCCGCCGTGCTGGAAGGCTCCGGCGTGCATCACGAAGAACATCTGGAACCGCTGCTGGTTTCCCCGCAATCTGTCGAATGAATTTTACTGAAATGCTTAGATAACACGTTTAAGGAGTTTAATCATGATGCAATATATGGAGACCGAACTCGCCCGTGCCGAAACGGAAGAATGCATCCAGAACTGCGAAGAATGTCACCGTGTCTGCACCGAAACGCTCACCTACTGCCTGCAAATGGGCGGCAGGCATATGGAAACCGAGCATTTGCGCCTGCTGCACGACTGTATCCAGATTTGCCGCACCAGCGCCGATTTTATGCGGCGCGGTTCCCCGTTTCACGGCCTGACCTGCGGCATCTGCGCTATCGTCTGCGAAAACTGTATGGAAGACTGCCTGCGTGTGGACGAAGATGATCCGCAGATGCGCGCCTGTGCCCATGTGTGCCGCCGCTGCACCGACTCCTGCCGTCAGATGGCCTCGATAGTGGCGGGCTAAAAATTTCACGGTGGATTGTGCCGAAGGCCGTCGCGTGGCAGCACGCGGACGGCCTTTTTTGTTTATAATACCAAGTGAATCTTTTCGTGTAATGAACCTGGAGCAAAATCATGGCTGAAGACCGTTTTATCCTGACGCCAACCGGTTACGAAACTATCCAGCGCGACCTGGATGATCTGTTGGAACAAAGCAAAGGTATGGCCGAGCAGATGGCCGAAGTCCACGACGACACCGAATTCGGCGAAGAAGCCACCTATCAGAATGTGATGGAGGATAAAGAACGCCTGGAACAGCGCATCGCCCACTTGCGCGGGGTGCTGCTGCGTGCCGAGGTCATCAGCGATGAAGACCCCGACCCGACGCGGGCTGATCCAGGCGAAAAAGTGACGGTCTGGGATTTCAGCGCCAAAGCAGAAGTTGAATTTCAACTGTTGAGCACCGAAGAAGTCGCGCGCGGGCTGGCGGGCATCTCCACCGAGTCGCCCGTCGGGCAGGCGCTGCTGGGGCGTCGCGTCGGCGATGTGGTCGAAGTCGATGTGCCGGATGGCAAGGTCAAATATGCCCTCCGCAAAATCGAACGCCCGCAATTTTGATAAATTTTTCACGCACCTTACCTTTTTCTCACCTCCAAATTGTAATTTTTGTTATATAGTGTTGGAGTCTGGTTTTTGATGAACTTTTAAAGGTGAATGCATGGCAAACGAAGTTACGTGGCTGCTGCCCAATCGTGTCATTTATTTTCAGGCCAAAGATGTGCTGACGATTGACGAATTGGTCGCCGCCATCAAATTTATCGAAGATGGCGTGCGCAATGCACCCGGCGTGGTTCATCTGGTGGTGGATGCCCGCGAAACCAAGTCGATCCCCAGCAACGTCCTGGAAATCAAGAAGCATATCACCTATCTCAACCGCGACAAAATGGGCTGGATCATCCTGATCGGCATGAACCCGCTGGTCAACGCTTTTGTGAAAGTCCTGACTCAACTGCTGCGCACCAACTACCGCAACTTCCGCGCACAGAAACCGGCGCTGGAATTCCTCGTCACGCAGGACGAAACCCTGAGTGATGTATTGGAACGTGTGACCGACTAAGGCTGTCTTTCAGGTGGTTCCCTTGCGCCGAGGCGGATACCCCTCGGCGTTTTTTGTGGACTAGGGTCATGCTGTAGGGTTGGATAAGCAGTTTTAGCATAAGTTTTTTGTGATTCGTACCGAAATAAGTCAACAGGGGTATTGTTATGCCGTATGAAGTCTCGTGGTATCGTCAGGATCGGGTCATTTACATGCAGCTCAAAGAGGCTGTCAGCATTCAGGATTTGGCCGCCGCGACTGAATTTGCAATGAACGCTGTCCGCGAAGGTATCGCGCCCGTACATCTGATCGTGGATATACAGGCGGTGAAATCGATCCCTAGCAATGTGCTGGAAATCAAAAAATCGATCCCGACCTTGACCAAAGAACAGCGCGACCTCACCGGTTGGATTGTGCTCATCGGCATGAACCCGCTCATCAACACGTTTGTCTCGGTGATTACGCAACTGCTGGGCACGAAATACCGCAACTTCAAATATCAGAAACTCGCGCTGCAATTCATCGCGCAGCAGGACGAAACCCTGGCTGATCTGGTCGAAACCGCGCCCAATTAAAGCTTTGCTATTTACAGGTTGCGCCACGTCACCGTTTGAAGGGCACGACCTGTCGTGCCCCTACAATCGCGAGGCCAGTTTACCGCACGCATCGGGCTTGTCACCGACAAGCCCCTACCCCTAACAACCCCTACAAAACGGATCGATATCTGGTTCGAGCGCTATCTTTTATTCGCCCAGCGATGACCAGACTTCCAGTTTGCTTTCGACGCGGCGGATGACCTCGTCGGTGAATTCGGTGGTATGGGCGGAGCCGCCTAAATCGGTGGTGCGGACACCGGCTTGCACGGCCTCTAACGCCGCCTCATAAATCGCGCGGCTGGCGCGGGCGGCTTCGTCACTATACACGTAGCGCAGTACGGCTGCCCCGGCCAGGATCATCGCCAGCGGGTTGGCAACATTTTTGCCTTCCAGGCTGGGGGCTGTGCCATGCGGCGCTTCGGTCAGGGCGACTTTCACCTCAAAATCCTCGTCGAGGCCGAAAATGACCGACTCGGCTCCGGCAATTGTCCCGAACATTTTGATGACCAGATCGCTCATGTTGTCGCCATCACGGTTCAGCGTCGGTATAACGAGGGCATCGCCGTTGGTTTCCAGGAGCAGGGCATAGGTCGCGTCGATCAACTGTGGGTTATAGGCCACGTCAGGATAGCGTTTGGCGGCAGCTTCGAGTTCTTCCTGGAACATCCCTTCGTAGATCGGGCTGACGGTGTATTTTGGCCCACCGAACACAGTCGCGTTATTGCGCTTGGCATAGCGAAAGCTAAACTCGGCTACCGCGCGGCAGGTACGGCGCGATAAACGGCGGGTGCTGAAAGCCACTTCATCCAGCCCATCGCCTTCACGCCATGCTTTTTCGCTGTACTCGCCATCCACCGCCATGCGCACCACCGCAATCGGCGAATGGACACCGCCATAGGGACGGATCGATGGAATGCGCCGCCCGGTACGCAAAATAACCTGCCCATCGACCCATTCACGCAGGAGGGCGTTGGGGCTGCCGACATCGCCTTTCTGCGGTGGGGTAATGGTGGCGGCCTTGATGCCCAGGCCGGTCTCTTTGATGCGGTCAGCCGCTTGTTTCACCACATCATTTTTTGTGGCACGGCGGTTCTCCAGCGAGAGGTCAAAAGTCTCAAAATTGACCTCGGCGCGGGTGACGCTGGGGTTAATCACGCGCAGGGCTTCATCGAGCAGTTCCTGCCCGGTTTGATCGCCCTGGAGGACGACAATCGTTTTTGGGGTCATGGGGGTATCCTTCGGGTGCTGAAATATAGAGGCGCATCGCCTGCACCCCTATGGAAACATATAAATTTTATTATACCCCAGGCGATTTTAATTCTTAAGCCTTGCCCGAATACCAAAAATAATTCAACCGCCAAAACGCCAAGCACGCAGAGAGAAAGGAAAATGTTTGGCGTCCTCTGCGTCTTGGCGGTTTATCATGATTTCGATGTTATTCACCCACATCGTAGGCCAATCGTACTAATTTCCGGGCTGAGTTTTCGCTGCTTTTGCGGTATCATGTCCACATATTTACTGTTGGTGGCTGAAGTTGTGGGAGCGTTCCGATGAAGGCTGCTGCGCAAACAGGTTAGCAAATTGGAGGAACAACGCATGAAAAAATTACTCATCCCGGTGATCGCAGGGGTTTTATTGGTTGGCCTGGGGATACAGGCGGTTTTTGCGGAATCGAATGTCCAAATATTTTTTGTGGCCTGCGATACCAAAGCGGTGATCAATGTCTCCGGTAATATGGACGCGGGTTCGGATGTGTTTTATCAGGTTTTCGCAGGGGCGGGCGGCACGGGTACGCCGCTGACCGGGATGCGGCAGCTTGTGGTTGATGGCGCGTATGCCGTGAGCGAAGTCGTGAATTACAACTCTGGCTCGACAGTCGCGGCGGGCGGAACAGCCAGCGCGAAGGTTTATGTGGCGCGCGAGAGCGGTGTCACCGCCAGCAGTAAGGCCTTCACCGTCGATGACATCCAGGACGGTTGCAATAATCCACAGAATTCATTGGTGAGCGGCACAGATGCGGGCGCGGGCGGTACGACCACCACAACCACTACCGGCGGCTCAAATATTTTATCGCCCTTTGGCGGCGTGATTAACCCCGGTGTCGTCAATGCACCGCAGCCGTTGGTCGTCATCGGCGCGCGCACAGTGGTGAATCCGCTGCGTTCGGCGACCCCCGGCGTGCTTTTCGCGGAATGCGACCAGAATCTCCCCGGTGCTACACCGGGACTGCTGTATGACAATGACAATATCACGATTTTCTGGTCTTGGTTTGCCAAGACTGAGCAGGAAGTCCAGGATCATATCGCGCAGGCGCAGTACGACATTTCGCTGAACACCGCACCGCTGCAAAATGTAGGTGTCAGCCCGATCACACAGCCGAACAAGCGCAACTTCTGGGTGTTTTATACCGCCAACATCGGACACCTGAAACCGGGACAGTACGGCGTGGCGATGCACCTGACCTGGAAGCAGAAAATCACCGACGGTTATGACGACTACGGCCCTGGCACGGATAACGAAAAAACCTTTAGCACCTGTACCTTCCAGATCGACACCAATCCGCAGAACCAGAACATCACCGATTACAATCTGATGTACAGCGTGCATTAGCACCCGTAACCGGAATCGCAAATGTAGGGGCACGACAGTCGTGCCCCTACAGAAATCATCACCATTTTGAAATTGATCGCCTCTCAAAAAATTCAATTGCGAACAACCATTTTTACGACAGCACAACCACCGTATTAATCGGATCGCGCGCAGATTCGGGAATCGTGAGCACGATTTCAGCGTCGCGACGTTCCAGGTCAATCGACGCGCCCGTCCGCAGTAGACGCGCATTTTGAATGGTATCCGGTAATCCCTTGAGGGTGACACAATCGCTCAAGTAATCCAGGATGTGGATGTAATGGGTATCGCCATTGCGGGTGCTGACGACACTCGCAGTCGGCGCGATGACCCCGGCGCGCGTGCCATAAATCGACTCGCCGTTCACGTTCAGCCAATCGCCAACGCCTGCCAAGCGGGCAGCGTGAACCGGCAGAATTTCGCCTAAGGCTGTCGGCCCCACATTGAGCAGATAATTCGCCCCGCCGCTGGCTCCCCGCGTCAGGATATGGATGAGGTTGCGTGTCGATTTATGGTTGCGATCCGTCGCGGCATAACCCCAATGATCGTTGATGGTCATGCAGACTTCTTTGGGCAGTTGTGTTACCGAAGTGGTATTGAAACCCGCCGTATTCACCCCCGGCAAATCCTGTTCGAAGCCCTGAATATCCTCGCCGGGATGGGGTTCTTCGTGGTGGTTGTTGACGATGATGGCGTCGGGCTGAAGGGTATGAATCATTTCATAAAGTTTGTCGTACTCGAATGAGCCTCCCGCTTTGAAATAAGCGTTGGTCTCGTCAAAGGGATGGCGCGGCCAATCGCCGTCGAACCACAGGCACATAATCTCGCCATAGTTGGTACACAGTTCGCGCACCTGACCGTGCAAAAAGTCCAGATAATCTGACCATGCCAAGCCGCTCTCCTGACGAAAACGGTAAGCGGGATGATGCCAATCGAGCAGCGAGCTATAAAAGCCGAGCTTGATGTCGCCGCGACGCGCACAGGCATCGGCCAATTCGCGGATTGGATCGCGTCCGAAAGGCGAATTGGTCACTTTGTAGTCGCTCAATTGGGTGTCGAACATGCTGAAACCGTCATGGTGGCGGCTGGTGATGACCATGTACTTTTGACCGGCGTCGGCGGCAATGCTCACCCATTCATCGGCGTTGAATTTGGTAGGGTTAAACTGTGGGACGAGTTTTTCGTATTCGGGAACCGGGATGCGGTCAATGTGCATGATCCATTCCTGTTTCGCCAGGATGGAATACAAGCCCCAGTGAATGAACATGCCAAAACGCACATCCTGAAACCACTTTAACCCTTGCGCGGAAACCTGTTGACTCACGCTAATGCTCCCTAATAAATGCTCAAAAAGATTATTTCGTCAGGAGAGCATAGCCCCGGATGGATGGGAATGCCAAACACAAAAGGTACTTGGATGGGTATTTTTGCGGAGGGCTTGTCACCGACAAGCCCCTACAATCGGAATTTTCCGAACGCGAAATGCCTACTCGCCGCGTACCTGCGTGGGGGTGATGCGAATTGCAACCGAGAAGGACGCATCAAAACTTTCGGGCGTCATGCCAATGTCGGTGATGCCCTGGCGATATTTTTCGATGTAGGCCGGAACTTTGGTCGGCGCGGGCGTGTCGGAGTCGATTATGGCCTCGCCCATAAATACCGTGAAATGGTCGCCCTCATGAGTATTGTCGAGGTTAAGCGCCACTTTCGCGTTGGCCTGGATGTTACGGTATTTCTGGGCTTTGGGCGTTGTGTAAATCAAAAACGAGCCACTATCCCACACGAACCAGACCGGCGTCGGCTGCGGCATCCCGTCGGCACGTACCGTCGTGAACCAGATCACATAGGCTTTTTCGATTTCACTTTGAATTTCAGGGGAAATTTCGGCAGTCATGGGGTAAGTCCTTGATAAAAGAAGCCAATAAGCAATTAGCGGTTAGCCAGAACCCATTTGAGAGTCACATTGCTACTCGCAAGAGGCAAATTACCAGACAGTCTCGCAGATCAGCATCTTACGTGGTGGTGAATACGGTTCAATTTTTGGCAATTTGATGGGATTCTAGCTTGATTCCAATACATCAGGCATAAAATGCGAGTCATTCTTCAAAAGTTAGATTGAACAGGAGGACATAAAATCATGACTGAAGCGACACACCGTCAACTTTTGCTCCTCGCCAAATATACGACTGCTCCCAGTGTGCCTTTATGGCAACGGGTGTTGAATTTTCTACGACGTTCTGCTTAATACCAGACCAATTGCACTTAAATAAAAATCGTCCCCGTGAAAACGCAGGACGATTTTTGATTTTCCACTACAGGGCAGGGCGTTATGCGCCGACGGACTCGACGGCTTTTTCGACACTTTTTTCGGGGCTGATCTGGAGCTTTTCGTCGATGATTTTGCCATCTTCGCCGATGACCCAATGTGAACGGATCACGCCGATATAGGTTTTGCCATAATTGGTGCGTTCGCCCCACGCGCCCCAGGCTTCCAACACCTTATGTTCAGGGTCGGAAAGCAGGTCATAGGGCAGCTTTTCGGCTTCTTTCCATTTCTTGAGGGTATCCTGGTCGTCGGGGCTGAGGCCGAAAACCACACCGTTTCCGGCTTCAATTTGCGGGAAATGATCGCGGAAACCACAGGCCTGGGTGGTGCAGCCACCGGTAAAGGCTTTGGGATAAGCGAAGATAATCACTTTTTTGCCGCGAAGATCGCTCAGTTTAATGGTCTTGCCATCCTGATTGGGCAGTTCAAAATCTGGTGCTTGTTCACCTATCTGGGGCATTCTATTCTCTCCTTAAAATCAATTTAGAGGGTAAAAGGAAGCGCGTCCCTGTCCAAAATGATTAGACAGGGACGCGGAACATTTACTTACGCCTTCGCGATGGCGGCCAATGCCCGCTTCACACTTTCGCCAGGGCTGATGCCGACCTGGGCGTCAATCACCTTGCCATCCGCGCCGATCACCCACACCGAGCGGGTGGTGCTGGGCAGTGTTAATAAACCAAGCAGGGATCGTCCCCAGGCTGACCAGGCATCCAGGACTTTGTGTTCGGGGTCAGAGAGCAGGTCATACTGCAAGTTTTTTTCCTGCTTCCAGCGCTTGAGCGTATCGGGTTGATCCGGGCTGATACCCAGCACGACGGCATTCCCGGCCTCAATTTTTGGGAATTGGTCGCGGAAGCCGCAGGCTTGGTTGTTGCAGCCCATTGTGAACGCCGCAGGAAACGCGAACAAAATTACGTTTTTGCCGCGATAATCGCTGAGCTTGATGGTTTTGCCTTCCTGGTTCGGCAATTCGAAATCGGGAGCCTGGACGCCAATGTCAGGCATAATGTAATCCTTGTACTACACAAAAGGGCGAACCAGCGGCTCGCCCTTCATCGACGGTTGGGTCTATTCTATCCCGCGATGCGCGTCCGTTCAATTGCCGCCAATGCCAGTGCGACGCTTTCGCCGGGGCCAACGCCGACCTGCCCGCCGATGACCATGCCATTTTCGTCGATCACCCAATAGGAACGGGTGGCGGCGGGCAGCTTAATCAAATAGGCGACGGACATGCCCCACGCGCCCCAGGCTTCGATAAACCCATGTTCCGGGTCGGACAGCACATCATAAGGTAATTTGTGGCGCAGTTTCCAGTCGCGCAGGGCATCGGGGAGGGCGGTGTTGATGCCCAATACGGCTGCATTGGCGGCTTCAAAACGCGGGAATTCATCGCGGAAACCGCAGGCCTGATTATTGCAGGTGACGGTATTGGCGCGCGTGAACACAAAAATCACGACTTTGCGTCCGCGAAAATCATTCAGGCGAATAGGGCTACCATCCTGATTCAAGAGTTCGAAGTCAGGCGCTCGCTCACCGATGTGGGGCATGATGCAACCTCGCGTCCCTGCTGCTACAAAACATTTTCGAATTATAGACAGGATTTCTGATGGTGTCATGAGCAGGGCGTGAATTGTTTAGGGATGCACAAGCGGCCTGTGCTGGCATCCGGGAAAGTTTCTGCTACAATCGCGCCCGATATGACGACAACGACGATTGCTCAACCGCCCGCGCGCCCGGTTTCATGGCTGCAACGGCTGGATTTCGGCCTGCTGTTTACGCTGGCGCTGTGTTCGTTCGCCCTGTGGCCGCTGCTGTTTCGCCCCGGCCTGCCCAACGGCAACGATGTGCTGTATCACGTCTACCGCACTGCCGAAATGGATCGGGCATGGGCGCATGGCGTGATTCTGCCACATTGGGCCGAGTCGTTTTATACCGGCTACGGCGCGCCCGTTTTCCACTATTACGCCAGCCTGTCGTATTACGTCAGCAGTTTGCTGATGCGTGTCTTTAATCTGGATGCGCTCAACAGCCTGCGGGCGCTGATTGTCCTGTGTGTGTGGGGTGCTAGCGCGGGGATGTATTTGTTCGTCAAGCCGCGCGCTGGCACGCTGGGCGGGGTTATCGCCGCACTGTGCTACGTTTACTGCCCGTATATGCTGTTCACCGAACCCTATTCACGCGGCGCATACCCGGAATTCATGGCGTTGGCTTTATTTCCGCTGGTGATGTGGCGTTTTGATGCCTTGCTGCAACCGCTCAAAATCCGTCATGTGATTCTGGCGGCGCTGGCGCTCATGGCGCTGATTTTGACTCACAATCTGATGGGTCTGGTCATGACCGGATTGCTGGCGGCGTGGCTGATCTGGGAAACGCTCGCTCACGCTTTGACCATTGGGCGCGTAGGCATCCGGCCCTATCTGTTCGCACTCGTCACCGCCGCGCTGGGGATCGGACTTGCCGCTTTTTTCTGGCTGCCCGTCATCCTGGAAAGCGGCGAAGTCCATCTGGGCAATCTGACGGCTGTCGCCCAACTCGATTTCCATAATTTTTTCGTTCCCCTGCACCAACTTTTAGCCTTATCGCCGCGTTTTGATGGCGGCGCGCTCAATGGTTTGCAGCATCAATTTAACCTGGGTGTCCCGCAGTGGATTTTGGCGGCCTTCGGGATCATGTGGCTGGGAATCCAATTCATAACTATTCAACGCAAAGACGCAAAGGGGCAAAGACGCAAAGGGTTTTTGTCTTTACTCGGTACTCAGAACTCAGCACTCGGAACGTTGTTTTTCGCGCTGGCGGGATTGGCGTGCATTCTGCTGCTGCTTCCGGCGGCTGAGGCGGTATGGGGGGCGACTGCGCCGCTGGCGTTTTTGCAATTCCCCTGGCGCTTCCTCGGCCCCGCTGGATTTTGTCTGGCAGTGGTCGCGGGAATGAATGCTCACTGGATCGAAAAACTGTCGCGCGGCTTTGCCAATCTGATAGTGATGGCGGCGATTCTAGTCATCATTGGTTTCGCGATGCCGTTGTTTTACATCACCGAATGGACACACCCGACAGTCGATGCATCGGTGGCGGCTTATCAGCAGGCCGAAGTACACGGGTTACAGCGCGCGACGACATTTTCCAACGAATATCTCCCCAAAGAGGTGCAGGTTGAACCGGATGCAACCGACAGCCTGCTGGCCGATTATGCCGACGGCTACCCGGTTAATCATTTGAACCCGGAAAATCTGCCCGATGGGGTGACGGCTAATCTGCTCGACAATGGGCCGCAGCACAGCACCTGGCAGGTTAATGCCGCCGCGCCGTTCACGATGGAAGTGCTGATTTTCGACTTCGCCGGATGGACGGCAGAGATTGACGGTCAAACTGTGCCAATCACGCCGTCCGACCCGCACGGACTGATTACGTTTCCGGTTCCAGAAGGCGACCACACGGTGCGCGTGTTTTTGGGATCAACCCCCGCGCGTGATCTGGGAATCGCTCTGACCATTTTATCGGCGTTGGGTGTCGGCGTGGTGGCATTGATCGTTTTTCGGATGGGCAAAGCGATTGAACAAACGGTTTCTCAGGCTGTATCAACACCTGCGCTTCAACTCAGCACTCAGCCATTAGCACCGAGCACTTTCCCGCGCACATGGCTGCTGGCACTCAGCACGATTCTCGTCCTGATTCTGGTCGAAGTGTATATGCGTGAGGGCAATGCCTGGGTCGATTCGCCGCCGGGGGAAGCTCAACTCGCGCAGCACAAGACGGCTTATCACCTGGGCAATGTGATTGAAATGCTGGGCTACGATCTGAACGGTGACACCTTCAAGCCGGGAAACCGTGTCGAACTCAATGTCTATTGGTACGCCCGCGCGCCGATCACCTACGGTTATGCCAGCTTCGTCCATATCTCGACAGGTGGGCCGCCGCTGGCGCAGGCCGACAAACTGAATCCTGCCGGACGCCCGACCAAAGAATGGACTTCCGCCGGGTACATCCGCGACGATTACACGATTGACCTGCCGGACACGATGCCGCCGGGGGATTATCAAATCCGCGTCGGCCTGTATACCTGTGACACCATGCCCGTCGGCAACTGTGGCAACGGTGAACGCCTGATCGTGACCGATGCGGACGGTCAAAATCTGGGTGACGCGGTTGTGCTGCAAACCATCACGGTTAAATAGACGTGTCCGATTTGACCCCAACCCCCATGTCTCTGTTTTAGATCAGGATTTTTATGAAATATTTGCGGTTGCCCCGCCAGACGTTAAAACGTCCGGCTGCCGAAATGCCAAGCCCACTAAAGGGGCTGGAAAATTCTGCGCCCCCCTTACAAGATGCGGGCGAGATAAGGCGTTTCAGTTTCAGAAAAATAGACATAACTCTGATTTTCGTCCTGGCAATGTCGATGTTTGCGATCCTGCCAGAAGTGGTGCATCCGGGGTTGTTCGTCGGGCATGACACGCTCAATCATGCCTTTCGCGTCGGGGAAATTTCGCGATTATGGTCGCAGGGGATTTTGTTCCCGCGTTGGGCAGAAACCTTTTATTTCGGCTACGGGTCGCCTGTTTTTCAGTATTACGCGCCGCTGACTTACTCTATCAGCGCAGGATTTATGCACCTGTTCGGCCTGGATGCGGTGGGGGCGCTGCGGCTGTTGGTGATGGTATGCCTACCGGCGGCAAGTGTGGGCATGTATTTATTCATGCGGGCATACGCGGGCAAACTCGCCGGGATTCTGGCGGCGCTGGTTTACGTCTACAGTCCCTATATCGTGTTCACCGAGCCGGTCACACGCGGCGATTACCCGGAAATGTTGTGCTTCGCGCTGTTCCCGTTCGTGATGTGGCGGCTGGAATGTCTGTTGCAGCGCGGACGTGCGCGCGATTTTGTGTTCTGCGCGCTGCTGATCGGCGTGTTCGCGCTGGCACACAATCTGATGTCGGTGCTGCTGTTGGCGCTGCTTGTGGGCTGGCTGATCTGGCGCAAACTGTTCCAGAATATTTCGTGGAAGCAGTTGCGGCTGGGGTTCGCCAGCGCCTTATTGGGAGCCGCACTGGCGGGGTTTTTCTGGCTGCCGATTTTCTTGCAGCGCAACGAAGTCCAATTGGGCAATGTGCCAGTCAACATCCAATCGGAACATGAGCATCTTTTCGGCTTTTTCGTGCCGCTGAATCACCTGCTTGCCCTCTCCCCTATCGAAGATGCCGGGGCAGCTAATGGCACACTTCTTCGGCTCAATTTGGGTCTCGCGCAATGGCTGCTGGCGCTGACGGGTCTCACGGGGATCATTATTCAAATCTTAAAATCTCAACGCAAAGACGCAAAGGGGCAAAGACGCAAAGATGAAAGGGCACGACATGTCGTGCCCCTACAAAATACAATTTATTTTGCGGTGACGGCTTTGGCGATGATTGGGCTGATGATCCCGCTGGCGTATGGCTTGTGGACAGGATTCCCGGCGCTGAATTTTTTGGAATTTCCCTGGCGACTGTTGGGGCCGATTGCGTTTTGTCTGGCTGCCCTGGCGGGGATGAACGCTGAGTGGATCGAAAAATTGCCCGCGCGGTTTGCGTCCGTCGTGACGATTATTTTCATGATCCTGCCGGTGCTGGCCGCGCTGCCGACGCTGTATGTCTCGGTGAACCGGTTGCAAAATCTGGACACCTCACCTGCGGCCTATCTGCGTTCGGAAACCAGCGGACAAACCAGCCCTGGTACATCGGCGCGCAACGATTTTCTGCCCTATGGTGTGAAAGTCCTTCCCGGCGCGACCCAAAGCCTGATCGACGATTACAGCGATGGCGATACGCTGGTCAATAAAGCGGATATGCACTCGCTGCCACCGAGTACAAGTGTTACCGTCAGCGCGCATACGCCGGAGTCGGAGACGTGGCACGCGCTGGTCGCTACGCCGTTTGCGCTCGAAACTTACACGTTCAATTTTCCTGGCTGGCGTGCGGAAGTGGATGGGCAGCCCGCACAAATCACCTCGTCTAAACCACATGGCTTCATCCGCATTGATGTTCCAGCAGGCGATCATATCGTGCGCCTGTTTTTGACCGAAACGCCTGCCCAGATTGCGGGAATTGTGGTCAGCCTATTGGCAGTGGTCATCGTTGGGGTTGCAGGCGTGCGTTGGCCTAAGGAGGACACGTTATATCGTGTCCCTACGAAGCCGCCAGGGGTTAAAACCCCCGGCTACCCTTTTCCGGCGGGAAGTCGTCTAAAGACGACTCGAACCCGCCGGGAAACGTTCGCAGATTGGGACGTTCGCGGTTTGAACGAACGGTTTAATGGAATCATTGGCCGCGTTTCATCGTCACTCGTGCTTTATAGTTCGTACCTCATTACTTTCGTGCTGACCGTCCTGGCGGCTGGGCTATTGATGCGCGAGGGAATCGCCTGGGTGCAATCGCCGCCGGGGACGGCGCAGATTGCCCAACATCACACGGTTTATAACCTGGGCGATCAAATTCAAGTGTTGGGTTATGATGTATCGGCGGAAACGCTGCGGCCTGGGGATTGGCTGGAAGTGGTGGTGTACTGGTACGCGAAGGCGAAACCAGAGCATAATTACTCCAGCTTCGTCCATTTTTCAGCCGGGGACACACCCCTGACTCAGGCCGATAAACCCTATCCTGCCGAGCGTGCCACCAGTGAATGGACACCGGGTGCATACCGCCGCGACGAGTACAGCATTCACGTGCCGGACGGAATCGCTCCCGGCGAGTATCATCTCAACCTCGGCTTGTATACCTGCGACACCCGCCCTGCCGGAAACTGCGGCAACGGGGATCGCCTGCCCGTCACCGATGCGGACGGCAACCCGCTGGGCGACATTCTGACGTTGACGACGCTCAAAGTTTTCGGATAGAGGGTTATTGCAATTTGCGACTCGCTTGAGATTATTATACCGAGATTTGAAAGTCCTTTAGTTTCCTTTGTGAGCATACCGGTTCAGACTTTTTGCCGGGAGTAGCTTTGTCGAGTCTGGCAAGCAGTGCGTAAAATTGGTATCCTCAAGCCATGTTTCAACTCCCATTCACCCGAAAAAATACACTGCCGTTTATTATCGTTCTGGCCGTCCTCGTGCCAATTTACTTATCGACGCTGCAAACCATCCCCAACGGCTCCGAAAATTATTACATGATCGACGTGGGCGAGACGCAAATCGTCCTCAATAGCTGGGGCACGCTGCATTCCACCGGCTATCCGTTGTTCGTGATGGCGGGCAATATCGTGGTCGGCGTGCTCAAGCTGGTCGGAGTATCGGCCCCGGCGGCTCCCGGCGCAAATGCGCTAATCTGGGGACTGCTGGCGCTGACGCTGATTTATGCGTTGGCGGTACACCTCACGGGGCGACCTGTGCTGGCGGCAGGGATGACGATTCTGTTCGGGCTGGCGCGGACAGTATGGATTCACAACAACATCGCCGAAATTTACAGTTTCGGGTTGGTGTTTTTAGCGCTGCTTTTATTAATTGCCCTGTGGAAACCAAGCCCATCGGCTTCAACAGCTATTGCCGTCGGCGGAAAAACCAGTTATAAGCGCATTTATTGGCTGGCGTTCATCGGCGGGCTGGCGGTATTTCACCATCGCGGGCTGATTATGGTCGCGCCAGCGCTGGTGTACGCGGTCTGGCCGCAGTTGACCGCCAGTTGGCGTAAACTGCCGCGTGTCCTGATCGTAAGCCTATTATTAGGCGTGCTGGGATTCGTGCCCTATGCCTATCTGGTGCTGCGGGCGCATTCGGGAGCGGCCTGGGTGTATGGCGATCCGGGAAACTGGAACGGTTTCTGGGATCAATTTTTGGGGCGGGAAGCCTCACGCTTCATCGGGCCACCGTCAAGCATGGATGGACTGCTGGCAAATTTCAACACGATCAATACGGTGCTCGTCACCGACATCACTGTGCCGGGAATTATTTTAGGGCTGCTGGGTTTGATCCTCGCCCTGAGGAATCGGGCACGGCGGCGGGCAGCGATCACCCTGATTCTGAGTGGCGGTGTGGCTTATTTATTCCATATCGCGTTGTATACCGATATTTTGTCGGCGTTGATTCTGCCGATTCTATTGAGTCTGGCGTTCGGCTGGTTATTTTTGGCGGACGCGGTTGCGAGTTACCAGTTACCCGTTTCCGGTAAAAATCAGATGGATGATTCATTAGGGTCATTATCGCAATATGTTGGGTCGCTGCGGGTTGCTCTGCTGATTGTGCCGGTTATCTTCGGGATCATTTTATTAGCGGTGAATCAGCCGTTCATTAAGGGACTGACGAGCGACACCACCGGGCTGCAAACCATCGCGATGGCACAGGAAACCCCATTCGGGACAACGTTGATGATCGACTGGGGGCCGCGCCATTTCGCTGTCGGCTTCGCGCGAGATGTGCTGCACGAACTGCCGAATGTGACACTGGTCAGCCATAAAGCGAATTTTCAGACTATTCTGGCAAATGGGCGGCTGATTACGCCGGATTTCACGTTCTACAATCGCCCAGTCAGTTGGTGGGAGGAGCAGCTTGATGCGCCGGTTTATATCGACGCTGCTGCGCCGCATCTGGTGGAAATCAAAACGGTGCGCGATATGGCATCAGCGCCTTTGCCAGACGGAATTACGCCGGTTGAGCAGGCAGTCGAATGCACGGCGGATCATATCAACCTGAAAGTGAGTTGGGGCGCGGCGCAAAAACCGGATCATGACCTGAGTGTGTTCGTGCATTTGCTGGATGCGGGCGACAAGGTGATCGCCCAGGCTGACGAATCCGCGCCGGTTTACGGTTGGCGTCCGCTGACGACCTGGGAGGCCGGGGAAATCGTGCGCGATGTGTATCCACTACCGCGATTGCCGGAGGGTGCTACAATCAGTTTTGGGTTGTACCGGCAGTTGGATACCGGGGAATTTGAAAATGTATATGTTTATGACATTCCGGCGACGTGTGGGTAGCGCACAATTAATTATCACCCCACCCCCTAGCCCCCTCCCCGAATTCAGGGAGGGGGAACAAAACGGGATTTTGCGTTTCCTCCGAATATCGGACACGATATATCGTGTCCCTACGATTGGCCTCGCGTTGTGCCTGATTTTAGCCGCGTGCGGGACGGAGACGCCGACTCCGGTGGCGCTGGCTCCATCGGTGATGCCCAAGCTGCTGGCGACGGTGGAAATTTCGCCGACGCCCAATCCGGTTGAGCAGGAAGCTACACGAGGGGCAAGTCCAGCGACGGCGACTTTCGCGCCGATTGCGCCCACCGACCAGCCGACGGCTTACATCGGCGTGTTTTTAGGGGAAGCACAGGGCGAGGACGGCGGCCCGGTGATTGAACCGGCACTCTTGAACAATGAGCCTGCAACAGCGACCTCATCCTTCAATGCCAGCGCGTGCGCGACGATCCCGCCCGACCCTAAATTGGGGACGGCCTGGACAGCCGACACGGTGGTTGTGTCCCGGTTGGGCTGCCCGATTGAGTATATGGCCTCGTACAAAGGCTCACTACAAATTTTCGAGCGCGGGGTGATGTACTGGCGGCCTACGGGGGAAATCTGGGCGGTTGGGCCAGGGGACAAACGTTATTGGTATGTGCAGGTTCCACCACCGCCACCCCCGGTTGCAGAGGCCGCACCGAACGGCTTGCGCGTGCCGACGAATGGTTTCGGCGGGGTGTGGAGCAGCATCGAGGGCGTGAAGGCGGCGATTGGGTATGCGCAAACCGATGAGCAGTCGGCTGATCTGGCCTCGCAGCGCTTCCAGGGCGGGACGATTCTGGTGGACTTTAGCAGCGGGCAGGTGTTCGTGTTATACGGGGACAGCACGTTGGCAGGGCCGTTTTCGTAGGGGGAAGTCGATAGCTATTAGTCGTTAGTCTATAGTCAAAGGCAAAAGAAAGTTCTGAGTACGGGGTACTGAGTACCGAGTAAAGAAAAAGATAGAAGCCGTAGATTATTACATGATTTATTACAATTTGTAGCGGCGGCGGCGGCGATCATCGGTTGAAAATGGGAATCGGGAATTTGTTCCCGATTTTTTATTTGGCGACGAAAACGACGAATGCGACTGGCGACTTTTCGCCGTTTTTGGCTTTTTCCCCGTGCGATTGGGCGACCAGGGCAAATTTTCTGCCCACCCTGTGATCGAATTGGTGATAAAGATGATAAAGAGAATCGAGAAAAATTCTCATTTTTATCATACGGGCTAACCGTCATATTATGCAGTCTGCGGCACATTCTGCAATTACGGCAATTGCAAAAGTGTCATCTCCGCAGATTCCGGGCACAGGACGGACAAGGCGCGCCGTGTCCCTACGAATATTGGGCGCAAGCTGATCGCTCTCATCAGTATGCCACAGGTTGGGGGCAAAAAGTGAGACATTTGTTCGAACATTTGTTTCGATTTTGAGGGAGGGCCGGTTATAATTGGGTTTGTCTGTAAGTCCTATAGGATCAAATTTGGTTGGAGCGATATAAAGGGGCGATCTCAAAATAAGATTCACAAAGCCAGGGGAGAAGATAACACGATGTTCGGCGGTAGGGTGTCTCGCAAGACACCCTTTTTCATCTACGCAGTGCTTATTGTGGATTGAAGTTTGATCCGACACCCGGTACTCGACTGAGCAGAGGGATGCGAAGGAAATAGGCCTCGGAGCCGATGTTCAGATATTGTTGCGCAACCCAACCGGTCATGCCGCTGTTGGTTTGCACCTTCACCCATTCGCTGCCGTCATCGCGGCCAATCAAATCGACGATCTCGCCACGCGGCAGATTTCCCAGGAGGTCGGCGTCATAACGGGGAGTCAAACGGATATGGAGTATATCGGGCTGCACACGCCCGCCGATCACTTCGGTGATGGGTTGGGTTTTGAGCATGTCCGTTTCCTGTATGAAGTTCCAGTTAACCCAACCCGTCATGCCGCGATATTCAATCTGCGCCCAAAACCCGGTGGTGTCGCGTCCTAACAAGGCGTATCGTTCACCCTGATGCACATAACCCAGGATGGCATAGCCGGTGTCTGGCCCAAAACGAACCCGGACACTGTTCGCCGAAACCGTAATCAAGTGCGATACAGTATCTTGAGCAAAGGTTGGGATAACCCCAATGGTGGCGATAGCAACCAGTAGACCTATAACTGCTATCCTATTGACTTTGGTGCGATTCATAATATTAAAATCCTTATGTCAAGTGGGCGATAATTTGATCATAGTTTGTATTTGTAGAATCAGAATAGAGATTGAAATAATCCCTTATACAAATTGCAAACTGGCACAAACCATTTTGAGGGATGAAACCTTACATCATACATACTAAAAGATAAACAAAGTAAAGACAGGTGGAGTATAAAGCAATCTTGCAGGTATAGATTGTAGGGCCAGTTGCTCATAAGCTGCGAAATAGGCTAGAGTTGTAGCAACCCTCACCCTACGCCTTCGGCAGCCTCTCCCTCAGGGCGAGGGGAGAAGAAAGATAAAGGCAAGAGGCAACCCCTCCCCCAGCCCCTCCCCGTGTACAGAGAGGGGAGAAAGACAGAAGGCAAGATGGCTGAGAACAAGCTGTATTACGGCGACAACCTGGATATTTTACGGAACCGCGACTACTTCCCGAACGCCTGCGTGGATTTGATTTACCTCGACCCACCCTTCAACAGCAACCGCAATTACAATGTGCTGTTCAAAGATGAGAGCGGCAAACAGAGCGAGTCGCAGATTATGGCGTTTGAGGACACCTGGCATTGGGGGCGCACCGCCGAGCAGACCTACAACGATCTGGTGGACTTCAGCAGCGGGCAGGTGTTCGTGTTATACGGGGACAGCACGCTGGCAGGGCCGTTCTCGTAGGGAGAAGTAATGAGTTACGAGTGATGAGTTATGAGTAAAAAGCAGAAGACAGTGCTGGTTACTGAGTACCGAGTAAAGGCGAAAGACAGTAAGCAGTAAAAAATAACAGAGTTTACTTCGATTTGCTGCTGGGATATTTCGCGGGATTGGAAGTCGAAAAGCCGGTCAGCGATGCGCCGTCAGCCGTGAGGGCAGAATAATTCTGGGAGGGTGGGTGAGCGGATACAGTACACTGTATCTCTACTATCCATAGATTTTATGGCAACGAAGCAATTTCACAAGCTTTATCCTCTAATTTTGCTCACAATCGTCTTGTCAAGCTATACAGTTACAGTGAGCCAAAGCGAGAATGAATATCTTCTTTATTCTGACCAGAACGGGAATGGTACTAATCTCTATCTGACGCAATTCCCAAACACGACTAAACAAACTGCAAAATCTTCCCCTCTATGGTTGAAAGGCGATTTATTGGCCTGGGCATACGCCCCTAATACAAAAAGTTTAGTCTTACAATACAGTTCAAATTTTGATATTTATCTATGGCAGTTAGAAAGCTCACGTTTGCAACCGTTATTTATCGACCAGAATCCAAATTCACTATACCTCGTTCAAGACTGGAGTCCCGATGGCAATGCATTGCTATTTACACTTAACCAGTCGGATGAATATGGAAAAAATTCACTTGTCGTTTATGGATTGGACGGCAGTGTTCAATCACTCACCAGTGTATTCTCAAGCTTAAAGTTTCCCATTGAGCAAGCCCGTTGGTCGCCGGATGGTGACTATATAGCATTCAACGCCAGAGACGAACAAACAGGCCCATCGGATATTTATCAAATTTCGACACTCTGCTTGACTCAGGAAACACCAACATTCTGCCCACTTGAGTTATTTCAAACAGCTAACAATGAACGTGCAATGGTAGAAATGCCAGATAGTTCTTTCGTGAGAGAAGATTGGACAAGCCCAGCATGGTCATCTGATAGCAAATCTTTAGCATTCTTTTGTGGGGATGATATTTGCACAGCCCTTCGGGATGGAACAGACCTAAAACGAATTTCGGCTTCTAGGGGCAATAATTTGAGTTGGGGGCTGAACGACAAATATCTGACCCATGATGATAGTGGAGAAATTTATGTAGTTGATTTACAAAAAGAAGAAACTAAAAATGTTACGAATACCCCCACTATTCGAGAACACCTTCCTGTGTGGGTCGATTTGCAACCCAATGATTTTATTGCCCGCTAGTTCTTGATCTAGGTTCCTGCGAAAAGATATTCAACCGGAAAGGAGACGAAAGATCAACTAAACTTAACCCAGGCGGCGGGTAATCGGCGTGTCGAAAAGTGCATTTTGCCCTACAATGGGCATTAATATAGAGATCAGGTTTCACGGCGGGAACATAAAACGCGCCGGAAGCGTCTTGATGATAACAAACCTAACAGCGAGTTGGGTCGGTTGTAACCAAAGGATACGTTATGCGAAAAATCATCCTCCTGGCGGCGTTGATCGCTCTGCTCACCGTGCCGCTGGCTGTCGGGGCGCAAACCGCGCCGGAGAATATCAATTACGGCGACACGGTGAATGGGACGCTCGAAACCGGGCATCTGTCGGCGCAATACGTTTTCTTCGGCAATCGCGGCGATGTGATTACTGCCGCGCTGGACTCCAAGCAGTTCGACGGGTTTCTGACGCTGCTCGACCCCGGTTTGAACGAAGTCGCGACGGACGATGACAGCGGCGGCAGCAGCAACCCCAGCATCATGGGTTATGCGCTGGCGACGACGGGCGATTTCACCATCGTCGTGGACAGCTACAACCGTCTGCAAACTGGCGATTTCAGCCTGACATTGACGGGTACTATCGCGCCACCGGAAGCCACGCAAGCGCCGGAAAGCACGGCGGGCGCAGGCTCGGACACGGTTGTCTTCAAACAGGACATCGCGTTCGGGCAGACGATCACGACGAGCATCACGAGCGACATCAGCGCGTATAGTTTTCATTTTGACGGAAAAGCAGGCCAGCACGTCACGATCCCGCTCACATCGAGCGATTTTGATGCGTATCTGCAATTGCAGGATTCGGGCGGAAAGCTGTTGATCGACGATGATGACAGCGCTGGAAATTTAAACGCGATCATTCAGGATTTTACACTGCCTGCCGATGGAACTTACAGCATTTTGGCGGGGAGTTATGGCGGCGGGGTGGACGGCGCATTCACACTCAGTCTGGTTGAAGCTGGCTCAAGCATTACCCCGCCTGACGCAACCGGTACTCCGACACCGCAGGCGACGCCGACTTTGCGCCCGACTCCGGGAACAGCGGCGACACTTCCGGCGAACACTGATGTGACCCCGATCAATATTGGCGATACGGTGAATGATACGGTTGGCACATTTGACGGATCGCGGGTGTACAGCTTTACCGGACAAGCGGGGCAGTCGGTGACGATCACGGCGACATCTGATGCTTTTGATACTTACGTGCAACTGTTCGACGCCGACGGGAAAATTTTAGCGGAAGATGATGACAGCGCCGGGGATTTGAACGCGAAAATTCAGGATTTTGCGCTGCCCGCCAACGGTATTTACAGCATCAGCGTGGGCAGTTTTAGCGGCGGGGCGAGCGGCGCATTCACGTTGAGCATCACGGCGCAGGGTGTCATCGCGCAGCCGACAGTGACCAGCGGAACCCCCGCCCCTACCGGCACACCCGGCCCCGAATCGACAGCCATTTTCACGACTTCGCCAGCGGCGATTAACATTGGCGACACCATTAACGGGACGCTGCCGGAAGATACGCGCTCGGCGATTTATACCTTCACTGGAAGCGCCGGACAAAGCGTGACCATCACTTTAAGCTCCAGCGATTTTGACAGCTATTTGTCGCTGAAAAATTCGTCAGGCGAGGAAATCGCTTATGACGACGACAGCGCTGGCAATCTGAACGCGAAAATTCAGGATTTCACACTGCCGGATGACGGAACCTACACCATTCAGGCGACCAGTTTTGGCAGCTTTGTCACGGGCAGTTTCACGCTGGCGCTGGAAGGTGGAGCCGGGGCACAACCGACGCCGGAAGCCACCACGATTGCTTCTAACGGCGGGGCAATCAACCTGAATGCCCAGGTCAGCGGCGAATTGGCGCAGGACGGTTCCAACGCGAGCTACACTTTTGAGGGCAGCGCCGGACAGGTCGTCACCATCACACTGGAGTCGAATGATTTCGATGCTTACTTAGCCCTGCAAGGGCCGGACGGCACGGAAATCGCCAGCGATGATGACGGCGCAGGCAGCCTGAACGCGCGCATCGCGGATTTCAGTTTGCCGGACGATGGAACCTATACAGTGGTTGTGACCGGGGCGAATAATTTTTCGACGGGTAAATTTACCCTGAGCACAGCGACATCCGCTATCGAAGCGACGGCTACGCCAGGCCCCATCGTGCCGGGAAGTATCAGCATAGGCCAAACGCTCGACAGCACACTCGATCAAGCGCCGAACACCCATACTTTTGCTGGCAAGGCGGGACAGGTCATCTCGATTGAAGTCGATTCGTCAGATTTCGATGCTTATGTGCAGCTCAAAGACGCCAATGGAATTGAGTTGGCGAGCGACGATGACAGCGCCGGGAACCTGAACGCGCTGATCGAGAATTTCACACTGCCCACCGATGCCACTTACGCGATTGTCGTCAGCAGTTTCGACAACACGGCGTCGGGTGATTATAAACTGACCGTGAGCGAGGGCAGCGGCACGACGGTCACACCTGTGCCACCGACCAATGTGCCCGCAGGCAGCGAAATTGCCATCGGCGACACGGTGAACGGCACGCTGTCGGGCGGATCACTGACGGCTTCCTACACCTTCCAGGGTGAAGCCGGACAAGTCGTCACCATCACGGCGACATCCGAGGATTTTGACAGTTATTTGCGGCTGAAAGATTCGAGCGGCAACGAACTGGCTACCGATGATGACAGCGCCGGAAATCTGGACTCGCGGATCGCGTTCTACGCGCTGCCCAGCACCGATACCTACACCATCGTGGTCGAAAGTTTTGACTCGGCGGGCGGGAGTTATACGCTGAGTCTGAGCGAGGCTGAAATTCAGTCGATTGAGTATTCGCAGTCGATCAACGGCGCACTCAGCGCGGGGCAGGCTACGGCGGGGTATCGTTTCAGCGGTGAGGCGGGCGATGTCATCACCATCACGATGCGCTCAAGTGCGTTTGACTCGTATCTGTCGTTGAGTCAGGCAGGCGACTCCAGCTACGCACTCATCACCGACGATGACAGTGCAGGTGGATCGGACGCGCGCATCGGGCCATATACGCTGCCGACAAGCGGCGATTACATCATCACCGCCAGCAGCTACGACGCGACGGTCACGGGCGCGTATACACTGGAATTGGATCGCGCGGTGCTGTCGCCCATCGAGTTCGACCAACCGGTCACGGTGGACATCACGGCTGACAATGCGACCCAGTATTTCAGCTTCGAAGGCAAAACCGGCGATGTGATTAACGTCGAAGCGGACAGCGGCGGTTCTGTCGATACCTCGCTCACGCTGACGGGGCCGGACAGTTATCAGGTCACGAGTGATGATGACAGCGGCAAGGATTTTGACCCGGAAATCAGCCATCTTGTGTTGTCATCGGATGGCACCTATACCATCGGACTCAGTGCTTATTCAGCGGGCGACAATGGGACGGTCAAGCTGACGCTGACCCGCGCGCCGCTGCGTTCGCTGGACGATGGGCCGCAGGACGTGCGCCTGAACGAAAAAATCACCCAGGACGTGCTGACCTTCACGGGTGCGGCGGGACAGTCGTACCGCTTGTGGGTGGAAGTGCGCGGCAGCGTGGGTTCACCCAACCTGACCATCACCCAAAATGGCACATCGGTGGCGACGGGTTCAGCCAGCACATCGAGCGCACTCATGGTGGAATTCACCGTCCCGGATGATGGGGCAGTGACGGTGCAGATCACCGATTACAGCTATGCTAAAGTGGTCATGAATGTGCGTGTAGAAGCTGTGGGGGAATAGGCGGCATCCCCTCCCCCTAACCCCCTCTCTGAGAAGCGGGGAGGGGGAATAAAAACAGAAATTTCCGATAAGTAGTAAGGTACGAAAAGTCGTGCCCTACGTGGAAAAAGCGGCTAATTTTTGGAATTTGTCGAGAAAATGGGTGGTCTCGTTGACCACCCATTTTTGATTCGCTTGTTAAGGGAAAAATACACGCTTGTACTGATATACTCGATTCTAAGAAGTGCCAATCCTGCCTAGAAAAGTGAGAGTCATTATGAAGCCGAAAGATTTGCTCGTCCCCATCATCGGGATCGTATTGATTCTGTTTGTGGCGCTGGTGCTGCCCAAAATCCAGGAAGCCAATGAGGAAGCGGATTTGCGGGGGCGGGTGGAAGCCCTGCAACAGCGTGCCGACGCCGGGGCAGGTGATTTTCTCATGCCTAATTCGCCCAATCTTGACTCCAACACCGATTATTTGAATGCATTTAACAAGTTTGGCGAAGAGACTTATACGGTGACGATTTTTGACGCAAGCGGCATCACAGCAGAAAATAAGACCATGACCGCCGATGAGCTAGATGCCTTCACCATGAAGGACGGTTGGATACATACCCGCGACCATTATTCTACGGATATTGATGGCACAATTTTGCAGTTTGAACGGCAAAAATAATCGTGGTTGCCAGATTTTGAGGGATGGGCAAGGTGAATGCGCTAAGAAAGAGAAAATGAAGTATTTTGCTGGAGATTTTACTATGCCTGTATTTCCACGCCGACTCGTCATGGTGATTGCCGTGATGCTCTCAAGTAATATGGTGCTGCGGGCGCAGGATACAACGCCCGAAGCGACGCCAAACATTGAGATTACCCCGGAAGCGGCGGACACAGCGCCGTGCATGGTGCACACTGAAAGCGCGCATTCGGTATCGGTACGGGTGGGGCCGGGGACGAACCGCACGTCATTCATTTTTCTGCCAGCCGATGAAGATTTTGAAGTGTTGGGCAAGGCCGAAGATGATGCGGGGGGCGTGTGGTGGAAGTTGGATCGCGCAATCGTTGCGCCGAAAAAATCCGCCGCCGAAGCCTGGGTCGCCCAAGAGGATGTCACGGCAACCGGCGACTGCGAGGCAGTTTTGGATGTGAATGCACCGCCGATTATCCCAATCAGTGCGCCGCCGAATGCCCCCGAAACCACGCCCGAAGCGGGTAGTGATACTTCCGGCGTTGAAGCGATCACGCCGCTAGCGGGGACATGGACGATTGTGTATCCGGCCAACGCAGCGGGAAGCTGCGCGAAAGGCAGCAAAACAGTTTCGCTCAATCTGGATTGGCCGCCGGAAAGCTGGTCGCTCACGGTGTCGGGCGGGTCGCTGACCTATGCCGGGAAAGCATTCGCGCGGTCAGCCGCCAATGCGAACCAGTACAGCGGACAGACGCAAATCACGCGCTTGGGGAATACGCCGATCCCGGCACGCTTCACGCTGCGGGTGACATCTGAAACACAAATCGCGGCGACCCTGACATTTGTGTATACGATGCAGGACGCGGCGTGCAGTTTTTCGGTGAGCGCGAGTATGAGCCGAGGGTAAAAGCTGAAAAACATAGTTCGGTAGGGGCACGACATGTCGTGCCCCTACGCAACCGCGCCGTTGGTATTTCCTCTATTCAAACCTCGTTGACAACGATACAATCCATTTCGGGTAAAGGTTTTTATGGGTCACAGTGGATCGGAGAATATTGATGATGACCACGCCGAGATGGTTTTTGAATGAAATTATGCACGCGGGCGATGAACATCTGGATGCGAAATATGTGCCAGTATATGACCAGAAAGCGGGCACAGACCCGGCGGATGATCTGGCTGTTTTGCGGGGACTCGGCCTGAACGCGAGTCATAGGCTGGTCGATTTGGGCGCGGGGACGGGCACATTTGCGCTGGCGGCAGCAGCCGTTTGTCGGCAGGTGATCGCAGTAGATGTGTCGCCGGTGATGCTGGGACTGCTGCGCGAAAAAATGGCAAAAAGCGGACTGAGCAACATCGAGTGCGTGCAAAGCGGCTTTCTGAGTTATGAGCACGAAGGCGATCCAGCGGATTTTGTCTATTCGCGGCACGCGCTGCACCATCTACCGGATTTCTGGAAAGTGCTGGCGCTGGAACGGATCGCGGCGATATTGAATCCGGGCGGCGTTTTCTATCTGCGCGATCTGGTGTTTTCGTTTACGCCGGAAGAAACGGAAGCGGTCATTGATGGCTGGCTGGGGAATGCTTCGGAACTGCCGGATAGTGGTTGGACGCGCACCGAATTGGTGACGCACTTGCAAACCGAATACAGCACCTATAGCTGGCTGCTGGAACCGATGCTGGAAAAGTGCGGATTTGAAATTCGGCACATCGAACACGGCGCGTCGCGGGTACATTCGGCGTATACGTGCGTGAAGCGGTGAAGACAAATTGAACCGCAAAGACGCAGAGAGCGCAGAGATAAGGTTGTCGATTTCAGTAGACCAATCTGCGTTGAAGTCCGGCGGCGCAGATGTCATAATACGCGCATGATCGAACTCAACTGGGACGATTTTTATAACGTTGTGCCGGAATTCAGCCACGAGGACATGAAACTCGGCACACTGACGATTCCGCTAGGCGAGACGATTGATTTCGGCGCGCTTATCGGCAAAGTGCCTGTGCGCGGCCTCGTCTACGGGATTCCCACGGAAGACAACCTTGTAGGGTGGTCGTTCATGCCCCAATTGGCGATGCTGGTTTTCATGGTCACGCGCCGAGTTTACGCCCTCAATATCTATTTCCCGATCACCAAAATTCTGGACAAAACCGAACTGAAAGCATTTTATCGACTCGCGAGTGAGATCATGCACCAGCGAAATTTTAACGTGTGCATCGTATCGCTCATCGAGACTCATTCTCCGGGCGTTTTGAGCGCGGAGAACGCCTGGGGAAGCGGTCAAGAGAATCGCACCGAATCGTCGCTCCTGTTGGATAGTGTTTCACAGCACGCCGCCGAAATCGCCTTCTTTATTGCCTGCCACATCGCGGAGATTTTCTTTTATCAGCGCCCAATCTTAAATTGTCTGCTCAATACCCGATTCGAAATTCGTGTGGCGACGAGTCCCGAAGCCTTCAAGCAAGATGGCGGCGTGGCAGGTGGATGTTTCAATGCGGAGAAGAGCACGATTCAATTGGTGGTGTCGCGCTTATTTGAAGGCTATCACGGCAAAACCCCAGGTGTCGCGCCGTTTTTGCACGAGTTTGGGCATCTGTTGGATCATTTCGATGTGAAAGCGCAGAGTCTAACCAAAAGTCACGGCACGCTGCCGGGGATGCGTCCCGGCGAAGGAAAACTATACAATCCACCTGCCCATAACCGGTTTCTGAAGGGCAAGCAGCGCGAACTCGAACGTTATATGCACCTGCATGAAAACGGCTACCAAGAAGGCGACCCGCTGCCTATCGGCCACCCTTACGTGTTCCAGAACAATGGCGAGTTCATCGCGGGTTATTTCGAGATGTTCTTCCGCAACCCGCACACTTTCGCGGCGCAAAATCTGGATTTATTCGACTCGTTTGTGCTGACGTTCGGTTATGATCCGCGCAAAGCCTGGGCGGAAGATTTTCCCTTTTACATCGAGCAAAATCAGACGTTTTATCGGGAGCATAAACCGCCGAAGCCGGGATTGAGCATTCCCAAACCCTAACCATTTCACATTAAGGACACAACATGCCCCCCAAGAATCCCTTCGTGGTCTTTGACGGCCACAACGACAGCCTGCTCGAATATTTCCATCCAACGCGCAAAACCGACAAGTCTTTTTTCAAGCGCAACGACGAATTCCACATCGACCTGCCGCGCATCCGCGAGGGTGGATTCGGCGGTGGATTTTTCGCGGTATTCGTGCCGCCCAAGTCGGGACGGGGGATCAAGAAATTCAATCCCAAAGATTTTGTCACCGACAAAGGTTATTTTGAACCGCTGGACAGAGCTTTGACGTTCAATTATGCCCAGCCTATCGCGATGAGTGTGAGCGCAGGGTTGTTCAAGCTGGAAGCGGCGTCCAAAGGGCAGTTGAAAGTTGTGCGCACCGCCGCCGAAATCGAAAAATGCTTCGAAAAAGATGTGATCGCGGCGATATTGCATTTCGAGGGCGCGGAAGCCATCGACCCCGATCTGAACGCGCTGGAAATTTTTTATCGCGCGGGGCTGCGTTCGCTGGGGCCAGTGTGGAGCCGCCCGAACGCCTTCGCCCAGGGTGTGCCATTCCAGATTCCGCAGTCTCCGGATACCGGCCCTGGCCTGACCGACGCCGGAAAAGCGCTGGTCAAAGCCTGCAACCAGATGGGCATCCTGATTGACCTGTCGCACCTGAACGAAAAGGGCTTCTGGGATGTCGCCAAACTGTCGGATGCGCCGTTGGTCGCGACTCATTCGAATGTGTATGCGATTTCGCCCTGGACGCGCAATCTGACCGACAAGCAGTTGGACGCGATCAAAGAATCAGACGGCATGGTCGGGTTGAATTTCGCGGCGAGTTTCCTGCGTCCCGATGGGGCGGATGATGTGAATACGCCGCTGGACATCATGGTGCAGCATATGGATTATCTGGTGGAACGGCTGGGCATTGACCGGGTGGGATTCGGCTCGGATTATGATGGCGCGGAAGTCCCCAAAGATGTGGGCGATGTGAGCAAGCTTCCGAATTTGATCGCGGCGCTGCGCAAGGGCGGTTATGACGACGAGTCGCTGCGCAAAATCACGCACGAGAATTGGGTTCGCGTGCTGCGTAAGACGTGGAAAGCGTAAAGCAAAGCGATTGAAGCGCAGAGACACCGAGAACACAGAGATTTAAACAGAACGGATATTGTAGGGGAGTTCGCTTCGCTCATTGAACGCCCCTACATGCCCGTATTCGCAAAAATTTCAGGTCAATTTGAATTTAAATCACACCAGAATAGGTAAATCCAGATGCCCACAGCAGCCACATTTCCGATTATTGACGGACACAACGACGCGCTGATGAATTATGCGCCAATTGGCAACCACGCCATTGCCGACTTTTTTGTGTCCCAACCGGGGATTCAACTCGATCTACCGCGTTCGCGCGAAGGGGGTCTGGCGGCGGGGTTGTTCGCGGTGTTCATCCCGGACGAGGGCAATGAGAGTATGGCAATGATCCACAACTTTGACCCGAATGTCGAGTATGTGCTGCCCGCTTTGACACCGGAATACGCGGCACAGATGACGATGGCGATGGTCGCGAATTTGTACCGCATCGAGGCGGTGTCACAGGGACAGGTGAAAGTTGTGCGGACGTTCGCCGATCTCGAAGCCTGTATGCAAAATGGAACCTTCGCGGCGGTGCTGCATTTCGAGGGCGCGGAGGCTATCGACGCCGATTTGCACGCGCTGGAAGTCTATTATCAGGCGGGATTGCGTTCGCTGGGGTTGGTGTGGAGCAGGCCGACGATTTTCGCGGAAGGTGTGCCGTTCAAATTTCCACATTCGCCGGATACCGGCCCCGGCTTGACCGATGCCGGAAAAGCGCTGGTGAAAAGGTGTAATCAACTCGGCATCATGATTGACCTGTCGCACCTGAACGAAAAAGGTTTCTGGGATGTTGAAAAACTCTCGGATGCGCCGCTGGTCGCGACCCATTCCAACGCCTGGGAATTGTGCAAGCTGCCGCGCAATCTGACCGACAAACAATTGGACGCAATCAAAGCATCGGACGGCATGGTCGGAGTCAATTTTGTGGTGCTGCTGGCGCGTGAGGATGCCCGCGATGATCCGAATACGCCGCTGGAAACCATTGTGCGCCAACTGGATTATCTGGTCGAAAAATTGGGCATAGATCGCGTGGGTTTCGGCTCGGATTTTGGCGCGGCGACGGTTCCGAACGATTTGAACGACACCAGCAAATATCCAGACTTGATCGCGGCGCTGCGCAAGGCCGGATACGACGACTCGTCGCTGCGCAAAATCACGCACGAAAATTGGCTGCGGGTGCTCAAGAAGACGTGGAAAAGCTAATTTTCCTGAATCGGCGTAAACTGCCATTGATAGGCTAAAGTTTATTGGAAGATCAAGCCAAGTTGACATCAGGAGGCCATCATGCAGAAAAAACGCATTCTTATCCTTATTACCGGTCTGGCGTTGCTGCTGACCGCGATTGGTGGGGCGTCTCTCGCAGCGGCTCCACCCAACCAGACCAGCACTGTGACTTTCAGCACACCGGAAGACACGATCACTTCCTTTTTCGAGGGTGTGGCCGAGGGCGACTTCAGCAAAATCCTTCAAGCCTGTGCAATAAATGAGATCAGCGAGAATTTCCACTTTGATCTTAATATCGATCGATTGCAGGCTTTCCTGCCATCTCAAAGCTATGCACCAACCGATTACCCCCTCTACGTGGAACTCAATAAGGCGCAAATCGCTTCAAGAATTGCCAGCCAGGTGAAGATTCTCGCCTACAGTCTGCTGTCTACCCAGGACATCGATTACAGTCTAATGACCCGGATGGATGTCGATACCGCCCTGAGCTTCATGAATGAAGTGGATCCCTCGCGGCTGGCCAATTTGGAAGTCCAGGAAATTCATCTTTCAAACCCGAAGCACATGAGTGACACCCGATACGAGGAGAATGCGGTCAAAATTGCCCGCGTCTATGGAGCCGACGATTCAACCGAACGACTAGCCTTATTCACGTTTGAACAGAATTACTATATGCTGGGCTTCACGCTATTCAAGTACGGAGAAACCTGGAAAATCAGCAGCCTCAGTTCGCCCATCGCCAACACCACTGAATTGGGGGGGGCCGGAAAAACGACGAAAGAAGAATTCGAGTCCATGACCCAGTGAATAAGTTTAATACAGAGAAGTAGGGACGCGGCGGCGCTGCGTCCCGGTGACAAAAAAAGGGCACGACATTTGCTTTGCTCGTGCCCCTACGGAATTACAGATCAGGATTCGATTTTGAAGACCGTACCGGTAGCCTCGCCATAGTACCACCCATCTATTTGAGGTGGTGTGATGCCCATCGCGGTCAGCATACTCTTGATCTGTTCGCGGTGTTCAGTGCCGTGGTTGATGATCTGAACCATCAATACCCAGGGTTCGACGATGTAGTCGTCCCAGGTTCGAAGCTTCGTCATCCCGTCAATGCTGGATGGATCACGGGCGATGGCGAGAAAGGCTTGTCCGCTTTCAGTCGCGGACTCCTGTACCTCTTCAAGCGTTAGCGTGACGGGATCGCGCCGAACTTCAAGTGGCAGAAACAGGGTTCGCAGATAACCTTTCTGTGAAGCGATCAGGTGCAGCAGGGTTTCGCGAATCGTGCCATAGGTGGCGGAAGTGGGAACGGCGTCAAGCTGTTCGTCGGTCAGCGTTAAGCAAACCTCGATGATTTCCTGATTTGCCCAGTTGTTTTGCTCAAATATCCGTGCGAGATAATTCTCGTTCATCATGTTACTCCTCATTTAGAATCCATAAATGGATTTCGTGATTCACACAAATCGAATAGCGGGGACAATATGCGGTCAGAACGAATTCCGGCGTGTATGTTCCCGTGCAAGTAAAGTTCAGCCAGATAGGCTTTTACTGGAGATTGTGTGAATGTGAGGCGTGTGACATGGTGATCCTAAAAATAACGGACTGAATCATTGTAGCATAAGTCATGACCCTCCGTAACCTCTAAAAAGCCAGATCAAAAAGGTTATATTTGCAACACTGACGAGCAACCATAAGGTCGGGAGTTCGCTATCGAATGTGACCCAACGCGGCGTATAGGGCGCGCCAACACGGATGCGATCTCCCAGGTGATGCATGGCACTGCCGTCAGGATGAACGGCGTAGAGGTCGAGTCTGCCACTGACGTTGGAGGAAATGTAGGCGATCCATGTCCCATCTGGCGACCAGGATGGATATTGATTGGCACGGCGGGAAGCGCGTTCGCCGCCTGTTACCAGAAAATCGGTGAAGTGGGTAAGCTGCCGCTGAGTGCCGTCCAATTCGGTCAGGAACAAATCAAAATTACCGCCGGATTGCACGGTCATCACCTGGCGTCCATCGGGTGCGGTGTTGGTTGTGGAGAAGAGGCGTGCGGGGAGCAGATCATTGCGAGTCAGGCGTAAGCTGTGGCTCACATCCGAACCGACATAAATCACGCGGTCATCGGGCGCGGCCAATCCATATTGAATAATCGCCCCGCCGCCAAAAATATGTGCCAGGGCAATCGTGCTGTAAATCATGAGGATAAAGCCCGCGAGTACAAAACATATTGCGCGTGGAAGAATCATTCGAGGTTTTACCGCCAGACGTTAAAACGTCCGGCTGCCAAAGTGCCAATTCCTCTCAAGAGGACTGAAAAGGCAAATACACGCCCATTATTTATATTTAATACGTCTAATGTGAATTCGATAGGAGAGAAAAAGACTGAACATCAATGGCAA
>JBDTNB010000014.1:0-76182 GCA_039933955.1 Chloroflexota bacterium
ATCGTGCCTTCTTTGGCAAAGATGACCTTGTGACCCTGCGCTGGGTCGCATCCGGTTCTTTGGGGCCGAATCAAGCCTATCTGATCCGCGTCGATGACCAAACTGGCGGCAAATCCTATGAGGCTAATAGCCAGGATCTATTTTTCATCGTTCCGCAGGACTGGCATGGTCAGGAAAGCGCCCGCCACGATTACATCTGGACGGTCAGCATGATTGATACCGCCAGTCCCGACAATCCTTACTACACAACTGAAACCCGCCAATTCACCTGGCAAGGACGGGGGAGTAAATGACCCGTAAATTTCTGAGTCTGATTTCAACCGGCATGTTAATCTTTGCGCTCGCCGCCTGCAACTTCAGCACAGCTCCCCAGGGCGGCGCAACCCCTACAATTCAAGCAATCCCCGCGACTAGCACACCGTTAGTTGAAATGACGCTCACCGCAACCAGCGCGCCTACCCTCACCCTTGATCTGCCGCAGGTCGCCAGCCCCACTCCGACAGAAACGTCTGCGCCGCCCACCATCACACCTACTGTCACCGATACCCCTGGCCCCTACGAGCACACCATGAAATCCGGCGAAACCCTGGGCTATATCATCCAACAGTACGGTTACACCGACCTCAGTGTCGCCCCTGGCAGTATCATCGCCGCTGTTGTCGCCCTGAATGACAATGTGCCTAGTGCTGATATTTTGCCCGGAGACGGTTCAGTCATCCTGATTCCGCGCCAAACGTCCACGCCCACACCGGCCAGTACCGAGGCCGCCGTCGTCATGCAGGCTACCAACGCCGCCGAAGTTCCCAATGTCCAATTCTCACCGGAAACAACTTTTAGTGAATACACGGTGCAGGAAGGCGACACCATCATTAGCATTGCTGGTGAATTCAACCTGACAATCGAACAAATCGCCGTACTGAACACGGATTTGAATGTATTTGGCTGCAATTTTGAAATACCCAGTGGTGGCCCCAACTGCAATATTCCGCTGCAAATTGGTCAAGTTATCAAGTACCCCGCCCCGACTCCGACGCCGACCCTTTCCCCCACGCCGTCCGGTAACGAAACGCCGACCCCCACGCCCACCTACGCTGCCCCCATTCTGGTCTATCCGCCCCAGGGCGCGGTTGCCCAACCCGGAGTATTTACGTTGCAGTGGGTTGGGGTAGGGGTGCTTCAACCCAATCAGGTCTATCTGGTCGAAGTCGTCGATACAACTACCGCCAATGCGCCCACCTATCGCCAGATCACCCGCAACACATCTTTGCCGCTGCCCGACTCGCTTATTCCGTCTGACGGTCAGGTTCACACCTTTAATTGGACGGTGCGCGTTGCCGCTCCGAACGACCAGGGTGTTTATCAAATTATGGGTGGTACTGCCGAAGTCCGCATTTTCCAGTGGCAAAGCCGCTAAATCTACTCTGACAGCATAAGGGACGAGTTGTGACTCGTCCCTTATTGTGACTCGACTTCTGTCTTCTGCTTTTAACTCGCAACTTCAAACTGAATTCCAACCGCCTCTCCCTCAAAATCGAAACAAATGTTCGAACAAATGTTTCACTTTTCACCTCAAATCTATGGCATACTGATTTTAGCGACTGTCAAAATCTTTGACTTTCCGCAACCCAAAATATGCTTGGCTGTCAAGACGCACGGCTTCATAGGACAATGGCTTGCCGTGGCCGCTGAACTTTGTATCGCCTTTTCGGAAGGGCGACATGTGCGGAATAATTCTGGAGTCTCGCCGCCGCCCACGCCGCCCTGTGCGAAAATGGAAACAATTCCCGATTTCCATTTTCAATATTTTCAACGAATTCAACGACTCACGGGGAAATCATCCACATAAAACTTCTTACATGCGGCACTTTTCTCGTCTTTACTGGAAACTGGCAACTGAAAACTGGAGACTTGCTTATGTCCCGACGCTACTCACCCGATCACAAGAGCCTAGTTCTCAAGATTCTCAAAAACTTTAAAGATGATGTCCTTACGACCAGCCGCTATACTGGCGTGCCTGAACGTACCCTGCGCGAATGGCGGCGCGAACAACGCGAAATGGCAGCCCTCAGGCGGCGTGCCGCCGTGCAGCAGCGCAAACCGTCGCAGCGGCAGCAGTGAGCCTATTTGTTGCCATTATTGCGCTACAACGGCTGCGCTTCACCCGTTTCCTGCCGTGCGAAAATGCCACAACGGCTGCGCTTCTCGTGCTTCCCGCCCGCCAAGTCGGCTGCAATTCCGCCGATTTACTACCGTCGGCAGTGTATCGGTTTTGAGTTTTTGCTATCAGCTAGTCCCATGTGTATGTTTTCCATTTCTTGCTGAACAGCGAGCCTTGCGCGTGGCGGATCTGACTCCCTCTTTCTCTACGAAGTGGGGAAAGGGGGCTGTGGGGATAGGGGATGAAGGTTTAAACTTGCAGCTAGAGGCTATCGACTTTTATGACCCTAATCGTCCAAACTCCCGCGCCAGTTGTTCGCTGGTTAGATGCAGCATCGTAGGTCGTCCGTGTGGGCAGGTGTGTGGCGATTGGCAGCGTTCCAGTTGCCGGATAATCGTCTGCATTTCGTCGCCACTCAAAATTTGACCGGCTTTCACTGCTGCTTGCTTGCAAACGCGCGTGATAATTTTATCTTCAATTGAGGATTGCCCCGGCTCGTGTCCGGCTTCCAGGTCAGCGATGATCCCGCCCAGCACTTCAATCGGTGCTTCATCGGCCAGCAGCGCCGGGACGCTGCGGATGACAAATGTATTCGGCCCAAACATTTCCAGTGTAAAGCCGACGCCATGCAATATTCCGAGATTTTCCTCGACCAACCGTGCTTCCGTCGGCGGTAGATTGATGGTCTGGGCTGTCAGCGTAAATTGCGTTACCGGTTCATGCCGTGCGTGTTCTTCCATGAACTGTTCATACAAAATGCGTTCATGGGCTGCGTGCTGGTCAATCAAATACACACCCGACGGCCCTTCGGCAACGATGTAGGTTGCGCCAACTTGGCCGATGACCCGCAAAATAGGCAGTGTGCGCGGTTTCGCTGGCCCACCAATCCCGTCAGGGATTGCGGTTGGATCAAAATCTTGATTTTCACCGTTAGACAACGATTGTCGCCGGAATTGCCCCGGCGTATCCATCGTCAGGTTCATATCCATCTGGCTCTGGCGTGTGTTGGCCGCCCATCCCGGTAGATAATCATGTCGCCCGGATAACTCGGCAAACCGGCCACCGCGCATCGCCGGGGTTTGCGCCAGATCAATTACAGCCCGCCGCACAGCGCGCTGCACCGCCGTGAATACCGCATCGATGTCCCGGAATCGCACTTCAGCTTTGGTTGGATGGACATTCACGTCTACATCCTCAGTTGGCAAGTGAATCATCACCACCGACACCGGAAAACGTCCCGTCATCAGAAACGTGTGATAGGCTTGCGTCACCGCATACGACAAACGAGTATCTTGAATCCAGCGCCCATTCACGAACAGCGTGATATGGTTGCGGTCAGCCCGGTGCAAGCCTGGTACGGATGTGTATCCAAAAACCTGGACGTTGCGGTCTTCCCGTTCACTGTCCTTGTTGGAAACTTCGACCATGTTCTTGAAGCTGTCCAAACCCAGCGAGGCCACCAGCACATCCGCCAGTTGTCCGCTCCCGCTGGAATGGAAAACTTCCCGTCCATCCTGTTCCAGCACAAACTTGACCTGCGGGTAGGCCATCGCGTAGCGGGTAATAAACTGCGCGATCTGCCGCTTTTCAGTATTTTCTTTCTTCAGGAATTTGAGTCGGGCAGGGGTGTTATAAAATAAATTCTCGACGGTGATGACCGTACCCGCTGGAGCGCCAACCTGCTGCTGGCGTGTCACTTCGCTGCCCTCTATCTGCATCAACGTGCCAGTAGGGGAGTCGAGATGCCGGGTGGTAATTTGTAGCTGGCTTACCGAAGCTATACTAGCAAGCGCTTCACCGCGAAAGCCCAGCGTTTCGATGTAGGACAGGTCTTCGGTAGTGCGCAGCTTGCTTGTTGCATGGCGGTGAAACGCCAGGGCAACCTCATCTGGCAGGATACCAGAACCGTCGTCGCTGATGCGGATTCGCCGCCGTCCGCCACCTGTAATCTCAGCGCGGATATGGCCTGCGCCCGCGTCCAGCGCATTTTCAATCAGTTCTTTGACGACGGATGCAGGCCGTTCGACGACTTCGCCTGCGGCAATTTGCGCGACCACAACATCCGATAAGATTTGTATCGCCATAACGTTGTTGACCCTTTAAATAGACATCGCCCCGTCGTGCGGGGCGATTAACTATAACATATGTTCTGTAGCTTCGAAAGGAATCAGTTCTTCCCGGTAATGAGATTTGGCCCGTCCAGCGGGATTCCCAGGAAAAAGGTACTGCCTTCGTCTTCTTTGCTTTCCACCCAGGCATCACCGCCGTGCCGTTGTGCGACGCTGCGCACAATGAATAAGCCCAGTCCGCTGCCCTTAATCTTTTTGTATTCTTCGCGGGCGAGCCGCACATGCCGCTCAAAAAGATGCTGCTGCGCATCTTTGCCGATGCCGAGTCCAGTATCTTTTACTGAGACGACCACCTCATCCTTGTCGCGCTTCACCCCGACCTCGATCTTGCCGCCATCAGGTGTATATTTGATGGCATTATCGAACAGGTTGATGATTGCCCGCTCCAGCATATTCGAGTCGGCGTTGATAATCGGCACATTGTCGGCTACAGAAACCGAAATGCCGAGTGCTTTTTCGGCTGGTACGAGGTGATTTTCGACGATCCGCCGCACCATTTCGCCTAGATCAACATGAGAACGCGACAGGTCGTAAAAACCGGTTTCCGGGTCGTAACGTCCCGCATCCTGGATATTATCGACCAGGGCAGTCATTTGTGTGATCCCGGCCAGGATTTTGCTCACAAAATGCTTTTGCTTCTCGTTCAGTTCGCCGACCAATCCCAACTCCAACATGCTGGCGAATCCCTGCATGGAGGTCAATGGTGAGCGCAAATCGTGCGAGACGATTCGCATGAATTCACTCTGGTTGCGGTTAAGTTTCTTGAATTGAGTTACGTCCCGCAGTGCTAACACCCAGCCAACCACTGTCGCAGTTTCGTCTTTGATGACTTCGAGGCGCGGCATAAAAGTTTTGTCATCGGATGTGATCCACTCATTGAGGGCCTTGCCGTCTTCGGCCAGTGCGGTGAGTTCCTCAGAACTTGTGACCGCCCGTAGCGATTTCCCCAGTGCTTGCTGAATGGTCGTTTTGAAAATGGCTTCAGCCGCAGGATTCATCTGAATTAATCGTTTGTTGTTATCGAGTACCAATAACGGGTCTGTGATGCTACTTAACAACGACTGCATCAAGTGAACATCGCTCAACACATTCTGCTTGTTTTCGCCTTGTGTTGCCTTTGCCTGCGTCATACTTTACCTGCCTGGGGTGCTGTGTTGCACGCATAGTAGTTGGGTCTTCTTACACGATTATATAGTCGTTATCAGGCAGGGGCAAGTTAAGTTAACCTATCGTTTGGCGTGCTTGGGGAATTATTCATTTGCAGCATACTGCGCACCCGATCAGCGACCATATCAATCGCAACCGTGTTGAAACCACCCTCCGGGATAATGACATCCGCGTAACGTCGGCTCGGTTCAACAAATTGCGTATGCATCGGTCTCACAGTGCTTAAATATTGGTTGATAACCGACTCAACCGTTCGCCCGCGTTCTTGAATATCACGTTGCAAACGCCGGATAAAGCGAATATCGGCGTCGATGTCCACAAAAATTTTGATGTCGAATAATTCCCGTAGCACAGGTTCTGACAAAATCAGTATGCCTTCCACCAGGATAATCGGCTGTGGCTCGACCCGTAAAAATTCGCCCGTGCGCCGGTATTCCGTAAAATCATAAACCGGAACGTCAGCCGCTTTTCCTTGTTGCAGGGCCTTGATGTGGTCGATCATCAAAGCAGTATCCAGTGCATCAGGATGATCGAAGTTACGCAAATCGGGTTGTGCAAATGGTATATCCTGGAGGTCTTTATAATATGAGTCGTGGGGAATAAGCGCGATATGGTGGCTCCCAACCCTGTCCAGAATCGCATTGGATATGGTCGTTTTTCCTGCTCCCGTTCCGCCGACGACTGCAATTGTGATGGGCATTGGTGGGTTGGTCATAATTGAACTCCTGTCTTGCAAAGCAAATGCCCGCTACGAAGTTCCGTAGCGGGCATGGAGGTAGCCACCTTTGAGAATCGAACTCAAAACCTAACGCTTACGAAGCGTTTGCTCTACCAATTGAGCTAAGGTGGCAATTAGGGACATTATAACAATCATCCCCCTGACGATCAAGACTTAATTGACTCAGTGGCGGAAGTGTCGTGTCCCGGTAAATACCATTGCAATGTTGGCTTTATTGGCCGCTTCAATCACTTCTTTATCGCGTATAGAACCGCCTGGTTGGATTACTGCCGTTACGCCCGCCTTAATCGCTACTTCCAGGCCGTCGGCAAACGGAAAGAACGCATCCGATGCTAAAACTGCTCCCTTTGCACGCTCGCCTGCCTTAGCAACTGCCAACTGGGCTGCATCAACTCTGCTTGATAGCCCACCGCCGATCCCAATGGTTGCATCTTCTATCGCCAACACGATCCCGTTCGACCTTACATGCTGGACGGCTTTCCAGGCGAATTGGAGTGCCTTCAATTCTGTGTCGCTCGGCTGTCGGGTCGTGACGGTTGTCAGCACGGTTCCTTCCGAGTCGCCCATATCGGCACTTTGTACCAGCAGTCCATTGTGGACGCTGCGAATATCGAATTCGTGACCGCTAAACTGCTGCGAAATTTGTAGGAGTCGGCAGTTTTTACGATTATTTGCTAGGTTTGTCTGCGCTGAGGGTGAGAATGCTGGTGCTGCGATAGCTTCGACAAAAAGCGTGCCTAATCCCTGTACAAAATCATCATCAACCATCTGGTTTACCGCAATTACGCCGCCGAATGCCGACAAGGGGTCAGAAGCCAGTGCTTTTGGATAAGCATTTGCGATGGTGTTGCTGGTCGCAACCCCAGTAGGATTAAGATGCTTTACAATCACGACGGTTGGGTCTGTAAAGCTGCTGACACTGCGCCACGCTGCATCTAAATCCAGAATATTGTTGTATGAAAGCTGTTTTCCACCTAAAACTATTCCCCCTAACGGCCCGCTGTTTGCAATCCTGCTGTAATAAGCCGCTGCTTGGTGAGGATTTTCGCCATATCGCAAAATCTCTACTTGCTGCATCCCTATAGAGAGATGTTGGGGTAGGGTGCTTGTCGATAAACTTTGCACCATATCCTGAGAAAGAAATGCATGAATAGCTGTATCATAGTCACGTGTCAAAGCAAAGGCTTTTACCGCTAATTTCCGGCGAGTCGCCAGTTCGACTTCGCCGGCAGCTTTCAATTCAGCACTAACCTTCGTATAGTCAGTAACATCTGACAGAACTATAACACGAAAAAAGTTCTTCGCAGAAGCACGCAAAAGAGAAACAACACCAATATCGATCTGCTCAATCGCATCCTGGAGACTCACGCCCAACTGCGAGACCATCTCCTGAAACGGATACAAGTTACACACAACCATATTGATAGGAGCATAACCAAAATCACGGAGCACCCGCATATCATCGACACTATCGCGAGCCAAAATTCCGCCATAGATAGCAGGATGAAGAGTCTGCACACCACCAGACAACATCTCATGCAACCCCGTAAGCTGCTCAACAGGCGTAACTGGCAAACCAGCACCGCGCAAAGACAACTCTGTACTACCGCTTGCAACCAAGTCCCAACCAAGCCCCACCAATGAACTCGCAAACGGAACCAAACCAGTCTTATCATAGACACTAAACAATGCACGAGGCATAATCACCACCATAATACAAACAAGGAACCAAAAAGATAACTGTACCGCACATAACCGGAAAACAGTAAACTACACGTTGCGAACAACTCAACAATCCAGATACAATTACCAACATAAATTCGCACAGGCAGGAAACAAAAATGAGCAACCAAACCTCCATACTAAGCAAACGCGATAGCAAAACAAAACCACACCTCAGCCAATACGCCCCCGTTTGGCTAGAAGAACAGCAAATCATCCCGGACGACGAGGCCGTGCTATTCAACGTAATTTTCGAGCACAAAGATTATGGCTGGGTAAATCGAAAATACCGCTACGATGGCTTCAACAATGTTTTATACTATCGAGGACAACTGTCCATCTCTGAGGAAAAGGCAGTCGCAGTCCAAAATCAGGAACCCTATATACCAACACTCCTCAACGACGTGCCTAACTCATACGGGGGCTAGCAGCATCCAAAACAAAACCCTGGAATACACCCAATAGCTGTTCCACAATCCGCATCCAGCTATACTGATGCGCTAACTCAGCAGCCGAGCGCGATAATGTTCCGCGTATTTCAGGGTTAATAATCAAGAACTCAAGACGCTCCGCCAAGATTCGAGAATCACGCGCTGGAATCAGCCAACCAGCTTCACCATCAGGAATCAGATAAGCTAACCCGCCAACTCCCGATGCAATCACCAGTGTTCCGCACGCCATCGCCTCTAAAGCGACCATACCAAAAGATTCGTAATCCGACGGTACAATCACAGCCAGTGATGCCCGATAATAATCAGCCAATACAGACTGATTACGTGAGCCTACAAAATCAACCACATCCGACAAGCCAAGTTCTCTACTAAGAATTTTTAATCGGGAGAATTCCAAATCAGCATTCTGAATATTGCCACCAATAACCACAAACTTCAGGTTTTCGAGCAAAGTTGGTTTTTCGATTCTGATCAGACCTAACGCCTCTAAACCCACATCCACCGCTTTCAACGGCTCCAGGCGGCCTGCAAACAACAGAAACTGACATCCATCTGCAATCCCAAGCCGCGCGCGAACCGCGCTCATGTCATTGGCTGGATAAAACTGCTGTAAATCCACTCCCGGCGAAATAATATTGATCTTTTCCCGCTCAGCACGATACAGCCAGATAAGTTGAGCTTTTTCAGCTGGGGTAGCTGCAATAATACCGTTCGCCCATCCCACTACCTTTTTCTCCACCGAAACCCGTAAATCAGCAGAAGCACTTCCCCGCAAAGCAGTAATTCTGCCTTTCATGAAGCCTAAAGTATGAAACATATGCACAAAAGGTATTCCCCACACCTTACGAAGCTCGTTCGCAACCCATCCACTCAACCAGTAATGGCTGTAAATGAGATCATACGCCGCCCCTAACTTCAGAGTAGTCGCGAGAACACCACCAACAAACTGATTCAGAACCGGATAGAATTCTATCGGATCAGTATATTTCTCCAGCGCAACCGGCACATGAATGACACGAACTCCTTTGCTCAGGCTGAAATCAATTTCACTTGAGTCTCTTAAACCGGAAGTGTATATGTCTACTTTAATTCCCTGACGCCCAAACTCCCGCGCGGCCTCACGAACATATACGTTCATGCCACCAGCCTTGTCCGAACCTAATTGAACGAGCGGACTCGCATGAACACTTATCAGTGCAATCCGCTGAATCAAGCCGGAACCCCTGCATCAACCAATTGCGCGCGAAGCATATACACATTCGTATCTGTGGCGCCCATTCGATATTTATAGATTTCGTTCCCTCGCAGAAAATCAAACACGGCGTGCTTAGTCTCAATAGCGTACTGAATGTTATAAGCCAACAGCACGATCCCAGGGCTGAGATGTCCATACTGATCGGGGAGCAATCCGGAATTATAGACCAGCACATTACCACCATAGTCAAAATTAAGATAAGATGCCGCTGCCTCACCCCCGATAGTCAAAAAACTGAGCTGAAGCCAGCCTTTTTCAAATGCAACTGGAACCATCGCCTTGAAGAAATTTACATTCTGAACATCTTCCAGGAAACTCGCTTTCTGGGTATGGCTGGCAGCCATAAGCGCCAGAAAACGATCGAGTTCCTCATCCAGGTTGTGGGATGCATCCACAATATACCAATCAATTTTTTCAGGCGCGCCTTCAGCGCGGCGTATCTTACGCCGAATCTCATGCCGCTGTTTTTTATCCAGCGTTTCGAGATAAGCGTCCCAACTATCTGGTAGTTGAATAACAGGACAGACTTCCTGTACCGACACTTTTACATCAAACCCATGTTTTGACAAAATAGCAGGGAAGGCGGTATAGCCAGGTGACGTCTCCGGTAAATTACAAAGATCAATTACATCAAATTGAGTCCGCTGTGACATGATATAACTTGCAATACATTCCAGCACATCAGCAACATAGCGCCGATCAATAATCAAATCGAGGTAGTCAGTCACTTCAACACACCCAATGCTGCGCACTACACGCCCATAGTCTGCATGGTTTTCAATAAACCAGGGCGCAAGACCAAGCAGTTGCCCATCATCACCACGACATTCGATTACCCAAAGCTTGCCCGGCTGATAAGCTTCCCACCATGTCGACTGCCATTCCCATGTGCTGAATACACGATTAGCCGCACTGCGCTCCAATAAATCGTTCCACTCCGGTTTCAAACGCTCAAACAAACCTGATTCATCATATGCAGTAAGCTTCACAGGGTAACCACCTTGTTTCAAATCGTGAATTAAAAAGAACGGGATCATAAAAAATTATAGCGACATTACCTTTGAACCCACAATATCCAAAAAAAGACCGCCCAGTTTCGGAGCGGTCTTTCAAAACCAATATTAAGCTGGAACTACACTTTTGCGGCACTCGCCAGCTTGGCATCATAGGCCAGGGAAAGCTTGGTATCTACGTCGAAAAGGTGCATATTTTCCAGGTTAAATACCACGCCCATCCGCTGACCAATGCGGGCGCGCGTGCGTGGATCCATACGCGAAATAAAGCTGGTTCCCTTGTCTTCCAGGTAAACAACCATTTCATTACCCATTTGCTCAACCACGTCAACATTGGCTTCGACCACAGCAGGAACTATTCCTGGCGGTTGGAAGTCAACATCATGGATGTCTTCAGGGCGAATACCCAGAACCACTTTCTTGCCGATGCTGGCCTTGAAAATCTCGGCATTATCGGCGGGAACTGTCAATTGAAATATCCCAGTATCAACAGTCAAATGGCCTTCATGCTGAGTCAGGGTAGCATCAAAGAAGTTCATTGATGGGCTGCCAATAAAACCAGCGACGAACAAGTTACGCGGATTATGATACAAATTGAAAGGCGTATCAATTTGTTGGAGTTCGCCTGCGCTCAGCACGCAGATACGTGTTCCCATCGTCATAGCTTCCGTCTGATCATGGGTTACATAGATAAATGTTGTCCCCAATCGTTGATGCAGCTTGCTGATAAACGAACGGGCTTCAACGCGCAGTTTAGCATCTAGGTTTGACAGCGGCTCGTCCATCAAGAATACAGCAGGTTCGCGCACAATCGCACGACCAACGGCCACACGCTGACGCTGACCGCCCGAAAGCTGACGCGGACGGCGATCTAACAACTGCTCGATACCTAAACTTTTTGCAGCTTCATGAACACGTTGATCAATGATTTGTTTCGGGGTCTTACGCAGACGCAGACCAAAAGCCATATTGTCATAAACGGTCATATGTGGATAAAGCGCGTAGCTCTGGAAAACCATTGCAACATCGCGGTCTTTTGGTGCTACGTTGTTCACAACGCGATCCCCGATCAGAATTTCACCCTCGCTGATTTCTTCCAAACCCGCCAGCATCCGCAAACTGGTAGATTTTCCGCAACCGGAAGGGCCTACAAAGACAAGAAATTCCTTATCTGCTACCTCAACATGCAGATCGTTGACGGCGTTGGTGCCTCCGGGGAAGCGTTTGTATACGTGATTGAAAGTTACACTTGCCACTGGTGTTCCTCCATTAGGGCATTAAAAGAGTATGAGATGAAAATTTTTCTCTTCCAAAATTCGTTGAATCTGCACAACAATTTTGCTTTGTGGCAAATCCTACTTTTGAAAATAGATTATAATAGGAAGTTTTTAATTTGCAAAAAATTCGTTGCAAAATTTCGTAAATTCCGCTCAATCTGGTCAAATATCACCTATTATCCATGTTGATTGAGCCATTTCTGCGGTATCATCATCCCCATCCATCAAATTAGATAAATACACCAACATGACTGAATCAATCAATGCTGAAATAGTGGCTATTGGCACTGAAATTTTATTGGGCGAAATTACAGATACCAATTCGGTCTATATTGCGCGTTTACTCCGAGATATCGGCGTCAATTTATACTATATGACCTCAGTCGGCGACAATGAACAACGTATAGCAAATGCCATCAAGATTGCCTGTTCACGCGCTCAGATAGTCATTACATGCGGCGGTCTTGGGCCAACCATCGATGATATGACGCGCCAGGGCGTGGCAATCGCAACCGACAGAGGCCTAACATTCCATCAAGACCTTCTCGATAAAATTGCGGAACGCTTCGCTGGCTTTCGAGCAAAGATGACGGAAAACAATCAACGACAAGCCTATCTTCCCGACAATGCCATCGTTATCGAAAATCCGGTTGGTACAGCGCCATCATACATTGTCGAGTATGGTGAATCAGTTGTTATCAGTGTGCCGGGTGTTCCGCGCGAGATGAAATATCTCATGACCGAAAATGTCGTTCCCTATCTCCAGGAGCACTTCAAGTTAGGCAAAGGTATTATAAAAGCGCGTGTTCTGCGCACAGCGGGCATCGGCGAAAGCGTACTCGACAGCCAGATTGGCATAGAGCTTTTACAGGCCGGTAATCCAACAGTTGGCCTCGCAGCACACACCGGTCAGGTTGACGTCCGCATAACTGCTAAAGCCAGTGATGAAGCAGAGGCCGACAAAATGATTGCTGCTGTGGAAGCACAACTGCGCGCAAAACTTGACCGGTTCATCTTCGGCGTCGATCAGGAAACGATTGGAGCTGTATTGATTAACCTGCTGCATGAAACCAACACCACAATCGCACTAAGCGAGACGGGAATTGGTGATCCGATCGGACGGGCACTTGAAGCCGTAGAGCAGGGCCACACAATTTGGGCGAAAAAACAGATCGTTGATTCCATAAATACACTGCGCGTGTCCGTTTCAGCTTCAGAAACAACCCCGCTGCGAGAACTTGCTGAACAAGTATCGCAAATGATAGCGAAAACCGAGAACACATCAGCGGCAATCGTGGTAGTGAGCAGCCCGGACGATCAGGATCATGCGGACAGCGAAGGCGGAACGGCGATTGCCGTCTATTTAGATGGTAAAACTCGTTCCCGTGTCTTCGGCTTCGGCGGACAAACAGATATAGCTGCTGACTGGGTTAGCACTTGGTCATTGTCTATGCTGTGGCAAATGGTCAAAGAGAAGTTCGAGGCCAGATGACCTTGAATAAAGGTTTAGCCGTGTGTTATTCTTCGTCTAAACTTAATAATGCCATGAATGCTTCCTGCGGCACTTCTACCGAACCAATCATCTTCATGCGTTTCTTACCCTTTTTCTGCTTTTCCAACAGTTTCTTCTTACGGGTAATATCACCGCCATAGCACTTCGCCAAAACATCTTTGCGTACCGCGCTGACGTTGGCCCGCGAAATAACTTTCTTGCCCAGCGCCGCCTGGATAGGAACCACAAACATCTGCCGAGGGATTAGTTCCTTTAGCTTGCTCACCAAGCGCTGCCCCTTATGATAGGCATCATCCCTGTGAACAATCAGTGCCAGCGCGTCGACTGGCTCATTATTCACCAGAATATCCAACTTGACTAAATCGCCAGAACGATAGGTATCAAACTGATAATCCAGACTGGCATAACCGCGCGTGACACTCTTAAGGCGGTCGAAAAAGTCAATAATGATTTCTGACAACGGGATCTTATAGTGCAGCATCACCCGCGTGCTATCCAGATATTCGGTTGTCTCATATTCTCCACGTTTCTTTATAACCAAATCCATAACCGCCCCGATAAACTCCTGCGGGGTGTAGATTTGAATTTTCATCCAGGGTTCTCGTATTTCCTGAATTACGTTTTCGTCAGGGAGTTGGGCAGGGCTATCAATGAGGACGACTTCATTATTCGTCTTGACGACTTCGTATTCAACGCTGGGTGCAGTGGCAAGAATGTCCAGATCATATTCGCGTTCGAGCCGCTCCTGGATAATCTCCATGTGAAATAAGCCCAAAAACCCAACACGAAACCCAAAATTCAGTGCCTGCGACGTCTCCGGCTCATATACCAGCGAAGCATCATTCAATTGAAGTTTTTCAAGCGCATCGCGGAGTTCAGTGTAATCGTCGTTGTTGGTCGGGTAAAAACCGGCATACACCATTGGCTTGACTGTTGCATAACCGGGCAGCGACTCTTCCGCACCGTTGACTGCCAACGTGATGGTGTCGCCAACTCTACATTCCTGTACCGTTTTGAATCCAGTAGCAATATATCCCACTTCTCCGTCATCTAACCCTTCAGTTGGGATCATGGTAGGGCTAAAAACCCCAATTTCGACAGGCTCGAACTTCGCTCCGGTAGCCATCAACCTAAAGGTTGCACGCTTATCTACATGACCATCGATCACTCGGACATATGCAACAACCCCTTTGTAAGAGTCGTAATGTGAGTCGAAAACGAGTGCGCGTAAGGGGGCATCCGGGTCGCCTTTCGGCGGCGGAACACGCTTAACAATAGCTTCTAAGACATCCTGTACACCAATCCCTTGCTTGGCCGAAATAGGGATCATCTCTTCCGCTGCGATACCCAATAAATCTTCAAGTTCCCCGGCAACTTCTGTTGGCCGCGCAGATGGCAAGTCAATCTTATTGATGACTGGAATCAGTTCCAAATCCTGACCGAGGGCAAGATATAAATTTGCGAGGGTCTGAGCCTCAATGCCCTGGCTGGCATCAACTACCAGAATCGCGCCTTCACATGCCTGAAGCGCGCGGCTGACTTCATAGGTGAAGTCCACATGCCCAGGGGTGTCGATCAAATTCATGATGTATTCCTGTCCGTCTTTAGCTTGATAGTGCATTCGCACAGCCGAAGCTTTGATGGTCACACCACGCTCACGCTCCAAATCCATACTATCCAGCAGTTGTTCTTGCATGTTACGCGCTGCCACCGTATTGGTAATTTGCAGCAGACGGTCTGCAAGCGTGCTTTTCCCATGATCAATATGGGCGATAATCGAGAAATTCCGGATTGTTTCACGGCTCATAATGCGTTTTAAACCTGTTGGAAGTAGTGGGGCAATTATACTGGCAAAGAAGTAGAGAGGATAGAGCGTCTAATCAAAAACAGATGCAATTAAATCATCTATCGCATGTGACTCCAGACGATTGTCCCGCGCCAGCCAAGCCAGAAACTCGATATTGCCGGCAGGGCCTTTTAGCGGCGAAGTTGTGAGACCTCGAATAGAAAATTGCTGCTGGTGCGCAAAAAACAGTATTTCGTTAATAACATGCATATGGGTGTCTCGATTCTTGACCACGCCACCTTTCCCTACTTCATCTTTCCCCGCTTCGAATTGCGGCTTAATGAGCGTGACGATTTCAGCATCTGGTAGAAGCCAGTGTGCAATCGTCGGCAGCAGCAGTTTCAACGAAATGAATGATGCATCGACCACGACCATATTTACAGATTCTTCGAGGTTTTGTAGAAATCGCGCATTGGTGCGTTCTAAGACAACCACACGTGCATCCTTGCGCAGTGAATAATCGAGTTGTCCATAGCCTACATCAATTGCGTAAACTTTATGCGCACCATTTTGCAAAAGACAGTCTGTGAAACCACCGGTACTTGCCCCGACATCGGCGCAAATTTTACCGTTAACATCAATCTGGAATTCCTGGAGCGCCCATGCTAATTTTTCCCCGCCTCGACTCACGAAACGCGGTTTATTGCGAATTTTGACTTCAGCGGCAACTTGAATTTGCGTGCCCGGTTTATCGGAGACGTTGCCATTCACCGACACTTCTCCAGCCATAATCATGGCACGAGCCTTTTCACGGCTTGGGGCGAGGCCACGTTCAATTAACAAAAGGTCTAAGCGCTGTTTAGTTGCCATACGTCAATCGCGGGTGAGATAAATTGTGACTGAGAGCGGGTTTTCTGTGGTTGAATCCACCTCAAGTCCATCTGCGCTCACGGGAAGGTATCCATCCGCCGCTACCAGCGCGCTATAAGCCACTTTATTATCATCTGTACTCAATGCGAGTGGTCGATCTATTTCAAAATACCCTTCGCTATCCGTCACTGCAGTTGCGTAGACCTGATTTTGATCCCATGCCGCGCTAAATTCGCCCACCGAAAAGTCTGCGCTGATGAGAATGAGTGTTACATTTGGAATGCCTTGTAGCGTAGTGGAGTCCAGAATTCTCCCTTCTACATTAACACCGCTGGCCTGAGCGAATTGGTCAATTGGGAGCTGTCCAATGCCGACCTGGGCTTGTGCAGTAGCAAGCTGCACATTATTGAGCAAGAGATCGATTTTATAAGTTCCGTCCGGTATGCCACTCGGACTACTCAGACGCATCTCAAAATTAGTACCGCTTTCGGGCGCATTCCATGGGATGACCTGTTCATAAAATGGCGTACCGTCAACTGACCAGCGAATTGTCCAGAGCGTGCCCGTCGCGATTTGCTGCCAATCGAACAGCGCATAAAACACATTTACGTGATCGGAGATATTACTAATAGGAGTGGCCTTTTGCGCATCTGCATCGGTATCCGCAATCGCAAAATGAACATTTGAGAATACTTGCGGATATGCACCTTGCTGTGCGCCTGCAATCGTGAAATCGGATGTCGCTGCCAATCGCGGCGATTGCCCAGCCGTATCGGCAATATATAATTCCAGTCGATATTGACCCGGTATTAGCCCAGTCTTTGATTCGACGCTGGTCGTGGCAGAACCATTGGCTCCGTCGCTCCAGGGGTTTGTATTCCGTGAATTTGGAATCTCCGTACCGTTAAGATACCAAATCGTTGTCCACTCTATACCATCGACCATATTCCGGAAGATAAAACGCGCACTGGCGACATTTCCTGTTGGCAAGACAAAACCGTTGCCAAGAGGATTATTGCGTAAATCAAGCAGGCCAAATGCGATGTCCGTAAAAGTTGGAGCATTATCCGGCGGTTGACCAATGACCAGTCGTGCCGTTTGTAAAGTGACACCGTTGGCAAAGAGTATAAACTCATAAACCCCATTCGGCCAGGGACGATTATTACTGCCGATGTACCATATTCCTTTTTTGCCGCCGCTCCACCGTACCGGCGCTAAACTAAAGTCGGGGTTAGGCTGACCATTGATATTCACACGTAATTCATAGACCGTTTCCGGGGTCATGTTATCGTAATCAAAAAACAGGTAAAGGCTGTTGCTGCCTGCTGGCAAATTTTGAATAACCGATGTCGGCATACCAGCTTCATTAATCGACGGCGAAAAAAACAAGCGGCTAAAAGTTGGAGTTCCAGCCGATAGATTGTTTTGCACGGCTGCGGTAAGCGAATCCATCACCAGATTGAGCGCCGCGGCCCGAAACAAGGTTCGAGCAAAATTTGATGGCCGCAAAACATTTATAAACCCGCCCTGGGCAATGCATATATCATTGCGATTAACCAGGCCGTCGCCGTTTGTATCTTGAATAGGTAAGCAATTAGAGGTCAGCGCATTTCCAGTAATGGGGGCCGTTGTGGGTATGCCAATCAGTTCGCCATTCTGATTGTAAGCCCCAGCGCCTGTCATTGTTCCGGGGATTACTGCGCTGGTCTTGATCCAGGAAATGCCACTTAAATCTGACGGCTCAACGACAAATCCATTGATTGTTCCCCGTGTATTCATCACCGGGTCGTTGCCGATACCGGGATAACCAATAACGGTAACAGTATCGTCAAGACGTATAGCTGAGGAGTCACCCAATTCAACAAACGGCAGCGCCAGATTGTCAGATTCAAGCAGTCGCCCGTCCAGTTCCTGAGTGATACGTAGCAGCGCGATGTCCAAACCCTCATTTACCTGCGCAATTTCGGCGCGGAATTTAGGTACAGGCGGCTCATTTAGGCCAATGCTCATGGCAATGATTAAAGTCTCGCCGGGACAACTTGCACTCTTGCTCGTATTATGGGCATTCGTGAGAATGAGACCATTTCGGCTGACAATTGTCCCAGAGGCTACGCATGTAATGAATAAATTATTCCCTACATTCTGGGCTTGCATAATATACACGGTAGCCCGTTCAATACGGTCTAAATCAAAACTGGGCTGCTGAGCCAGCACAAAGTGCGAAAACAAAAATATCGCGGTTATGGACAGATGCATGGAACAGATTTTCATGTAATTCATCAAAATTCCAGGCTGCTTATAAATCGTTGAAACACAGCGTAGTTTTGATCGTAGCTGTTGGAATCACTTAGAAAGGTGATAATAATCGCCTGACCCCGCCTGATCGTCAATATGTCGATACCACGAACGACAATTGGGACACTTTGCAAAAACGGATTATTTCCGGTTGCCACAAAAGTGTATTGCATAGCATTGGCTTCCGTCTCATCGGGAAGGGTAAATGACAATGCACTGGCAAGAACGCTATAAGACGCCAGCGTTTGTGATCGATTTAAAGTGAGTGCATCAAAAAGATAGCGGGGCGGAGTCTCTGCGCTCACGGGTCGCACAGAAATCTGAATCGTGGTTGGATAGCCGATTTGGGAAACATCGCGAACACGGAAGACATAGTCACCACTAGAGTCGATTAACCAGTTTTGTGGATATTCAGCCCTGATACCTGCCTCAAGGTTCGTGTAACTCCTGGTGGCGTTGAGCGTGCTGTCGCGCAGGTTAATTCCTACAACGAACATGAGTATCGAAAATATAACCACCACATTATGCCCCCATAACTGACGTGGAGTTAGTTCGTTTGCAGTAGTCGTTATTTCGACAATGGTCATTCGAATTATTCACCGCGACCCGCAACAATTTCCTGGGCTTGACGTTCGGCATTACTGTACATAAATGAAAGTGCCAACAACGGCACGATAAGAATTGCAACAGAAAAAACGATGCCGAGAATCGGGCGAGATATACTGCTCCCCAATGCCAAAGTTGCATTTACCAATCCTGCACGAATCGGGATTGAAATTCCAGTGAGCAAGGCTGCAAAAGCAACCGTGAAAACCGGGAGCATCAGACTGGGACTGCCAAACTGGAGTTCGGACAAACCGTAGCCCACCAGAATACCTGTAACCAGATGCAAAGCGACATTAGCAAACATATGGGCAGCAGCCACATCAGGGGCAGCGAACGTAGAAAATGCAAAATGCAGATTTAAGACGGATGCATAACCTATCCCTGCGGCAGCACCAAACGCAACGCCATCCAACCGAATACGAAACTGCGTAGGCCATATCGTATAGCGCATCACTAAATATTTCAAAAACTCCTGGACAATCCCAACCGTAAAGGTGTAACCAATGATTCGGCTGATCGCACTTGATAACGGAAGCCAGCGGTCAACTTGCAAGAAATCATTGATGAGTGGATTGCCAATGGCATTTGCGACCAGCGCGCTGATGAGCGCAACTGCCAACAAACGCTGTCGAGGCTGTAGTACGACTCGTTCCTGATTCCATGAAAAATAGAGCCATAGAAGGATGGGTAAACAGGCTAATCCTGCTGCGATGATGGTATTAAAGCGCTCCGGGATTTGAAGATGGATAACGTTGACGAGCACGAATAACAAAATGGTTACGACACCCATAATGCCGCTCTCGATAACGACGCTCCGCCAAACCTCGCGGTAAGGGTAAACCTCTTCTTCTTGTTGAGGGGGTGTCAATAATCGCGGATTGAACATTGGTGGAATTAAACCATACCCATTTACACATTTCCTACGCTATACTGACACATCCTAACGCAGAGTTTCCCGCCTGGAAAGGTTGAACATGCATTTTGTCCATCGCAACCGCTTTATTGCGCTGCTCTTCTTGATGCTGATTGCAGGATGTTCGCCAGCATCTCAATCACAGGCAACAACGGCACAGAACAAAAAGATTGTATATGGCCTTACCCTCGAACCAAGCGGAATCGACCCTCATGTCAATGCATCCTCCGAGCTGGGAATTCCGCTCAGGCAGGTTTATGATACGCTGGTATATCGCGATCCCACCACAAAGGATTTTGTCGCGGGCTTAGCGACCTCATGGGTCATATCTGACGATGGCTTGAGTTATACTTTTTCCCTGCGCCAGAATGTGAAATTTCACGACGGAACTCCATTCAATGCCCAAGCTGTCGCCACAAATCTGGATCGCATCACGAATCCAGACACTGGCTCACAGAAAGCATTATTCATGCTTGGCCCGTATGTGGGTTACGACATTGTTGATGACTTCACTATACGTATGAAGTTGTCCACGCCATTTAGTCCGCTCCTAGATTCGCTCAGTCAGGTATATCTCGGTATCGCAAGCCCTATGGCATTGAGCCAATATTCGGTTGACCGCTATCAATTCCATCAGGTCGGAACCGGGCCATTTACCTTTGTCGAATATGTGCCGGGGGATCGCATCGTCTTAAAGCGTAATCCAGATTACTGGGGCGGGCCAGGTTTTTACCAAGCCGCGATGGATACCTCGACCTCGGTTAATGAGATTGAGTTTCGCTTTTTTACGGACGCGCCGACGCGATCTGTTGCAATTACGAGCGGCGATGCTCAAATTATGGGCGAAATACCGCCTCTGAATGCCAAAGACCTGAGTGGAAACAGCGCAATCCGACTACTCCAGGTGCCAGTGCCGGGACAGCCCCTTCAATTCCTGATGAATACAAAACGTTTTCCGACGGATAAACTTGAAGTTCGACAGGCGCTTTTGTATGGAACCAATCGCAGTGCCATTGTCGATGCCGTTTTCCAGCGGTTTTCGCCGATTGCCTGGGGGCCTATATCCGCAAATACCCTGTATTACAGCCGTTCTGTAAACGGTTTATATGCTCAGGATATTGGACAGGCGCAAACCCTGCTTGAAGGGGCAGGATATAAGGATACAAATGCCGACGGCATTCTTGATATTGGCGGCGTAAACCTGGAGCTTACAATAATTATCCCTCCCTGGGGATCGATCCCTGATGTGGCACAATTGTTGCAAGATCAATGGCAAAATATCGGCGTTAAAGTTAATCTCGAACCTGTCCCTACACTCACAGCGCTCCGTGAAAAGGTAAAATCCGGGGAGTATAATCTGGTTGCATTCTATAGTTTTGGGTTAGACCCAGCCTTCCTCAATGACTATTATCTGACGAACGGCAATACCAACTGGACAGGGTTTTCCAGCCCAGATTTAGATAAAATTTTGCAGGATGCAGTAACGCAAACCGATACAAATGTCCGCAAAGACCTTTACGCTCAGGCACAGAAAATCATTATGGACGAAGCCCTAATATTGCCTATTCGCGACTACGTCAATCTGGATGCTTCTCAATCGACTGTCAAGGGGCTTTCTTTTGATCCGTATGGTTGGTATCCGCTGTTGACGAACGTCTCGCTTGCAAATTCTTCTTAATGACTGTCGCGCTTCGCATCTTGTCTTTTTTGGCGACCATCTGGTTGACTGCTACGGTGGTTTTCGTGGTTCTGCGTATATTGCCTGGAGACGCAATTGAAAATCAGCTCCTCCAAGGCGGCGCAAGTCCGGCAGTCATAGAAGCCAGAAGGGCAGCTCAGGGACTAAATGATCCGATTTGGCTCCAGTATGGGCATTATCTAATTAACCTTACACGGGGCGACCTGGGGTACTCCCTCGTTAATGGGCTGTCCGTTAACGATGTGATTGGCTCCAGGTTGCCGCCATCTGCGACCTTAGCGTTTGCCGCCATCATTATTGCTTCGATGACCGGGCTTGGAGTAGGCATATTTACGGCAATCAACCCGCACAAAATTTTGTCACAAATATCGAATATGTTTGTAACTTTATCATTGAGCATCCCGGTTGCCTGGTCTGGAACTCTGGCATTAATTATAATTGCATGGGTGTTTAAACTATTTCCGATTTCGGGTGGCACTGAAGTAAGACAAAATGCTTTGCCCGCACTCATTCTTGGGCTTCATTCCGCTGGCCCGATTGCGTTTGTCGTAAAGACCAATATTGCCGACATCACGGATGCCGATTTTGTGCGAACCGCCTATGCGAAGGGGCTGCCGCAGCGTCTCGTGTTACAACGACACATACTTCGTGTTGCGCTTCCCTCAATAATCACAGTTATTTTTCTGCAGTTCGGCTTTTTGTTGAGCGGGACAGTAATCATAGAAAGCTTGTTCGTCCGTGCAGGAATCGGGAGGCTGCTGCTAGACAGCACTCTTCAACATGATTACCCAATGGTTCAAGGGATTGCGATTTTTATAGTCGTCATTTATGCATCTCTGAATTTGGCGGCTGATTTGCTTATTCGCCTTGTTGATCCAAAAGCGACGCTTATCTGATGCGCTGGCAACCACTGGTTATTCTCTTTTTTTGTGCGACCAGTTTATTGGCTCCCATACTAGCGACCGAAAATCCGATGCGCACCAATCTGAATGCGCAATTACAGCCTCCTGGCGCAAGTCATCTTTTGGGCACAGATGTGCTGGGTCGCGATGTTTTCAGTCGGTTGTTGCATGGCGGACGCCGAACATTACTCATCGCCAGCATAGCCACATTTACAGCCGTCATGGTTGGAGGATTGCTTGGGCTGGCATCTGGCATCACAAACGAATTTGGAAACCTTATCTTGTCCGGGATCATTACTATGCTGCTTGCATTTCCGACCCTTCTTGTCGCGTTAGTCGTGTTAACCATTCTGGGCATTGGGCCGCTGTCACTCGCACTCGCAACCGGTTTCTCGCAGATAGGGGCATTCGGGCGGATCAGCCGTACAACTGCTATTCGTGTCCGTTCCCAGCTATATATGGAATCCGGTTATGCGATTGGGGCAACACGTTGGCATATGTTTCGGTTCTATATTTTCCCCAATGCCCAGGCTGCCCTCACGTCGTATGCGGCTATTACGTTCAGCTATTGTCTTCTGAACAGCACAACACTTAGTTTTTTGGGCTTGGGTGGCGAACCGGGAGTGCCTGACTGGGGGGTGATGCTTGCCGAGAGTCGAGTGGCGTTATCAGAAGCTCCCTGGCTTGGAATTGTGCCTGGATTAGCCATTACGATAGTTGTATGGGCAATTATTAGCTGGGTTAATCAGGGGGATGTGGCAACATTTCAATCCGCGACTGGATCAAACTAAATATGAATGAGCGTTCCCGGATTTGTCGTTCCCAGCAGTGTAGATTCAAGCAATCCTTCGCTTTTGCCGTCCATGATTCGGATACCTAAATTGGGTTTTGCGCGAACCAGCGACAACATATCACTCACTTTGGTCTCCATGCCGCCGGTTACATCAACTCCGGCTGAACCACCCAATGAAGCCTGTATAGCTGGATAATTCGAGGGCGTAATTTCAGGAATAACGATCCCTTGGACATCATAAACCCCTTCAACCTCGCCCAATAACAAAATTTGGTCTACAGGTAGATGATAGGCCACATAATGAAAAATCTTCTCGGTTGAGATTATGGTTCCACCACGCAACTCATCCAGGGAAACATCGCCATACACGACTGGGATCAAATTGTGATCCAATGCGGCTTGTATAGGTGCAATGTTGAGCCTGTCCAGCTCGCCATCTTTACTGAGAGCCGATGCTGATGGCTGTATCCGCCAAACCGGCAAACCGGCATCTACAAGAAGCTCACCTACAAGATAATTTAGTTCTGCTGCAACAGTTGCAACATGTGCAAAAGCGCGCCATTGGTCTTCGGTGTGGACACCCGCAATTGTATTGTTCTGGCTTGCCGCAAAATGACCAAACGATCCGCTCCCATGACCAATTACAATTTTAAGATCAGGGCGAACGGAAAGGGCTGAATGAATTTCATCCGCCAGTTGAATAACAACTGTTTTCCGCAGACTCCGTTCTACACGTTTATCAGTGATCAGAGAGCCGCCCAGTTTAATTAAAACTAGCATCCACCACCTCAACTTAGGATTGTATCAAAAACGCGAGCTGCACCCGCTCGAAGGAGTGCTTCTTTTACAGCGACCAAGCTGTCTTGCGAAACCAACGCAATCATATTGCCACCACGCCCGCCGCCAGACAGTTTTGCACCTAAAGCGCCAGCATCAAGCGCTGCTTCCACCAACCCATCAAGTTCGTGCGAAGAAACGGTAAGCTGTTGTAAATAGTGATGGTTTTTTGACATTAGTGTGCCAAGCACAACAGCGTCATCGTTTTGCAATGCCAAAAGCCCCTTTGTGACCAGCTCACCAATTGAATCGAATATCCGCCCATAATAATCGGGGTCAGTTTTATAAAGCCGATTGACATCTTCGACCACTAACCGAGTTGATGAACTAATGCCGGTGTTGGCGATTAAGAATTGAAACGAACCCTGGACGGGTAAAAACTCTAGCGGATTTCCGCGAATGAAATAAACCGGGCGTTCATAGACAATAACCGTATTATCGACACCACTGGGCATCCCATGATAGATTTTTTCTACCTGATACACAATTTGATTGAGTTCTTCATCCTCAAGCTTGTGCTCAAGTGCACTGGATAAGACCCGCACCACAGCCGCCGAAATTGCGGCTCCACTCCCAAGACCGCTGGCTAACGGAATGTCGGAGTGAACTTGAATATTCAGATCGGGCAGCGGCAGTTTCAATTTTTCGAGAACCAAAAGCGCGACAGCGCTTAATGGGTCTTCGTTTTCGCGAGATTCTAACCTGATATGCGAAGTAGTTCCTAAATCAGACGCTTCAATGTTTAGCCCGTCCCCAGGTGTCGAAACAAATGCCTGTGCTGTTGCTCTCAATGTTGAGACCGGAATTGCAATCGCAGGCTGCCCATAAACAACAGCATGTTCACCTAATAGAATAATTTTTCCTGGAGCACTGGCCTGAATCATGACTTAATTATCTTTGGCACAAGGTAGAGGATAAACACGAACGTAATCCCCCACAAAAATATCGAAGCCAGCAGGGGACGATCCCGTAAAAGCACTTCATCAGGAGCACCGCCTTCGCCTTTAACGTGAATGAGGTAGAGATACCGAAACAAAGCATACATGACAAATGGGACGGTAATCAGCGCTAAATTGGTTCCAGCCAACAGCACGGATGGCGCCTCAATCGTATATAAAATGTAGGCGATTAAAGTCGCAGTGGTGACCGTGCGAAGCATTTCGTCTAGTAAAGGGAGATTGTATTCTTTAAAAATGGGCCGGACAGTTGTCGCACCGTCAGCCATGATGATCAATTCCTGACGCCGTTTGCTAATGGCAAGGAAAAGTGCCAATAAAGCCGTTACAGCGTACAACCAGGGAGAGAATTTGGCAACATGGATGACCAGAACGCCGCCAGCTACTCGCAGCACATAGCCCGCAGTAATCGTCATCACGTCAATCAATACAATATGTTTCAGCTTGAACGAATAAAGGATGTTGATGACGATAAAAATCAGTAGGATGATGCTGAAGGACAAGCTGTAAAGGGCAGCAAGAATAATGATCCCAATGGGAATGATGACAGCCGCAGCCCTGGCTAACGAAACGGGTAACTGACCTGATGGCAACGGGCGATATTTCTTTTTGGGGTGTTGGCGATCACGCTCTATATCAACTAAATCGTTGATGATGTAAATTGAGCTGGCAGCTAAACACAGTAAAATAAAACTTACCGTCACCCGAAATAACGAATCGGCAATAAATAGTTGGCCGTCAAAGACGAGGCCAGCATAAATGATTGCGTTTTTTGTCCATTGCTTGGGGCGCATGGTTCGGAGAAGACCGATGATAACAGGCAATATGATCTCCCTGTGGAAAGCATGACAAACCGAAAGTGATTATATCATCTTAACCCCATGTCGAAACAACTGGAACTACGACAACCTCAAGAAATCATGTATAACTATTCCTCTAAGCACATCCGAGGGGAACAGCATGATCGCCACTGCCCAAGCCAACTCTAACATCGCCTTTATTAAATACTGGGGAAATCGTGATGACAAACTCAGGCTCCCTGCCAATCCATCTATCAGCATGAATTTAGAAGGTCTCTACACTGAGACAACAGTTCAATGGGACGACAAAATGACTTATGATCAACTTATACTGAATGACATTCCCATCCAAGGTGATGCGTTAAAGCGCGTTTCAACTCACCTGGATTATGTTCGTAATCGTGTCGGTATAAAGACTTTTGCGCGAGTAGAATCAAAAAACAATTTTCCAATGGGCGCAGGGATTGCATCTTCAGCGTCATCATTTGCTGCTTTGACTGTGGCTGCCGTGTCTGCGGCGGGGGCAAATCTTTCAGAGCGTGAATTAACTACCATCGCGCGGCTAGGGTCAGGCTCGGCATCGCGTTCAATTCCAACAGGTTTTGTTGAATGGCGCACCGGCCTAAATCATGACGAGTCTTACGCTTCAAGTTTTGCCGCTCCCGATTACTGGGATTTAGTGGATGTCATTGCTATTGTCAACAGCCAGCACAAATCGGTAGGTTCGACAGCAGGGCATCGCTCTGCCAATACAAGTGATTTGCAGGCTGCGCGTGTAAACGGAGCCGCGAAGAGATTTGAAACTTGCAAACAGGCTATTTTATCGCGTAACTTTGAAGTCTTTGCTGAAGTTATAGAGCGCGATAGCAACCTGATGCACGCTGTTATGATGACCAGCGTGCCGCCGCTTTTTTATTGGCAACCAGCGACACTCGCGGTTATGAATCGGGTTCGGCAATTACGTGAGGATGGATTGAGTGTATGCTACACCCTGGATGCTGGGCCAAATGTGCATTGTATTTGTCTTAGAAATAGTGAGCAGGCCGTAAGTGAACATCTTAAAACACTGTCTGGTGTAGAGGGTATTCGCATTGCAGAAGTAGGCGGCCCCGCAAAGATCATTCCCTAAGCGAATCATGAGCGAAAATTGGCTTTTCTTGTATCCCTAATCCATCCGCCTTTATAATGTGTGTTACACAAGTTCGTGTATTAACATAGGCTGGATAACTATCTTATGTATGAGGGTTGAACAATGTCTGAGCTTTTAATGGGTAACAGCCCCGTTTCAGCGATTATCGCGTTCTTTGTAGTTCTAATACCATTGATACTCATTCATGAGCTGGGACACTTCATCGCTGCGAAGATGGCGGGGATTACAGTATTAGAATTCGGGATTGGATTCCCGCCACGAATTGTGAAGTTGTTTACCTGGGGCGGAACTGAATTTACATTGAATTGGATACCGCTGGGTGGTTTTGTGCGTCCCCTCGGCGAAGATATGATTCGTCCGCTGGATGAAAAATTGGTTGAAAAAGACCGCGAAGAACTCATTGAACGCCAGAATCAGGAACTAAATAATAATGATCCCGAACTTGCGAATGAAAGCGACAAACCACAAACATCCACTATCCGTAAACCTAAAGCCGTCAATGAAGCACGGCCATTAGCGCGCATTGGTTTTATGGCAGCCGGTGCATTGGCAAACTTTGTGCTCGCATTTGTGTTGTTCGCAATCATCGCACTAACCGGAATTCCCCAGCCAATTGGCGGTAGCGTCTATATTGTTGATGTAAAGCAAAATTCACTGCTCGCCAGCGCCGGACTTCAGAATTCTGATATTATCCTGGACATCGACGGGCAGAATTTCACTGACAGCCAGAGTTTTTGGGCCAAACTTCATGATTTTAACGGCAAAGAAGTGACACTGACTGTCCAACGGGGAGAGACGCCTAAGAATATTAGACTCGCTTTTGTCCCACATTTTAGTGATCCAGAACCGGCGACGCAAAGCTACGCCCAGATCAATGGTATCGTTCCCGATGCGCCCGCCGATAAAGCTGGGATAAAACCGGGGGATATTGTCATTGCTTTTAATAGTTCTCCTATCGCAGGTATAGATAACTTCAGACAATTAACCCAACAAAACGCTGGACAGGAAATCACGATCACTCTATTGCGCTCAGGCAGCACACTTGACGTTAAGCTAACGCCACGTGTTAATCCACCAGAGGGGCAGGGGGCAATCGGCATTGTAATTACCCCAATTGTGCAGGATGGGTCAACTGGCACACTTTATCAAGAAGGATTTGTCCAGCAGATTTTGTCGCAGCAACCTTTCGATAAGGCTGTACAGTACGGTGTCGAGCGTGTGGTTTCTGTTATCACCATGACGGTACGCATTCCATCGCAACTGGTAAGCGGTGCTATCACGCCAGAAGAAGCGCGACCTGTTAGTGTTGTTGGAATGAGCCAAATCGGTGCACAGGTTATCCGCAGCAGTATTGAACAAGGTCGTGCTGCGCCAATACTCGATTTTATCGCTGTCATCAGTGTCGCCTTAGGCTTTTTCAACCTGCTACCCATCCCGGCGCTGGATGGCGGAAGAATAGTGTTTGTATTATTAGAAATCGTACGTGGGCGTCCAATATCACCTGAACGTGAAGGAATTGTGCATCTTGTAGGCCTTGCCTTGCTTTTATCGCTTTCGGTTTTGATCATATTAAACGATGTGGTTAACCCGATCACCAATGTTCTCCGTTAGCATGTGTTAGAAAGGACTAATCCCTGTGGATTATGATTTTCGCGAAGATGAATTGCCTGATGGTGATTCGCAAGCCGAGAGGCCCAGTTTAGAAACTACGCTTGAAATACTGAAGTCAATTGAGGAAAGCCCTTTCCCATCTACGTTGTATTATGGTCTTTCTGGATTAACTCCAGCAGACATCAGCCAGGTCAGGGATGTATGGGAAACGATTGACCCCTATAAACGTCATGTTTTACTCGCCGAATTAGCAGAGGCCAGTGAACTCAACTTTGAATTAGATTATCGCGAGCTTGGGTTCTTTGCGCTGGATGATCCTGATAGCACTGTTCGCGAATCGGCTGTCGAGCTACTCTGGGAAGATGAATCACTTGAATTGATGCGACGCTTGATGGAGCTTGCACAATGGGACGAAGCTGCCGCCGTGCGCGCCGCTGCGACCAATGCCTTGGGAAGATTTGTGCTGTTAGGTGAATATTCTGAAGTACCGACTGCGGAAGCAGAGCGTGTCCAGGATGTGGTGGTTAATATACTCACCAACGAAAACGAAGAAATTGATGTACGGCGCAGAGCGCTAGAAGCAATTTCCAATTCTGGACATGAAATCGTTGAAAGCGCCATTGAAGAGGCGTACACCAGTTCGGAACACAAAATGCGAGCCAGTGCGTTATATGCTATGGGGCGTGATTATGATCCCGATAAATGGGGTGAAATTGTTTTGCGAGAGATCGGCAGTGATGAACCAGAGATGAGGTACGAAGCTGCACGATCCGCTGGCGAACTTGAACTCAAAGAAGCTGTACCCGGTTTAGGACGAATCGCAACTGAAGATGAACGTGACAACAAAGAAGTTGCAATCTGGTCGCTAGGAGAAATCGGGGGCCGCGAAGCGATTCGAATTCTAAGCGCCCTTGTAGAAGACGCCGAAGAAAACGGAGATGATGTTCTGCTTGAATCGATAGAAGATGCGATTGGCAATGCCAGTCTCGTCGGCGACGAGTTAAATTTCGACGATTTATAGGCGCTATGAACCCTGCCTGATTGAACAATCAGGCAGGGGAAGCTCCTATTGATTGAACATGGTTTGCAATTTCATTGCCATGCCCATATCGCCTTCAATTTTTATTTTGCCGCTCATAAAAGCCTGCATAGCATTCATTTTCCCGCTAGAGACGGCGTACCAATCATCCGCAGCGGCTTTAAGTGTCATTTTGGGGCTATCCGCTTGACCTTGACCCGCTTCACATTTCCCATCCGCAATACGCAGCCAATAAAGGCCACCATTATCGCCAGTCAAGTTAAACTGAATTGTCGCATTTACCCCTTCAGCCTTCGCGGGGATAAGACGCTCAGCCATCATGGGGAATATTTGAGCGATTTCTTGATTTGTTGCCATTGGTGTTCAACTCCTAGTCAGCAAATTAATCTGACACTATTAGATGATAGCGATTATCATCCGAATAAACGAGTAATGCGCAATTATACCAGCCAGCACAATGAAGTTTCCACTTGGAGTTCCCGTTAATTGCGACCTCTATTTCGATTAACTGTTATTCTTGGTCTAGCGGGATTGAATATCACGGCGTGTGTCCGTATACAGCCTTCAACTGTAATGACTGCAACAGGTGAAGCTTCCGTTCCACCTCCTACAAATTTGATGCAGGAGTTACCGTTACTAACACAAGCTCCTGAGCAAATATCACCACCTTCCACTGTGGATGTGCCAATTTTCCCAACACCTGCAATCAAAAGCAGTTATAGTGTTCGAGCCGGGGATACTTTATCGGGTATTGCAGCGGCAAATGGTATCAGCCTGGATATGTTGCTATCCGTAAATAATCTACCTGATCCCGACCAACTCACAATCGGCCAAGTGATTAATTTCCCTGCGATGCCCGAAACAGAGACGGGCGATTATAAAATCATACCGGACGGACGGCTGATCCGCGGGCCAGGAAGCGCGGGTTTTGACATCGAAGGCTTCATCGCTAGCCAACCGGGTTATATCCATCTCGCCGCCGATACAGTTAACGACCAACTGCTCACGGGTACAGAGGTTATCCGGCGGGTTTCTCTGGAATATAGTGTAGACGCTCGTTTACTCTTGGCGCTCTTAGAATACAAAGCAAAATGGTTAAGCCAGTTGGAATTGGATGATATTCAGAAATCGAATCCGATGGAGGGTCAGGCTTCACCAGATGGAATTGACCGTACCGGATTGTATAAGCAACTGTCGTGGGCGGCAAACCAACTCAATATGGGGTATTACGGCTGGAAATATCGTGCATCGTCAATTCTGGAACTTCCCGATAGCGTGCGTATGCGCTATTCATCCGGACTAAACCCGGCTACCGTCGGTATTCAGTATTTTTTGAGCCAAAATAGCAGCTATGCGAATTGGTTGCAAGCAGTATCACAAAACGGCTTTCACGAAACCTATTTGAATTATTTTGGTGATCCGTTTTCGGATTCAGTTGCCGAACCTGTTCCGCCCGATATATCTCAACCCGTACTCGCTTTTCCTTTTCCAAAGGGGCAAACTTGGTTTTTCACTGGGGGGCCGCATGGCGGCTGGGGCAGCGGAAGTGCCTGGGCGGCAATTGATTTCGCCCCACCGGACGATCGGCCTGACGATAGTTCACTTTGTTATGTTTCCGAAAACTGGGGCACTGCCGTTGCAGCCGGGGTGATTGATCGCAGCGAAGATGGCAGTGTGATTCTCGACCTGGATATGGACGGTAACGAAGCGACTGGATGGACAATTCTGTATCTCCATATGGCGAGCGATGGAAGGGTAAAGGTCGGTACAACCGTTCAGCCAGGAGACCCAATTGGCAAACCATCGTGTGAGGGCGGATTTTCAAATGCCACTCACATGCATATCGCCCGACGCTATAACGGGGAATGGATACCGGTTGACTGTGATAGTTGTTCTTTCAGCGATACGTTTCCGGCCTTTGTAATGGCGGGATGGACAGTTCATGGTTTAACCAATCAGGAATATCAAGGGAATATGGTCGATGGAGAAGACCAGCGAACTGCCGAGCAGGGACGACTAACGCCCATTAATCGAGTATCCTGGTAACGACCTGATACCTGTATTGAAACGATAGGATATTTAGCGGTAATGTCTCATAAATCAAAGTACATCATCATCTCGGCACTCATAGCATTTCTGGTCATTAAAACATCAGTAACTGTAGAGGCAGATACTGAACATCAAATTAACATCAGTGCTACACCCGCATCCATAATTTTACCCAGCCCCTTACCATTGACCACTCAGCAGTTATCAACCTCAACTGCAACTTACACACCGACTCCAGTAGGGCCAGTGTTACTAGAGGCAATAACGGAAGCCAATGTGCGTGCTGAGGCGGATCCTAACGCCGAGCTTCTTGGCACAATCAGGGCAGGGGATGTATATCCTGTGATCGGACGCTATTATCGCTGGTATCAGTTTCAATATGACAAGTCAGCGAGTGGTACTGGCTGGGTTTTTGATGAACTCGTTACGATTACAGGGGATAAGAGCAAAATTGTAGACTTAAGCGATAATGCCCTTCCAACCGCCAACGGTACATTTGTTGCTGCGACGGACACGCAACAGGCAATTACCCAAACACCTGGTGGCATCCTGACCGCAACCGCAGCCTCTCAAATTATCCCTCTTCCGCTTGAATCAGGAAATAATACGGCAATTGTCCCCCAAACTAACGGATCATCGGGTGGCAATCCCGTGCTGCCAACCTTTACTTATCCACCAGATGTTCCGCCCGTTGCCCCAGATTCAGCCCTGCGGGCAAATACATCCACTTTAGTAACTCCAACCCTGGTTCCAAGCAGCCTGATTTTTTCAGCAACCGAAGGTTTACCGCCACTAGCTCCCATTCTGATATTAGGTGGTCTCGGATTGCTGGGCTTAGTTATTAGCTCATACCGTCGCTAAGCTAACAAAAAGACCCTTAAAAAGGGTCTTTTTTAGTGTCATTCCAGGGCTAGTGACTGCAACTAGAGCAACCAGCTTCACTTTCCCCGCTGTCATTACTGGTGCGGAAAGAGTTCCCGCAACCGCAGCTTGATACTGCGTTCGGGTTTTCGATGCGAAATCCACCACCCATCAAACTGTCAACATAATCAATGGTCGCACCCTGGAGATACATCATACTGGTCGGATCGACAATCAAACGAACGCCATCAACAGCAACAACTTTGTCAAAGTCACGGGGAGATTCTTCGAAAGCCATGCCATATTGCATTCCGGAACAGCCGCCGCCAGACACAAACACCCGTAATGCATGATTCGGGATTTGCCGCTGTTCCAGCAAAGTCCGAATAACCTGGACAGCAGATGAAGAAACCGACAGGATCGGCAATGTTTCGATGGTTGAGGTCTCGATACTATCTTGTTCGATGACGGTCATGAGCGTTTTATCTCCTGAGATTCTCTGCAATTTGTATAATTTACATTTTAGCACTGGCTAACCGGAACGTCAATAAAACAGACAATGATTAGCAATAATACTAACGCTTCATTCAGACGACGAGGGGATTAAGTACGCGCAGCTTGCTCCTCCCGCTGACATGCGTTCCAACAATCGTGGAACAACACCTCCCAAAAGCGAGGCAATTAATCGCATATCCATCTCGCACAGGGATTGGGTAGTTTCAGCAACGTGATGATATGGGCAGTTGTTAGTTCGTAGCACATATCCTTCGGCCTGCTTTTCCCATTGCGCGTTGTAGCCGTGGGTATTCAGATAGGTCACGACACAATCTAACCGTTCTGGTAACGAAGTGGCAGGAATAAGGGCTTCTCTTGCCATTTGGTCAGCGACTCCCTCCAAAATAACATTAACCTGTTTAGGAGGGAGCGTTTCACACAAGCGTTCGAGCAGCTTAGTAGCCAGGGGTTGATAATTATTCGGAAAATGATCGAGCGCCTGCTCAGTTAACATGTAAATGTGTTGGGGTCGCCCTGGCGCACTACGATGACGCAATTGAGGTGTTGTAATTAAGTTTTCGCCCTGCAAGCGCGTTAAGTGATGGCGAACGGTCACGGGTGTGATATTTCCCCGTCGCTTCTGGAGTTCGATCACAATATCGTCAACTGTAGCTTCACCGTGTTCTTTAAGAATATCGAGGATATGTCGTCGGGTGTCTTGCATTTACCCGTGCTCTCATAGAATATTTCAAATGATCGTCTCAAAAAAAGTCTATCATTCATTGGCACTGAATGTCAAATTGATTGACGGGTATAATCACCTATGCTAGTATATTGCTCCTGTTGAGGTCCTCTATCTCGAATCTAAAGTGAGCTAAATCTTGCCTGAAACAATCGCATTCCAAGGAATTCACGGTGCCTATTCTGAACAGGCAATACGCCAGCACTTTGGTGATACCGTTGATGTTTATCCGTGTCCTACGTTAAATGATTTATTTGCCAAGTTGCAATCCGGTGAAGTGAAATACGGGATCCTTCCAATTGAAAATGCACTTGCAGGAGCGGTTAGCCAAGCTTACGAACTCCTGATGGATTCGGATTTACGCATCCAGGCAGACGTTGTTTTGCATGTTCATCATGCGCTCCTCACTAATCCAGGTAATCGACTCGAAGACATTAACTTCGTTAGATCACATCCCCAGGCTCTCGCACAATGTGACCTTTTTATCCGGCGTAATGGCATGAAGCCAATGCCCTGGTATGATACAGCAGGTTCGGCTGCGGACTTATCAACTGATCTAATTCAAAATACGGCTGCGATTGCCAGTGAACTCGCGGGCAAACTTTATAAACTCGATGTCTTGGCAACAGAAATCGAAGACGTTTCTTTCAATTTCACGAGATTCTTTATCTTGGGGCCTGACGATCCGCCGCGCGGAGAATATAATAAAACCTCATTGGTATTCGCGACCCGAAATACTCCGGCGGCGCTGTACCATTGCCTGGGTGAATTTGCGACGCGCGGTTTAAATTTGACGAAGATTGAATCCCGGCCACGTCGTAACCGTCCCTGGGAGCCTATATTTTATCTGGATTTTGAAGGACATTGGCAAGACGCTGTATGCCAGGAAGCTCTTGCACGATTATTGCAGCAGGCGTCGTTTGTCAAAATGCTTGGTTCATATCCTGCCGTCAAGGCAGTACGCGATTCGGTTGGTTTGTAAGCGGAAATAGAGGGAATCAAAAATGCAAAAACTAGATGTTGCCATACTTGGTGCGACGGGAGCCGTCGGGCAACGATTTGTACAACTGCTGGAAAATCATCCCTGGTTTCGTGTCGCTGAGGTGATTGGTTCCAGCCGTAGCGCCAGACAACCTTATGGGGAAATTACCAATTGGGTTTTAGATGGTGCTCCCCCCGATTCAATATCATCGTTAACCATTAAAGCGTTGGAAGACGAATTTGAATCACCCTTAATTTTCTCGGCGTTGCCGAAAGAAGCTGCCGAAACGCGCGAATTCGAACTTGCGGCGGCTGGTCACGTCGTTTGCACGAATGCGTCAGCTAACCGCATGGTTGAAGATGTACCATTGCTGCTGCCCGAAGCGAATTCGGACCATGTTCGACTGATCGATGTTCAAAGAGCGCAGCGCGGATGGACAACGGGTGCACTGGTAGCCAATTCAAACTGCACGGCAATGCCTGTCGTGATGGCGTTAGCACCGCTTCGCAAATTTGGGGTAAAGAAAATCCATATTGTGAGCGCACAGGCCGTTAGCGGAGCCGGGTATCCAGGAGTGGCTTCACTCGATATACTGGATAATATGATCCCCTACGTGAGTGGCGATGAGCAGAAGCTTGAAACCGAGACGCTACGTATTTTAGGCAACTTAAACCAGCAGCAAGTCGAGTGGCTAGACGCAAAAATTGGAGCTTCCTGTAACCGTGCCCCTGTGGTCGATGGGCATCTGGTCAATATATCTATTGCCCTAGAAAACAATCCGAGTGCTAACGAAATAATTGAATCCTGGCAGTCATTCAGAGGTTTAGACCCGGTGCCAAACTTGCCCAGCGCTCCTGAACACCCGGTTGTATATTTGCCACAAATTGATCGCCCGCAAAGCCGCCGAGATCGTAATGCGGGTCGGGGTATGAGCACTTCCATCGGGCGACTGCGGGAGTGCCCGATTTTAGATTACAAGTTTGTTGCGCTCTCTCATAACACCATTCGCGGTGCGGCTGGATGCAGCATTCTCAACGCTGAATTACTTGCAGTCCAAGGATACCTCTCAGCATTTCAGCCTGCTCACGATGCTATTGGTCAATAAGCGCATCGCATCCGCTAACGGAGAAATTTCGTGAATATATTTATAGCCGGTATCGACGGCTATTTGGGATGGCCGCTCGCCCAACACCTTGCGGCGCGTGGTCATCAAATTGCGGGGGCCGATCTGTTTCTACGTCGCCATTGGGTAGAGGAAATGGGTAGTTACAGCGCAATACCAGTGTCTAGTATTGATGACAGATTAGATGCCTTTCGGAAATACTACAAGCAAGATGTAATTTTCCGAAAGGGTGACATGCTGAATTATGAATTTCTACGTGATTTTCTCAAAGAGTTTCGACCAGATGCCATTGTGCATCTGGCTGAGATGCCGTCTGCGGCTTACTCGATGATTGACCAACAACACGCAAGTTTTACCCAACAAAACAATGTCATCGGCAGCCTTAATCTGCTCTGGGCGATCAAAGAAACTTGCCCGGATGCACATCTTATTAAGCTCGGAACGATGGGCGAATATGGCACGCCTGATATTGATATACCCGAGGGGTTTTTCGAGGTTGAATTTCGCGGGCGCAAAGATTATTTGCCATTCCCTCGACAGGCGGGAAGTTTCTATCATTGGAGCAAAGTTCACGATTCAAATAATACAATGTTTGCTTGCAAAGTCTGGGGATTAAAAGCAACTGACATTATGCAGGGTGTTGTGTTTGGCACATATACTGATGGTATGGGCAACGATCCGAGGTTGCAAACCCGGTTAGATTTTGACCAATGTTTTGGGACGGTTGTGAATCGATTTTGTTGTGAGGCTATAATTGGGCATCCCCTTACCTTGTACGGTGCGGGCGGTCAAAAACGAGGCTTTTTGCCCCTTGTTGACTCCATGCAATGTTTAACTATCGCAATTGAGAATCCCCCGCAACAACGCGAATATCGGATATTCAACCAGTTCGAAGACTGCTATGCCATTGAAGAATTGGCGTACATGGTGCAGAAGGTTGCCCTGAACCACGGCATCCAGGTAGACATTGCTCATTACGATAACCCTCGAAAAGAACTTGAACACCATTATTTCAATCCGGATCACAATCATCTACTCGAACTTGGATACCAACCAACACAGAACATCGAAGTAATTATTCAGAAGATGCTGCAAGATTTGTCCGGGCATAAAGTGCGTATACTTCACAAGAAGAATGTGTTAATCCCCGATATTCGTTGGGATAATCATCACCGTCCGTCATTCATTGTCAACTGAAATGAGTCTAAAAACATATCTATATGCGGTACTTTTATGACTGATGACATACTTTATCAGATTCAAACCATGCAGTTTCGGGACAAATCCGCAGCAGAGCAATTATTAGTCAATTTCATCCGCGACACTTTCGCACTTCCTGTGCGTACTGTTGAATTGCGTCCCTTAGCAGTTTCCCTGAATTCATTTAATGGCTTTTTGACACTCGATGACGAAAAAAAGTTGTTCTTCAAGACCCACGCCGAACCTGACACTGTTATCGCGGAATATTATAATGCGCGGCGCTTAGCGGATGCCGGTTACCCCGTTATTCAGCCAGTATTTAGCTCGACTGAAGCCGGAAAACAACTCCTTATTTACGAGGTTATCACAGCACCTTCGGTTTTTGATGTGGCGTGGGATATTGAGAATGGCGACAAAACCTATTTTGATGCTCTGACTGAAGCTCAGAATCACGCCGATGACTTATTGTTCCAATACTATCAAGAAACAATTGCGTTCCAGGATGCTAACGATGCGGCTTTGGCTCCAATCCATCAGCTTTTTTTTCATCGTTTGGTGGGTGGCCGGCTTGAGCGGTTTTATGGTGCGTTACCCGGTCAAAATGGCGATTCGCATCACATAAAATTGCCGTCTGGGGAATTCAATATGCACAGCATTCGCCAGGTTAAATGGCAGATAAATGGCCAATTTTATGCACAGAATCTCGACGAGATGATTTTAAATGCTATCCATCTGCTTAATCCTTTGCAGTCTGGGATTTCTGTGATTGGACACGGGGATGCTCATAACGGCAACGTTTTTTTTGAAGCGAATGCTATCCCGCCATCACTACTGTATTTTGATCCAGCATTTGCAGGACGGCATGATCCGTTGCTTGATATTGTGAAGCCATTGTTTCACAATATTTTCGCCATGTGGATGTATTTTCCGGCAGATAAGGCCAGAGACACACATATTCGTTTACAAACAGCCGATGATAAGTGGATTGTTGAACATGACTATCGGTTACATCCGATAAGACTGATGTTCTTGAGAAGCAAAATAGATCGAGTAATAACGCCGCTGTTACACATGCTTAAGAAAAATGAGCAGTTGCGATCCGATTGGCGAACATATTTAAAGTGCGCATTATTCTGTTGTCCATTTTTGACTATGAATTTGACCGACCAACAGAAATTCACACCAGAGATTAGTTTACTGGGTCTCGTAATGTCCATTGAGATGGGATGCGAAAGCAATGGTAAGCGAAGCCAGATCGACCTTATTCTGGATGAGATCAATCAATCAATCGTGTAGCTGCAATGCTTCAAGCAGACGCGCAAAACTCGACGAGACCTCCATAAATATATAACGGACTGGCGTGACAATCGTCTGAGTCCCACCGATGGAGCGAAGATGTTGAACTGCATTTAAAAGGTCTTTGCCATTCGTGATAATAGTTGCCGTATACCAAAGCCCATCGGCTTCTGCTGTACCATTACTACTATAGATAGGTGCTATTGTCGGCCCTTGAAGCCCCCTTGTTAATGGATTCAGCGTCACCTTATGCGCCACTTCTTCGGCATTATCGCCTTTGATATTCGCAATAATCTGGAAGTAATTATGCCCATGCATCGCGGCGTCGATGTATTCTAAAAACATGCGAACAGTGTCTCGGACACGCTCATTATTTTTGAGAGCATTGCGATTTCCAATTAGACAAGCCTGTGATTCAACAAGAATTCCGTCAGTCAATATTTTAAGATGGTTTTCGCGAAGCGTGGTTCCAGTCTGGGTGAGGTCGACAATTATGTCTGCATACCCCAATGTAGGAGCCGCTTCAATCGCGCCTTCTGCTTTCACTAAAGTAAAATGATGCAGGCCTTGATTGTGCAGGAATTGCCTCGTAAGAGTTGGGTATTTTGTGGCAATGCGCAAATTGCGCATTTTTTGCCCTCGGAAATCAAGTGCAACGTCCATTAAGTCGGTCATGTTTTCAACGTCAACCCAGGTTTCGGGAATCGCCACCACCAAACTACATTGCCCATAACCGAGCCGATCATGAATAACGATCAGGTTTTCATTTGGGTTTTCACGGACAATATCCAATCCAGTAATGCCTATTTGGGCAGTACCATCGGCTACTTTGTAAAGGATGTCCGATACACGTTGGAAAAGCACCTGCATTTCTGAAATTGCTGGTAAATAGCCGATATACTGCCTTTGATTTGGTTTATCGACTTTCAAACCACAATCACGTAAAAAAGTTAGAGTTGGCTCCGCAATTGCGCCTTTGCTAGGCAAAGCTAGCGTAACGAGATTGGCTGTCATGATTCGATTCGCTTCAATTCATTAATTAGGATATCAAAATTGTCAAAAGTGTATGATTGGTCTCTATAGCGCACGGTAGCGTCCGCTTGAGCAAGCAAATACCCGTATGTGGGCAAATCAGGAGCATATTCTGGCAGTATTTGAACGTCGAAATCACTTTGGCGCAGTTGGTTTGCCCAACGAACTGCACCTTGCTCGGATTCAGGGGACGCTATCACAACAAGTCTTTGCGGCTGTACTTCTTTATCAACTGACCCAACCTTTATAAGCTCATCAATATAATAAGCAAAACCAACAGCCGGGACACGCTGTTTTCCGCCTAATAGTTTCCCCAACTCGTCATAGCGCCCGCCGCCACCCAGATGCACTCCGCTGAGTGTGCGTAATTCAAAGAGAATTCCGCTGTAGTAATCCCAAGAGCGCACAAGGCTGGGCTGTATGTTTATCTGATTCGTAGTGACCCCATAAATCCCCAAAAGGTCAATCAGGGTTTTCCAGTCAGTCAATATCTCATGTGAAACAAGATCATCGGGAGGAATTAACGCTTGGATTGCAGAAAAGGCTTCATCTGGTGTGCCGATAATTTGTCCCCATTCGACCAGGAAGTCGATTGTGGCAATGATCTGACTCCGCTCTAGTGAACGTCGGTATTTTTGGTACAAGCGGAGAGAAATATCCTGCCTAGTTCGCCCTCCCATAATCAAATCATTGCCCGTGGTTTCAAGCATAAGATCAAATATCGGCTGAATCTCAGATTCTGTCTGCGTATTGGGCAATTTGCCCGCTATGGGTAGGTATAGAAACAGCTTCTCAATTTGCTCAACAACAAAGTTCCGCCCACGTGACGGATTTTTTAAATCCTGGAGATGACTCAAGAGAAAATGCTCAGTGCGATAATCGAGTTGGAACCGGGCGAGCACACTGCGCAGCAAACCAATGTGTCCTAATACAATTTTGAGGCTAGAGATGTTTTGTTTCAATAACCCCAGCGCAGCCATACCGATAATCTCAGCGTCGGCCAAAACGCCGCTCAGACCGAATATTTCAGCGCCCACGCTAAATTGCTGACGGTTACTCTCAACATCAAATGGATCATCCTTAAATATGTATCCACTGAACTGCCACCGGTTTATCGGAGCGTTTTCAGGATGTTGGTTGGCATAGTGATAAGCTGCCGATGCTGTGAATTCTGGGCGGAGTGCTAACTCTGAACCTCGATGCTCGAAGGTGAAGAGCTTATTAACAATCTGATCCCCAGCTTTAACGAGAAACAACTCAGCCGGTTCGATAATCGGGAGATCAATGAATTCATAGCCATAATTTCGCATATGAAGATACATTTGTTGACTAAGGTAGAACTTCCGGTTGGCAGTATTGTCACCGGGATATGTATTCTTTCTTTGCACTACACACGCTCCACACCCTAAAAATCGTGTTTCATCATAGCGCGCTTTCGTGCACTCGCAATAGTGAGTATTCTGGTTTTGAAGTCTGGCACAAATTAGTTCCGTTCTTCGCTTAAAAGTTAACCTCTGTCACGAAACTTCTACTTTGCTAGCGGTAATTTTTATGTCGATCTATACTTATATTTATTCTAGGGGCTTCTAAAGCGCAATTTGATTTTTCATTTATACTTTTAAATGGTTTAATTGCGTAGATGATTTTATATAGACAGTTGGCAGCTTGCCCAAAGCCTCAAACGTCAATACAGGAGATAAACAATGAAAAGTCGGTCAAAATTACTTTCGGTAACGCTCCTCATCGTTTTTTCTCTAGGCATTATGGCTTGGGGACAGGTAGCGTCGGCTGCACCAGCGCAACAAGTACAGTTTGTCGCGCCGCGACTTGTAGTTAATTCAAGTTTTTTGAATGTTCGCAGCGGCCCTGGAATACAGTATCCAGCCCTTATAACTGTCGTGGGCGGTACTGAATTACCTGTACTGGCGCGCGCTTCCGATAATGTGTGGTTCCAGGTTTCCACCGTTATTGGGGTTGGTTGGGTCAATGTGCAGTTTACAGTACCCCGCGGGAGTTTTGATAATGTTCCCGTAGTATCGATGACCCAAGTGGCTTCAGCCTTACCTTATACAGCCACAACAATTGGACTTGGTCAAGGGGGCGGTTTACCGGCACCCACGACAGCTACTATCGCATCAACTGTGCCGGTTACATCCTCTGGGAGAATTCGCCTCGATTTGGGTAATGGGAAGGTCACGACGGTAGTTCCAGGTGAACGCTATCGTGCTGTGTTAAATGTCGAAGCTGTAAATCTGCGCACTCAACCTTTCGATGGTGCACCCACTTTAGGGACGATTTTCCGCGATGACACATTCGATTACCCCATTTTGGGAAATGCTGGCGATAAAAAAGGTGTTCCCTGGATCGCCATTGAAGTCGCAGATTTGGGTGTAGGATGGATTGAGGCACCAAAGGCTAAGATCCGTCTTTCGCGCGCTGCCGGTTCTGTATTAGTAATCACAGCTAACGCAACATCGCTTACTGATGCGCCTAACGGGAGTGGCAATAATTTACCGGTTTTGTCTCAAGGACAAGAAGGTTTTCTGGTCAATATCAGCAAAGACTCGCACTTTGTAGAAATTGAGTTGGGCGATGGTACTCGCGGTTGGGTTCCATTTAGCTCGACTTTGCCGCGAACCGGTACACCAACCGACCAACTCGATGAAAGCCAACTAGCTTCTGTTACAACTGCGTCGGTTGCTGTACCGTCAACAACAACCGACACTGGAGTCGTAATTCCATCTGTTCCTGCGACATTTGGTCTGGATGTTCCCCACATCGTAATTAATACAGGGTTCCTGAATATTCGCAGCGGCCCAGGAGCACAGTTTTCAACGGTGACTACGCTTTCCGGCGGCACGGAATTGCCGGTACTTGGAAAAGCGGAAGATGGCGTCTGGCTCCTCGTAAGCGGGCCTTTCGGGCAGGGTTGGGTGAACAACGATTTCGTGATTTTCCGGGGAAGTATGGCTTCAGTACCGGTTATTCATGCCGCTGTTGGAACTCTTTCCACACCAATTGCAATCGTGTCTTCTTCAGTAACCGTTTACGCCGCCCCCGGAACAAATTTTGGGGCTATTGGCACTTTAGTCGGCCCAATCCAGGTTCCAGTCGTCGCCCGTACCGCGGACTCGACCTGGTTACAACTGAATACATCGCTTGGTTTTGGATGGGTCTTAGCATCCCAGGTACTTTTGCAAGGTGATGGGAGCACAATTCCTGTCGTCGGTTAATCTTTAAGTATTGGTTCTATATTGCCTCGTGACGCCCTGTTATTATATGATAATGGGGCGTTAATTTTTTGTAGCAGGATCAGGCACTAATTATGCGTATTGTCTATGTTGAGGATAATGTTGCTAATATCGCGCTGTTAGAGCGGATTTGCAATATGAGTAAAGACGAACTGGTTACCTATTTCGATGCAGATACTGCACTATCCGAAATCCGCGTTGGATCGAGTGACTTGATTGTAATTGATCTGCATCTGGGGAATTACAGCATCACTGGGCTTGAGCTAGCTCGTATGCTTCGTGGCAAGGGTGTCACAGAGCCGATTATCGCAATCACTTCTTACGACACCCTGTATGCTGATCAGTATGAGGCGGCTGGTTGCAACGAATATGTAAAAAAACCCGTTTCGGTTCACAGTTTCCTGAACTTGATTGACCGCTATCGCCCAAGCTAACTTCAACAGACTGAATTTCGTTTATTCCTACTGTAAGCGTTATAAATGAGTACGGGTATTTTGCATTGGTCGGCCCACATGCTGGAGAAATAACATGCATTTATTAGCTACTCGGTTAATGGGACAGAAATCCGCAGGACAAGTCCAATCCGTTTCTGCGATTTTCGGTCAGTTATCGAGTCAAACCACAACCCTGGCTGAAAGCCCACTGCAATTTCGCATCGGCATGTGGCCTGTTCAAAGTGACGACGAATCCGAAATTGCAATGGGAGTAGCTAATCTATTAGCCTATTTACTTGAGCGTTGGCCCTCAATTCGCGTTTATCGTCTATTAGCTCCGATTGAAGAGGGGACTAATGATTTTACATGGACTGCACATGACTCCCAATTTGGCGTCGATGATTGGGAACTCGACGGACTTGACGAAAATGCGGCAATTTGGGGTGAGTACAGTCGAAATGGCGGCCACGTATCACTAACGCTCAACGTCGAAAACGATTTTGCCGATGACTCAGAGCAAATATTTAAGAAAACCTGGGGAGCCGAAAATCTCTCGCATCTGGTTACAATTTTGCCCCAAATCGCCGCTGACATAGCGGAAGAATTGAATGCTGGACGACCTAATCCGATTGTGCCACTCTATGACACAACGGCAAGTTGGGATATCTCCGCTCTTGAGAAGACTATCAAAACCGTATTTGCATGGGAGCGAAGCGTTTATTTCACCTTGGCCGGGAAATCTTGGAGTGAGCAGGAAATCAGCGCTGATTTCCTGCAATTATTGTCACTTGCAGAAGAGTTGAACAAGGGCTTGGGTGCCTGGATTGTAGCGAACGCGGCTGTACGGCTTTTGTCTCGTTTATATCAACCCTTATTCAATCCTTTTCCAGACTATATTCTTAAATTGGAGTCGAAATTATTCGCTGAGCCAGAGTATGCTGTAACAATTGCTGTTGCTTTATTTCGGGCAGGCGAGAGTGTCAGTGCCTTTTATATTTTAGAAAAAGCTGTCGAAGACACTCCGCAGAACGTGGCAGTCTGGCTGGCTCTGGCCGAAATATTTTGGTTAGGGGGTGAGCAGGGAGCGGCACTGAATGCGTATCAAAGCGCGATTCAATCACGAATATCATCTCCTTTTCTGTATAGTCGATATGCGGATTTACTGTTGGCTTTTGATGCTAGCAATATTGCCATTACTCCTGGTGCACAACGAACTTCAGCGAGTGGCAGATCATTTACAGAACAATATGTCCTGATTGACGAGCAAAAAACTGGTGATGACGGACTACTTCAGGAAGCAGTTGCTGCGAATCTTGAAGCCTTAAAACTTGAACCCACCAATCTGGAACTTCGCGCTCATGTAGTGCTTAATCTGCTTGATCTTGAGGATGAGCGTTTATGGGCGGAATTTGAACAGTTGGTGCAAAGCGATCCGTCGGGGAACTTTGTGCGGAATGCGATTGATGGCATGTATGCTTTACAGGATTTATCAGATGGAATTAAAATCCTGTCTGATGCTGTCGTTAGCCATCCTGATAGGGTTGACCTGCATCTAAATCTAGCTATGATCTATTTGCTGGCCGAGGAAATCGATTCCGCATTAGGCGAACTTGATCTCGCCACGAATCTTGCAAAATCCGATCCACAAACTGTGGCCGATATTGAACGGCTCACCCTGACTGCAGAAGATCCCAACTTCGAGCAACAACTAGGTGAGATTACGGATCTAGTTAATGCCGGTGGTGAACTGTCAGAAGAGAACATGGATTTTCTGGAAGAGGCGATGGAAAAAGCGCCGTCCTTTGCAGACCTCTACATAATTCTGGCAAATGCTTATCTGCATTTTGATGAAGTCTCAGATGCATTGGATGTTTTGTTGGACGGTCAAACGGCACTTCCTGACAACCCGCAGGTGGCAACCAATCTAGGAAAAGCCCTATGGCGAGCGGGTGAGAACGAATTAGCGTTTGAGTGTCTAAATAAAGGGCTTGTCAAAAACAAGAATTATGTACCGCTGTTGGCCTTAACCGGTCAATTCCTTTTTGAAGACGGACAGGACGAAGAGGCAAAAGCATTTTTGAGTAGGGCAGAAGCATTGGATTCGCAGGATCCTGTTTTGAGGGAAGTTCGAATCGCCATTGCAAACTCTTTAGATTACGATCGCTAATCGAGCACGACAGCAGCTATTTGCCCTGAGGTAATGTCAGTTAGTTCTCGCTGGAATTCCGGTACATTTTTTTGTGGCATGTTGAGTATGATGGTAACGTTCACGCCGAACGTCTCTTCTTCAGTTTCACCTTCATACTTGCGAATTACGCGGATAACTTTTTCATAAAGGGGGTAGGGGAGTTCGATACCCAATAAGCTCTTTAGGATTTTGCGCTCAGTTTTGAGGTCGAGGAGGCCGATTTTCGCGGCCTCTGTATACGCGCGAACAAGCCCACCAGTGCCGAGTTTCGTTCCGCCGAAGTAACGGGTTACAACTATGATGGTGTCGCCTATATCCACGCCGCGCAAGACGGCTAATATAGGCCGCCCAGCAGTCCCAGACGGCTCTCCATCGTCGCTCATTCCTTCAGTTATACTGTTTGCATAGCCGATCCGGAATGCATAAGCATGATGCGAGGCATCCGGCATTTCCTGGCGGCAATGTTCAAGAAAGTTGCGAACATCTTCTCTGGAATCGACGCAACCAATGCTGCAAATGAATCTCGAATTTGACACATTGGTTGTGTTTTGATGGGTTCCGATTGGTCGCAGATAATCCACGAAAACAACAATCCGCTTTCTTTGGCCTAGTCTGGTTCGTCGTCCGGGTTGTTGAGCACAAAAGAGTGAAATACTGGTGGTTCGATAATGACCCGATTCGCCTGGACACTCAGTAGTTTTTTCTGCTGCAACAAGGCAAAAATCTGCTGTGTATCAAAGTCATTCGGATCGATATTTGGCTTAAGACTAGTAAATTCTTTAACTAGAATGCGTTCTTTTGTGCTCAGGCTTGTCCAAATTGTTTTGCACTCAATTCTGACGGATCGTTTTGACGCCAGGTCGCGGACAATTTGGTCGCTCATAGTCATGACAGCATTGGGTTCTAGTACACCAAGTGAATCCAGCGCCCGGAAACCGGATCGCATCAAGCCTGCGTATCTGCCCGTAGCCCAGAGGAGGAAATCAAGCGTGTAAGCGTCATACTTCTTATTGTTGCGCTTTACGAGGTCTTGAAGCATGTTTCTCGCGTCTGTATCGCTATAAGGCCCTACATAGATGATATTGTCAGTAAACAATTCCAGAAACGGCTCAATTTCCAGTGCATCAATGTTCAGGCGATCCGTGACCTCTGGTAACGGAGCACGGGTAAAGGTTAAATAAGACAACTGCTTTTTGTTCGCATCCCGCAATCCGCGTAACGTCAAAAAGAACTTTACCGGCAGTTGTTTAAGCATCTCCTCGAATTCATCGAACATAAAAACGATTTGAATGCCGCGTTTCATGAAAAGCTCGAGTCCTAGTTCAAAATAACGCAAGCCCATGTAAGCATACAGTGGGTTTGTGCCGTCCTGTAGCCCCTGATAGGTTTCGTAAAAGACCCGAATGTCATCACCTTCCAGATAGCCCTCAAATGGATAAAATGCCAAAAACATTCGATGCATCATGAGTTCATATCCCGCCCAGCATCGAATTTGTTCAGTTTCTGGCGTACCGGTGGGCAGCGGCCCCAACATACTGGGATCAATGATGATTGACTTAAGCGACTTTCCGCCTGCGACGTCCTTCATGTAAAAAGTTTGAACAGTGGGTTCTGAAAGGTGTTGGAGTAAGTTAGACTTTCCAACACTGCCAACGCCAACCAGCGAGCAGGAGTCAGAAGCCCGCCAGCGTTCCATTACGTAGCCAACTTCTTGTTGGCGGAATTCCATAGGTTGTACTCTGGTTCGAGAAGCCGACATTATTCCATTCCTTGTAGATGCCCGTTGAGTTAAGTTTATCGTGCTTTGAACCATATTATCAAGGTGATCTAATTTGCGTGCCAATCGGAGGCTCTAAACACGTTCATCAAATTACTTCGTGATAAGAGTCATTATCACGAGTAATTAATGTATGACACTTTAGCCTAACGAACACCACCATGCAGTGCTACTGCCCGCGTCATCGGGAATCGCGGGCAACATATAAAGACGCCAACCCCGTATATTGTCTGGGGTCTAATAGTTTGTCGATTTCCTGGACACTCAAATAACTTGATGCAAGAATCGACTCATTCAGAAGTTCTGCAAACGAGCGCTGCTCTTCGAATGACTTCATCGCGATCTCGTAAATCGCCTCATGTGCCTATTAGCATAATCCGTTCTGCTAAAATCGACCCTAGAGATATTTCGAGATTTTGTATCATTCGTTCCGGATAAACTTTTAAGCCGCTCATGACGCGGATCGTAAGTTTTAAGGCGCCGTGCGCCATAACGCAAACTTCAGGTAGATACGACCAGGGCGAGCAAATGAGTCAAGAACGCCTCATCAAGGGCGGCGGCATAGCGTTTCTGGCGCAAACTCCCTCTCGATTTGTCTTTCTTGAGAATATTGAGGGCTAAATGGCGTAAAACAGCCATGTTTTGCGGGCTGTCTCCGGCGCGAATACGCGAGTCATCTTCGCCAAAGATCATATCTAGCACCCAATGAAATTGGTTTTCAATTGCCCAATGACAACGGATAGCATGGAGCAAACGGGTCGCATCATGGGGCAGACTCGTGATGTAGTAGGCGGTTTCGCCTTCAGCTCTGTCGGCAAACCGACGTTCACGTTGCACGCGCACCAATGTCTGCAAATCGACCCACCCTTCATAGTGACGGAATGTACTCAAAGGCGACGGGATCAGCAATCGCCCAACAACGGCGAATTTCGATCCGTCCGTGGTTTTTGTTGATGGTTTCGGCGTAGGTATGTGTCATGTCGGCAAACTGTCGCTGGTCGGCATAGGCAAACCAATCTTGTAGGTCTTGATGCAAATGCCCCTGATTGTCTTTCACCCGCAGTACATAGTCGGCTTTTTCGTCGCGGATGGCTTGAGCAATCGCGGTCTGACAGCCCATCGCATCAATCGTCACAATACAGCCCGCCACATCCAGCAGGCGCAGCAGTTCGGGGATAGCGGTGATTTCGTTGCTTTTCGCCTCCACTTTGCGTTGACCTAAGACAATTCCTAGCTCACTCGCCCACGCGCTGACCATGTGAATAGCGTTCTTACCGATAGTTTTATCATGGCTGCCCCGCACGGTTTTTCCGTCTAGCGCCACGACTTGCCCCCGCATTGCTACGAATACGCCTTCAATCCAACGGGCAAATCCAGCTTGAAAGGCCTGGGCATCCAGTGCTGCAAACACCCGTCCGAAGGTGTCATGCGTTGGAATACCATTGGGTAACTCTAGAAACGTGGCTAACCATCCCCGTTTCCGCTGCCCAAACGTTTCCACTTCCACCCACGAGTCCGCACCTGTGATGACCGCACAAATCGCAATAATAACTATCTCGAGCAGCTTGTGGTCACACCGCCCCACCACACGCGGGTCTGGTAAATCACCAAAACATGCTTCTAAACTGACTGGAACTTCATTCATTGGGGTCAATCCTTGATTCCATTGACCCTGATTATTCCCTATCTCCTATTTTGATGCGATTGCCCTGGAGATACGACCATTCCATTTGAAAACTCGCCCAATCCCGTTCATGTCCATGATGCGTGGCGTCAATTGAGGTAACAGTTTGCGCACGAGTTAAGCGTGCAATTGACTCAATGGCTTCACAAATCATCGGATTGCGTTTTTGTGGCATTCTGCTGCTGCCCACTTTTCCAGGTTCAAATGGCTCCGCAACTTCTCCTATTTCCAATTTCTGTAACTCAATGATTTCATGGGCCATTTTTCCGCACGTAGCCGCGATCAACATCAGCACTAGGGCAAACTCGGCAAAATTATCATGCGATGTGAACACCGATGGGCGGGCGAAAGACCAAAACGCCAGCCTGATCGACAACCCAACAGCGATTTTTAACGATACCGGACGCGCTGTGTTCAGCGTGGAATTGCTGCGACGGGTAGCGGTAGTGCAGGAGAAGCGCAGCGAAACGAAGCGTCCGCGCGGCTCGGTCAGAAAAGCGCATCCGTTCATGCTCGCGCGGTTACTCTATTGCGCCCATTGTGAGCGGGCGGCAGAGCAACAGCAAGACCCTAGACTTCGCACCCGTCTCAGCGGGCATAACAAACGCGGTGAACTTCGATACCGCCATGCCGAAGGCGTGACCTGCGGCAGCCACACCCGTTCGGTGCGGATCGGCATTATTGAGCAGGAATTACGCTTATTGATTGAGCAGCTTACGCTCAAAGAAGAATCGTTCCAGATGTTCGTTGAACTCGCCATTCAGTCCGAACATGGCGACGGTATGCACAATGCCGATTTAGAAAAGGAGAAAGAGAAGGCTATCGCCAAGTCCAGGCGGCGCATAGAAGCCGCGAAAAGCGTGTTTCTCGACGGGGATATGTCCCGCGAAGAGTACGCGAAAATTAAGGAGGCCAATGAGCGTGAGATTGCCCACTGGCAGGCACGCACCTCGGAAACCCAAAAGGCATCCGTTGAACTCCGCATGTGCCTGAACATCGTGAATCAAATCATCGAACTGTGGGAAAGCAGTAGGGACGAGGATCGTCAGCAGATGGCGCATATGCTCTTTGAGTATATCGTCTACGATCTCGACAGACGACAAATCGTGGATTTTCGGCTGAAAGCGTGGGCAGATCGGTATTTAGTGCTACGCACTAGCCTGTATGGGGATGACGATCTTCCGAGCAACCAGGGAGAGAATCAAAAAGGTACTTCCCTCAAGGAAAGTACCGATTTATGCCCCATAGGAGATTCGAACTCCTGTTTTAGCCTTGAGAGGGCTACGTCCTAGGCCTCTAGACGAATGGGGCCAAAATCAATTCAATGCATTCTAACAACAATAGCATACCGGGTCAAGCCGTTCTTAAGACTTACGAGCCAATAATCCGATTTTCGTTTTGACATTATCTAGGGTAGCTTCTGCAATCTCACTGGCTTTATCAGCACCTTGAGCCAAAATTTCATCGAGGTAGTCGGGTTCGTCAATAATCTGATTGTAACGCGCTTGCAATGGCGAAAGGAGATCGTTGATTTGTATGACAACAGCTTTCTTTAGATCGCCATAGCCTCTACCCTCAAATTCACTCTCAATCTCATCGCGATTTGTATTGGTTAGGGTCTGATAAATTGTGAGGAGGTTTTGAATACCGGCGCGTTCCGATTCATCGCTGAATTTAATTTCCGAGTGGGAATCTGTTGTCGCTCTCATGACAGTTTTTTTAACTTTAGCGGGATTATCTAATAAATACACAGCATGATGTTCTGAAGCTTCACTCTTGCTCATTTTGGTAGTCGGATTGTCAAGTCCCATGATGCGCGCCCCTTCTCGCGGAATCATCGCTTCAGGGATGGTGAATGCCTCACCATAAAGCGAATTGAATCGCTGGGCAAGATCGCGCGTAAATTCCAGATGTTGGCGCTGGTCGTCCCCAACTGGAACTGCATGTGCTTGGTACAACAATATATCCGCCGCCATCAAAATCGGGTAATTCAATAACCCCGCCCCTATTGAATCCTGGCTTTGTTTTGCCGCCTTATCCTTGAATTGTGTCATCCTGTTAAGCCATCCCAAAGGAGAAAGGCAGGTCAGTATCCAGGCTAGCTCAGCGTGTGCTGGAACATGTGATTGCACAAAAATGGTTACTTTATCAGGATCAAGGCCAGAGGCGAGGTATAAAGCTGCCACTTCGCGCGTTTTACTTAGGAGTTGTTTGGGGTCTTGAGGGAGTGTAATCGCATGTAGATCGACGACGCAAAAATAACAATCGAATGTGTCTTGTTCCGCAACCCATTGCCGTAGCGCACCTAAATAATTTCCGATGGTCAATTTACCAGATGGTTGAATGCCAGACAACACGCGCCGTTTAGGACTAATTTCCATAATTGACCTTCAAGGGATAAATGAAAAAGAAACCAATTTACGCTTAGGTTAAAGTATCCGTTTGGTGCTTACGTTGTAAGCCGGCGATAAGCGAGACCATACCACCAGCTTAAAGTCAAAAAGAATATGCACCTGGAGGGATTCGAACCCACGACCACCGGTTCCGAAGACCGATGCTCTATCCACTGAGCTACAGGTGCAATGTTAACACCTATTCTAGTCTACTTTTGCATTCGGTCAACTAGGAAGTGGCAATTGCAATTTCAAGCTGGCGCAGGTTATGTTGGGTTGTTGCTAATCCAACCATATCTCGGAGTAATAGTTGTTGGTTTTCGGCATTTATGAGTAATATGCCTGCCTCTTCAAAGTGTTTAAGACGCAGCAATATGCTCCCCAGATTAGTCTGCGCGCGCGCGATAGCAAATGAATCGTCATTCTTTTCAATAATCATCAGCGACCAGGAAAAATGCTCCTCCGCCTGTTCCAAATCACCCAATTTCTCATAAATTCGTCCAAGTATATCATGAACGCGTGCCCTCGTGATGAATTCCAGTTCGGGTAATGGCAATAGGGTTTCTGCAATATGCCTACTGGATTCTATATCATCGATCAGCAAAAATATCTCACTTTTTAAAAGTTCGGCTCTGGGATTATGCGGCATAAGCGCTATTAACTGAGCAAAGCGTTCAATATCCTGGATATCGACCGCTATTTGTGCTTGTTCGATAACAAGTTTCTCGTAAAGGAAATCGAGCTTGTAGCGATCAGCCGTGTGCTCTGCCCTGGCAAGCCACGAATCTGCACTTTCGTATGCACCCATTTGTCGTTCAACAATAGCTAACTCTGTCATAGCGATGGCTTGATTCTTAAAATCACCCTTTCCTCCCGTAATCTCCACTAATCGATGAAGATAGTTTCGCGCTGCTGCTGTTTCACCCAGATGTCGTAAACAGGATGCATATCCGATTGCGCGATCAATCTCTGGTGCATCCGATTTGGCATTGGCTTCCAGCAGCGAACACCAATTTGACCAATGATGATTCGATAACCCTATTCTCCACCAAGCTTCAACCCATTGATTCCTTCTCGCCTGTTCCATCCCTAGCCAGTCGCTCGTCAATATGTTTTCAATATATATAACATTTGTTGTGTTGCTCTCCTCCAGCATTGCGACTAAGGTTTCGACCATTTGGCGTAGTTGAAAATCCTTATCATAGCGTTCGCGTATGTAAGTGCACGCTGAGTCTATGAGAGAATATTTGCCCGCATGATCAGAAGCATTTTGGAGAAGATGCCGCCTGAGTAATTGATCCACGGTTTGTGGAGTGAAATACGGAGTCCATATATGACGTAACTCTCCATAGTCAATTACCCCGGGCGAAACAATCGCGAATGCAATCCAGGCATATTTAAGGTCATCTTCAAGTGATTCAAAAAGATACTTGAAAATTGTATCCAGGCCAATGTTGGAAGAAAGAGCGTCGATATTTATTGGTGACCAGTTAGATATGGTTAGCTGCAACGCCAGAGGATTGCCGCCAATATACTTATGAATCAAGTCAACTATATCGTCGTCAACTTGCTCATTGTCATTCACGGCGTTGAAAAAATAACGGATTAAGTCGAACGCCGTGCCTCGATCTAATTCTTTCAAATCTGTGCGAAAAGTATTGAGTAAAGGCGCGTGAATATTGCTTGTTATAAATACCGCTGCATCACTAAGTAAACTCAGTAATTCATACAGCCCTTCCATATCTTCATAGAGCAGTTCCGCATCATCCAGAACGATGAAAGTCTTATGCATTTGAAGGAATTCGCGCAACCCAACTTGTGATTGTGGTGGCAAAAGTCGCTCTAACAATAAGCGACGGACAAATTCACGTGAACTCGGCCTGCCGATCCATATCAATTGATCGACATTGTCGGCGGCAATTTGAGTCTGCAAAACGTTCGTAACGAGTGCAGTTTTCCCCATCCCTTTTACACCCATAATTTGAAAATGAGCCGAGTGTAACTCGTTAAGGGTTTTGAGCACCTTCCCAATAATGCCCGCTCTGCCCATAATCGGGAATACGTTAGAAACAGGCAATTCGCTATACAAACGCCGTTTTCGGTGCAGAATGCGTGTTTGCCACTCGTCATCAGCCAATAAGACTGTGAGTCGTTTTGAAATATGGTTCTGATACCGCCGCAGTGTGCGCTCATCAATGTGGACAAGGTCACAGAATTCTTGCGGTGAAAAGTTCAGGTCAACCCTTACAAAGTGGTGATACAGCCAACTCCAACCGATCATTTCTGCTGAAGCAGATTTAGCATCATTCTCGATCAATATCCGGATATTTTCGCGTGAGAGATCGATTTCAGGTAGCGCTATCTTAAAAATTTGTCGTTGACGGGTAAACTCTGTCGTAATCGTCGTAACCAGAATGTGAGCCAATGCGTACTCACGGGGGTTATCTATAGCTGGCAAATCTGGATTGAGCAGGAATTCCTCCACCAAAAGAAGATATAGCAGAGGCGTATCCAGATGAGGGGTCGAATAAACCAGAGAATCGAGTGCCTGTCGCACATTTTTCTGGCTAATAAAGGGACGAGGTCTACCAGTCTGCATCGGGAAATGTGTTAACACCTGCATGAATGCCAATTCGCTTATACATCTGAAATCCAGTAAATGGGTGCCCTAGAATTCCATCATGGATTGCCCAAGAGCGTCCCCGAATTGTCCTCCAAGTGTCCTGATTTCTGAAGTCCCGATCTGCCCTGAGTTTTGAGTTCAACTCCCCGCCCGGACGGAATCCCTTGTCAATTCGCAGCATTTCCTGGTAACCACGTATATAACTGAACCCATAACGTTCAAACACAATCGCATTATGATATGCAAGCGGTTCAATCAAAAACAATTCATGCCCCATTTGGCGCACGAAATCTTCAAAAATCGGCACGGCTTGTTTAAAAGAACGCAGTCCCTTGCGGACTTGCCCAGGTGCAAGTCCGGCCATCATCGCCGCCTTTTCTGCAACAAGATTTCGCCCTGTGGTTCCTAAGTGTGTCGCATTGCCCTGTTCGTCAATATCAATTTTAAAACGCGGTGTATCAATGTCGTTCACAACTACCAGAAGTACCAGTAGTTGGTGATTAAAAGTATCGGTCATATTGAGGTAGAGCATTGGATCAATATCGTTTGGCGTACGTCGTACGGAGATTTCAAATGCGCGACTGCCTTGAGGACACCGAAATTGAACCACCAATTGCCCGTCAATGGTAAGCATCTCACGATCCATGCCAAAATTAACAAACAGCCATTCAGGAAGTAAGGTTTTGTAGATAAATCGCTTTTCCTGCTCCGGCAAATCATTAATCTCACGAATCGAGGTGGGCCACATCATTGATATTTAGTAATCCTCTTTCAGTGCGCGCCGAATTTCGCGATCAGAATCGCGCTTCGCAATTGCCTCGCGCTTATCATATTGCTTCTTGCCTTTTGCAAGCGCAATCTCGACTTTTGCCCGCCCGCGTTGCAAGAAAACCATTGTCGGGATGATGGTGTATCCGCGCTCCCGGCTCATATCGACAATCTGGGCAATCTCTTTCTTGTGAAGCAGCAATTTGCGTGGACGCACAGGATCATGATGCCCAAATAAGCTCGCCTGTTCATAAGGTGTGACATGAACCCCAATTAACCATAATTCCCCGTTCCGCTCCTGAACGAAGCCATCACGCAAGTTGATATTGTTGCCGCGAATCGATTTGATCTCTGATCCTTGCAGCACAATACCCGCCTGATAAGTTCGTTCCAAATGATAGTCGAACTGGGCCTTCCGATTCCGCGTGATTATCTTTATGTCGGTTTTTGGCTTATCCATTTACAATCCCACAGTGCGATTTTGCCGCACCTCACAAAACACAACTATCCCGATTGCTCACGTTGACGCAATTTGCATTCAGGTAGAACGGCACTCACCCACCAAGAAATTTCTGTTTCAAGTATCGAGATGCTTCCCCTAGCTCCAAATCTCGACCATTTGCATCAGGGGTAACAGCAATATTGGGTTCCAAACCTGTCCCATCCAGGTGAGTGTGATTGGGGGTCAACCATTCCGCAGCAGTTATATGCAGCGAAGAATCATCAGAAAGCCTGAATATTTGCTGCACAGTCCCTTTGCCATATGTGGTCTGTCCAATCAAAATCGCTCTTTGGCGGTCTCGCAAGGCACCGGCTACAAGTTCGGCTGCACTGGCAGTGCCTTGGTTGACGAGTACGACCATTGGTAATTCTGTTGCAACACCCCCTGCTTCTGCGTTCAGCGGGTCTTCAGACTGATTGTTCCGTTCGTAAACGACAACTCCGCCATCCAGGAACTGGCTAGCCACTGAGACGGACTCGTGCAAAAGGCCGCCGCTATTATTTCGGAGATCCAATACAAGCGCTTTAACATCCTTTAATTCCGTCAATGCGTTTTTGAGTTCGTCGGGTGTGCGACTAGTAAAAATTAAAATCTGAACATAGCCGATGTCTGGATTATCCTCTAGTTTCCGCCATACAACTGAAGGCACATTAATCACAGCAAACGGCACAAAAACGGTACGTTCTTTTCCGTCTTGTTTCCGTATGGAAAGCGTTACCCCGCTACCCTCTTTTACTTCTCCACGTAGCATCTGATCGACTGCATCTGCTTGTACAGTAGAATCGATAGGGGTTCCATTAATGGCAAGCAAAATATCCTCGACTTCAACCCCCGCTGGTATTGCGGGACTGTCAGGATAAGGGTATAGAATCAAATCTCCCCGCTCGTTCCGCTTAATTTGAACACCCACTCCGCCATATGTTCCGGCCAATACATCCGATTCGCTTTGAGCGACCGGGGGATCGACAAAAAAGGTGTAATGGTCGTTTAACGTGGCGAGCATTCCCCGAATGGCTGCATACTCTCGCTCCTTCGGAGTTGGTTGCTGCCGTAAATAATGCTGATCCAGGAGATGCTGCACTTCATTTAGCAGAAAATAATCATCATTTCCCACCGACGAAGCGTGAGCAACCTGAACATCTACAATGCCTCTAAATACAAATCCCGCAGCAAAAACCAATGCGCAAATCACCCCGATCAACGCACCGTATAAAATCGATTGTCCAAATTTGCTCCGATAATTGTGCGAATATTCTTGCATTTCAACCCAATTGCGTGATTTACTATAGATCAAATTGTAGCATTGCCCTTTAAATGCTGATAGGGTGGCGTGTAATCCCTCTATTTCGATGAGATAAAAGGCTATAAATGTCTAATCGACAAAATTCACCGCTAGTATTAGTCGCTGACGACGAAGTACATACGACAGTAATGCTCGCACGTATCTTTGAGCGTGAAGGTTATCGAATCCACACAGCTAACGATGGCGCGACGGCCTTGGAGGCAGCTCAAAAGCTGCTCCCAGATTTAATCCTACTTGATATTCAAATGCCACTTATGAACGGATTTGAGGTATTGAGTGCGCTACGAGAAAACCCACTGACAGCGACAATACCAACCATCATTGTGACAGCAAAAGCGCGGCAGCCTACTGACGTTGCTCATGGCCTCAATCTCGGAGCAGATGATTTCATCCACAAGCCCTTCGATCCGCGCGAGTTGCTTGCACGAGCGGAAAACAAAATTCGCTCTCGTCAACTTGAAGAAACACTGCAACGCAGAACGCAGGAGCTAGAAGCATTGCTCAGGGTTGGCGAGGAACTAAATCAGCATCTGGAAGTGAATGATTTACTCAACCTGATCCCCTATCTGGTGTTGGATTTATTGCCTGGGGATTTGGCTGCAATTTATCAATTTGACGAAAAGAAAAATCTTTTAAACTACAATGTTCAGGCGAAAGACAGCCAAATATCCTATGAACTGGACACAGATGGAATTGTCAGTGGCTTTCTTGCCATAGGCGATTCGATATTGTGGCCGGATCAGCAACCACTTGTTCCTGCGTTTACAACCGGCGTTGCTGTACCTCTCAATCACGGGGGGAATTTGCTGGGTATGCTCATGCTGGTATCCCAGGATGCGCCTTACGACGAAAATCACCTCCGTTTGTTTGCTGGTATTGGGCGGCAAGCAGCATTGACACTAAGAAACGCGCAATTGTATGAAATTCAGGCAAATTATGCGGTTCATCTCGAAGACATGGTTGAGGCCAAAACGGCGGAACTGCATTCCGCTCAACAAATGCTCATCCGTGCCGAAAAACTAGCGTCTATTGGGCATCTCGCCGCAAGTATTGCCCACGAAATCAATAACCCTCTTCAGCCTATCCGAATTAATCTGGAAGATATGTTAGAGGACATTCAGAATAACGCACCTATCGACATCCGCGCCGTGAAAACGACCCAGGAAAGTGTTGAGCGAATCCGGCGCATTGTCAGTCAATTGCTTGAATTTACTGGAAAACGGAACAGCGCCGATGGTGAGTTGCAACTTCTCGATGTGAGCCAACTTATAGAAAATGTAATTAGCCTGAATCGTAAATTTTTCGAGAAAGAGGGGATGAGTATTGCGGCAGACTTAGCCCCATCACTTGCCATTATGGGAAACAAAGATCAGTTAGAGCAAGTTTTTATGAATTTAACTCTGAATGCAAAAGCAGCAATGAATTCAGGAGGTTCGCTTCTGATTAGTACACACATCCTCAATAAAGAAGCAATAATTGACTTTGCCGACACGGGATCGGGTATTCCTGCGGATCAAATCAACAAAATCTTTGATCCCTTTTTCTCAACGAAGCCGAATGGCACTGGTCTAGGTTTATTCGTAAGCTATGGGATCATCCAGGGGCATCACGGCATAATCGAAGTGGAAAGTAAGGTTAGCCACGGCACAACCTTTACTATTCACTTGCCAGTACATACCCCCAGTAACTCGTAGATAACACGCCTAATTCAATGGTTGCCATTTAGCCTGGAATGCGGCTTTATCCAAGTTTCCGGCTGTAAATGCACGAATATCGTCCGTGGAAACACCAATCACAAGCAAAGTCGTATTGCTCGCACAATCCAACATGCGGATGCCCAAGCCATCTAAATCGGCAGGGAGGCTTTGGAATTCCGTTGAAAGTGCATCACTTACAGCGGGCAATGTTTGTCGTAGTTTTGCTCCAGCTTCAGTACAAACTGAAACCATGACCGTATTATTGCCCAAAGTCGTTTTTTCCATAGCCACCGCCTGTCCGGGAAGTTCAAATGCGCCCAAGGCACTGACAATATTGTCGAAACTGACCTCGCTCGATGGTGTTGTTCCGATGGCTGGAAACGTACTCATTGCCGGTTCCAGTGTCGGAACCTCTCCTGTTGGCACAATATTTTCAACAGTAGGAACTTGGGCAATTGACACCGCATCAGTCGGAGCAAGTGTTTCAAACACAACAGTCGGGATTTCCGCAACTGAGGATGCGTCCGTTGGCACAATCGTCTCAGATATAATCGGGGGTTGGGATTGGGGATTCAGCACCACGAAAGCCGCGATAATCAGAAAAACAAGAAAACCGACGACCAACAAAAAGGCGGGGCGACGAAATAATGGGACTGGAGTGTCATCATTATCTTCGTCGAAGGCGTCCCACTCATTTTCGTCATCATCTGGCTTTTTACCCGTTTGAGGCATATCCGGCAATGTCGATGGTACGGCAGGCAAGAAAGATGGCTCTCTATCAGCGACATCGGTGACTCCTCCGCCTGGAGAGCGATTCTCAAGAGCATATAGTAAATCACCAGTATTGAGGTAATTTGGGTCTAGTCTCTGAACATTATTAAGGGCAAGCCGTGCAGTCTCTGGATCGGTCACGGCATGAGCATATAGCCACCAGACATCAGGATTATCCTTTTCCGTATCAAGGATTGGTTTTAGGATAGCTCTGGCTTCATCCAGACGATCGCTTTCAATCAGCTCAAATGCTTTGTCTAGTGCCTCGTCGTTTTTCTGGAAACTCATAAACTTCTCCCATTTGAGCAACCATGCGAATGATCAAATAAATAACCACTTAAAATGCAGTTTACACTCAACAGCAATGACATGCAACAATAAAAAAAAGACCCACTTTCAAACAAGTGGGTCTTTCACTTTAGGTGTCCCGGAGAGGACTTGAACCTCCACCCCGTAAAGGACACGGCCCTCAACCGTGCGCGTATACCAATTCCGCCACCGGGACGTTAGAGTGAGTATTATACTCAACCCCTTTGGGCTGTCAATTCCCGATCAACATGATTTTTTCCTGGAAACATGGATTGAATGTCAGATTTCTGCTATGCTACCCATCCAAACCTTTTTATCGCAAAGGAACATCCCAGATGCGAATTGCCATAGACGCTATGGGCAGCGACACCTACCCTATGCCAGATGTTGAAGGTGCAATTCTTGCCGCACAAGAGTTCAACGACACGATTGTGATTGTTGGTGACCAGGATCAGATACAACGCGAAATTGCCAAACACAGCGTTCAAAACGCAAAAATTGAAATCGCTCATGCTAGTCAGCTCATTTCAATGCACGACAAGCCAAGCATTGTTGGCAAAGATAAGCCAGATTCTTCAATGCATGTTGGGATGAACTTGGTAAAAAACGGTCAAGCAGATGCCTTTGTTACAGCCGGAAACACGGGGGCAGCATTGGCGATTGCCACCTTGTTCACATTGCATCGAATCCCTGGAATAAAACGCCCGGCCTTAGGGTCAATCGTTCGAATACCGGGGAATCGCTCTATTATCTTGTTGGACATTGGAGCGAACGCCGATTGCAAATCCGATTGGCTCATGCAATTTGCGATTATGGGCAAAATCTATTCTCAGAACGCCAGCGGCATACCTAATCCCCGTATTGCCATATTGGCAAACGGCGAAGAAGAAGGCAAAGGCAATCAACTGATACACGAGGCCACTCAATTATTAAAGGCATCAAATCTAAATTTCGTTGGCAATATTGAGCCAAAAGAAATGTTACAAGGGAATGCTGATGTCATCGTTAGCGATGGCTTTGTGGGAAATATTGCAATCAAGTCTATCGAGGCGATGGGAAGCGCGTTGAGCAATCTGATTCGAGATGAAATTCGGCGTGATCCAATCTCTACTATTGGAGGGTTGTTAGCACGCGCGGCATTTCGTAGGGTGTATAAACAAGTTGACCCATTTGAAATTGGTGGCGCGCCTCTTTTAGGAGTCAATGGTGTTGTTATTATTGGTCATGGTCGATCTAATGCGAAGGCAATTAAAAATGCTATTCGTCAGGCGCGAATGACCGTGATTGGACGAGTTGTCCAGTCAATTCAAGAAGGAATAAAAGATGTGTCAGTTAACGATTCAGGCACATGACAATTCAGGAGTATGACGAGCATGGAACTATTACGAAATGGCCGTCCCCGCGTGGTTATTACCGGTCTTGGATCGGTTACAGCACTGGGGCCGGTCAAGTCCTTGTGGGAAAGCCTAAAAGCCGGACGCTCTGGTATTCGCAGGATCGAAACTATTCCGATTGAGCACGTCCCCGTTCAAATTGGCGGTGAGGTTCGCAATTTCGATCCTACGGAATATATCGAACGCAAAGAAGCACGTCGCATGGGACGCGCTTCCCATTTTGCAGTCGCCGCAGCGAAATTAGCGGTTGAAGATGCAGGTTTGAGCGCAGAAAAAATTGAAGAAATAGGCGAACGGGTCGGGGTTGTAATTGGTTCGTCCCTGGGTGCTCACGAAATGGCTGAACAAAGCACCTTCAAATACAAAACATCTGGCTACACCAAGCCGAACCCACTTTCGCTCATCAATTCCCTGCCGAACATGCCTGCTCATTATGTGAGCCGCTTTTTGCGGGCATTTGGCCCACTGAATACGCCTTCAACAGCTTGCGCGGCGGGTACACAATCAGTCGGAGAGGCCAGCGAACTCATTCGAAATGGTCGTTCAGATATTGTCATCACGGGTGGCGTAGAAGCTGTTTTGCAGGATTACGCCATTGCTGGTTTTGATGCTATGCAAGCGCTTGCCAACGAGTATAACGATAATCCTGCGGCTGCAAGCCGACCTTTTGACGCAAATCGATCCGGTTTTGTGTTCAGCGAGGGATGTGGGATTGTCATCATCGAAAGTCTGGCGCACGCAGTCAAGCGTGGAGCAAAAATCTATGCGGAAGTCTTAGGCCACGCTTCATCGTCCGATGCATTTCACATTGCTGCACTTGACCCAGAGGGCAAAGGCGCAATTCGCTCGATGCGTTGGGCTTTAGACGATGCCCATCTCAATCCAGAAGACATTCAATATATCAATGCCCATGGCACATCTACTAAAGCCAATGACGCTATGGAAACCCTGGCAATCAAGCATATTTTCGGGGAACAAGCCTATAATATTCCCATAAGTTCTACAAAAAGCATGTTAGGGCACGCGCTTGCCGGTTCAGGAGCCATCGAAATTATCGCTTGCGCAATGAGTCTTGTCGATCAGGTTATTCATCCAACCATCAATTATGAAACACCCGACCCGGAATGTGATTTGGATTATGTCCCGAATATCGCACGTGATGCTAAAGGGTTAAAGTACATCTTATCCAACAGTTTTGGTCTGGGCGGTCAAAATGCATCCATTGTTTTGGCGAGCATCTGATCTGCGGTAATTCCGCTCGAATGCAATAGCTAAAACGCGCGATTAACCGGTTAATCGCGCGTTTTAAATTTGTGTTGCGCTATAATACTTCCAATGACTTAAAGTAACAGGGTTCTTTGGAATTGTGATGAAAGAACAATTGCAGACAATTGATGAATTGTTAACAAGAAATGACGTTCGAAAAGCAGAGACCCTCATTGCTAAATTAATACGGTCAGATGTTGATATTGCAACCCGCTCTCAGTTATTGTTTCGGCGCGCCCGACTGCGTCTCTTGCTTGGCCGACCAGAAGATGCGCTAGACGATCTACAAAATATCCCTGGCGAGACGTCAAAATTACCAGCAACCCTCGAACTCTTGGGCGATATTTATTTCGCGCGTTTCGAGTTGGCAAGTGTAGGATTCGCAGATCGCAATGACACCCTGCGTGCGCAAGAATATTACAATGACATTATTCAGAACAACCCCAGGTATTCAAATTTAGGCTGGATATATTATCAGCGAGGGCGCATTTGGATAACAACGGATGAAACCGACAGGGCGGTAGAATGCCTTCAGCGAGCGCTTATAGCCCCTAGCCATATTGGCTTCCTGACGGCCTACTGCTACGAACGGCTTGGTTTCATTTCGTTCTATGAAGATCGTGACCTTGAGACTGCGCTTGCATTTCTTAACCGCGCCGTCAATACATACCCGTCTTATTCGGATAAAACGTGGCTCATCCAGGTTCATATATTGCGCAGTCGCGTACTGCGTGGTCTAGGGGATTATGAAAGTGCGTTAGGGGCCGCCAAAGACGCTCTATCGATAGTCTCAAACCATCCTGAAAAGAGACAGAATTTCCCCGAAGCATTACTGAGTGTAGCTGAATTACTTGCCGAGCTTGAAAATCGCGATAAAGAAGTCGTAAGCGCGTTGCAGCAGTTCATCCAAAGCGTAAAAAAGCCACTTGGTGTTGATGTCACATGGTCGCGAGTCAACGAGATGCTTGGAAACGCTTACTTTAATTTGGGGCAATATGACAGCGCTATAACGGCGTATACAGCAGCCCTCCAGTTCAATCCTGATCATCCCTGGGCGTTGTCACTTTATTATCGGGTCGCCAAAAGTTATTATCAGCAGCGTGCGTATAATGATGCCATTAACACCATAAATCAGATGCTCGATGAAGATCAAATCGTTAATGATTACCAGGTATACGATGTGCTAGGAAATGCCTATTTCGCTTTGGGGCGATATGAAAAAGCGGTTCAAGCCTATCAGATTGCGCTTCAGATAGCGCCGCCGAATGCAGATAGCGTTCGGCAAATAAAATCATATTATCAGTTGGCATCTGAACGAATCTAAAGCTGGAATATCATAAGGGAATGTCTGAATGTTGAAGGACGTGGTAGTCGTAGGTGGGGGTCTGGCAGGATCAGAAGCAGCTTGGCAGCTTGCCCAACGAGGATTTCAAGTTAAACTGTATGAAATGCGACCCGTGATGACCACTGGTGCGCATGTTTCCAATCACCTTGCTGAATTAGTATGTAGCAATTCACTGGGTTCAAAGCTGCCTGATCGCGCATCTGGTTTGCTACAAGCCGAGTTAAATATGCTTGGTTCGATGCTAATGGACTGTGCCATGAAAACAGCCATTCCTGCGGGTGGTGCATTGGCGGTTGACCGGGAATCATTCGCCCGACTGGTAACGGAGACAATTGAATCTCACTCGAATATTGATTTAATTCGGGGGGAAGTGCAATCTGTACCTACTGCACCATCAGTTATCGCAACTGGCCCACTGACTTCGAAAACCCTGGCTTCCGATCTTGTGCGACTTACAGGCCAGGAATATTTGTACTTTTATGATGCAATTGCTCCCATCATAACCACCGAAAGTATCGACATGAATATCGCTTTCCAGGGCAGTCGATACGGGCGTGGTTCGGACGATATGGGCGACTACATCAATTGTCCAATGAATCAAGCTGAATACGATGAATTTGTTGACGCAGTGCTGAACGCACCCCGCACTGAGCTGCGTGATTTTGAGCGCGATGATCCGCATTTCTTTGAAGGTTGCTTGCCAATTGAGCAACTTGCTGCACGAGGACGCAACACCCTTGCCTTTGGGCCGATGCGTCCCACGGGATTACGCGACCCGCGTACCGGAAATCGGCCTCATGCAATAGTGCAGCTCCGCCGAGATAATTTGGCTGGGAGTCTTTACAACATCGTCGGCTTCCAAACCAATATTCGCTGGGGAGAACAAGAGCGTATACTAAGGTTAATCCCCGGACTGGCACAGGCAGAATTCGTTCGGTTGGGTCAGATGCATCGCAATACATTCGTGAATGCCCCAGCTCTCCTAGACCCAACCATGCAGTTGCGCTCCCATCCTGGGATCTTCCTGGCGGGTCAATTAACCGGCGTCGAAGGCTATGCAGGAAATATCGCTACAGGGCTTGTCGCGGGCCTGAATTTAGCGCGGCTCTTGGCTGGCGAAGCGGAATGGATCGCGCCGGATACAACGATGTTAGGCGCACTGTGCCATTATGTTACACAGAGCGAACCTGAAAACTTTCAGCCAATGAAAGCCAACTTTGGCATCATGCCAGACCTCTCTCATCATGTGAAGGCTAAGCGAGACCGTGCTGCTGAATATGCCAGACGCGCCATCCACGATATGCAGTTGTCGATTGACGCATTAGCTGACCCTGCGCTCGCATTTCAAAAATCTGCTCCGTAACTTGGTGTGTTTGTTAAGTGAATCGGCTAGAAAGTAAACAATTGAACATCGAGAGTCACAAATTAGCAGTCGATAGCGTGATTCTTTCAGGAATTTGAAGGGTTAAAATACGATAATGGTTGATTTAGCCCAGTGGCTAGAGACGCATTTGAACACGCTCACGGAAGTTGCTGTTGTTCAATTGTCTCAAGATGAAAATCTAAAAATTCAGGTTGTCACGACGGTGGAAACCTTCTATACCAGCCTTATTAAAACTTGCCTGGAAAATAGCATTCTCCCGCTCAATTCTATTTTGAGAGACTGGGTGAAATCGCGCAGCGGGCCAACCGAAACACAATCTGCAAGTTTGGTTCCATTATTGGCGACTCTAAAATCTGTCGTGTGGAACCAAATCCAGGAAGCCTGCCCTGCGGATCAAGCCGTGTTTTTACTGACAGAAATTGACGGTATTTTTACTGAGGCGGTGATCTTTTTGTCAGGCATAGAATCCGAGGCACTTATTGAAGATATGCGCTCTAGGCTCCATAAAGCACAAGCTCATGTAAAGCGTCTTGATAAGAGTAAATCGAATTTTATTGCAGTCGCTGCCCATGAATTGCGTACGCCACTCACTTTGGTTGAGGGTTATGCAGATATGGTGGCGAACTCACAGTCAATGACCGAAGATGCCCAGTTACCGTTGTTGATGGAGGGCATTAGCAGTGGCACAAAACGCCTGCGTGAAATTATCAACGATTTGATTGATGTATCCCTTCTTGACCTGAAACTGATGGAGCTTCATTTCCAGCCTGTGTGGTTACTCCAGGTGTTAAATGCTGCTGAGCGGTCAGTTAGCAAGTTACTGGTCAATCGAAGTGTAGAATTGGTCATAGAACGTCAGACCATTCCGGTTAATCCAACTTTTGCCGATCCTGACCGTTTGTTGCAAGCCGCCCAGAAAGTTCTGATGAATGCTGTTAAGTACACGCCCGACGGGGGCAAAATTGCCGTCCGAGCACGAGACCTTCCCGGTTTCACAGACATAACCGTTGAAGACACCGGAATTGGGATTGATCCATCCAACTTACCGCATATTTTTGATTCTTTTTCTGCTCTGGGGGATGCTTCACTGCATTCGAGCGGAAAAACAAAATTCAAGGGCGGCGGGCCAGGTCTTGGCTTGCCGATTGCTAAGGGCATTATTGAAGCGCATGGCGGAACAATTTGGGCCGAGAGCGAAGGCTACAACGAACAGACCTATCCCGGAAGCATATTTCATATTATGATACCTATGTACACAACAACGCCCGATGACATGATTTAGATTTGGCTTCCCATATAAAGTATGTTACGCTTCGTTTTATGCCAAAATCAGCTAAACGTCTAAACAATTTACCTTCCTACATTTTTGCGGTGTTAGGGCAGCGTATCCAGGAAATGAATGCGCAGGGTCTGGATGTTATTAGCCTTGATATTGGCAGTCCAGATTTGCCACCCCCTCAGTCTGTGATTGATGCGCTCAAGCGATCCGCCCAACTCCCAAACAGTCACGGATATTCAGGGTATCGCGGCATACCAGCATTCCGCCAAGCAGTTGCCAGATATTATGAACGTCGTTTTGGCATTGCACTTGATCCGGAGCGAGAAGTTCTACCGTTAATTGGCAGCAAAGAAGGCATAGTTAATCTTTCGTTGGCCTATTTGGATCGCGGAGATTATGCCCTGGTTCCTTGCGTAGGTTATCCTTCATACTCGATGGGTGCGCGCCTCGCCGGAGGGGATGTTCACTGGTTGAATTTTGATAACGACACCGATTATCACCCCAGTGTCAGCGATATTCCTGAGGATGTTCTGAAAAAAGCTAAGTTACTTTGGGTGAATTTCCCAAACAACCCCACTGGAGCAATTGCTGATCTCAGCGTCTATGATTATCTGGTCAAATTTTGTGCGCAGCACGACATATTGCTGGTCTCTGATAATCCATATGTTGATGTGACCTATGACGGTTACAAAGCACCCAGCCTGCTCCAATCTGCTAATGCGATGCGGTGCTCTATCGAATTCATGTCTTGCTCCAAGACCTATAACATGGGCGGCTGGCGGCTTGGCGCTGCGGTTGGGAATGCCGAGATTCTCACAACGCTTCTGCAGGTAAAAAGCAATGTCGATAGCGGTCATTTCCGTCCCATATATGATGCTGGGACAGTCGCCTTAGACGAAACACCGCAGAGTTGGATTGATGAACGTAATAGCGTTTACCAAGCCCGCCGGGATCGCATTTTAAACATCCTGCCTACCATCGGTCTCGAAGCACAAGTACCCAAAGGGTCATTATATATCTGGGCGCGTGTTTTAGATGGGGACGGCGATTCATATGTCGATAAAGCCCTACAGGGTGCGCAAATCGCTCTTGCACCTGGCAGCGCTTATGGCCCTGGCGGGAAACAATTCGTCCGCATTAGTCTTGGCATATCCGATGACCGACTTTCGTCAGCGCTTGAACGTCTGACTCGGTGGTACCGTTCACAATAGTGAGCAAAACAAACTAAAACCCCTTATGTCAAATTTTCAACCAGTCAATTTTGAAAAAGAACGCGCTTTTCTCGTTGCTGCAGAAGTTCGAACTGCTCGTCTTCTGTTAAGTTTAGAAGATTCGCTCAGTGAACTGGAATTACTGGCGAATACGGCTGGTATGGTAGTGGTAGGAAAAGCCAGCCAGCGTATGCACCGCATTGACCCCAATACCTATATTGGTTCTGGTAAAGTCGAGGAAATTCAACAGGCTGCGGTGGATGCAGGGACACAAGTCGTCATTTTTGACGATGAACTATCCCCACGTCATCTGCGCGAACTTGAAAAACATTTCGGAGAAGAGATCAAGGTTTTAGATCGCTCCGCATTAATCCTTGATATTTTTGCTCAACACGCCCATACACGCGAAGGCATTCTTCAGGTAGAACTGGCACAATATGAGTATCGTCTGCCTCGTTTGACACGGCAATGGACACATCTTGCCCGTCAAGCAGGCGGTGGCGGTGCGCGCGGCGGAACAGGCGGTGTTGGACTGCGAGGCCCAGGCGAAACCCAGCTAGAAGTTGATCGGCGTGAAATTAGCCGCAAGATTTTGAAACTTAAAACAGATTTAGAACATGTACGAGCGCAGCGCAGCCAGCACCGTCAGCAGCGTACTCGCGCAGGCATTCCTGTGATCGCACTTGTTGGATATACCAACGCGGGTAAATCAACGCTGTTAAAAGCATTATCCGGCAGCGATGTTTATATCGCCGATCAATTATTTGCAACACTCGATCCCTTAGCCCGTCGTATCGATTTGCCGTCGGGGCGTCATGTTGTGCTGACGGATACCGTAGGTTTCATTCAAAAGCTGCCTACTACTTTGATTGCCGCTTTTCGAGCCACGTTGGAAGAAGTCACTGAAGCTGATTTATTGCTGCACGTGGTTGATACCGCACACCAAAACGTTCTACAGCATATTGAAAGTGTTGAAGACACTCTGGCAGAGATTGAAGTCCCCGATATTCCTCGAATATTGGTCTGGAATAAGATCGATCAATATGACCAGACTTACCTGCCGGAGCGCATTCCAGGTGATGACTATACCGATGAGGTATCAGTATCGGCGCAGACCGGAAATGGCTTGGATGAATTGCGCCAAAAAATAGAGTCTGTTTTAACCGCACGCCTACATCGGGTTCGGCTGCTTCTTCCTTATCAACGCGGAGAGCTGGTCTCTGAATTATATGATACAGGAAGCGTTGAAACACAAGAGCACACGGACGACGGGGTATTATTAACCGTGCAAATCCCCCTTTCGCTTTACGAAAAATACAAAGCCTATCAGATAACAGGATAGACAGTATGTTCAAGCGCATCGATCAATCCTCATTTCTCGCTAGATTCATTGCGTTTATTTCTGAATTCCTTGCCAAACGCCGAGGGCTTCCCGTCATTCTTGGCATAGCCCTCGTGATCGTAAGCTTGGTCGTTCAATTGATTGATGTATATGCTGAATCAAAATTGCTCCATCTAGTGGGGATATTGTCGCAGAGTCTCGGCATCATCATTGCACTGATAGGTCTTCTGCTGTCCGAACCACTGGGGAAATGACCCTGCGGTGGACTTCAAACCTATCACCACTGCGGTGAATGTCGATCAAATCCACCGGTTGTTTGCTTCTCGAACAATTCCTTCGCCGATTGACCCTGCTACAGACGTCGTATTTGGGGCATATGACGAAAAACGGCTCGTAGCCGCAACCGCCGCAGTCCCTACGCGCCATAACAACAAGAAAGCGCTATGGGTAAAGTTCCTGTTTATCGATTCTGAATACCGTCATCAAGACGCTGGTTTTGGACTGATGCAGTTCCAGCGATCCTGGGCATTAACTAAGCACTACAAAGCCATGATCTGGGCATTTAACCCATTGGACGCCAATTTAGCGAAGCTGTATTTTCATGATCTGGGCGCAGTGGCTAATGCTTTTCATGTGAGTCCTGAAAGCAAACCACAATACGGCTTGGAGGTCGTTTGGCGCTTAAATGATCCTTATGTAAAAAGCCTCGCGACCCAAAAACGGGTGTTGAACCCCCTTAATTCAGTGCCCTTGTTTTTCGATGTAGGAAACATCGGGCAACCGGTAGCCCAGGAAATCGCATTTGACACCGAGGTAAGTACGGCCTATCGTGTTGAAATCCCATTCTCGATAATGAACTTGGAGCAGTTTTCATTGGCAGTTATTGGGGAATGGAATCAAGCACTAAATGGGATTTTCAGCCAGGGCTTTCAAAAGCAGTATACGATCACTGACTTTGATATTGCCGAAGGGCGTTGTTGGTATGTTTTGACTGCTTCTACCCCCTGGTATCTCTACGTTGTGGAATGTAGCGACAACACTCTCTATACCGGTATTACCCCTGATCTGAAACGGCGTCTCAAATTACACAATTCAGGTCGTGGCGCTGCCTACACTGCCTCACGAACTCCTGTGCAGTATGTTGGAACGTGGAAATTTCTAGACCGCAGTGCCGCCCTTCGCGCAGAGATTGCTTTTAAGCAGTTGTCGCGTGAGAGAAAATTGCGACACATCAGCACTGAGCTAAATTTCCGTGGGTCGCAATTTCTGTTACCCGATGCCTCGTAGCAAGAAATACACGAAATCTCATGGCAAAAGCTGGATAGTCAACATTTGATTTAGTCAGTTTCATTAATTGGATTGGTTTCAAGCTGCACCCAGTATATTTCCGGGCTGAATATGCTGTGAATGTACAATTTCATATCCGGTGTGATCGTCAGGCCAGCCAATGGAGATGGTAGCTCGGTGTAGAGCACGATTTCTACCATATCACTCGTGCAACCACCGTTTTTCCTGCATATTTCCGGGTCAACACGCCCAACTACCCCACGTGTCCCCAAAGAATAACTGAAGTAAAGTAAGTTATCTGATGCCAGACTGAGGTCGGTTATATTTTGCAACCCTGAGACCAGTGGCATTGCAGATTTACTAGAGTCGATGCTTGCCGTAGCGTCGAGAATAGTCTTTTTATCAAACCATTCGATTGCTCTGCGTGTACTTCCAGTGTTGGCTACATAGATGTAGGCGTCGTCAGCCACGATACCCGTTGGAGAACGGAGCTTGGATATAACCTCTTTTACTTCGCCCTGATCTGTAATAAGAGTAACGCTGTTCCCTGATAAATTCGTAACGCCAAAGCTTTGGGCGTCAAAATCGGTAATACCCCATGGCCCTTGCAGGTTTGATGCGACTGTCGAAGCTACCCCTTCGTAAATATTGACCAGCGCATTACTCTGAAAATCTGGGATCCAGAGACTCAACTTATCGTCTTTTGTTGCTGCATAGAGCGTGTGTGCGTTTTTTATGCCGTATATGTACTGTGTGGTATTACCACTCGTAGGGTCAATTGCGTAAAGTGTCCAGTCGCCACTGCATACTGTATATAGCTTGTTGTCGTACCAGGTGATGCCATTTGGGCGCTGTATATTGCCTGTTACAATAGAGAGGTCGCTCTGGGTTTTAGGTACAAATGAGGGTTGGATTTGAGAAGGCGTGGGTGTGCTGGTTTGTTCATCCGTCATACGTGCTATTTGGGTTGCATATGTAGAGCAAATAATCAAAAGTGTTATGAGTAATCCGATTTTGCTTCTCATGTTATTCTGTTTTCCTATGATCCCTACCTGTAAATTCCTGTGTCCGTGGAAACTGTAAATAGAAAGTGCTACCCGTATTGATCGTGCTTTCCAACCATAATTGTCCCTTGTGATTGAGCGCTATGGTTTTTACGAGGCTCAAACCAAGTCCCGATCCTGTAATGTGCTCTGCGCCTTCCTGACCCTTTTGTGCTCCCCGAAAAAAGCTGTCAAATATCTGACTTTGCAGGTTTTCGGGTATGCCTATACCAGTATCTTTAACCTCAAATACAATATTTTCCTTGTTGTGAGTGCTTTTTATAATAATTTGCCCACCTTTAGGCGTGAATTTTATGGCATTTTCTACGAGATTGATAAGCGCATGTTCAATTTGTTTAGGGTCGGCAGGAAAATCCGGCATTGTTGTGTCCGAAACGCTTGTTAATGTGACCCCCTGATCGTCGGCAAGCGGTTTTAAGTCTTCTAAAACCCTGGAGATAATTTCTGTTGGTGAGCACATTTCCACACTAAGTTTACCCGTTTTGGCCCGTTCGAGGTCAAGTATTCCACTGATAATTCGATTCATGCGTTGAAGCTGTTTTTCGATGGTTTCGATGGTTTTGGGAATTTCCGGGTTTGTTGAGCCAGCGAGATCATCCGTAAGTAATTCGAGATTAGCCATAGCTGCCTGTAATGGATTTTTTAGATCGTGGCTGGTCATGCGTACCATTTCACTCTTAAGCCGGTCAAGCTCTTTGAGTTGGGTAATGTCATTTAATATGGCGATCCAGCCTTCAATGGCTGGCGAACCAAGTGTTGTAGTATTGCATAGATAGAATCGATTGTCGATCTCAATTTCATAGGTGTAGGTGTGGTTTTTTTGGAGAGATTTGAGGGCTTCCTTGTAGTTTCCTGGCAGGAAAGTTTGGGGGATAGCATCTTGCAAAGACTTTTTACGTTCACTGTCCAAAAGCGATTTTGCCGCCGGGTTCGCAAATATTATTTGCAGGCTTCGATCGATTGCAACCACAGGGTTTTTTGTCGTGGTCAATACCGTTTGGAGCTGGCTGTGGGCAGCTTCGACTTCTTTAGTGAGTTCCTTTTGTTCCGAGAAGAGATGGCTGTGGGCAATTGCTACCGCTGCTTGTGCGCTTAGTAGCTCCAGGAGTTCAACGTCGTTTTTTGAAAATAATCGACCTTGTTTTCCGGAGATTACGAGAAGCACTCCAATGGCTTCACTCCCGTATATCAACGGAATAGAGATAACCGAGCCAAAAGTCTCTTTCGCCAGAGGGAGATCGTCACTTTGTTTCCAATCACGTTCATAATTCTCAATATGAATTGTTCGCCTTGTTTTTGCGGTACTGCCTGCGACTCCTTCGCCAAAAGTGATATGTTTGAGCAAATATTCTTTAGGGAGATTAAATACCGTTGCCAGTTCGAGGTAATCACCCCGATTAAGAAATATACCCGTACCATCGGCTCCAAGCCAGTTGGCAGCCTGCGTGGCGATCTGGTTTAGAACCGTGTCAATTGCAAGTTGGCTGGTTATGGCCAGGCTAACTTTGTGGATAGTTTCGACTTGAGATATGCGCTCTCTTAACGGGAGAATAATTTCCTGCTTTAAGAGCGTAAAGCTGATAATCAGGGTAGACAAAGACGATAAATTGATTGAAAGGGATACTATTTTCAGTTCCGGGTTAAGAAACCCCAAACTTTGCCCGATGACAAATAGTGTGATCCCAGCGATGAGGGTACGTGACTGTATTTTTCTACGGTATCGCCAAATGAGATAGAGTGTCGTCCCATCAAAGCTCAAATAAAATAGTGCAGCAAGTGGCTGGAAACGGTATTTGTAAAACCCATCACCGAGGCTTTCGAACGGAATTGGCGAATTTGAAGCAATCAGAAATATCTGATAGCCCAGAACGAGAAATATGCCCAGGAATGCCAGCCAACGAAACCGACGTGTATGCACCCCCATCAGTACGGCAGTCAGTGCATATATGGCAATACTAGAACCGGTAAAACCCAATTCCATGATGCTGATAGCTAACGGGATCAATGGAGATCCAATATCGACAAGTGAAAAAGCTTGTGCGAGTAATGACCCCACGTTCCATATTGTTACCAAAAACAGTAGTGCGGCGAAAAGCTGATTAAGCTCCTTGCGAGCGTCGTGCCACAATATAATCAATAGAAACCCCAAAGCTAAGGCTACGGTTAATCCATTGAAAAGCAGCGTAATTGTATTTGCGGCGGACATAGGTTTATGAGGGCTTTACAGCGGCGGGTGGTTGTTTTTCGAATCGATACCCAATACGGTGTTCGGTCAGAATATAAATAGGGTTTGCAGGATCGGGTTCAACTTTGCGCCGCAGTTGGCTGATATAGACGCGCGGATAATACACATCATCAATATACTCGCGACCCCATACCTGCTCCAATAAATCTCGCTGCGTGACCACCCGCCCGGAATTCTCCATCAATACGGCTAATAACTTGAATTCTGTTGGGGTCAAATGGACTTTGCGACCATTAACATGAACATGCCGCCGATGGACATCAATGCTCAGATAACCATCGTTATAGCCTTGATCGGTATCAAGGGTAATGATTTGAGACCGGCGCAGCAGCGCGTTAACCCTTGCGACAAATTCATTTAGACGTACCGGTTTGGTCAGGTACTCATCTGCCCCAGCGTTGAGTCCTTCAATTACATCTTCCTCGGTTACAGCCTGAGCAGATAGCATCATAATGGGCGTTTCAGCCACTTCTCGTATACGCCTGCAAACGGTCAACCCATCCATGCCCCCCGGCATAACAATATCGAGTATGACTACGTCTGGGCGTTCGGCATGGAAACCCCGAAGACCTTCCAGACCATCGCCGCATAAGACGACTTCAAAGCCTTCACGGTGTAACTTTCGACCCAAAGCATCACGAATTGCTTGCTCATCGTCAACAATTAAGACCTTCATGGATGTTCCCTGCCTGCATTGGTCGATAGTTATTAGAGGCTAAAATTAGTTTAGCATTGCTTCAGGTTCACAACAAGTAAGCATGGAATAGTGATAGTGGGCTTCACGTCAGGTTAGGTTGTTCATTCCCTGATATAATCCTTGAGCAATTAGAATCGTCAGAAAGGTATTTTCATGGCTCGCTTGGCTGGCTTTCCAAACCCGAAGGTTTTTGTATCGATGTTATTTCTTGCCCTGTTGGCGAGTGCATGTAATCTTACAACTACACCCGAACAGCAGCTTCAACTGACACAACTGCCTAGCAACACACCTGCGACAACCCACACAGGTACGACAATAGGTGGTCTCCCAACAACAGTTCCTGTTACAGCTTTGGTCGTTCCAACAACGCAAGGGAACCAACTTCCACCTACTTCCATTTCTCTGCCTCCGGTATTTGGTTTCTTTCCAACGAGTACCCCCACCCCGATCAGCATTGTCATTTTGTCTCCAATTCCAGGGAATGTTGTCGCCGGGAATATACAAGTTCTGGGTGCAGCAATACACCCACAGTTTTTGCAATATCAGCTTGAGTATGGCCCAGACCCCAATCCGGGCAATTTGTGGTTTCCAGCAACGGGGATTGTACAAACTCCTGTACTCAATGGGCTGCTGGGCATCTGGAATACATCTGTTGTCCAGGATAGCATTTATCAATTGCGGCTTCGTGTCACGTTACGCGATGGTAGTAACCTGGCGACTGTAGTAAACAATATTCGTGTGCAAAATCAGGCCCCTACCCCCATACCTTCCAATACGCCAAACGTGCCTCGTCCAATCGCTGCTTTCACTCAGGATCGAGCCTCTGGATTAGCGCCTCTGGTCGTTCGTTTTACAAATCAGTCCAGTGGCACAATATCAAGTTACAGTTGGAGTTTTGGGGATGGTGGCAGTAGCCCTCAGGCCAATCCAACGTATACATTCCGTAATCCAGGTGTGTACACTGTTACACTCTATGTGTCTGGGCCGAGCGGCACTTCAAACGTTTCCCGTCAGATTAACGTGCAAAGCCCGACCACACCAATAGCGGGCTTCACGCAAGATAAAACCTCAGGCCCATCTCCCCTGACCGTCAACTTCACCAACCAATCAACTGGCACAATCTCATCTTACGCCTGGGTATTTGGTGATGGAGCCACCAGTGCTGACCAGAATCCATCGCATCAGTTCATTGCTGTTGGAACCTACAACGTTATCTTCACTGTAACTGGGCCGGGCGGCACATCTTCCGTAACCCGTAAGATAACCGTCGAAGACCCTGTAATCCCTGCTCCGGAAGCTGCGTTTACGAGCGATAAGACATCCGGCGACGCCCCCCTACTCGTTCAATTTGCCAACCAATCCACAGGTCAAGTCACGAACTACGCCTGGGATTTTGGCGACAAACAGACCAGCGCAGATACAAATCCGGCCCATACATTTACGGATGCAGGTACATACACCGTAACGCTCACGGCCATTGGGCCAGGCGGACAGAAAATCGCGCAATCAACCATTACGGTCAATAAGCCTCCGACGGCTCCGGTTGCAGCGTTTACCGAGGACAAAATATCGGGCGATGCGCCCCTGCGTATCCAGTTCACAGACCAGTCCACTGGGGATATTGCGACGTATGCTTGGGACTTTGGCGACGGAAATACCAATAGTGATAAAAACCCGGCCCATACATTCAATACGGCGGGCACGTATACGGTCAAACTGACTGTTTCTGGCTCAGGCGGTAGTAGCAGTACCGAGGTCGCAGTGAATGCGACCCAGCCCCTTGCACTCCCGGATGCGGCATTTACTCAGGATGTTTCATCAGGTAATGTGCCGTTCAACGTTCAATTCACGAATCAGTCTACGGGCGAGAATATGACCTTTGCCTGGGACTTTGGTGACGGTTCACCGATAAGCTCGGACATGAATCCGTTGCACACTTACAGCAATCAAGGAAATTACACGGTAACGCTAACAGTATCCAATTCAAGTGGAACCGATATGTCACAAACAAGCATAACGGCAAACACTGCGCCGCCACCCGTGGCTGTCAAACCGGTAGCCAGCTTTGCTCCCAGTACGACTGCTGGCGACACCCCACTCAATGTAACCTTCGATGCGTCAAGCTCGACTGGTGACATCACGGGTTACAGTTGGGCATTCGGCGATAATGTAGGCGTGAGCACAGATGCCAATCCATCCTATGCTTACAGCACACCGGGCACGTATGTGGTTACACTGGTTGTATCCGGCCCTGGCGGCGACAGTGATCCATTCACAGCCACTATTACGGTCAATACACCAGCACCCGTGGCTGTCAAACCAGTTGCCAGCTTTGCTCCCAGTACAACTGCTGGCGACGCCCCACTCAATGTAACCTTCGATGCGTCAAGCTCGACTGGCGACATCACGGGTTACAGTTGGGCATTCGGCGACAATGTGGGCGTCAGCACGGATGCCAATCCATCCTATGCTTACAGCACACCGGGCACGTATGTGGTTACACTGG
>JBDTNB010000015.1:0-75162 GCA_039933955.1 Chloroflexota bacterium
TCGCAACCCCCTCCCCAAACATGTCCGCCCCTCAGCCACTTGTGGAGAGGGGGTTTGGGGGTGGGGATGCTTGTTATTCCACGCTCCGTGCCAACCGGAAACCGATGTTGCTCCCGCGTGAACCGGGCAGATAACGGGCGCGGTTGGCCGGGTTCGCTTCGGTCAGCGGGTCGAACCACGATCCGCCGCGCATGATGCGGGCGTGGCTGCCGGACAGCGCTTCGCGGCCATCACCCGCGTCATACGGATAGCCGTAATCTTTTTGCTGCCAGTTGCGCCCCCAACGTGTACTGCACCATTCCCACACGTTCCCGCACATATCCCGCGCGCCGCACCACGATACATTGGTCTCGGTGCTGATCGGCCAGGGATGCCCCAGGCCGCGTTCGACGGTGTTGTAAGTGCGCGGGCGTGGCGCATCCTCATCTGCTCCGCGCGCGGCGGCCTCCCATTCAGCTTCGCTGGGCAAGCGCCAGGATAATCCGGTTTCGCGCGCCAGCCAACGGGTAAAGGCATCCGCTTCGTACCAACCCGCGCCGACAACCGGTTGGTCGAGCGCATTGAACTGCGAATCTTGCCAGAAAGCAGGCTGCGTGGTTTTGTCGTCCTGCCAGCGCCAGCCCATATCACTCCACAGCGCTTTATCCTGATACCCGCCCGCCGCGATAAATTCCGCAAACTGGGCATTGGTCACGGTGGTTTGGGCGATAGCAAACGCCGCCAATTTTACAGTGTGAGGTGGGCGGCTGATCGCGACGCTACTGTCGCCCAGCGGGTAGCGTCCGGCTGGAATGTCGCAGATGTCAATCGGGTTCATGCATTGTCCTGTGGGTTAATGAGCACTATGCGTGCCATTATCGTCTAATAACACGCGCCAATCAAACCCGAATGCCTGATGAGCTTGGAATTTTCGTAGGGGCACGAGCGAAGCGAACGCCGTGCCCGTCTGGGAGGGGATGTGACTTATTACTGCGTTTTGCCGGTGGCCGACAGCAGACGGAAGGCGTGTTCAATGGTATGCGCGTCGATGATATTGGCGGTGGCATTGGGGTACAGCGTGCGCAGGACATCGGCCAGGTTACGCAGTAAACCGGTGACACCGACAACCACAATCTGCCGTACATTTCCGGGGCGTTTCTGGCGCAGCGCCCGCCCAATATTGGACAGCACACGCGGCGGAATCGTTTGGCTGGTTGAAAAATCACAAATCAGATCAACCGGATGATCGATGCTGACCAACAGATCGTGCGTGGTTTGGTTGGCGCTGTGAAAATCATCCCACGTCCAGTGTTCGGTCACGCGATAGAGCAAAACAGTGCGTTCGGCGTTTGCCCATTCGACGGTGATTGGCATGGTGGATGATCCCTCAGTATCTTGGTTGATGGTGATTGATAAATCACTAAAAATCGTTTTGTTAAGAACGATATTTTGTGATCTATCCCTTAGTTATAGTGTATGCAACACTGGCAGGATATTCCGTTTACATTTCCCGAAAAATGTATAATTTGTGTATTACACATGACTAAAGTCATCAAATTCGTAAACGCAGCCGGTACTCGCGAGGGGAAAATCTGCAAAAAACGGACGCCCTGCTTAATCGCCCCTCTCCACAAGTGGAGAGGGGGCCGGGGGGTGAGGTTTAATCCCCCTCCGCGTCGATGACGCCGGTTGGGACGGCCTTCTTTTTAAACAGGGGCGCATCCACCGCCATACGCACCAGTTTCGGCTGGAATTGGCCGATAATATCCACCAGATCGTGCTGGGCGGCGATCACCGTTTCGATGCGTTTGTAAGCCTGCGGCGACTCGTCCAGCCCGCCGCCGATCAGCGTGACACCGCGTTCTTTCAGGTAATCGGCCTGTTCCTTCGGGCGGATATTTTTCTTGGCCTTATTGCGGCTCATGGCTCGTCCGCCGCCGTGCGACGCCGATTGCAGCGAGTCCGCCAGACCCTTGCCCATCACGATATAACCCAGGTCAGCCATCGTGCCGGGGATGATCCCCAGGACGCCTTTTCCCGCCGGGGTTGCGCCTTTGCGGTGGACAATCACCTCTTGCTTGTGACCATCCACTTTGATCGTTTCGCGCCACGCAAAATTGTGATGATTTTCAATCGACGCAACCGGAGTCAATCCGGCAGCCCTGGCGACACGCTCGTGAATTACATGATGGTTGGCTGACGCAAATTCGCCCGCCAGATGCATGGCCTCCCAATATTCCTGACCATTTTCACCGTCCAGCGCCAGCCATGCCAGATGTTTGACATACGCCGGCAGACCGGGCATCAGCGACATTGCCAGAGTCGAATAATGATTCGCGATCTTGTAACCGACGCCGCGCGATCCGCTGTGTGATAGCAGCGCCAGATACTCGCCCTTTTTAAGTCCCAACGGATTATCTTCGCGCGTGATGCTGATTTTGCCCCATTCGACAAAATGGTTGCCCGTGCCCGATGTGCCAATCTGATAAATGGCCGTCTGACGCAGGCCGCGCACCAGATCAGTCGCCTGCCAATGGCTTTCGTCCAAAATTTCGTGCTCGATTTTGCCGTCATGGAGGCCATCCCCGCCCGCGCCAAAAATCGTGTTTTCCACCAGCGCCGTCCGCAGATGGGCGAATTCCGCTTTTTCGGGATCATCCAAAACCTTCGGCGACACTGGATACACCGTCAGCATCATGCGGCAGGCAATATCCACGCCGACAGCATACGGAATCACTGCATTATCGGTCGCCAGAACGCCGCCAATCGGCAGCCCATAACCCTTGTGCGCATCCGGCATCAGCGCCCCGGCAACCGTGATCGGCAGCCGCATCGAATTGGTCATCTGCTCGAAAGCACCAGCTTCAATGTTGTCTTGACCCCACACCTGATAATGCAGCGGCTTCTCGCGCATTTCAATCGGCTCCGCGCGCGGTGCATATTTGGCGCGCATCGTCTCGACGTATTCCTGAGCAGCGGACATACCCTCGGTCTTGAATAGCCGCCATGCCTCGCCTTTTTCGCCCCCGCGTAGACCGCTCTCATCCAGCAGGTGTTCGAAATCCTGAAAGTCGTTCGGCTGTGGCGTATTCATAACCTTGTCCTCTATTTTGAACCGTTATGACCCATAATAAACCCATTTCGCAATTTTATCTATAGTGAATACCTCTCACCCAAAACATGAAGGCGCGAACATGCCCACCGTAGGGACAAAGGCTTGCCTTGTCCGTCTGGACAACCTACCCGCGCAGCAACGGTTTTTCGGTCACCAAATCCATGCCCAACATTTCACTGGTCGCTTTGGCCTGCTGGCTAATCATTTTGGCGACTTCCCAAATAATTTCCATTGCTTTGTTTAGGGGTAAGGATTCCATACGGCTTAATCTATCGCCAGAAATTTCTTCTGCCAATCGAGTATAGAATGAAGCAAGTTCTCCAAAATGATCTCGAATGTTTTGCTTAGCAGTGAGGTTTAGTTCATCATGCAATTGTGATGAAGTACGCTCCCATATACCCACATACATTTTCTCCCGAATTTCTGTGTAGATAACGGGATTCATTTCCCCAACAACGTTTTTGAACAACAACATAAATCTTTTTTGACTTTCAAGCGCAAATCCTTGATTAATTACCTTATCGAGCATTGACGGGGCAATATATCTTTGAGCGACTTCAAAGACATTTGCCCGAATCTTTTCCCACGCTTCGACATGCCCCCAACCTTGAGAAGTCAGAAACTCAAAAGTATCACAGGCATATTCAATAATTCCCTGCCGAGCAAAAATCCAGGCAAAATCAATTTGGTTGTCAGCTAGCTTGAAATTTGAGGCGAGGGTGAAAGGTACAAAACGGTTATACAGTTTGCGGGAAAATTTATCATATGTAATCTGAAACTCGATTTCACGATCTCGGTCAATTTCAATCAGCAAAATATTGCACTTGGCGCATAACTTTCGAGCATCGTCGCTGATTGCTTGATACGGTGCGGCTAACACAGCTTTAGCTTGATCGCTGTATTGTTCACAATAATCCCTTACCTGAAAAATAGCTCGTTTGATGGTAGTTAGAGTGCGTAATTCCAGCTTACATTCAACAAGTAGTATGGTGTCGTCAGAGGCTTTCGCTACAAAATCTACTCGTCCATTTTGCGACAGTGTTACCTCGTGTTCATAGGTGTAGCCATGTTGGGTTAGCCATTCGGCAACGAACGCATGAAAGTATTTTGTTTCTTGACCTTGCATGACTTTTCTCAAATGTATATTTGGATAAGATAAAGAAAAGATAATCAATATGCTCCAATTTGTCAACTAAATGAACATTATTGTGCTGAATACTTTTCAGTTTTTGTCTTAACCCTTAGGATAAGTAAATGGATGAAAGGAGCAAAATCATGCCAAAACTACGCAGCCGATTACGAGTGTTAATGGCAGAAAAAAGTTTGCTCGAAAAAAGACGAATCACATATGGGACAGTTGCTGAAGAAACGCATCTTTCCCGACCAACAATTATCAAATTGGGGCGTGATGAAATAGCCCAGATAAAAGGCGAGGTGATTGCATCAGTTTGTACTTATTTCGATTGTGAAGTTGGCGATTTACTGTACGTAGAAAATTGAAGCAGGTCACAAATGAACCGTTTGGAGCAGTTTCTCGAAGACTTACATGATCCGCGTAAATCTATCCGCCGGAATGCCGCAGAAGCATTAGGTAAACTCGGTGAATCGGCGCTCGACACGTTAATTTCAGCCTTACCAGAATCAGATGATTACACCCGTCGGCGGATTTTAGAAGCGATGGGCAGCACAGGCAGTCCTCATGCGGTCACAACAATTGCTCCGTTCCTGCATAACGAGAGCATCTACGTTCGCAAAACTGCCACCGCTGCTTTGGGGAAAATACATGACAAAACGGTGATCCCTATCCTGATCGAAACACTCCGAGAACCAGAATTACGGCAAATAGCCTCTCTTGCCCTTCATGATTTGCGCGATGTTGCGGCCAACGCTTTAGACCTGTTGGTTAAAGCAGTCCAGGATCCTGATCCTGCCGTTCGGACAGTTATCGCTATATTGCTAATACATTTAGACACACCCGAAGCCTGGGAAGCCTATCATACCTGGTGTAAATGGCAAGGCTTCTATACTATGGATATGAGGTAATATGCAATCACTCTATTTGAAATTGACAAGCGATAGCACCGCACTAAATAATGGAGTGAAATTTTCATAGAATAATTGCCCCATAAAAAACCATCTCAATCCTTCTCGTCTTCCAGCCCCCTTCAGTGGGCTTGGCACTTCGGCAGCCGGATGCTTTAGCGTCTGGCGGTGCAAGGCGAAAATTACATTTAGAATCAGGAGCTACCCTATTGACTATGTAGAACTTTTGTGCTAAAATCATACTCCCACAAATCATTGGGAGTTGCGCCTTGTCTTTAACACCACACTTTTTCTGGACTCGCCCGTCCGACACCCACATAGTCTCGCCGGACACATCCTCCCGTATTGGCGGCGATACCCCTTCGACCGGACATATCGCGCCGAAACTTTGTCCGAAAATCAAGCACATTCGGACACACATATTTCGCATTGTAAGTCCCTCTCTACGAAGTGGGGAGGGATTTAGGGAGGGGATTATGCGGTTTTGGATTTTCCCCTCATCCACCACCAAAACACCCCGGCCTTTTGGAAAACAGCCGAAACATCCAAAAAAATTCCGCTTTTTTGCAGCCTTATTTTTGGATCACTGTTTGAGCGAGCGCAGTATCTTCCCTCGTTTGTTGCAAAGCCCTCAAATCGGGTCAAAAATTGCAGTAAGCAAGCGAGGTTATTGCAGAAATAGAGAGGGTTTAGCGCAGAATAAAATATGGATCGGAAGCTCTTATTCCCCCTCCTTGAATTCAGGGAGGGGGCTAGGGGGTGGGGTCAATTTACGCCGAGACGCTGATGCCGAAAATACGCGGGCCGCTGGGGCCATCGGCTTTCGGGCTGCCGCCGGATGGCTCAATCGACACACCAATGGCTTTATAGTCGTCAGCCGGTTTGGTCAACGGCACATTGATGTAATTCGGCCCTTGCGTCTGTGGAAATTCCAGCAGGCCGCCGCTGTGCGCACCCTGATCGTCGATCAACCACAGTTGGAAAGTCTGGTCAGTTTGGATCGGCGGTAGCTGCCAGACTTCAATCACGCCATATTGACCATCCGCAGTGAGCACCAATTCGCCCTCGGTGTTCGGGCTGGGATCAGATGCGGCAATCGGAATGTGCCGGATATTGTCCTGCGACATGATCCATTCGTAGCGCTGGGCAGGGTCATCCGGCGGCGCGGGTTTGCTCCGCAGCAAAAGCACAGCCGCGAAAACCAGCGCGATCATCGCTGCCGCGGCGACATATGGAACCCAGGTTGGGCGTCGTCGTTGCAGCGCAGGTCTCGCAGGTGCAGGTGTGGCTGCCGCTGGTGGCACAAGCGTTGGTTCAGGTTTAGGTACTGCCGCCGGTTGTGGACGGCTGGCAGCCAAACGCTGGCGCAGGTCGGCGTTCAAATGTGCTGGGGCACGCCGCGCTGGCGTCGTGAGCACGAGTGAATCGGTAAATGCCTGATATTCCGCCAGCAGTGTGCGTGCTTCTTCATCAGTTGCCAGGAATGCTTCAACCTCAGTGCGCTCATCGGGGTCGAGTGCGCCTAAGGCATAAGCCGGAATCAGGTCAAGCAAGATGTTTCTATCCATGATACGTAATACAACTATCCATGATAAGCATGATTAGGTGCTTACCGCCGTAATGGTTCGTGAACGATGAGTGAACATTGAATATTATTACGCTTATTAATCGATTTTTGGATTTATAGGTGCTTCTGCTGACCAGGCCAGACGTAACTTTTGCATCCCCAACCGGATGCGCGTTTTGACCGTCCCCAGCGGTAAACCGGTTGTTTCGGCAATATCGTTGTGGGTCATCCCGTAAAAATACACCAGTTCGATGAGCTGGCGCTGTTCGGACGGCAGTTCACTCAACACCGATACCAGCGTGCGCCGTAAATCGCTGCCGTTACTATCGGTTGCAAGCACATTTTCCCACAAGTTGGGGTCTTCGTCCATAAACAGCATCCCGGTGTTGGGTTCGCGGCGCTGCCGTTGGCGCAGTACATCAATGGCTAGCCTGCGGGTTACGGTCAGCAGCCAGGTGATGAAACGTCCTTTCTGTGGATCGAATGTGTGGGATTTGTGCCATATGCGCATGAAGGTGTCCTGGGTCACTTCTTCAGCCGCCATTTGATCGTCGAGCACTCGGTAGGCCACCGAATAGACCAAATTGGCAAATTGCGCGTGCAGCGCAACCAATGCCTCTTCATCCCCTGCTTGTATTTGTTGCAGGAGTTGTAATTCCGGTGTTTGGTTCATAACCATTTCGGGTATTTCGCGTACATCGCTGTGTGATTTAAATATAGCATACTTCCAGTTATCTTACAGTTTGAGACCGGTTCCCGGTCTTGTCCAGTTCAAAAACTGCTCATTTTTGAACGAGTGTAGGGATCTGTGATCCATCACGCCAATGGCTGCTAAAATGCGGTCATTAAATGATAGGGGCTTATCGGCGATAAGCCCCTGCGAACACGATGAAATTTTATTGCATGATTATCCAGCAGAGGTGGGGATGCCCCAGGCGATCACATTGCCCTGTGGGCCGCTGGCAATCAACACCATGCTGTTCTGGCTGAATTGGATGAATGTCACCGGGACAGCCAAGTTGCTCAGGGTATTCAGCAGCGTGCCCGTGCCCACATCCCACAGATAAACTGCGCCGCTCGTGCTGCCGGATGCGATCAGTGTACCAGCGGCATTAATGGCTAGGGTGTTGACGCTCCCGCTGTGCCCGACAAACTGCACCCCATCTGAGAGGGTTCCATCCGCGCCGATCAGCCAGGTTCGCAGGTTGCCTTGATTGTCGCCAATCACCAGGAATCGACCCAGGGGGTCGAAGGCGACGCTGGTCGGTTGGACGCCGACACCCGTTGTCAGGGTCGTCACCACGCTCACGCCGTCAATTTTGATGATTTGCACGCCGGAATCGATAATCAGCGCCAGCATTTGCCCGTTAGCTGATACTGCCGCCGCACCTTTCGGGTTTTGCAAATCGGCCAACGTTTTGACCTGGGCAGCATTGGCCGGTGTAATCGCCTGCGGCTGGTTAGGGGGCGGAATGGGCGTTCCGGTCAGGGTTAAAGGTTCAATCCAGTAATCCTTGTCTTTGCCCTCGGCTGTCCAACCGCTGATGCCATTGTAATCAACCTTCCACCAGACAATTTTGTCGAGTGTGCTGCAACTTGGCCCGCCGCTGACATTAAAGGTTGCGCCGGGGGGAATCTCGCCCAAAAGCTGCGAACTCGATCCCGGCTGCTGGCGGATATTGTTAGGGATGCCCGTCGTGACCACGCGCCCCTGGTTACCCACAGCGAGACGCGGCGGCAGATAAGCAACATCATCAGGCGGTGGGCAGGGTGGCGTCACGCCGGTTGAACTGCATAGGACGATGATATTTTTGTCGGCGGATACCCGGTAATCGTAACTCACGCCCTGGTAAATCAGGATGAATTGGACACCGCTGGTTTGCACCTGGGCATAGGCCTTGCCCGCCTGTGGGCAGCCGAGGCTGGTATCGGGAAATATTTCGCCCGAAAAACTCCAGTTGTCCAGGTCAGTAACCGCGATGGTTTTGCCGACCTGTTTGCTTAAATCAGCCAATACCACACCAATCGTATCCGGCGGTTGCTGGGCAAATACGGCGAAGGCCGGAATCAGCAGCAATCCAAAGCAAACCAATAATAAGCATCGCTTCAACATAAATGTGCTCCTTGTGGGGAAGTGAAAAGCAGTATGGATTTATTGTACGCGATTTTGGACGATATAACGTTAGATTTTGGCCCTATGGATCAGGCGCAGTGAGTTCGCGATAGACGCGCACAGTATCGGCGGCGACCTGTGCGTGGGTAAAATGGGCAATCACGCGGGCGCGTCCGCGTTCGGCTAAAGTCGTTCGCAGCGCTATATCCTGCTGAAGTTTGCACAAGGCTTCTGTTAAAGCAATGATATTGCCTTCAGAGGTTATCAGCCCCGCATCGCCGATCACATCCGGGATCGCGCCGCTGTCTGAGCCAATAATCGGCACACCACTTGCCATCGCTTCGATGAGTACCCGGCCAAACTGTTCTTTCCAATTAGGGCGCGTCAATGATGGGACAACCAGCACATCAATCTGGTGATATTGGGCGGGCATTTCCGTCGAGGCGACCCATTCCACCCAGTCAATTTTTTCGGCGATGATTAATTTTTCGGCTAAAGTATGGAGACGATCTTTTTCCGGCCCGCTGCCAACGACGCGCAGCCGCCAATCGCCGATCAAATGCGATGCGGCTTCGAGCAGTATATGAATGCCTTTTTCTTCAACCAGCCGCCCAATGTAGCCAATGGTGAATGGGCGCTGCGCTGATTCTGAATCGCGCGGGCGAAATAAATCGGGATCAACGCCGAACTGCGGCACAACCGCCATGCGCCCCGTGTAGCCTTTTTCACGCCAGACCGATGCGGCGCTGTCGGTTCCAGCGAGGGCATAATCAACACTATTCAATACCCAGTGTTCGCCCCAGAAAAACGGCGGCGGATATTGGCGGACGATATTCTGCCACGAAAAAAACAGTGATTTTGCTCCTACACGGCGGGCATGAATGAGCGCCTGCCATGCTGCGAGATTGTAAGGTTCTTCATCAATATGGACGATGTCCGGGCGGAAGTCGCGGATTTTTGCACCCAAACCGGGATACCCATGCAGATGAAAATTGCCATTCAGAACGATAGGCAGAACTTCGAGGTTATAGCCTTCGGTATAAACCCGTTCCAGTTTGGTTTCGCCGCGTTCATCTTTCCAGGAAGGGGGAACTAAGACCAGCAGTTCAACCCCCAGTCGAGCAATTTCTTCCAGTTTACGCTGGTAAATGCCCACAATGCAGGCTTTGGAAAGCATCAGAACGCGCATCAATCCCCCGCGCCAAGTAACAACCTACTCATGCTTTTTCCCAGCAGCGCAGACAGGGGTTCAAAAACATGGTCTGCCAGCAACCGGGTAAAAATACATGATAATATCGAACCAATGTAACGCATTTGCAGCACAATCGAAAAGATCAGCCCCGTGTAAAATTGATTTTTTAGCGAAAAATTGGTGGTCATAGGGAGTTCAGTCGGCAGTGACCAGCGATTCGTAGTCGGGTAAGGTGGATTCGAGATGGCGGATGGCAGGCAGCGCGTAGACAATCAGCGTCAGCACGACGATGATGATTCCCGTTACAACTAACAGCAGTCCCATGCCTTCTCCAGGCGCAGACGCGCGCGGTTCCAGCACATTATCAACCAGCGGCCCCGTGAGCCAGAATGAAAACGTCGCGCCCAGATAACCCAACTGGCCGATAATCGAAAAGATGCGTCCCTGCATATCAGGCGGGGTTTTTACCTGTATGATCGAAGTATACATCGCCCAGGTTTGCAGCGGCAGCAGCAGCAAAAAAATCGAGACGGCCAGCAGCGCCGCACTCCGCGCCGTGCCAAATGCCAGGAACATCACACCGACCAGCAGCATTGCTGGCAAAAAGGTATGGATGCGCGGGCGAGTGCCGCCCCAGAAAGCCAGGATCGCTGTGCCGACGACACCGCCCAGGCTGTTGGCCGCCAGAATCAATCCCGAAAGGGTCTCGCTGCCTGTGACGGTAATCGTATAGGGCAAGGAGAGTTCCAGCGGGCCGTTCAAAAGAAAATTCATAGCAGTGAAGTACAACACCAGTCCTAAAAGCGCCGGACGCGCCCATAAAAAACGTAGTCCGCCCAACCATTCCTGGCGTAAACTGCCTCGCGCGGATTGACCTTCGTCCGTGCGCGGCGGTTGAGGAATGTGGATGCGATACACGGCGAAAACCGCGATCAAAAAGGTGAGCAAATCGATCAGGATCACGCCGCCGATGCCGACGGCAATGTAAATGACGCCGGTCAAAGCTGGCGCGACCACGCCCGCCAGCGGAAACGCCATCGCTTGAATCGCATTGGCGCGCTCACGCTGATTTTCCGGCACGAGCATGGTTGTCGAGGCATCTTTGGCTGGCCCCTGGAACATAGCACAGGTTCCCTGTGCCAGCGCGACGGCGTACAAATGCCACAATTGAAAATGACCGGACAGAAAACTGAGCATGAGCAATAAACTGCCGAGCGCCTGCCCTGCATCGGCGAGCATCAACACACGCTTGCGATCCCAGCGATCCACCAGCACTCCGGCGAAACTGCTGCCCAACATCGCGGGAAGCTCATTAAAAAAGGCGTTCAACAGCAGCGGCGCGGTATCGCCGGTATCGGTAAAGACGCGGATACCCACTGCGATGCCGGTCATGCGGCTGCCGATAATCGACAGGGTTTGGGTGGCGACGAGAAAATAAAAGGTGCGCAGACGGTTCATGAGGCGTCGATAATCGGCGCGGGGCGCAGTAACCCAACCAGAATTGCCAGAATCACTTTGACCATGTAATAGGCGGAACGAATCGGTGTAATCGAGGACTGCCCAGCGATTCGCGGTTTCATCGAGACCGGAATCTCGCACATTTTCAGTCCGGCGCGGTGCAGCATCACGATAGACTCCGGTTCGGGATAATCGTGGGGATAAATTTGCGCGCACAATTTGATCGCGCGCCGGTTGAAAACCGTAAAACCCGATGTCGGATCGGTGATGCGCTGGTTAATAATAGTCGAAATCAAACGCGCCAGGATCAAACTGCCCAGGCGGCGCATAGGAGAACCGGAATAGCCCCGGTCTTCCAGATAACGCGAGCCGATTACGATGTCGGCATCGGTTTCCCGCAGCAGCTTGAGCATGGCAGGGATGTCCTGGGGCGCGTGCTGGCCGTCACCATCGTTGCGGATGACGATTTCGTAGCCTTGCAGATCGGCGAACATGAACCCGGTCTGGACGCTCGCGCCGATGCCCACGTTATAGGGCATATGCAAAACGAAAGCCCCGGCTGTTGCGGCGATGCTGGCGGTGTCATCCGACGAGCCATCGTTGACGACCACAATGTCCGCCCAGCGGGTTTGTTCGTGGATGTAGCCAATCACGCGCGCGATACTTTCACTCTCGTTCAGCGCGGGGATAATCACCAGGGTTTTTGGAAAACTCGTTTCGTTCATCATTTTTTTGTAGGGACAACGCCTGTCACTTGAATTTGTCCCTAGCGTTGACTAATTTGAAACGCTGATTGTTCCCGCCAATGGCTGTACTGTCAAGGGGATAAGACCAAAATTCGACCCGCTTACGGCGAAACTGAGGGCGTAAAGACAGGTCGGCGACTATGCTTTGACGCTGACTGGCTGGTTTGTGAAGTCGTGCAGAATCGAGTAGAGGCGAAGTGCGCTGCGCCTCTATGACAACTGTAGATGGTCAGGCGGCTGTGCCTGTCAGGGAAACCGAACTGCCGGACAACCCATTGCGGACACTGACCTGAATATTTTGATCTTTAAAGGTGAGAGTCAATAGATACGAATTGACTGTCCCCTGCAAGTCGATCTGGATTGCGAAACGATTGTCTTTCGTCCAACTGCCCTTGATGAGCATGGGTTCTGCGCCCGCAACCGGATTGACGCGCAGGATGTTGTCGAATCCGATTGCAAAAATCGCTTTGGCGTCGGTCATATGATTGACCTGTGCGATGTTATCCAGTCCGATTTTCAGCGGCGTTTCGCTGTTCAAACTCAATTGTGCCACGTTGGAATCAGCATCGAAAGTCAACGCAAGCGAATCCCAACCCAGATCATTGCTAACGAAATGATAGGTTTTGCCGGGAATTTGTGCGGCGGTTTCAGGTAAGTTTGGTACAGCTTCCGGGGTCGGATGCGCCAATATGTCGATGGCTTCCACGACAGCCGCCGCGCCATCGGGATTCTCCGGCAGGGGTTGATCGCTTTTGATGGCGGGTAAAATATTATCGCGCAGATAGGTTTCAGGTATCGAACCTTGTGGTGCGGATAAAGCGCTGGTGAACACCACCACCAGATTCTTTTCCGGGTAGACAATAATGTCTTGCCCGCCGTAGCCCAACGCCATATAGTAGCCGTTCATATTCGTCCACCATTGGTAGCCATAACCATCGGAAAGCGGTCTCGCGTCGATATGTTTCTGGGTCGAATAGTTCACCCACCCCTCAGAAACAACTTGCTGTCCATCCCATTGGCCGTTGTTCAGGTACAGATAGCCGATTTTTGCCATGTCGCGCGGTGTAAGTTGCAAGCCGAAACCGCCCAGATTACGCCCTTGCGGATCACTGGCCCATTCCACCGAATGAATGCCTAAGGGTTGAAATAAATTGGTTTGGGCGAAGTCCAGCAGCGGTTCTCCGGCGACTTTCGCCACAATCGCCGCCAGGATGTTCGAGACGCCGCTGTTGTAGACAAATAATTTCCCCGGCTCGGTTTGTACCGGCCTATCCAGCATGTATTGAATCCAATCGTCGGTTTGCATCATATCGCCCAACAGCGGCTCATTCATCCCACCCGGCCACTCAAATCCCGGTGACATGGTGAGCAGATTGTCGAGTGTAATCGCTTTCTTGGAGTCGTCGAGGTTGGCTGGTGTGTATTCTGGGAAGAAACTGAGCATCGGCTGTTGACCGCCCTCGATCAAACCTTTATCAACCGCCATACCAAACAAGGCCGAGGTCACACTTTTGGTCACGGAATAGACCGTGTGCAGGTCATCCGTCGTGTATGGGTAACGATAGGCTTCCAATACCAGATAACCGTTGCGAATCACGAGCACGCTGTGGATCGGCACATTCTGCTGCGCGATAGTGGACAGCATTGCAGCGAGTTCGGTGGAATCCATGCCCTGGGCTTCCGGTGATGAAGTTTGCCAGCCGTTTGTCGGCCAGGGCAGTGATTTGTCCTGTGCAAAAATGGGATTTACGAGAAGCAGGGTTAAGGCGCATAAACTAACGAGGGCAATACGGCGCATACAGGACTCCTTATCAGACGAAATGGGTAGGTGTTTGCAGGGCTTGTCGCCGACAAGCCCCTACTTAATGGTTGAGTTAGTTGGGTTACTTATCTGCCAGCTTAATCGCAACTTCGGTCTTCCAATTTCCTGGATCAGGATCGTCATCCGGGCCGTCCATCATGTATTCCACCCGCCCGCTGAAGGCATCGCCCAGAGGGTCGTCCCAGTGATCCCACTCCAGGCCTTGCTGTTCCGCCCAATTAACCAGCGCCCCGTTGGCTGGGACGCCGTTCTCAACGCCGGTAAAGACCAACGAAGCATAGCGTCCCGCTGGGAGTGCATCGGCAATGATTCGCCCATCGCCTGTCAGGGAATTGGCAACCGGCCATCCGATGGCGATGTCGAGCATAGCGTCCGGCTCGGCAGTCGGCGGGCAGGCGTGATAGCGAATCAAGGGCGAGCCATCCAGCGGGACGCCCTGCTGCCCCAACCATGCTGCCACCTCATCAATATATTGCGGGATCACCGTTGGCAATTCCTGCATCGAAACCTGAGTTCGAATGCCCACATAGGGCTGCTGGCTGCGATTTTCCAACTTCGGTTCGGTCACTTTGAGCACCATCGCTGCATCTCCTGAAAGCTAGACAAATTCGGGCTGTAAAATTTAGACTTCATCAGAGGGTAACTAATCGGCCAGCTTAATCGCGACTTCGGTTCTCCATTTGGTTGGATCGGGGTCTTCTTGTGGGCCGTCGATGAAAATTTCATAGCGCGAGCGGAACGCATCGCCTTTTGGATCATCCCAGCGATCCCATTCGAGACCCTGTTGCTGTGCCCAACCGATAAGGACGCTATTTCCTTCCTCGCCTTTGGTCACATCAGTGTAGATCAGGCTGGCGTAACGGCCTGCCGGGAGGACACCCGCATTAACACGGCCATCACCTTTGATGGGAGCCGCCACCGGAACGCCAATTTCAATATCCAGCAGACCGGGCATGTTGATGATGTGATAGCGCATGAAGGGTATGCCGTCGGGTTCGATGCCATTTTTGCCTAACCAGCCAAAGACTTCGCCGATGAATTGTGGAATGAACCCAGAACCCATTTCGCCCATGCCGATTTGAGTGCGAATGCCCGCATAGTGCTGATCTGTGCGGTTGTCCAATTTGGGTTCAGTGGTTTTGATGCTCATGTGTTTTTCTCCTTTGAATGCAGATGAATGAAACCTAAAACGGTGATGTATGGCTGCTAATCGGCCAGCTTGACAAGGTGTATATATCCGCCTGGAAAATCTGCTTTTGTTTTGTCTTTTGACTAACGACTTATCCCTTTATGTCACTTTTTCAACCGGGTATTGGATTTCCGTCACATAGTTGGGATTGTCCTGAGTGATGGGCATCGTGTGATACAGATTGAGTTCACGATCTGGCCCGACAATCCGATAGCCATTCGACTCGATCCAGGTGTATACCGCCTCGTGCGCGTCCCCGATTGTCCCGTAGGAACCATGATGAATGGTGGCGGCCATCGTGACAGCGGGCAGTTCAAAAACCTTCACCCGCCCGCTTTCAGGAATTTTGCATTGCAGCATAAACACCGCCGCGCCATCGACATCGGTTTCCTTGAATTCGGTGTCATACCACATCACCAACGTTTGCCCGCCGTCTTCAGGATTGGGATGCAGCGCTTTATCCGCATAAGGCCGAATCGCTTCATAGACTTCACCGAATAGTGACGTGCTGTCACTGTGCCTCGGCAAAATCGCGCGCACCGAGGCGACCAGCAGCGGTTCAACCGGTTTCAGGATGACATCATAGGCTGATAGCTGCTCCTCGCGCTCGATCTGCTGCAAACGTACTTCAACATCGACCAGTTGATTTTGTACCTCGACCAACTGCTGGCTGATCTGGGCATGACGCAAGCGCAGCATCCCGCGCATCTGTTCCGGTGTTAATCCCTCGGCCAGCACGACGGCGATTTGCTCCAGCGAAAACCCCAGTCCTTTCAACGCCAGGATACGATGGAGCTGAGGCAGTTGGCTGGCCGAGTAGTAACGGTAGCCGGTAAATGGATCGACTTTCACGGGTTTCAACAAGCCCATTTGGTCGTAATAGCGCAGGGTCGGAACCGGAACCTGCACCAATTTTGAAAACTCACCGATTTTGAACATGTTCTCGACTCTGCTGCCAATTCTTCGCACTGATACAAGGATAAACCCTAAAGTCACTTGAGAGTCAAGACATCTGTTCTAGGTTAGGGGTTAAAATTACAGGGCTTTTCGGAGACGCTTGTAACGGTTTAGTACGGACGAAATATGTTTCGTGCCATGTAAGTGCCGTTCTTCCCACCACCTGAGGTTTTGAACTTCAAGCAGTGTCATTTTAATAAAAAAGCAAACAATGCGGAACTTTTCAGCGCAGTTTCAAGTGTCAGGCAAGAAAACTAGCCAAAAGGTTCCTCATAATGGATTATCTGACTATTGAAATGAGCGTGCAAGCGGTGTGTCATGAAACTACGGCGTTGAGTGAGGCCCAAACGAGGCGTATAACGGAGGTAAGGATTCGGGCGGTTGCTGGCGAGCCAAATAAGGTTGAGCAAGATTGCCAGTTTCGTGATAGATGCACCGCAGCAGGACAGTCAGACAGGCTGGCTCCAACGGTTACGGTCAGCCCCCTTTATGGCGAAGGAGACTCCTTACCAGCCGATGTTAAGGGAGCGGCAGCAACTTTTCAAAAAAGCGCTTGGCATTGAGTGATGGACAGAAAACTTGCCCTAACTGCCCTCTCGCTCAATGGCCCCAAATGGGCAATTCCTTTAGCGTGGACAGGAAGCGACGTGTGTCAGGCTGCTCCATGCATGTTGGCCGTTAATTCCGATGGCGGCTCAGGTCGGGTTGCACGGATCACCAAATTTAGCAGTGCATCGACGATTAGCTCATCCACCAATTGCCATCGGATATATCTGTTCAGCTTTTGTTAAGGCAACATACATAATTATTGCCCTGAAGGATGGAACCTCAGGCGGCTCAAAACAGCTCTTAACTTTGTTCGCCTGGGCATGTCGTACCTGCTCACTAACGACTTAACAAGCCGCTTGCTGATTGGTGGCGCGCAAGGTGGCGATGAGCGAGTCACGCACGCCGTTGGCCTCGAATGAATCCCGCGCTGTCCATCCCTGAAAACGGTTCTGCGCCGTATCAATATAGATGATATTCAGCCAATGATAACCGTCGGCTAGAATTTCTTTGGAATTGGGGAAGCGGAAAACCGAGGCATTGTTGGGCAATTTGATGACTTGGGTCGCGCTGACGCTGGGTTGTGCGCGCAAACTCAGCAGATTATTCGGGTCACTGCCAGAATAGGTCGTGTAGACCATGCACAACGTTCCAGACGGCATCGTTGGCGTATTGGCTACCGGCGGCGGCGCAAGTGTGGGTTGGCTCCCCACGCCCAATGGCGTAACCGAGGCTGGAAGCGAGGAAGTTTGCTCAACCGCTTCGGTTGCCGTTGGCGGCGTGTCAACCGGCTCGGTGGTCAGGTTGCAGGCGGCGAGCAGCACGGTCAACAGCAAGAGTCCTAATCGTTTCATCCCACGCTCCTTTTCATGAGTCTTCCAAATCTCCAACGCATTTTAACCAAAAAATGTCAATAATCTGTTGATGCATGATAATTGGTTTTTTCCAAACGGAAGTTGAGGTCATGATGATACTCGAAATATTTTATAAACGGCGAACCGCGCTGGTCATGTGGATAATGCTGGTTGGGGCGCTATGTGTCGCCAATGGGACGGCAGCGGTGACAGCGCAGGCGGAAGATGATACAGCAGCGGCCTTGTCGATGATCGCGCGGCTGAATGAGTGGCGCATAGAAGTGGGCGTGCCGCCGCTGAAACCCAATGATACCCTGCACGCGATGGCGCTCGATCAGGCTACCTATTTAGCCAGCCTGACCGACATCCCCAACGGCAACGACATGCACATCGGGCGCAACGGCGAAGGCCCGCGAGATCGCGCCCTGTATCCACAGTTCAATTGGGCGACTTACGGTGGACAGCCCGCAATTTCCGAGGTCGCCGCCGTCAGCAGCGAAGATTGGGCAATTAATTTCTTCCAGAACGACGCCATCCACCGTGACACGATAACCAGTCCGCTGGTGCGGGAAATCGGCGTGGCCGCCGTACCGCATCCCTATGGTCATGTATACATCGCAGATTTGGGCAGCCGCCCGGATGTGCTCCCGGCGCTGGTTGACCCGCGCACCAATGTGCTGTATCTGACGCAGGATTTGTGGAAGTTTGGTGCAGCGGGTTCGGCTTCGATGCAGGTTTCGTTGTTCGATTCGGACGGCAGACCGTTGAACAATGGTGCGCCTCAGGCCTGGGCGGCGACCATCCCGATCCCGGATAATACCGGCAGCAAGTTGTATGTCCTCTACGACGATGGCAGCAGCAAGTCGATTACGGCGGTTGATCTGGTACAGGATCGAGTGATTTTTCCCGGATTTATCCCGGCAACTGGATGAGCCTTCGAGTCTTAAGGCTCGAAGCTGCCCATCCACTTGAACATGATGCTCCCTGCCGAGCGAAACAATGAATAGTGTCCTTGATAGGAGACAATTAAATTCAAGTCGTTCCCACGCGCCCAATCGAGCTGCCCCCAGGAATCATATTGGTGGATACGGGGTCTTCCCCAATACGATATGAGATCGCCGAGGGGCAGCTCATTTTCGCGCACGTTCAGCAAAAGCTGCTTGATGTTTCCGTCCTGGACGGTCACGGTGATGTGGGAAAATGCGCCGGTCTGCAAATCCTGCGAACAATTCATGGGCATGTCCGCCACAGACGGAAAGGATTCTAACTGGCAGGCATAACCCTGCGCTTCCAGGCGGCGCGTATCCACTTGTTGACCGGGAAAGACGCCGCTATAAGTCGCAAACGGATCGGGCGGCGGGTTTTTTTCTGCCAGAATCCAGATGCTCACAATCGTAATCGCGAAGACGCCCCCCAACATCAGTGTGAAACTCAAATAGCGCGAAGACCAAAATGCCCGCACATTGGATTTCGTCTGCGGATAGCTGGCGGGGGGTGTAATCTGTTCCATCGTTTGGCCTCCTGAATGTAATATATAGACATTAAGGTGCAAACTCTGGATATATCATATTTCACGACGAGAAGTGCGTGGGGATTGCGTGCTCGACTCTATTCTACAGGGCGCGAATTCAGGAAATAAAAAGAGCGCATGTCGCGCTCTGATGATTCTTCCGCCCCCATCCCCTCCCCGCACGATTGCGAGGAGGGAAAAGGATAGGAGGCAGAGATATAGCGATTTTAGTGCGAGGCTTCCGGGAACAGCGTCCACTTCAACTGCTGGAAAGCCACGTTGAAAGCCGAACGCAGCGCGCCCAGATGCGTCAGCGATTTCATGAAGGTAATCACCGGCGCGGGGCGGAACATCCACTCGCGCATGGCACGGCGGGCTTCCGACTCCATATCTTCGGCGCTCAGGTTGCTGTATTGCAGCACTGTCGAGCGATCCATATCGACCTGCTCCCAGCGCGTGCCCGGTTTGAACCAGTTATTTTCCATCACCTGGAAGAAAAAAGGTGTACCCGGATACGGCGCGGCGATGTGGAAGATTGCCAGATCGAGTGGCAATTGCTTGCTGAAGTCGATGGTTTCCTGGATGGTCTCACGAGTCTCGCCAGGTAAACCGACGATGAAGTAACCCATGTTGCGGATGCCAGCGGCTCTCGACCACTTCACGCTTTGACGAGCACGTTCAGCCGTTGTACCCTTACGCGCCTTCTTGAGAATTTCCTCGCTGGCGCTTTCAATACCCCAGGAAATAACGGTGCAACCGGCTTTCGCCATCGTCGCCAGCAGTTCTTCGTCGACATAATCGACGCGGCTGTTGCAGGTGAAACCGATTTCCAAACCGCTGTCGATAATCAGCTTACAGATGCCCATCACCTGATCGCGGTTGGCGGTGAACAGATCGGCATACATATGGATCGTGTGGACACCGAGATCATAAAGCATCTTGATTTCGGCGAACACATTTTCCGGGCTGCGCAGGCGGATACCGGCCTGATAGCTGACGTGCTTGATGCAGTACATGCAGCCCGCCGTGCAGCCTCGGCTGGTGACGATGAACTGATACGAACCCTTAATAACCGGAGTGCGATATTTGTCCAGCGGCAGCAGATGATGCATCGGCAGCGGCAGATCATCCAGATTGGGGATGAAGTTGCGATCCGGGTTGCGCAGGATTTCAGCACCCTTGCGCCAGACCAGCCCCTTCACATGGCTCATGTCATATTGATCGCTGTTGGGCAGGCGTTCAGCCTTTTTGGGTTCCCATTCAGGATCAGTGGTTTTATACAGGTTCAGAATTTCCGGGCTGAACTCGACGCGGCCTTCGATGGTATCGACGACTTCACGCAAGGTCATTTCCGGCTCACCGCGCAGGCAGTAATCCAGCGATGGATGTGGGCGCATGGTTTCAATCGCCAGCGGCGTAACATGTGTCCCGAAGGCCATCGTCACCGCGCCAACTGATTTCGCCAAAAAGCAGCCGTAATTGTCGTTGGTCAGTGTGGGCGCAGTCATCTGCGTCACATAATATTTCGGCTTGAGTTCGCGCAGTTGCTTCTCGAAATCTTCCCAGGACATGCGCTCGGCAATCGCGTCGATGATGTGAACGGTGTAATCCGGGTACATCACGGCGGCCAACTGCGCCAGCGAGACCTGTCCCCAGATCATGTTTTCGCGGCTGCGGCGGCCTACACGGTGCTGGCTGCGAATCCAGATGCCACCATCCGGCGACGGCGGATTCACCAGCAGAACATCGACATTATGAGTGCGATATTCTTCGGTAAACTTGGCGACAATCGGGTCGGCATCCGGGAAACGGACATTCGACAGCTTGGGAACGCGGCGCGTACCCAGATTTTCGCGGATTTGATCGGGCAGGTCTTTTTTACCTGCGGTTTCGCCCCCGATATAAGGAGCATCGTCTTTGGGATATTGCGCCCGATAATCGTCGTATTTTTTGTCAGACATAACGCCTCACCTTTACAATGTGTGCTATCTGGTCGAACGGATTGGCGTTAGACCAACGCCTTGTTGATTTCATTCGTAACTTTTTTCATTTCGCCGGTGCGGCGGATGACAACACTGTTGTCCATACCGTCACCGTTCAAACCCAGGTCAGCTTCCGCTTTGAGTTCGCGGGTGCTGAGGGTTGCCAGGGTTTTAACAAGCATCCAACTGGTTCCAAGCTGTACGCCGGTGATGATGAACATCGCGCTGGGCACGAGCAAGAACCAGGCCGGTTCGCCATTGTTGTGAACAAACAGCGAAGCCACAAACAACACTGCCCCAAATACCAGCAGGACAGCCCCAATCGTGCCGAATTTCATTTCCATCGGCTTATTGAAAATTGGACGTCCAAACAACCCCTGGCGGATCGGGCGGCGGTGGAACAGGCCGACGATCCAGTTAAAGGCCGTGCCGATACTGAACAAATTGACTGCCACAATCACGCCCGTCATTGCGACGAACAGCAGCGGGGTATATGCTGTACGATTTTGTACACCGTCTTTGACCGCCAGCAGCCAGGGCAGAATTGCTAACGCCGCCAGGATAATCGCCACTACCGAGAGACCGCCGAGCAAGCGCACCGGGTTGTAAGCAGCGGCTGTGCCCAGGATCGTGAACAGGAAGCGCATCCCGTCGCGCACCACGCTCAATTTGCTTTCGCCCGCGCGCTCCTCATAACGGATCGGCACTTCGATCATTTTGAGGTCTTCGTGCAGGGCGCGGGTGCTCATGACCGGGGTGAAGTTCAAGCCGTCCGGCAGGGGATACAGCTTTTCCAAAATGTCACGGCGCAGAATACGCTGACCGCTGGCGCTGTCGGTGATGCGGACATTGCCGATCATCGTGACCAACCCGGCAAACAGGGTGTTGCCCAGGCGGCGGGTGAAAGGCATTTCACTCTGAACACCAGCCATACGGGAACCGATGACCAGATCAGCTTTTTGCTCCATCATCGCCTGGAACATATTGGGATAATATTCCGGCGGATAGGTTCCGTCAGCATCCATGAAGGCCAGATAATTACCTTTGGCGTGGCGAAAACCGGTCTTGAGCGCGCCGCCATAATTGCGGTTGACCTTGTGCTGGATGAGGACGACGCCCCGATCCAGATAGCCTTTCACAATTTCGGCAGTGCGGTCTTTGGAACAATCATCAACGATAATCAGTTCCAGGGCGTCTAGACCGACCTTCTTGAGTTCCGGTTCGACAGCCAGCACGCGCTCGATGCAATCGGCAACGCTGTCTTCTTCATTGTATGCGGGGATAACCACAGATAAAATATTCATGCAAGCCCTGCCCTCACTTCTCGCTACGGTTACAATTTGCCATGCCTGCCTAACGTGTACCTAAAATGAATAATGTTAGGTGCTATCTATTTTATTCAATTTTGGGCTGCTGCCCAAAAATGTCAACGATAGCATGAGGAGGAAAATACGGACGAGCCTACAGCAATGATCACCTGACTCGTGACAAATAGATTTTAATGCGTCCCGAAGAGGGTTCCCAGCAAAAAGCTGCCGACTCCGCACAGCACAAAGGCGGTCACGATGGACAAACACCCTTTGGACGTGCCAAACGCATAGGCTTTACCGAGGAAATAACCTAACACGACGTAAGCCGCCCCATACATGAAGGTGATCACAAACGTCACCAAAAAGGACAGCGAACTGTTGCCGGTGTTCAAAATGACCAGAGGGTTAGCCCACGAGGCGACAAAAAATATCACATAAACAATGGCACTGATGATGGTGTAAGGCGTGAGTACATCGTGCAGCATCCCCGGAAAAGTATTCGCGCCACCAAAAATGTGAACGGCGACCTGATGCGTCAGCCGAAAAGTCAAAAACGACGCGAAGACTGAAAATATCCCCAGCAAAATACCCGCTACGATCAATTCATTGAGATGGGCATTGACCAGAGCATTTGTCAGCCGCAGCAGAATGTTCGCTTCATCGACAGGCGCATTGGACATCCAGGTTTGAAAGGCCGAGGCGAAACGCGGCAGCACCAGAATGGCAACCAGCAAACACCCCAACACATTGACCAGCAGATGAAAGGTCAGGTCAGGAATCCACCAGTGCTTGCCGCGAATACCTGCTAATGGTTGATGGATGGGTTCATCGTGAAAAATTGCGTTGCGGAGAAAACCGGGTTCGGCATTGACCGCGTAGTCAACGGTAGTCTGTTTTTTGATGTAGCGGATGGCCTGAGCGGCATATTGGCGGATTTGCTCATCGGGGTCATGATTGGAAACATGCTCTAAATCCCCTAATGCGGTAGTGTCTTTCGATTTTGCCAGAGCGGCAATACCCGCTTTTCTTTGACGCGAGTCGGGGTTTTGAAGTTGGCCGATCCATTCGCTCATGCTGCGATGAAATCCTGCTGGTTATCAGAAAATGAGTCTGAAAACATTAAGCGATTTCAGACTCTACAGTTCACTATACAGCAGGAGTTGAATGCGATAACTAGTGATTCTGTCTCAATTGTTCCAACTCGCCGAAGAACACTTCAGCATTGTTGAAACGCTTGACAGCTTCGGGGTCGCGCCGGTCTCCGATGACTTTAGCCGGGACTCCGACAGCGATACTGTAGGCCGGGATGCTCTTGTTCACGACTGCGCCTGCGCCGACGATGCTGCCCTTGCCGATGGTCACACCATCGACAACCACCACGCCGGAACCCAACCACACATCATCTTCAATCGTGATGCCATCGGCGGTGATACCCTGATCTTTAATGAATTGATTGGGGTCGGCGAAGACATGATTCACGGCGGCAATCTGGACATGTGTGCCGGTATAAACGCCGTCACCGATATGGACGCCGCCCTGACCGCGAATGCTGGTGTACTCGCCGAAGAAGCAGTTTTTGCCGACAAAAATCCCAGCATGGGGCAAATCACGGAAATTAAAAACGTGAAAAGTCGTGCCATACATCAGGTTGGTTCCCGCGCCGAGGGTGATACCGCCGGGGAGCGCGTGCAGATATACATTGCTGTCCAGGTACACTTTTTCGCCGAGGCGGATATTCGCTGGGCACAACAGCCGGACATTGTGTTCGATCAAAGGCACGCCGTCCGCTTTCAGAATCGCTTTGTAGGCGATCCCGCGCAGGCCGACACCGACTAAACTGGGCAGCCCGCCGAGCAGGGTCATGAGCGTTTGCTCGACCACGTAGCGCGGCAGGCTGGTGGATTGGCTTTTCAGATAGTAGCCGAGTTCCTGGAGCATCCCCATTGTTACAGAACCAGGCTTTCTTCCGGGCGCAGCGCCATATGGAAGGCATTACGCAGGCGGGTCGTCGTTACCATCGAGTTGCCGCGCAGGGCTTCCTGAATCATCATGGTAGCATCTGCCAGATCGCAGGCCGCCGAAAAATCAAGGCCGAAGCGATTCCAGCACGACACAAAATTCCAGCGTCCGCGCCCGGTCATCAGCAGGATGCTGCGCGCCCCCACCGAGACGCCCGCCGCGACATCCGTCCAGGCGTCACCGACCAGGAAACTCTGGCTCAGGTCGATGGGAAAATCTTTCGCCGCCTGGAGCAGCATCCCCGAACCGGGCTTGCGGCAGTCGCATTCTTCGTGGTTATCATGCGGGCAATAATACACGCGCGTCACCGAACCGCCTGCCGCCTTGATCGCGTCTTTCATGCGGTTGTGGATGTCGTCTAAGGTCTCCTGGCTCATCAAACCGCGATTGACGGCAGCCTGATTGGTGACAATAAAAATCGGCAGACCGGTTTCGGTCAAACGGCGGATACTTTCCAGCGCGCCGGGGATGAATTCAAATTCGTCCCAACTTTTAACGTGGTCGGCCCGGTTTTCGTTGATGACTCCATCACGATCCAGGAAAATTGCCCCAACTTTTTGGGTATTCATTGGATTATGCCCCGTTAGGCGTGCCCATCGGCACTGCCGCTGCCTGGTTGAGCGCCAAAAGTCGTTCGCAAATGGCGTGTTCCAGCATCAAATGAACGTCTTCGACCATCGCCATCGTGAAGCTGGGCACATGGACAGGCAGGTCAACCATTGCTTTCAATTTGCCGCCGTCATAACCGCAAAAACCAACAGTGATGGCTCCGGCTTCTCTGCCCACTTGCATTGCATTCAAAACATTCGGGCTGTTGCCGCTGCCGCTGATGCCGATGACCACATCATCTTTGCGAACCAACGGGAGCAACTGCTCGGCGAAAATGGCTTCGTATCCAATATCATTCCCCAGCGCAGTCATCAAAGCATTGTTATCCGTCAGCGCGATCACGCGGAAACGGGGCTGATTTTTCACAATAGGCCGTTTCGCAAGGTCACAGCCAAAATGGGTGGCAGTAGCGGCGCTGCCACCATTCCCGCAGATGAAAACGGTTTGTCCGGCCTGATTAGCCGTCATGAGCACATCGACAACGGCATCCACCGCTTCAAAAGGCGTATGATTTAATAAGTCCTGTACGGTAGTGAAATACTGCCGAATTTCCATGTAAGCCCTCAATAATGGGTGTGTGGGTTTGATCGTAGTGTAGATAAGCGACCTTGCGCGCTCCAAAAAACGCAACGTTAATCTTGCAAGTTTGGTATGTGCAGTATATCGGTTTAAAGGTTGGGGATTTGTCGGAACCTGTCAAATTCTCGTAAAAAATTTGTAACACGAGATTTAAGGTAGTATGGGGTTTGAATATTTCACCCCGTCCCCCTCTGTATCTGGCGAGGGGGAGTAAAAAACGTTATCCGGGGAGAGGGGTAGCGAAATGGGTGGCTAAACGACGGGAACGTGGTCGTTGAGGAGCACCTGCGCCCCATCAAAATCAAAGCGGAAATCCATACGGTGCAAGTTCAGCCCTTGCAAGGCACGGGTCACATCCGGCTGACGGTCTTCATGCGCGTACAGCATGAGGAAACCGCCGCCGCCTGCGCCCGTGATTTTACCGCCCAGCGCGCCATTGTCACGCGCTGTTTGATAGGCGAGGTCAATCTGGTCGTTGCTGATGTCACTGTTGACGCCACGTTTTTGCAGCCAGGATTGATGCAGCAGATCGGCGAAATCATCCAGTCGTCCCTCATTGACGGTTTGCAGCATGTCATAACCCAGCGCCTTGATCCGGTGCATCTTATCGAGTGTCGCCGGGTCTTGTTCGCGACTGGCCTTCGATTGGCTGGATAAAATTTTCTCCGAGTTGCGCGATTTGCCGGTGAAAAACAACATCAGACGCTGCTGCAAGGTGTCCATCACGCCCGCGGGAGCCGAAACCGGATGCACAGTTGTGCCATCTTTAGTGAATACAATCTGGTTCAATCCGCCCATCGTCGCGCCATATTCGTCCTGCTTACCGCTGGGGAGTTTGAGTTTGTTCAGGCCAATGTCGCAGGCCATCTCGGCGGTCTCGATTTTGCTCATCGCGCGGCCATTCCAGGCTGCCAACGCGGTAATCATGGACACGGCGACTGCGCCCGATCCGCCCAAACCGGTTCCCGGCGGAATTTGTGAGGCGAGAAATACATCCAACCCTTCGGTGTCCGGGAATTCACGCAGGACGGCCTTTGCCAACCCCAACTCGCCATCTGTCGAGAATTCTGTCCCGGCTTCATGGCGATAAAAAACCCGAAAATCCGATGAGATGATTTGCAGGGCGTCGCTTGCCCCGCGTGAAATAAAGGTGTAAATATAGCGGTTGATGGCGGTACTCAGGACTGCTCCACCAAACTGTGTATAATAGGCGGGCAAATCAGTACCACCGCCGCCAAAGCTGATTCGAACGGGCGCGCGTGCAATGAGCAGCAAACTAGCCTCCTGGGATGAAACGCATATGATGACTACTTTATCATACTCGAAACATAACCCAACATGGCAAGTATAAAACATCGTCTAGGCGGGAATCTTTGACTAAAATTCACAAAACAGATTTTATGCCCATTCCTGAAATCATATTTGTAAGGCTTCCGCAACGTCACACCCCTACAATGACCGCGTATTTGGGTATGGGTGGTGAATCATAATGTGGTTTCGTTGGGTACGCCGTCTGTTTTTGCTGGCTGTGGTCATCGCGACCTTCGCGGGTGTTGGATACTTCATTTTCCATGATACCGGCACAGACCGAGATAGACTCTACAACTTGCAAGTGACACTGGCGATCCAAACCGCGATTGCCGCACGCTTGAACGATGCCACCCGCACGGCTGAAGCCCCGCTGCCGCAGTATCGGCTGGTCACGCTTGGTAACGGTGAGGCACTACTGGATGTCGCCCAGAAATTTCACACCACCGTCGAAGTGCTGCGGATGGCGAACAAACTGCTGCCAACAGTTGATTTCGGTAGTGGCGAAACGATTGTCGTGCCGGAAGGCGTGCAAATCCTTGACCCGCCGCGCTGGTTGAAACATGTGATTGCCCAACCCAATGATACTCTCAGTACCCTGGCTGCTGTAAATAATGTAACCTTAGAACAATTGCAAAAGGATAATCCGGTGCTGGCGAACCGGGAACTCCTGCCTGGGGACATCGTATTTATCCCGGAACTGCTGACGTAGTGAGACTGGATACGAATTTGAAACAGCGATTCTCTATCCGAAAACTTTCCCTGATGTTGGTGATCCTGCTCACCGCTCTGGCTGCTTGCGACACGGGTGTGCCACCTGCGCCGCCGATTACCGTTGTAATCACGGTTGTACCCAATACGGCGGCACTTCAACAGGCGGTGGTTGAGGCGCTCGATGGGACGCAGCAGGCCAGTCTAGCACAGACCGCGACGGTTTTCGCGCAAGGCGGCGTCACCTATACGCCATCGCCGACGCTGACGCCTAGTGAGACGCCAACGATCACGCCCACGCGCTACGTCACCTCAACACCGACACCGCTGCCTTCGGATACACCGACGCCCACCTACGCGCCCTTCCTGACGACCACGCCGGTCTCCGCAGCCGATGCCCCATCCTGGGTGCGCGTGCTCCATGCATGGCAGGATGTTGCCCAAACGGGTTTAAACACCAGTGTTGATGTTTATTTTAATGATGAACGCATTGGCCGGGATTTGCAGCTCGGCGAACAAACCAATTACTTGCAGCTTGCCCCCGGACAACTGCGCGTGACTCTGCGTGATGTGGACGCCAACCTGACCACCCCGACCCCCTTAAAACTGAATAATGTCGTGGATATTCCTCCCGGTGTGACCCTATCCCTGGTGATGGTTGATCTGGGAACCGGGCTGCAACTGCTGCCGGTGTCCGAAGATTTATCGCCTATCAGCAGTGGTTTGTCGCGGGTGACGGTCATCCAGGCCAACCCCGAACTGCTGCCGGTTAATCTGCTTTTCACCGATGACAAACGCGCGCTGGCGAGTAATCTCACCAGCGGTGATGTGCTGGGGCCGATGGAAATCCCCAGCAAAAGTTATTTGCTGGACGGCTTCAATGCCGATGAAACCGGTCAGCTTTTGTTCACCCTGCCGCGTTTGAATCTCGTATCCCGGCTCAATTACATCCTGGTGATGATTCCCTTCCGTGGTCAGGAACAGCGCCTGACCGATGGGCTGGTTTTTTCTGGCAACACGCGCTTGATTGATGAGGATCTGAACGCGCGCTTCGTCAACTTTGCCCCAAACAGCGGCCCGCTCACGGTTTCGGTTGATGGACAGGCAATTTTTACCAACATGCCTGTCGGGGCCATCTCGGCTGCTATTCCGTTGTCTGCAACGGGAAGCAACCTGACTGTTGCCGATGCCAACGGACGCTATCTGTATTACGGGCTGCTCGGCCCCTGGACAGCCGACAACGAACGCAAATCTGACAAAATCGTACTGCTCGGCGATGCCAAAGATGCAAGCGGTAACGGCATCATTGCCGTGAACACCGTCTCCCAAAACGCGCCGCGTTCGGCCATTAACGCGAATTTACGTCTGATCCATGCCCTGCCCGGTGGCTCGTCATTGAGCCTGGAAATTTTGCGTGTGTCCGCCAGCCAGGGCAGTAACGGCCCTACCTGGATTCCGCTTGCGTCGGCCAGTGCCGGAACCGCGTCAGCCTATGTGCCGCGCACACCGGAAATTCTGGATGTCCGTGTTGTCCAGACGGGTACGCGCAACGTCATCGCCCAGCTACAAGGGCTGCAAATCTTACCGGGCGGCATGTACGATTTTGTGGCGCTTCCCGGCACAGAAGTGGGTTCTTTCCGGCTGGAATTGATGCAGCCAATTGTACAGTTCACCACTCTGGCAATCGACAAAGGTGATCCGACGGCGATTGCTGAAGCGGTGCAAGCCACATTGACCGCCCAAGCGCCTGCAATCAGCCCGACACCCACCAGCCAAAGTACCTCAACGGCGACGCCGACCCCTGTGGCGACCAATACACCGCGCCCGACCAATACGCCCAACGTCCTGCCGCCCACGCTGATTATCGATCCCGCCCCACCCGATACAGCGGTCAATAACTTTAGCCTGATCGGGCAGAATTTTTCGGTGGGCAAACGATTTGTCATCTTCCTGGATGCCGATGGACGTGAACTCGCGCGCGGAACCGTGAACAACAACGGCAGTTTCCAGATGACCATCAAAATACCGGTTGATGTGACGCCGGGGCCGCACATTATCCAGGTTTGCGTGGACTGCCGCGCCGGGGGTATCCAACAGGCACAATACACGTCGTTGTTGGTTGCTGGCCCGAATGCGACACCATCGCCAACCCCCAAACCATAGGAAGGATTAACGAGGGCGGCGTTTCTAATATATTTACATTTTTTAGAAATGAGCCTGCAAGGTATCACTCCTATGATTCAGATAATAGATGGTAACAGGTGAAACAATTTTATGAATAAACGATTGAGTGTCCTGGTTATCGTCGTGGTTCTCGCCGTCATCTCCCTGGTTGCCTCGTTCATTTCACCCGCCACCGCCCAAACGACGCCGGATTCGATGCAGGGTGAACTGCGTTTCATCAATGGCTTGGTCGGCCTCGGCCCGGTTGATGTGTATCTGAATGAAGATCGCATCGCCTACAATCTTTCGCCGGAAGCCGCCACCACCTACTTTTCGATCCCGGCTGGGCGCGAGACCATCACCGTCCGTGCGACAGATGCCGATCCATTTTCGGTTCCAATTGCCGACATGCTGGTGGACATAATCCCAGACCAGAGTGTCACCGCGATTGCTTATCAGAAACAATTCGCGACAGACGGCTACATTCCGCCTTACCAGCAGTCCAGCGCGATTTATACCATGATCGATGACCGCAGCCCAATCCAGATGGGCAAAACCCGTCTGACCGCCGTGCATCTGGCGCTTGGCGCACCCGACTCGATCACCGTTGGCTATCCGCGTGCAGCGCTGCTCGCCAGCATCGGTCTGGAACAGCCCTTTGGCAGTGTCGATACGCAGGCCGGACTATACTCCCTCACGTTGGTGGACTCGAAATCTGCCAACCAGAGTGTGCTTGACCGTTTCGGCGATGAAAGTTTTTATGGGAACACCCTGTATACCCTGGTGATGGTTCCCAATATGACCTATTCGCTCTCGGATCGTGACGGCACACCCATCATGAAGGCCGCTACCACGCAGCCCCATCTGTTCATCGTCAGCGCACCCGTCAAACCGCCTATGGGTGGAATGCGTTTACGGCTGGTCAACACCGCTTACAGCATCCAGGCAATTGATGTTTATCTGGATGGATCGCTGCTTGCCGCCCGCATGAACTATGGCACAATCAGCGAATATCTGGCGCTGCCCGGATTCCAGCATGTCGTCACACTGCGGCGGGCAGGTTCGCCAGCCGATGCGCTTCCGTTATCGCAAACATCTTTTGCTGTCCCGCTCGACAGCCAACCACAGCAGGACTGGACACTGCTGCTGGTCAATGGCAACGTGGTGAACGATGCGGCCTTGCAGCAGGCACAGGGCGCAGACAAATCACTGCCAGTGGTTGCGAATTCGCCCAGCAGCGCGATTATCATGACCTTGCTGCCGGACAACCTGTCCAAGACCGCCGACCATCAGGCACGGCTGCGGCTGCTGCACGCGGTGGATAACCTGCCACCTATCAGCCTGTTCAGCCCCAATACCGTGCTCTACGATCCGCTTCCTGGCGTGGTTGCCACCGCTACCCTGATGCCAACCTTAAGCCCTTTGCAGAATACACAGCCATTGGTATCGCTGGTTTACGAATCGTTATTCGCCGCGCCCGCCGGGGAAACCGAGGTTCGTACCGGCATTTACGACGAGTTGAATTTGCTGCTGAAAGGCAATGGCAGCGATATCCAAACCCTGCCCACCACCCATTTTGTGCAAGGGTTGGTTTATACCTACGTCGTCATGGGTTCGCCGTCGGGCAACCCGCCGATTCAAGTCATTCCCTTGACTGATTTTGGACACGGTTCGCCTTTCTTCCGCCCTGGTCAACTGCCAACACCAACGGCTGCCCCAGTAGTCGTGACCCGCATTCCGCAAACCCCCACTCCTGGCGGTGCAACACCTGATGGCAGCGTGGTTTTCCCCACGCCGACCCTGGGCGCTCAGGCCAGCGGCAATAATGGCGGCGGCTCGTCGGGCAATACCGGTGGCGGTGGTGGGGATACATCTCATCCAACCAAACCGCCAGTCATCGTGCGGGCGACGGCTGTGCCACCGACCAGCGTACCGCCAACCGCCGTGCCACCGACCAGCGTACCACCAACCGCCGTGCCGCCGACGGATGTTCCGCCACCACAGCCGACGAATCCGCCACCGCAGCCAACCGATCCGCCTGCGCCACAGCCACAACCCACCAATCCGCCTGCGCCGCAGCCACAACCCACCAATCCGCCTGCGCCGCCCCCTGCCGATACGCCGAGTGGTTAAGCGATCAATTCAATTATGGATGAGAAGTGGGCCGCTTCTGGCCCACTTTCCGCTTCAAACAATGTTCATGGATGTAGCTGAATGAAGATACTGAAAAAAATCTATGTTGTGTGGATTGCCATCATGCTGATTGGCATCCAGGCTGTCGCCAATACGAGCCACGTTGATGCTCAGAATACTTCACCCATGAATACCGGGCAGATACGGGCAGTGAACGCGCTGGTCGGATTGGGCACGGTGGATGTTTATCTCGATGACGAACTCATCGCTTTCAGCCTGCCCGCCGAACAAGCCACGCCTTATTTGATCTTTCCGACGGGAAAGCACACCCTGAATTTTCGTATGACGGGCAGTCAAGCAGCCTCTGCGCCGGTTGCCAGCCAGCTTTTCGATCTCGTACCCAACGAAAGCCAGACAGGAATCGGCTATCAGACCCAGTTTCCGACAGCCGCTTCTAATTCATCTGGGGCCGCTTTAGGCGAAGTCCTGTTTTTGAACGATGACCGCAGTCCCTTACAGCTCGGCAAAACGCGCGTCACCGCCGCCCATCTTGCCCCTGGCACGCCGGAGAAACTCAGCATCGCTTATCCATCGCGAGCCTCGCTGTTGTATCAGATCAGCTTCGCCCAGCCGTATGGTTCCGTCGATATTGATGCGGGCTTGTATTCGCTGGCGATTGTAGATGCCGACGACCCGAATTTAACAATTTTGAACCGTGCGGGCGATAAAAGCCTGTACGCCAACACCCTGTATACGCTGGTGATCGTCCCGGATATGACCCCCAGCACAACCGGGAGCACCGAAGCTCCGGCTTTGGCGCATAACCCCCGTTTGTTCATCATCAGCGCCCCGGTTGAACCCCCGCCAGACGGCATCCGTTTGCGGATTGTCCACGCCGCCCATAACACCGCCGTACTCGATATTTATGTTGACGAACGCCTGGTTGCGCGCCGTGTCAATTACGGCTTGGCGACAGAATACCTGGGGCTGACCAAATACAGCCACAGTATTTCGCTGCGCCTGTTCGATACTCCAGCCGATTCACAGCCCTTAGCGCGGGCGGATTTTATCATCTCGGCGGACAATAAAGATCAGCCGACATGGTCGCTGCTGTTGTTAAATGCATCCGGGGATACATCCATAGCGCTGCCCGTGAGTAAAGCTGACCCGACCACCAACACGCCCGCCAAAACGACTTTCGATACACGCGGCGGCCCGATGATGATGGTTTTAATCCCCGACGATGTATCGCAGACCCGCCGGGGTTATTCACGTATCCGTCTGGTTCATGCGCTCGATGGATTTCCGGCACTCAGCTTATTTGCGCTCTCACCGGCCTCATTCGCGCCTATCCCCGGCGGTACACCCAGCCCGGAACCTCCGGCAACCACCAGCCCCGCCTTAGAGTTCATTCGCGAGACGATATTCGGTTCAGAGGCGGGCGAAACTGAGGTGCGTTCGGGTTTTTATTCGGAACTCGACATTCGAATCGCCTTAAGCAGCAGCCCAATTGCCGCTCTGGACAATATCAACTTGATTGATGGGTTGGTGTATACCTTTGTCATCATCGGCTCCAATTCCGGCAATCCGCCGCTGCAAGTGATCGACTTCGCCGATTATGGCAGCGGAACACAAACCAACCGCCTGTACAGCGGGGTCGTGCGCGGTGCGTTGGTGAATATCCGCTCAGGTTCACGGACAGGCGCACCTATCATCACCACGCTGCCCAAAGATTGGGATGTCGATGTTTTATCGCGCAGCAGCGACGCCACCTGGATTCGCATCCGTTTCAACGATCCTGTCACCGGCAGCATCAATGAAGGCTGGATTAACGCTGATCTGGTGCTGGTCACGCGCCTGGGCAGTGTGGTCAACGTGCGCGTTTTACCCGAATACACCGGTATCGAGCAGTAGCTAATTCGTTTCCGGCGGCTCAGTGTGAATCGTAACGCGCTCGAACTGTGGCATCTCGGCACGCAGCAGCGTTTCGGCGCTTTCGGCGACATGATGCGCCGCCTCGACGGTGATTTGTGATGGCAGCGTGACATGCATGGTGAGCGTGAAACCATCGGTTGAGGGGTAGACATTCAGGTGATGCCAATCAACGTGGGGGTATTCGGCTTCCAGCAGCGCTAATGCCCTGTGTTTCAGCGCTTCAGTTTCATCAGGAGCCAGTGTCCCGGCGGCATCCGTCAAAGCCGGTTCGATGTGCGTAATCACCTCGGCTACATCCGGCAGTCTGGCTTGCACACCCTGCTCAAGCTGGCTGACCTGGGCGTGCGCCACGCCTAAGGTTTGCCCCGGTGGAACCTCGACGTGCATTTCCAGCACTTTACCATTCGCCCCTTCGCTCACCCGCACTTCATGAGTTGATAATCCCAGTGCATCGGCCTGCGCACGCGCCAGCAGCGCATAATGAGCTTCGCCCTTTTCTGCCGGGACAAAATGGACTTCAACTTCGGAAAGGCCGGGGATTTCCTGGTTGAATTTATCGCGGATGGCGGACGCAATGGCGGCAGTATGGTCGGTAGTGGTTTCCGGCGCGACACGGACATCAATGTCGATGTAGGGTGCATCGAGCGTTCCCCGGCTGCGTGCGCGGATGACTTCTGCTACAGCAGGAACTTCCTTCGCCCAGGCGGTCAACTGCTCCGGCGGCAGCGGCGCAGTATCGACCAAAACGCTTCCGGTCTGGCGCAGAACGCCCCAGGCAGCACGCAAAATCAACACGACAATCACCAGCGCCGCTACCGTATCGACCCAATACCAGCCCAACAAGCTGACGAATGCCATACTCACCAGCACCGAAATAGTGACCCAGACATCGGTGCGCGTATGGGCAGCGTCGGCGATCAGCAGTTCGGATTTCAGACGCTTACCTTCACGGGCTTCATAGGTCGTGATACAAATATTGACAACCAGTGTCCCAATCATAATCGCGAATGAAAGCGGGCTGTTTACGGGTTTATCGCTGCCGCCACCCACCCGTTCCAGCACACCATTGATGACTTCGAAGGCCGCCAGCAGCAAAAAGCCGCCGATTGCCAGCGCCGCAATCGTTTCGTAACGGCCATGTCCATACGGATGGTCGGCGTCCGGCGGGCGCTCCGCCAAACGATTGGCGACCAGCGCAACCACATTCGAGAAAGCATCAATCAGCGAATTGAATCCGTCGGCAGTGATGGCTAACGCGCCGCTTGCCAATCCGATCACAATCTTGCTGACCGCAACAATGATGTTCAGCACCAGCGTAACTTTCAACGCACGGCGGACATCATGGCGGGCTGTGTTCTGTGGGGTCGATTGTGCCAAGCGGAAGGTCGCTTTCTCCAAAGCCATCGAGTGTGATAATTTCTGATGTCATCATAGAGGCTTTTTGGTGGTTTCGGCAACCGGGAATTGCATAATTAGACGCGCTTCATTTTCAAGCACATTCAACAAAAATAGCTTTTGAGACATGGGCCAACCAGTGGTTGAGCCGCGCCTTGCCCCTACAATTGAAACGCAGTTATAGGGTATACTCGGCAGCGAAAGGCGGTGTGTATTTGGATACCATGCAATTTGTGCCGATATTGGTGGTGGGGTTTGCGGCGGCGTTGGGGTTAACACCTCTGTCGCGGCAGATCGCGATGCGCCTGGGCGTGGTGGACAAACCCAACCACCGCAAAATCCATACCGATCATAAGCCGCTGATGGGTGGACTCGCGATTTATCTGGCCTTCGCCATTTCGCTGATTTTGTTCAGCCCACCCAAATACGTGGTTGAATTAGGCGCGGTATTGTCTGGCGCAGCTTTTCTGGCGCTGGTCGGCCTGGCCGATGACCGTTACAACCTGGGCATCCGCGTGCGTCTGGTCGCCATGACCATCGCGACACTGGTGCTGGTCGCGGCGGGCATCCAGATTCATATGTTCAAAATCCCCTGGATCGACATTCCCCTCACCATCATCTGGGTGCTGACCATCATCAACGCCGCCAACTTCATGGACAACATGGACGGCCTGACCGCTGGACTGGCAGCTTCAGCGGCTGGATTTTTCATGGTCATCGCCTTCACACAAGGGCTGACGCTGGTGAGCAGTCTCGCGGCGGCTTTGCTAGGCAGCGCCGTCGGCTTTTTGATTTACAACTTCAACCCGGCCAGCGTCTTCATGGGCGATATGGGCGCGCTGGTGCTGGGCTTTGTGCTGGCGGTGCTAGGGATCAAACTGCAATTTGAAAACCAGCCGCCGGGAATCACCTGGATGATCCCGATTCTGGTGCTGGCGCTGCCGATTTTCGACATTTTCCTGGTGGTCATCACCCGCATTTCGGAAGGCCGTTCACCGGGGCAGGCCGGGAAAGACCACACCTCGCACCGGCTGATGAGCATCGGCTTCAGCCAGCGCCAGACGATTTTCATTCTGTATGGGGCGTGCATCACTTTTGGATTACTGGGTTTAATCGTCAGTGCTGCTCCCGCCGACATCGCCCTGCGGATCGGCGTGGCCGGATTAGTCATCATGGGCGTGCTGTTCGTGCTCATGTTCTGGATTCGCCGGAAATATCAATTGAGCAAATAGCTTTTAGCCGTTAGCATTTTGTAGCAGCGTAAATGGCTAAATGTTTTATCCAGCAGATGTCAAATTAAAAGACGAGTTTCCGTAGGGGCACGACATGTCGTGCCCGTTTTAAAGATTGACTAATTGATCTTTTGACTATCGACTAAAGACTGAAGACTAAGAAAAACATATGGCTGAACGGTACATTGTTACGGGCGGGGCGGGATTTATCGGCTCGCACCTGTCAGAACGCCTCTTGAAAGACGGGCATCACGTCGGGATCGTGGATAATCTGTCCACCGGCAAACGCGCCAATATCGAGCGGCTAACAGGCGACCTGGAATTCCACGAGGTGAGCATCACCAACCTGGATGCCCTGCGTCCAATTTTCGCCGGAGCCGATACTGTTTTTCATCAGGCCGCGCTTCCGTCTGTGCCGCGCAGCATCGACGATCCGCTGTCCACCCACGAATCTGATCTGACCGGGACGCTCAATGTGCTGATCGCCGCCCGCGATGCTGGGGTTCGCCGGGTGGTCTATGCAGCCTCATCCTCGGCTTATGGCGACATCGACGGCGAATTCAAGACCGAGGATATGGCTCCGCGTCCAATGTCCCCCTATGGAGTCGCCAAGTTGGGCGGCGAATATTACTGCCAGACCTTCCACACCGTCTATGGCCTGGAAACGGTCTGCCTGCGCTATTTCAATGTGTTTGGCCCCCGGCAAGACCCAACTTCACAATATTCAGCCGTGATCCCGTTGTTTATCACCCAGATGTTGGATGGCACAGCGCCCACGATACATGGCGATGGACACCAATCGCGCGACTTCACCTACATCGACAACGTTGTACATGGCAATTTGCTCGCATCCAGAGCACCCAAAGCTGTCGGGCAGGTCATGAATCTGGCAATGGGCGGGCGCATTGACCTGCTCGATCTGGTCGAAAAAATCAACAAAGCGCTGGGGACGCACATCCAACCGCACCATATTTCGTCCCGTACTGGCGACATCAAACATTCGCGCGCGAGTATCGAAAAAGCGCGGGCGCTGCTGGATTACGAGCCGGTGGTCGATTTTGATGAGGGTTTAGCGCGGACGATTGAATGGTATAAGGGCATCGGCTGATGCGCGTCGCGCATGTCATCAAGGCAGTACAGGTCGCAGGTGCAGAACGCCATCTATTGACGCTGCTTTCTGGATTGCGCGCACAGGGTATTGATGCCCAGCTTCTTTTGCTGGTCGAGCCGGATAATGCTATGCAATCCTATGTGGTGGCCGCCGAATCACGCGGAATCCCGGTAGAGCGGCTCGTGATTAAGCGCCACCTTGATCCTTCCCTGTACAACCGCCTCAATCAGAGTTTGCGAAATTTAAAACCGGATGTCGTCCACACTCATTTGCTCCATGCCGATTTGTACGGCATCCCGGCGGCGCGCTGGACAAAAGTTCCCGTCGTCGTCAGCAGCCGCCACAACGACAATGCTTTTCGGCGGCGCGCGCCCATCAAACAGGTCAATCGAGTCTTGTGGCGCATGACCGACGCCGGAATCGCCATCTCGGACTCGATTGCCCGTTTTACGGTTGAGGTCGAAGGCGCGGCGAAAAACAAAATCCACCGCATTTATTACGGGCTGGAACCGATTAAACCGTTGGATCGGAACGCAGCGCGGACAGACCTTTTGCGCGAGTTAAATCTCCCTGACGGAAGTGATTTGATTGGCATTATTTGCCGCCTGACCGAGCAAAAAGGCATCACTTATGGTTTACAGGCCTTCGCGAAAATTGCGGCTGATTTTCCCCGCGCGCATCTGCTGATTGCTGGGGATGGGCCGCTGCGCAGCGCTTTAGCCCGTGAGGCAGACGCGCTCATGCTAACAGATCGCGTCCATTTCCTGGGCTGGCGCGACAATATACCCGCATTGATGGCAGGACTGGATATTTTTCTCGCGCCCAGCTTATGGGAAGGCTTCGGGCTGGTCTTTCTGGAAGCGATGGCGCAGGCTACACCGATTATCGCTAGCAATGTGAGCGCGATCCCGGAAGTCATCGTGGACGGCGAAACTGGCTTGCTCGTCCCACCGCGCGATGTCGAAGGACTAGCCGAAGCGCTGGGCAAATTATTGTCCGACAAACCGCTGCGCCAATACATGGGTTTGCAGGGTCAAGACCGTTTGGAAACCCAATTTAGCGCCGCGCGGATGGTCGATGAAACGGCGGCGTTGTATCATACGCTGCTGGATATGCAGTAATGAAAGTATCGCTTATGTCGATGGATGACCACCGCTCAATGCTACTCAAATACATCTCTCAGGTCGATAACGCTTGATGACTGATAAACCGCGTTTGCTGTATCTGGTCAATATCCCACGCTTTTTTGTGACGCACCGCCTGCCATTGGCGCGTGCGGCACGCGATGCGGGTTATGATGTCCATGTGGCGACGGCGAGCGGTGATGAGACTAACATCGACATCATCCGCGCCGAAGGTTTTCCCTTTCATCCCCTGCCTTTGAGTCAGCATGGCATGAATCCGCTGCAAGAACTTCGCACGCTGGCGGCGATTATCCGCCTGTACCGCGATTTGCGGCCTGATCTCGTGCATATGGTCACGATCAAGGCCGTGATTTATGGCGGCATCGGGGCGCGTTTGGCACGTATACCGGCGCTGGTTTATGCCATCACCGGGCTAGGGTATCTCTACAGCGAAAGCGGCCTGAAAGTGACGCTGGCACGTACCGGCGCGAATATGGCCTTCCGGTTAGCGCTGGGGCACCCCAACGCCAAACTGATTTTTCAGAATCCCGATGACCGTGCGTTGTTCGTTCAGAACCGCATGATAACTGAGGCACGCACCCAGGTCATCAAAGGGTCGGGCGTGGACATGAATGTGTTTCATCCCGAACCGGAAACCGATGGCGACCCCGTTGTCCTGTTCGCCGGACGCCTCCTATGGAAAAAAGGTCTGGGCGTATTCGTCGATGCCGCCGAACGTCTGAAAAAAATGGGCGTCAAGGCGCGTTTTGTCGTGGTCGGCTACCCAGAACCCAGCAGCCCAGCAGCCGTACCTATGAGCCAGCTTGAAACCTGGGCAAAACTTGGTTTGATCGAATGGTGGGGCAAGCGCGATGACATGCCCGCCGTGTTCGCGGCCTCGCATGTCGTCTGTCTGCCCTCCAGCTATGGCGAAGGCATCCCCAAAGTGCTGATTGAGGCGGCGGCTTGTGGGCGGGCGGTTGTGACCACTGATACACCCGGATGCCGGGAAATTACGCGCCAGGGTGAGAATGGGCTGCTTGTCCCCAAAGATGATCCGGCAGCGCTGGCGGATGCGATTCGCCAACTGGTTGAAGACTCCAATCTGCGGCGGGCGATGGGTGCGTGTGGGAGGCAAATCGCGGCGAACGAATTTTCGGAAACGCTGGTTTTTGACCAGACATTTTCCCTGTATCGTGTACTGTTGAATCAGGGGAGATCGATGTGAGCAGCCATCCCGTCCGCGTGCTACAAATCATCACTCGGCTGAATGTTGGCGGCCCGACTATGCACGCCACCTTGTTGGCGCAAAAGTTAGGCGCGCCCGATTTTGAAAGCACACTGGTATGCGGCACATTGGAACCCGGCGAAGGCGATATGGCTTACTTCGCCGAGGCGCATGGAGTGACACCCGTTGTAATCCCCGAACTCGGACGGGCGCTCAATCCCGTGCGCGACATCAAAACTTTCTGGAAAGTTTATAAGCTGATTCAGGAAGTGAAGCCCGATGTAGTACATACCCATACCGCCAAAGCCGGATTCATCGGGCGCATGGCGGCGCGGATGGCCGGGACACCCGTTATCATCCACACTTTTCACGGTCACATTTTTGAGGGTTTTTATAGCTGGCCCGTCAACCAACTTTTCATCTTGCTGGAACGGTTGGCGGGACGCAGTTCGGATACCATCATCACCCTGACCGACGGCCTGCGGCGCGAATTGGCTGAAGAATATCATGTGGCGCGCAAAGGCCGCATGACCGTGCTGCCCCTCGGCATGGATTTGGATGTTTTCGCGCAGACGCCGCGCAAAAATGGTGCGTTCCGCGCGGCCTGGAATATTCCGGCGGATGTACCGCTCATCGGGATTGTCGGGCGTTTATCCCCGGTCAAGAATCACGCGCTGTTCCTGCAAGCCGCCGCCCAGGTGAAAGCCTCGCTGCCCACCGCCCATTTTGTGATTGTCGGCGATGGCGAGACTCGCCCTGCGTTGGAAGCTCAGGTTGAGGCTTTAGGGCTGAAAGATGCGGTGATTTTTACTGGTTGGCAGCGCGACCTCGCCCCGCTCTACGCCGATCTGGATGCGCTGGTCATCAGCAGCTTGAACGAAGGCACGCCCGTCTCGGTGATCGAAGCGCTGGCGGCCTGCTGCCCGGTGGTGGCGACAGCCGTCGGCGGCCTGCCCGATTTGCTCGATCACGGCGCGCTCGGCAAATTGACCCCGCCGGGAAATGCCGACGCGCTGGCGACAGCCATCCTCGACACCGTTTTGAACCCGCCTGATGCACACGAAACCCAGCGCTTGATGCTGGATCGTTATGGCATTGACCGCCTCATCCAGGATTTGGCAAGTCTCTACCGGGGGCTGCTATCGAAAAAAAGCGCCAAACCCAAAACGCAGAATCCCAGATAAAGGACAGCCGATTCTATGCTCACCTATGAATACTGCACATTGGTTTTCAACCTCGCCAAAGGTTCGGCGAAAGTGACCTATCTGAAGGCGAACGGACAGCATGTCGAAGATGAATTCTATGGCAAATCCCGCCCACAATTTGAAGATCAATCGATTATTCGAGGTCAGATCATCGCCGAGTTAGGTGATGTGGGTTGGCTCATGTGCGGGACAACCAGCAGCAATACCTATTTTTTCGCGCGCGAAAAACGTTGATACCATCCCCGTTTTTCTGCTACATCACCCGCTGAGCTGCTGGTGAATCACCGCTAGCAGTTCATCATTGGTGAAGGGTTTGATGATATAACCCGTCGCACCGGTTTCGACCTCCGGATCCCACTTGACCGCCGTAACAAACACAAAAGGTACGTGCGCGGTTTGTGGATTTTCGCGGATGGCCTGCAAAATCTGAAAGCCATTCAGGGTTGGCATCAGCATATCGCAAAGGACAAGGTCAATTGGGTATTCAAAGGCGGTCTGGAGTACGTTTTCACCGTCCAGGCACGCCAGCGCCGTGTGACCTTCATATTCCAGCAGTTGAGCAATGTTGCTAAGGAGCTGCGGCTCATCATCAATAATCAAAATCGTCGCCATTGTGGCCTTTATTAAGCAAAATTTCGCCGACTGAAACTGTATCCATCGTATCGCAATAAAATACATCGGAGGATTGAGAAATCATTTCCGGTTTTAATTCCCGTGGCGCGTGGCATTGCCCACTAACTGCCGCTCAACCATACCGAGCAGTTCCATGCGTGTGTAAGGTTTGATGAGAAACGCAGATACACCCTGGTCTCTCGCCTCTGATGCTGTCCATCTCATGCCTGTTACAAAGACAAAGGGAATATCGGCAGTATTCGGATCCTGGCGAACGGCCTGAAGGATTTCGAAGCCGTTCATCGGATACATCAGCATATCGCACAAAATCAAATTCACAGGTTCTTCAGCGAGAATTTCCAGCGCATCCTTGCCCTCGGTACAAGTGAGAACATTGAAGTGTTCAAATTCGAGCAGCATGGTCAGGTTATTGAGGATGAATGGCTCATCGTCAATCACTAAAATGGTCGCCATTAAACTGCCTCCAAAAATAAGTGTGTCTCCTAATAAAGGTGATTTACTTAAAGTAATTATAGAATGAATATTGAAGAAAAACATTTCAATCAACATTCAGTTCGGAAAAGGAAGGTTTTACACGATCAAAATGATCCTGAAGTTGTCTCGATGCGTTTTGGTGACAGCCGGAGTCAGGGGAGCGGGATTTTAGCGGGCTTGCGCAGGGCGAGACCACGCCGTGCTTGCACCAACCCGCGATAGGCTTCGGTTCGGGTGTCGGTATAGCGCAAATTGGGAAACAGCAAATTGCGCCGCGCCACCGCCGTAATTTCAAAAAACCAGTAGATCGACATCAGCGGCGAAATCCACAACCGGCTGCCGCGCGTTTTATCGGTCAGATGATAGTTACCATAATGTCCCTGTACAGCCGAAATAACTGAAGAATTAATCACACTGGGGTCTTGTCGTGGTTGTGACTGCACATAGGCGACAGCCGCCTCATAATGCCCATAAGGCTCCATTTGCTTGTGTAGGGAGCAGCTACCCTGAAAAGCGTTCAATTCAGTCAATTTGGCGATATTCTCAAAAACATGGGCATAATGAATGTCCTGTTCTGCGCCCAGCCCCAAACACGCCATCAGCCGAACCGAAACTTTCTTTAACTCGCTGACAGCGATCAACGAAATGGCATCTTCCAGTATTGTCCCCATCTGCGCTTCATCGCCGCGCAGTAAACTATCTACGCCGCCATCCACCAGCAGAATCGCGTCAATCTTCAAATGCTCGATCAGCGCCCGATAATTGTCTATCAGAGGCCGCACGCCGGTTTTCTCGAAACACCAAATGGTCACTTCTTGACTCAGTTGTTCACGAAACCAGCGCACCAGATAACCTTCGGGGAAATAAGCCAGATCACACACCGAGTCGGCTGTTACCCCGATCAGTGAGTCTGTCAGTTGAACGACTTGCTGAATGAGGCTGATTTCTGTAACGCTGTAGCTGGCAAGGTGGACACGGTAGCCGCGATCCAGGAGTTCAAAATAAATCGGCAGGCCGCAGAACAAATCGAATCCCCGCCCATTCCCGCGATCAATACATTTTTACACGATTCCAGGTGTTTGAGGATGGGCAGATTAAGGCGCAAATCATCCCTGTCGAAAGGTCACGAATGAAGGACATTCTTCCCTCAAATTATACCATAATAGGGGTCATTTTCGTAGGAGATAACCGGTGTCAAATCACCCAATTTCAGCCGCAACTTCTGGTTTACCAGCGCGTTTAGTGCGCTTGGCACTTTGGCAGCCGGACGTTTTAACATCCGGCGAAAAATAATTTACGGACAATCCCGCATCTTCTCGTCTTGGCTAATCGCCAATAGCTAAACAGGCAGCAGGTGGTAATCGCGCAGGCCAATCCACACAGTATTGTCCGCTTGAATCGCCAGTGAACGGGCTTCGTCGGGACTCAGCAGCACTTGCAGCGGCGGGCTGTTTGGATCATCCAGGCGAACAGTGACGCGCTCCAACGGGCCTGCAAAACCCACGTGCTGGACAATGCCCCGCCCGATCAATTGACCGCGCAGATTTTCGGCGTGCAGCGCCAATTCAACTTCTTCCGGGCGCACCAGTAATTCAACCGGCTTGCCCGATAAATATTCGCTGTTGGGCGGCGCAGACAACGTCGCCTCACCCACATAAACATGCGTGCCATTACGCTGCCCCGGCAGTAAGTTGGCGACGCCTAAAAAGGTTGCGGTAAAACGAGTTTTGGGGCGGCGGTAGAGTTCACTCGGTGCGCCGACTTCCAAAAGTTTGCCACCTTCGATGATGCCGATGCGATCCGCCAGTTCAAAGGCTTCATCCTGGTCATGGGTGACGAGGATGGTCGTAACCTTGAGTTCGCGCTGGACTTCGAGCAAATTTTGCCGCAGTTGGGCGCGGATTTTCACGTCGAGCGCACCAAAAGGTTCATCGAGCAAAAGCACGCTTGGTTCATAGGCCAGCGCCCGTGCCAGAGCAACACGCTGCTGCTGCCCGCCGGAAAGCTGCGACGGCAAACGCCCGCCCAAATCTTCCAGGCCGATTAGGTGTAGCAAATCATGGACGCGGCGCTCCCGTTCAGCGCGCGGCAGACGGCGGATGTCCAGGCCGAACTCGATATTCTGGGCGGCGGTCATGTGCCGGAACAGCGAATAATTCTGAAACACAAAGCCAGTATTGCGGGCTTGCGGCGGCAGCGCCGTCACATCCCGACCATCCAGTTCGATGCGGCCTGTTTCCAGTGGAATCAATCCGGCGATCAGGCGCAGCAGCGTACTTTTACCGCTGCCGCTTGCGCCCAACAGCACGAACAATTCGCCGGTTTCAATTTCGAGCGAAAAATTTTCAACAACGGCTTGTTGGCCGTAGGCTTTGCTAACGTTTTCCAGTTTAATCGACATGGGACTCCTCCCACTGTGTGTTCTCTCGCCGTCGAGAAACCACGAAAATCTCTTCTGAAACCATCAATCGGCAGGTATCACTGTCAAACATAGCCAGAAACCCACCTAAACATCATAGGACATTCTTAGTAATTTGCAGCCTTAGACACAGAATTTGAAACCCGGAGGCTCTTCTATAGCCCCTTCAGTGGGCTTGGCACTTTGGCAGCCAAATCGCTTTAGCGTCTGGCGACGGAACCGGCGAAAATTAATTTGCAGGCGCGCCCCCGGCGGCGCTCATTCGTTATTTACGGTTTCGGAGACGACAGTGTTGCGTCTTACCAGGCGCATTAAGATGAGGACAAGTATAGCGACCAAACCGAGCAGAAGCGACATACTGTATGCGCCCACCTCATTCCGGTCATTCAGCGCGCGGAAAACGAACATGGTCGCCGTCTCGGTCTGGCCTTCGATGCCACCGCCCACTACCGCCACCGCGCCAAATTCACCTAAGGCCCGCGCCAATGTCAGCACCACGCCGTACAAAATCCCCGGCCAGATTCCAGGCAGCACCACCCGTCGGAAGGTCAGCCAGCGGCTTGCGCCAATCGTATAGGCCGCATCTTCCGGCTCGCGATCCAGCGACCCCAAAACTGGCCCCACCTCGCGCGCCACGAACGGCAGCGACACAAACGTCGAGGCGATCAGCACACCCGGCAGCGAAAACACTATCGGGAAAATCGTCGGCGCGAACCAACCCGTGCGCCCAAACAACACAATCAAGGTATAACCCGCGATCACCGGCGAAAATACAAACGGAATATCGACCAGCAAATTAATCAAGCGTTTGCCGGGGAATTTTTGCCGCGTCAGCACCCAGGCGATCATCACGCCCATGATGGTGTTGATAATCACCGCCGCAATCGTCATCCAGAACGTGACCTGGAGCGCGTGCAAAACATTGACTTCGCTCAGGGAATCAATCACCGGCTGCAAACCATTCGCCAGCGCCTTTTGCACGATAGCTAAAATCGGCGCAAGCAGCAGCACCCCTGCATACAGCAGCGCAGCGATCACCAATAACCATTGAGCCGGGTTTCGCGGGCGAATTTCACGCATTGCGGCGGGACTCCACTACATCAACCGTGAGCGTAATAGCGAAAGCGATGAACAGCAGCACGAATGAAACCGCGCTGGCGGCGCTCATATTCCCGGCCTCGACCTGCCCGTACAGATAAACCGTCGCGGTCTGCGTTTTCATCGGGATGTTCCCGGCGACGACGATGATTGCGCCGAATTCACCTAACGCGCGGGCAAAACTCAATAACCCGCCGGTAATCACCGCCGGACGGACTGCCGGGAAAATTACGCGGCGGAACGTATACCAACCCGATGCGCCCAACGTTTTAGCGGCTTCCTGCTGATTGGCCTCTAACGTCAATAAAACTGGCTGCACCGCGCGGATCACAAACGGATAGCCGACGAATAAGAGCGACAGGATGATCCCTGGCGGCGCAAAAATCACTTTGAAACCTAGTTGTTTTTCAAAAAAGCCGCCAATCGCCGTTTGCGGGCCATACAACAGCACCAGCATCACACCCGTGACCAGTGTCGGAATCGCGAACGGCAAATCCACCAGCGAGTTGAATAATTCTTTGCCGGGAAAACGATAAGTCACCAGCACATAAGCCGTGAGTGTCCCCATCACCATATTGAGGATGGTCATCACCGCCGCCGTCCAGACCGTAAGCCACACAGCATTGATCGCCGCCGGACGGGTCAGGCTCATCCAGAAAGCGTCCAGACCGGGACGAAACCCTTCCACCGCGACGACGATGACCGGCACAGCCACGAATACGCACAAATAGGTGATCGCCGCCAAACGCAATCCCCACGCACCCCAGGGCGCTTGTGACCACTTTTTCGCCAGGGGCAGGGCTGTCGATTCCGAAACCACAGGATAAGACTCCGCCATACGTGTGCCTACATTCCCGTTTCCAAATGGTTAACTTTAGCCGTTTATAGACTGTTTTTGTCTTATAGCCAATGACTAACGACTAAAAGCTATGGACTTATTAGCATAAGGACGAGATATGTCTCGTCCTTATAAAAACTGAATTTTCTTTTGACTAAGGACTAGTAACTATCCGCCCTGAATCGTCGTAATCAATTGGGTGATGCTGCCGTCATCGCCGAAGAATGTACTGCGCGCATCGCTCCAGGTGGTGAATTCGTCGGCAATAGTAAATTGATCTTCGATCTTCGGGAAGGTGATCGCGACATCACCCGCTTTGAGCGCATCGTCTGCCGTCACATCTTCATTCAACTTGACCGTTTTGGCAACATCTTCGTTGACCGGACGGAAACCATGATGGGCGAAGGCTTGCTGGGCTTCCGGCGACCACAGATAGTCAATGAACGCCTGGGCGACTTCGCGCGTGCCGTGTTTGTCCACATAGGTATCGACCAGCGCTACCGGATTTTCAATCAGGATCGTCGATTTGGGATACACAATCTGGTATTGATCCTGCGATCCGCTCAGATAACCGGCATAGACTTCGTTTTCATAAGTGATCGCCACATCGCCGATGCCGCGTTCGAAAGTCAAAAAGCTTTCGCGCCCGTCTTTATCGAAGACGCTGACATTAGTGATAACTTTGCTTAGGAAATCGGTTGCGCCCGCGTCATCAGCCGTGAAACTATCGACTTTGCCGCGCCGTGCTGCGCCATAAGCCGCCAGAATATTCCACTGTGCGCCGCCGCTGGTCGCCGGGTCAGGGGTGATGACCTCGATGCCGTCTTTGGCAATGTCCGCCCAATCGTTGATGCCCTTCGGATTATCCGGGCGCACAGCCAGCACCACCACCGAGTCACTCACAATACCTTTATACGGATTATCTTGCCAATCGTGGGTGATGAGACCGGCATCCACCAGCCGGGTCACATCCGGTTCAATCGACAGACTAACAATGTCCGCCTCAAAACCACCCGCTACCGCCCGCGATTGTGAACCGGACGCGCCATACGATTCCTGGACTTGTACCTGCTGGCCGGTTTTATCCAACCAATATTTCTGAAATAAGGGGATAATATCCCCATAGGCTTCACGCGGGACAGCATAACCAACCAGGGTGAGCGTGACCGAACCAGGCGTATCTTGCGCCGCAGCCGGAAGCATCGCAATGGAAACCAGTAAAAGTAGCAAAACCAGGGTAAGCTGGGCAGAGCGTTTCATGAAGTTGTTCTCCTCTACACCCTTTAAAGGGGGATTTTACAATTCGCAGTTTAAGATTCGTGTTAGAAAGTCGATTCAACGATGGTTGCTCAAACGGCGGACACGCGCTTTCGTGTCCTTCTACAGTGCAAATACGCACATTACCGGCAGCAGCGACAACCCATTTGAGGACGACAACACAGCACATCTCGCGTGCAGAAGGGTATCCCGATCAATGGATGTAAAGCAGAAACAGGCATCAGTCTAAACCCTTTCTCTTTCCTGGACGCCGCGTATCAGCACACGGCTTACTTCAGGGCGGGTAAATTCCACAGGCAAAATTTCGCCGCGTGCCAGCTTCTCGCGCACCTGTGTCCCGCTTAAAATAACGTGCTGGCTGCTGTCATGCGGGCAGGTCTTCAAACTGACCACTGCGCCGCACGAATTGCAGTAAAAAGTATGCTCGAAGAACAGCGGCATGATTCCGATTTCTTCAGCGGTGAATTCGTCGAAGATGTAATGGGCGTCATACGTCCCATAGTATTTGCCGACACCCGCATGGTCGCGCCCGACGATGAAATGGGTGCAGCCATAATTCTTGCGGGCGATGGCGTGGAAAATCGCCTCACGCGGGCCAGCATAACGCATCGCCGCCGGGAACACACCCAGCAGCACGCGCGACGCGGGATAATACGAGTCGAGAATTGCCTGATAACTTTCCACGCGCACTTTCGCCGGAATATCATCCGACTTGGTTTCGCCGACCAGTGGATGCAGCAGCAAACCATCGACAATTTCCAACGCGGTTTTCTGAATGTATTCATGGGCGCGGTGGATCGGGTTGCGTGTCTGGAATCCGACGATCCGCCGCCAACCGCGTTCGGCGAAAATTGCGCGCGTTTGTTCCGGTGTATAGCGCAGTTCAGCAAATTCATTCCGGGTGCGGGCGGGTAGTTCGATCACGCTGATCGGGCCAGCCAGCACCACATCGCCCTGACGGTACAGTCGAGCGACGCCGGGATGGGCTTCTTCGGTGGTACGGTAGACATTTTCGGCTTCGGTGGTTTTGTCGTAGCCGTATTTTTGCTCAACCTGCAAAATCGCCAGGATTCGCTCGCCGTCATCGTCTTTTTCGATCAGCGCGACTTCCTGTCCGGCTTCAATGCGCTGACCCTGCTCGGCGCTGATTGTCAGCATCACCGGGATCGTCCAGGGCAGGCCGTTGGCGAGGCGCTTTTTAGTCACAACCGACTCGTAATCGGCTTCGTTCATGAAACCCGTGAGCGGGCTGAGACCGCCGGTTGCGATCATTTCCAGGTCAGCCAGGTTCAAATCGCTCAGGATAATAGGTTCCAGAGTCGCCGCACGCTGTGCAGCTTCTTCACGGGCATCGCCCGCCAGCAGACGGTTAATCAATACACCGCCGTGCGGCTTGATTTGCGGAAAACTCGTCATATTCAGGCGACCACCTGCTGCTGCACCGGCTCAATCAGGGCACGGCTTTCCAGATAATCGACAATTTTGGCGACACTTTCCGCCAGGGTTTCGCGATCCGTATGGACGACGATTTCTGGCGTTTCCGGCGCTTCATAGGGATCATTGACACCCGTGAAACCTTTGAGTTCGCCCGCAAATGCTTTGGCGTATAGCCCTTTGACATCCCGCGCGGCGCATACATCCAGCGGCGCGTTCACATACACTTCGATGAAGTTAGTGCTGTTTTCGCGGACGTTCTGGCGCGCTTCCCGGTACGGCGAAATGAAGGAAGCAATCACGCCCACGCCGTTGCGCGAGAGCAGTTTGGCGACGAAACTCACGCGCTCGATATTTTTATCGCGGTCTTCTTTGCTGAAGCCCAGGTCGCGTGTCAGCCCTTCACGGACGGTATCCCCATCCAGCCGCTCGATATACAAGCCACGTTCGCGCAGTTGTTGTTCCAGTTCGAGCGCGATAGTGGTTTTCCCCGCGCCGGATAAGCCCGTCAGCCAGAGGGTAAAGCCTTGTTGTGTCACAATGTTCTCCTGATAGTCATACAAATTTGTAGGAGCTTGTCGCCGACAAACCCTTCTGGGTGTTGCCGAAGGCAGACATGCCCTTACTTGGTTAAGCAGTTGCGATGTGAATGCCACATTCGGTTTTTTCATGCTTGGCCCAGCGTCCGGCACGTTTATCAACCGCGTCCGGCGAAACCGGCTGGGTGCATGGATAGCAGCCAATACTCGGATAATTTTGCTCATGCAGCGTGTTATAGGGCAGGTCATGCGCGTGGATGTATGTCCACATCATGTCTTCCGTCCAGGTCGCAAAAGGTGAGAGTTTCACGTTTTGATATTTTTTGTCCCACGAAACGAGTGGCGTGTTCGTGCGGGTGGCGGATTGGTCGCGGCGCAGGCCGGTGATCCAGGCGTCATAGCCGTCTAACGCTTGACTGAGCGGCACGGTTTTACGCAGGTTGCAGCATTGATCGGGTTCGCGCTCCCACAAATTGGGGCCATGCGCTGCTGCCTGTTCATCAACATTTTGCGCAGGGCGGACACGGATGAGGTTCAATTTCAGGCGCGCTTCGAGTTCGTCCATCAGGGCGTAGGTTTCCGGGAACAGCAGGCCAGTATCCAGGGTCAGCACCGGGGTGTTGGGCGCAATTTCGCTCAACATATGCAGGGTGACGATGCCCGTCGGCTGAAAGCTGGTCACGACGGCCAACTTATCGCCAAAATTTTCCGCCGCCCAACTCAGTATTTCCTGGGGATAAGCGGTTTCAAAACTGCTGCTCAAGTCGGTCAGATCGGTTGTCGCTACGCTCATGTTTTCCTCTACCTGCCAATAAAAAAGCCCCGGTATCGTCCGAGGCTTTCTAATCCCTCAAGGCCGCGCGCCTAGACGCGCCGAACTGGACGATCCACATGGATTATCAGAGTACACATACAACAACACTTGACGAAAACGCTCGATACCAAAATATGAAGTCCTCTTAACACACCCAACAAAAAACCCCAGCTACAGGCCGGGGTTTTGGGTTTCACATCTGCGCACAGAGACGCTAGCAACACAAAGCCGAACTGTAGCCATTGGCGACAGAAGGACAACACATCATACAACAAACAGCTTTGGGGGCAGCGCGCAAAATGATTTCTCTCACTGATAACGTGATACCCTATAACAGTAACGGGCTTCGCCAATTTCGTCAAGACATATGCATAATTCTGTATGAAATGCCGATGCCTATTGGTCGGGTTGCCTAAACAAAAGTTACCAGTTTCCAGCTTATGTAATGTGTTGTAGGAATACGAATCGGGTATGACAATAATTTTTGGGAGAGAAACACCGAATGAAGCGATTATTTCTGACCTCAGCATTTTTGTTGCTAAGTTCCTGCCAGCTTCCCTCTACCAGACCACCTGTAGCTATTCACTTTTTTGACACTGCGGATTGCTTAAAGTCTTGTTGGCAAAATCTGAGACCGGGAGACCCAGAACAACAGGTGAAGGATTTTTACTCAGCAACATTTAGTGATTTTCATGCTGACGTTAGTGGTAACGATCACTTTTATTCAGCAAACCATAAGGAAGGTTATGCTGTTCAGTCTTATGTGGCCGATGGTCAACTACTAGACATACATCTATATTCCCCTAGTAGTTTCGATTTAAACCTAGAAAAGATCATTCAAACGCTCGGTGAGAGCAAATACACTATCGTATCGTATAATATGTCCGTTGAGACAAATGATGTTTATCCTTATATAGTCCTCTACTATCCAGAGGCCGGTTACGTCTTTCGGGTTGACCTCCCGATTCGTACCCGTTCTGATAGTGAGTTGGAAGTATGTATTGAGAAAGATGCACTGGTTTCTGAAATCCACGTAGTTAGGCCGAGGTCGATACGGGAAGTAGTTCTTGACGCAGCTATAGGGCTTACACCAAGAATGGACGCAAGTAGGGTTGATACCTTTGTCAACACCTTAACTCAATGGAGTGGATACGCTTGTTCGACCTTAACATATCCTCCAATTATGGTGTCACCATAAAACACTTTTAGTAGATTTCGCTTTAGTTACCTCGTGGAGCGACAAACCGTTTTCCAACCACCGCTCCCTCAAAATCGAAACAAATGTTCGAACATTTGTTTCACCTTTTGCCTTCAACCTGTGGCATACTGTCTTTATCGGCTGTCATCATTTCGCAAAGGCTTGTCTTTTGCCTTTTACTCGTTACTCAGCACTCATGACTCGGAACTTTTTTCTGTAGTCTCGCTGCCGCCGCCGCTAACATGTCATTGCGCGAAAAAAGCGAAAAATTTGCCGTTCGCTTTCGTCGCTTTTACGCTCAAGTTACGGCGAAATTGGCGACTTTTCGCCAAAAAGCCTGTCGGCATCAGCAGAATCGGTGGCAACCTGCTCCGCCAACCATCGAAATGAAAAAATGAGAAATATTTCTCGATTCTCATTATCATCTTTTTCATCAATTTTCTCAGGAGCTAAAAAACGCCCTATCGTCCCCGTGCCCAATCTTAAAGGGAGAGTCATGGGAAACAGCCTTTTAAAGTCCCTCTCTACGAAGTGGGGAGGGCTGCCGAAGGCGTAGGGAGGGGATTAACAACTGCTAAAAGCCGCTATGTATACACTTCTGTCCGGCGCATTTCGGGGTTCAGGGCGTGGTGGCGGCGCATCACCTGCCACACGCGGATGGCAGCTTCAATCTGGATGCGGACATCCATTTTGGACGTACCGAGTGTACGATCCGGGAAATGGATCGGAATTTCAGACACGCGGAAACCCAGGCGGTGAGTGATATAGGCCATCTCCACCTGGAAAACATAACCATTGGAACGCACGCGATCCAGGTCGAGTCCGATCAGGGTTTGCCGCCGCCAGATGCGGAAGCCCCCCGTTGCGTCATACACCGGGATGCCCAGGATCGCAGGTGTGTAAATCCGGTTGGCGAACCAACTCAGCAGCTTGCGGTAAAAACTCCAGGATTCATCCACGCTGCCGCCTTTGGCGAAACGCGAGGCCAGCACCATGTCTTTGGTCTCGATGGCTTTGAGCAAATCCGCGATGTATTTGGGTTGGTGAGAAAAATCGGCGTCCATCTGGATGATATAATCGGCATTGCTGCGGATGGCCTGCTTGAATCCTGCGATATAAGCGGGGCCGAGGCCGCTCTTTTCTGTCCGGTGGATGACCTGAAGCCGTCCCGCGTATGGGTTCGCGGCCAGTTCATCAGCCAGTTTGCCCGTACCGTCCGGCGAATTATCGTCCACGATTGTAATATGCAGGTTTTCGACAGGAAGTTTAAACAGAGCATCGACAATCAGAGGCAGGTTTTCAATTTCGTTATAGGTCGGTATCACGACCATCGTTTTCTTCATAGCACCGGTTTCCTGATCCAACGCATCCTCGGCTAAAAGCGTCTTTACGTAGTTTAAGTCTAGGTTAAACTGGACTGAGTTGCAAGCTTAAAAAAATTAATGTTTGGCGAATTGATGAAAAATTCAAGAGAGGATTCAAGGTCTGTGGACAGCGATTATACACTGGAGAATGCGCTAGCTGCGCGGGCGGCCCTGCACAAAAATGGACAAACCCTGGTTTTCACCAACGGTCATTTTGATTTGCTGCATGTCGGCCATCTGGATTATCTGGAAAAGGCGCGGGCATTGGGTAGTGCGCTGTTTGTCGGCTTGAATGGGGATGGTGGAACCCTGCGGCTCAAAGGCACAGGCCGCCCGATTGTCCCAGCATTAGAACGGGCGCGTTTGCTGGCGGCGTTGCGCGTGGTTGATGCGGTGATTATTTTCGATGACGACACCGCCGAGAACCTGCTGCGTAGTTTACAACCGGAGATTTATGTGAAAGGTGGCGACTACGCCCACAAATTTTTGCCGGAGCGCCCGACAGTGGAAGCTTATGGGGGAAAAGTTGTGCTGATTGATTATTTACCGGGACACAGCACATCAGAACTTATCGCCCGCATCAAGCACCTGCCTTAAGCGCATCCATTTCTGAGTTCGGGTCGTCGTTTAAATACTCCTCGCCGAAGGCGCGCATGGCTTCGATGACCTGGGATAAGGCGTAACCTTTTTCTGTCAGCTTGTATTCGACACGCGGCGGAATTTCAGGATAAGCCTGCCGCGTCAGAATGTCGGCGTGTTCCAGCATTTTCAAACGGTGGGATAGGGTTTTCGGGCTGACACTGCCCAGCGACTCTTGAAGTTGGCCGAAACGCTTGGCTCCGGTCATCAAATCGCGCACGATCAATATTGTCCAGGCATCGCCCAGGATATTGGCCGTCCGTTCAACCGGGCAGCTTGGGACGATTTCTAATTCCAGTGTGTGTTTCATAAGTGTTACCATAGATTCAGCTTATCATCATCCTGGATTTCAAGCTACAGGATATTTATCACTTCCCTATTATACATCCTCTTCCCAAAAGGAAGTAATATAATTAATGTTCATACTGTCTATACTAGAGAGGAGAAAGATCAACCATGAATAACGATCAACTGCCAGCCGCGACCCATATTGGTGATGCTCACTTCATTGTGGCGGATATGAAACGTGCGCTGGATTTCTATGTCGATAAATTGGGCTTCAGCCCCCTCCGCCAGGAAGGCAATCAAGCCGTGCTCTCAGCAGATGGGGTTACACCTCAAATTTTGCTGACCGAGCAGCGCGGCGCAGGCGTAAAACCGCAGCGTTCAACTGGACTGTATCATGTCGCGATTCGTTTCCCGGATCGCACCTCGTTGGCGCGCGCTTTTCGCCGTCTCATTTCGGTACGATACCCATTTGGCGGCTTTTCCGACCATACCGTGAGCGAGGCGTTGTATCTGTCTGACCCAGACGGCAACGGCCTGGAAATGTACGTGGATCGACCCCGCGAAACCTGGACGTTTCAGGATGGTCAGGTAGTGATGGCAACCGATCCGCTCGATGTGGATGATTTGCTGGCGCAGGCCGACAACGATCTCTCCGCTTGGAACGGTGTCGATCCCAAAACCGACATCGGCCATGTTCACCTGCATGTGTCCGATCTGCAAAAGGCGAAAGCGTTTTACGTCGATTTGCTCGGCCTGGATATTGTGCTCGATTTCAGCACTCACGGCGCGTTATTCGTGTCGGCGGGTGGCTATCATCATCATATCGGGCTGAATATCTGGGCGGGCAAAACGCCGCCACCGCCCAATGTAGTTGGTTTGCGCTCGTTCCAGTTGATTATCCCGGACGAAGCGGCGCTGGACGAAGTCATCGCACGGCTGGAAAAAGCCGGGGTTGCGGTGGAGCGTCTGGCATCTGGCGGCGTGCTGGCACACGATTTTGACAGCAACGCAGTGGAACTAACCACTGCGCAAACAGTATAAAAAAACAGGGCGTTCACGCGAACGCCCTGTTTTGCTCTATTTGATCTCCAAAGCCCACGAGTAAGCATACAATTTGCCGGATGATGACACTGTATTCACCGTCACCAAATGGCTGCCTCTTGCAAGATCAGGCGTGAAACAAAAGGTTATCCATCCTGTGCCAACCCCATCAATAATTTCACCTAAGATGGCCGGAATCATATATCTTACAAAAACATGAGGTGGGAGATTTTGATTGTTGATAAGAAATTGTGTGGTAGTCCGCATTTGTTTTTGGAGAGATTCCGCAGTATCCCCTTTTTCGAAGATTGCCCCAGTATATAAAGTCACACAAATTTCACTTGAAGGGGTTACCACAGTCCCTGGAGCAGGGTCAATACCCGCTACAAAATTGGGCAAGGGTATCGGATTTTGGGCTAGATACTTCGCCGTTGGAATCAGTGCGGAATCAGGTTGTATGGCGCATCCGACACATAACAAAATCAATAGGTACAAACTTATTGAACCGAAACCTAAAGCTTTAGATTTTTTAATCATTTCATTGTCTTCATCAACAACATTCTTCCTATATTATCATTCCATAGTGCGTTCCTCACATTAACGTAAGCCCCTTCCAAGGAGGGGCTGAAAAACGGTATTCAGTTTAATTAAGCGTAGTCCTTTAGCCGGTAGCCCATTAATGCTAATCCGCACCCGCAGGCACAGTTTCAGGAATTGGTTGGCTCTTTGCCAGCGAAGGCAGCGCCAAACCGATAGCCCCAATCGCCAGCGCGACGATCCCCGCACCGGACAGATACGGTACGGCGTGTCCGGCACGATCATACAAATCGCCGCCGATCAACGGGCCGCCAATCCGCGCCAACGATTGGATGGCTTGACTGCCACCCTGTACCTGCCCTTGCGCGTCTGCCCCTGCTGCCCGTGACAGCAATCCGTTCAGGGATGGGCCGAGCAATCCATCGCCCAGCGCGAAGACTATCACCCCGGCGAACATCGGCATGGGCGATTGAAACAGCACCACCGAAGCGAGCAGCAGATAACCGATAATTTCGCAGCACAGGCCGCCGATGGCGACGCGGGTGTCGCCAAACCATTTGAGCAGCCGCCCCAGCAGTAAGCCCTGCACCACAATGTCGGTGATACCGATCATTGCGAAGATAACGCCGGTGCTGTCCGCGTCCCAATGCAGGGTGTCTTTGGCGAACAAGCCCAGGTTGGATTGCAGCACCGCGAATGGCAGGCTGAACAAGAATATCCCGACCAACAGCCAGCGAAGCTGCGGGATGGCGAATACGCCGCGCAGCACCCCCAGCGGATTGAGTCCCACGAGGCTGATTTGCTTGGTGCGTTTTTCCGGCGTGAGGCTTTCTGGCATGAAGAAAATACCGTAGAGCACATTGAGGAAAGTGACGACTGCTGCCGCGTAAAAAGGCGCTTCGTAACTTATCTTAGCGACCAACCCGCCGATCACCGGGCCGATGATGAAGCCGATACCTGCCAGCGCACCGACCCAGCCGAAATATTTACCGCGTTCTTCCGCTGGAGTCACATCAGCGATGTAGGCGAGGCTAACGCTGATATTCGCGCCGGTAATGCCGTCGATGATGCGCCCCAGGAACAAAACCCACAGCGCACCGCCCACACCCAACAGCAGATAACCGACAGCCGAGCCAATCATGCAGAACAGCAAAATCGGTTTGCGACCAAAGCGGTCACTGAGCGCACCGAGTCCCGGCGCGGCGATAAATTGGCAAATCGAGTAGGCGGCGGTCAGCCAACCCAGCGCAAGTCCGACGCTGTTGGGGTCGGTGACGTAGCGTGTGACCAGAAAGGGCGCGACGGGCGTGATAATGCCAAAGCCAATCGAAGAGAGAAATGTGGTGAGGATGATGAAGATGAAGGCCTTACGATTCAGGCGTTGGGGGGCAGCCTGTGCCCCAGTTTGTGTATCCATGTGTATACCTTTCGGAACTGACGAACACATGGCATTGTAGGGGGAAACAGATCAGGTGTATTGTAAATTTTGTGCGTGTTTGATGATAGCCGAGTGTCGCTGAATAAAGGCGGCGTATTCCCCTGGTGTTGAGGCGGTCAGCGCCTTGAACTCGTGGATAAGATGGGCTTGATCGGTGAAGCCGAAATCGTTTACGACATCAGCCATACGGATTGTCGGATACATCCACAAATAATCGCGGATGGCTTCAAAACGAACCAGCCGCGCGTAGGTTTTGGCGGAAACTCCGGTCAGGTGTTTGAAACGGCGTTCAAATTGGCTGACTGACAAATAGGAGTCGGCTGCCAGATCGCCAATACGCAGGTGGCCTCGCGCCTCATATAAACGTTCTCCGGCAGCATGGATCGCCGTCAAATCAGCTTTTTGGCGCGGGGTATCCAGCAGTGCTTGGGTCAGATAGGCAACAGCCTCATCGTGACCGCGTTGATGAAAAACATGGCTTACGGTCTTGGCCGCCTGCTGCCAGAAATGATTAAGCGAGATGATGTTCGAGCCGCTGCTCAAATCAATTTGCGGATCAATGAACATACGTGCCACCCAGGGATACAAGCGTACCGTGACAAATTGGGGCATATCCAGCGCATATAACCGGATTGGTTTTTGCAGTAAGCGGTTCAAAAAAGCATCGGGTGTCCGCGTGCGACTGCCATCATCGGCTACCACATCCATTGGCGCACCACAGTTAATCACCAGTTCAGTATGTGAATCGGGCATAATCGCGTCTGAATTAAACTCGAACTGCGGTTCTTCCAGAATCCAGAAGCGTCTGCCTTCCTGTTGCAGCGCGGCAGGTAGTTCATATTGGAGTTGGATCATGTGTGGTTTCAGCAATCAGCCTTTGCAATTAAGCGGTTAGCCAAAACAACCCCATCACTCGAAGAGGTCATTTTTGCTAACGTCACGAACTCAAAAACTCATTATAAGGCCATTGGGCGGGGCGGTATTGTAAAAAATCGGCAACTTATAAGCCGTTGAGCGTATCCAAAACCAGTTGCAGGGTGGCCTCGGCGCTGGCGGATTTAACGGCTTCGCGGTCTCCCTCCCAGACGTGACGCTGAACGATCATTAAATCATCCGGGCCAGCCAAACCTATATACGTGAGTCCAACCGGTTTATCGACGCTGCCGCCTCCTGGCCCAGCGATCCCGGTGATACTGACGGCGATGTTCGCGCTGAATAAATCGCGTGCGCCGGTTGCCATCTCTGACGCGACCTGTTCGCTGACCGCGCCATAGGCAATCAGTGTCCCTTGATGTACGTGCAAAATATGCTGTTTGGCGCTGTTAGCATATGACACCACACCGCCCAACACATAATCCGAACTTCCGGCTATGTTGGTGAGGCGATGCGTCACTAATCCCCCGGTGCAGGATTCAGCGGCACAAATCGTCCAACCTTTTGCGCGCAGTGCATCACCAACCCGTTTTTCTAAGCGTTCGTCTGTCATGTTCACCCCCATGCCCCGATCAGTACCCATATCCTACTCAAAATACATCAATTTCGTCAGAATCCTGGTGTGATTCTGCAAAGTTGAGAGTATAATGTGGGATAATTGCACTCTCCGTTGGATAATGAGGGATATTTTAGCCGATGGGCCACTGGGGCTGGCGGCGGCTGTGTGCCGTCTTCATCAGCGTCTGGGTAGTAGGATGCAGCACAATCCATGACGCCGCCCCCACGCTTTCCCCCACTCAGTCCCCCAAAGTTACCCTGATCGCCCATATACCTTTATCCGCTACCCCCCAACCTACAATTGAATCCTCGCTGGCAACCTCTCTGGATTTGTCCGCCACACCTGTTGTTTATACGGTACAGGAAGGCGATACTCTGCTTCAAATCGCGTCGCGTTTCGGCGTAGACCTGAGTTTGTTGCAAGCCGCCAATGGTGGCATTGACCCGCCCAATTTGCAAATTGGACAGCAGTTAACTATTCCGGAGCCGGTATTTAATAGTGCTGGTGTACCGACTCTGCCCACCTCCACACCACTAGCCTTAGCGGTTGTGCCACCCACTTGCTATTCCACCCCTACCGACCAGATTCTTTGTCTGGGACAGGTCACCAACCCATTGAGCGAAGCCATTCAACGGGTGAATCTGGTGGTGAGTTTGGTGCGCAGCGATGGCAGTATATTGGCCGAAGGGGAAACCAGTGTGGAGCAAAATTTTATCCCGCCCAATGGAACCGCCCCGTACCGGATACTCTTGAAGGCCGACTGGCGCGATTATGCTGGTGTAGTCGTGCTCCTGGAAAGTGCCGACCACGCTCCGGGGGCGCTAGAACGCTTTATCAAATTGGATGTGGACGATCAACAGCGGCAGCTCCCAGACGGGCGTTTATGGATTAGCGCGCAGGTGCATAATCCTGATCTACAGGCCGCCCAGGTGTACCGCGTGATCGTTACCCTGAGCGACACCGAGGGAAAAATTACCGGCTATCGCGTGATCCAACTCAACCGCCTGCTTACTGCCGATGAAAGTCTACCGCTCGAAATTGGTGTCGTCCCGCAAATTCGCGGCACAACCGCCCAACATACCTTATATGTCGAGGCCGAACGGGCGACAGTTACCCCCGGATAAGCGTCCCGACATCATGGTTGCCCTGGACAGCCGCATACAGGTCGTTTTCTGCCCAGAAATCGACCACCAGAATGGGCATCCCGTGTTCCCGGCACAGTGTGAATGCGGTCATATCCATCACTTCGTATTTGTTCGTCAGTACCTGATCGTAACTGAGCACATCGAAGCGGGTGGCAGTGGGGTCTTTCTTGGGGTCGGCGGAATACACGCCGTTGACTTTAGTCGCTTTAATCACAATATTGGCGTCGATTTCCATCGCGCGCAGAGCGGCAGCCGTGTCGGTAGTGAAGTAAGGGTTGCCGGTTCCACCAGTGATGACCACGATGCGCCCTTTTTCCATGTGGCGGATGGCGCGCAGCCGGATGTAGGGTTCGGCGACGGCGTTCATCTGCACGGCGGTCTGTACCCGCGTTTCCACGCCCGCACGTTCCAGGGCGTCTTGCAGGGCGAGACCGTTCATCACGGTTCCGATCATGCCCATATGGTCGGCGGTGCTTTGTTCCATGCCTCGTTGGACACCAATGCTGCCACGCCATAAATTGCCCGCACCCATGACCACCGCAATCTGGATGCCCAGGTCATGGATTTGTTTGATTTTGTTGGCGATGATGGCGGCGCTGGTGGGATCGATACCCATCCCCTGCGGGCCAGCGAGCGCCTCGCCACTTAACTTCAGGACGATACGTTTGTAGACCAGAGGGTTGTTTCCGTTACTCGTCATATTCCCGCTCCTTTAAAGCACTTAGCCTTTAGCGATTAGCTTTTAGCTTCAATCGTGGTACTCGAATTACACAATATTGACCGTCAAAATTTAATTCGGTCAACGAGATTACGGACGAGATGACCAAAGAACGGTCAATCTCGTCCCTACAAAAAATTCTCTGAAACTGACCGCCTTCTACTTGCCAACGACGAACGGTTACGTGGCAAAAAAAAGGGATTAGCAAATGCTAATCCCTCGGATCACACAATGAATGTGCAAACGCTTATTAACCCGGCGGAGATATGCGCCTGGTTGATTACCCATTGCCACCGTCGGTGTCGGCGTTTTCGCCGATGGCGAAGCGGGCAAAACGGTTGATCTGGATGCTCTCGCCGAGTTCAGCGACGGCTGTTGACAACATCTGGGCGATGGTTTTCTCATCGTCCTTGATGAACTTCTGTTCAAGCAAGCAGATTTCCTCGAAGAACTTATCCATGCGGCCATCGATAATTTTTTCGATGACATTTTCCTTCTTGCCTTCTTCGACAGCGCGGCGACGCTGAATTTCGCGCTCGGCCTGGATGACCGCTTCCGGCACATCTTCACGGCGGAGATACTGCGGCGCAAGGTTGGCGATCTGGAGCGCGACGTTGCGGGCGAAATCCTGGAATTTATCGGTATTGGCGACGAAATCGGTCTCGCAGTTGACCTCGACCATCACACCCAGCCGTTTGTTGTGATGGGAGTAAATCTGCACCAGACCTTCGTTCATGGCGCGGCCTGCGCCCAGTTTCTTGGCGGCTTTCGCCAAGCCTTTTTCGCGCAGGAAATCAATGGCTTTCTTCACATCACCGTCGTTGGATTCCAGGGCTTTCTTGCAATCCAGCGGGCCTGCGCCTGTGGCTTCACGCAGGTCTTTCACCATCTTGGCTGTAATTTCCATAATTACTTCGCTTCTTCCTCATCGGTAAACAGGTTGGCATCCCGCAGCTTGGCGAGGGTTGATGCACCCAGATAGGTCTCATCACTCTCGGCTTCTTTGTCTTCGAAGTTGTAGAATTCCTGACCCTCGACCATCGGTTGTTCGGATTGATCCAGGTCGTCGGCTTTGCGCATTCCCTGACCTTCGATGACGGCTTCAGCGAAAGTGGAGATGAGCAGCTTGATGGCGCGCACGGCGTCATCATTGGCCGGGACGATGAAATCAATCGAGTCGGGATCGCTGTTGGTATCAGCCAGCGCCAGGACGGGGATACCCAGGATATTGGCTTCCTTGACCGCTGTTGCTTCGCGGATGGTGTCCACGACGATCAACATTTCCGGCAGGCGCTTCATTTCACGGATACCACCTAGACGCAGTTGGAGCTTCTCAATCTTACGGCTCAACACCAGACCTTCTTTTTTGGTGAGCAGATCAAATTCACCAGCGTCACGGCGTTTTTCCAGCTTCTTGAGGGTGTCGATGCGCTCACGGATGGTTTTCCAGTTGGTGAGCGTACCGCCCAGCCAGCGGTGATTCACATAGGGCATGTGGGCGCGATCAGATTCCGAGGCGACAGTTTCCTGCGCCTGACGTTTCGTGCCGACGAACAACACTGTGCCACCTTTGGCAACAATGTCGCGGATCATGTCGTAGTAACTGTTGAGGTTAACGATGGTCTGCTGAAGGTCGATGATATGGATACCGTTACGTTCGGTGAAGATGAACGGAGCCATCTTGGGGTTCCACTTGGGCGTGCGGTGACCGAAATGGACGCCCGTTTCCAGCAGCGTCTTCATTGAGACTTGGGAAGGCATAAGTTTTCTCCTGATGTGTTTTTGCGATCACGCCTGTCATTTCCGGCTCGGACTCCGTTGGGAGCAACACGGCCAGGATCGAGGCGTGTGATATTTGGCGGGTCAACTGACCTACCTGGGTGCATTCTAGCAGATGGGAGATGGGGAATCAACGGTGAGACAAAGAAAGTAATGAGTGATGAGTAACGAGTGAAAGATAAGCAAATACAGAGTTAAAAGTTGAAAGTTAAAAGCCAAAATCAAAACATATGAATAAAAGTTGACATTGGCGAAATTGTCGCCGGAGTGAAGGGCGGGAAAGCCGGGGAGCGCCGCCGTTTGGGCGCGAGTGGCGGGCGGGAAGCACGAGAAGCGCCGCCGTGTTGGCGTAAAATCGGCGGGAATGCGGGAGCGATCTGCCGCTGCGCGAAAGTAGCGAAGATTCGCATTGGTGGGGCGGGTGTGAGGGAGGTTGTCGCTGGAGATGCCACCGGGGGCTGAAGCACCCCGGCTAGATTGCCAGACAAGCCCACTGAAGGGGCTAGAAAGATTGTGAAAGGCCAATCAACCTCCTAAGAAAGATTTTTGAGACTATAGGGCGAATACAAAGGAGATAGCTGCCGAATATACATAACCATAGCCTCTGCTGCCGCTATACTCGCTATTTGGGCGACCAGAGGGCGATGAGATTGCCTTCGGTGTCGTGGATGGCGGCGTAAAAGCCATCCTGCCCCATCGAGGTTTTGCCGGTGACGATTTTGCCGCCCGCTGGTTCGACACGGTTGAGATGGCTGGTGAGGTCGTCGCCGCAGTCGAGATACACCAGGATGCCTTTATTCGACGGTTCAAAGTTGGCGGTCTGGTTGAGCGAGATGCCGGGTTGGTCGATGGCCGGGTCGAAGGACAGGGTGGTGGTCTGGCGGACTTCCCAGTTGTGGATTTCGGTATGCGGCAGTTCGAAGAGCGCCCAATAAAATTTGGCCGCGCGTTGAATATCTTTTACGGGAATTTCAATCCAGGCCGTTTTGACCATCGTGGCTGCTCCTATTGTGGGTGAAGTATAGAATTTGAGGTTTCATTATAGAACAAAAGTTCACATCTGTCAACAGGGAAATTCTGTTTAGCGCTAAGTATAGAATTTTGTCTCACCAATCATTAAGAAATCGTGATATTCTGTTATTATGTGTCTCAATTTAAAAAAAGCGAAAGAAAATGACAAATAATTTTTTCAATGAAATGCGCGAACAATCAGTGGTCAAGGCCACAATCGTCTCAAAATATTTTTGGCGATGGGCAGGGATAATTATCAGTACCGCTAAAAAAAATGAGCAGAATTATGGAAGAAAACAGGGCAAAATAGCCTATATTGATTTATTTGCTGGACCTGGAAGATACAAAGAAGGTAGTGATTCAACGCCTCTACTAATTTTGAGAGGTGCTATTCAAAATCAAGATACCAGAGAGCGGCTAGTAACTATCTTTAATGACAAAGACGAAGAAAATATTCAGTCTCTGGAAAATGCGATTAAGAGTCTACCTGGAATTGAAACCTTAAAAACCGAACCAGTTATCATGAACCAGGAAGTTGGCGAAAACATCGTCAAAATATTCGAAGGTATGAAACTGATCCCCACCCTATTTTTTGTCGATCCATTTGGTTATAAGGGCTTGTCTCTACGTCTAATCAATTCTGTATTACAAAATTGGGGGTGCGATTGCATCTTTTTCTTTAACTATAATCGAATCAGCATGGGAATTTCGAACGAGTTCGTAACAGAACATATGGAAGCATTATTTGGAAAAGAAAACGTCGAAATAATGCGTCAAAGTCTTGAAGCAGTGACCCCAAATGAACGAGAGTTATTCATCATAGAAACACTAGCACAATCTCTAAAAGCTATGGGTGGGGAATATGTTTTGCCATTTAGATTTAGGAATGAAAATAATACGAGAACCAGTCATCATTTGATATTTGTTAGTAAACACTTTAGAGGTTACGAAGAGATGAAAGAGGTTATGGCAAAGGAGAGTTCTACGGCAAACCAGGGCGTTGCAAGTTTCGAATACAGCCCTGCTACAGAACGCCAGCCTCTCTTGTTTGGTCTATCAACACCATTGGACGATTTGGGGGAATTACTGCTTACCACATTTGCTGGTAAAACTTTATCCATGCAAGAAATTTATGAAAGGCATAATGTTGACACGCCTTTCATAAAGAAGAACTACAAGGTCATACTCCAACAGCTTGAAACAGATGGCAAAATTATTGCCTCAAAACACAAAAAGGGTACTTTTGGGGACGGAGTGATGGTTACATTTCCTTAGATATTAAAAGCATTTGCTAGCAATGACTTTTTAGTTATTTGAGGGAATTCTTCTCTCCACTCATCCCATTTCAAATTTCCCTTGAAGAATACTGGAACGCGAAGTTCGTCAAAGATATTCAGTAGTCTTTGAACCCATTCTTCTTTTGGCTGATAAATTCTTGCGCCATTCGAGGCTGCGCCGATGATGACCCATTCAAAGGGGAGACGATCATGGGTTTGAAGATATTCCTCGAAAATGGGAGCAACATCAAACCACAGCGGTTCGATGCTCATGAAGCGCACACTGGCCTCAACTTGTTCCATGTGTCGCAGATAGACTTTTAATGCCCGCGCCGCGCCTTCAGCCTTCATCAAATGCCCAGCCGGTAAGCTCACCCCTACCCACACATTCGACGGAAATGGATTAAATTCCGCCAGACGCACAGGGTATTTGCTCAGGGTTTGGAATGTATGCCAATGGGCTTCTGCCATCACGTCAATGACCTGCTGAATTTGCTCCGCCGGAACCCAATGCCCAAATAAATCTGCCATACTGCCCACGAAAATTCCCGCAGGCTTCTTCTTTTGCAGGGGTTGTTTGAGGGCGTCGGGTCGCCAATAATGATGTTCAAAACCGTGTTCATAAGTGCTGGTTGCCAAGCGTTCGGCAACCGTTTTGGCGTAGCATTCAGTGACAGAACCGTCGGGCATTTTCCAGGTGCAGCCATGTAAGCAACCGCCTGTGGGATTCCAGGTATAGCCCGGAAGTGTCACGAACTCGCCATCAACACACTGCTTGATGCGTGTCCATTCAATTCCATGTGGCAAATTTTGCTTATTCATTACGCTGACCTTAATCTGCTTTATTCTAATTGTAGAACATTTGTACGTCTATGACAATAACCAAACCATTGTGGGAAATATAACATCAGAATATTTTGATGGATAGTGCAATACAGAAACGAGCCAATGCGCCTGTAAAACAACCCGAAATGATCGCTTCTACAACCGCCTGCTAACTTTTTCCTGTTCCGTCCTGTTTTTCAGGTCAATTACTTCCATCTCTAAAGTGACAATGCTAATGGTCAAGGGCTGAGGTTCAGTAGGTACGGGCGTCTGCTTTCAGGACTATCCTCGATATAAACTTACTTACTTTTTACAACAGGAGTTACCCTTCGGGAGAACATTATGCAAACCCGTTCTACGAAGCAGGCTGAGGCTCCATCCGACGATAAACGCTGGCGATTGGTGAATGCGACGATGCGCCGTTATGGGCACGAAGCCGATGCGTTAATCGAAACACTGCACACTGTCCAGGAAGCCTTTGGTTATCTGGACGATCACGCTCTCCGTTATGTAGCCTCCAACCTGAGTGTCCCTTTAAGCCGTGTGTATGGCGCGGCGACTTTTTACAATTATTTCACCCTCAAACCCCAGGGCGAACACACCTGTGTGATGTGCCTGGGAACCGCCTGTTACATCAAAGGCGCGCCGCAAATCCTGGAAGCCATTGAAGATTTAACGCATATCAAGCCAGGGGAAACCACCTACGACAAAAAAGCGTCGCTGCTGATTGCGCGCTGTCTGGGGGCGTGCGGACTCGCCCCGGCGGGCGTGTTCGATGGCGAGGTGGTGGGCAAACTCACGCCCTCCGACGCGACGGATAAAGTTCAAGAGTGGATGAAACCAACATGATTGCTGAAGAACTTCAAAAAATCGCGGCCCAAGAGCAGGAAACTCAGCGTACATTCACCCATCAGGTTGTCGTGTGCAGCGGGACAGCCTGCCTGTCATCGCACAGCGACCAGATCCAATCGGCGCTTGAGATCGAAGTCAAAACGCGCGGCATCGATCACATCTGCGCGATTAGCTGTGGCGGCTGTCGCGGGTTGTGCGCCAGCGGGCCGATGGTCTCGATTGAACCGCAGGGCATTTTGTATCAAGGGGTCAAGGCCGAGGATGCAGCGGAAATTTTGAGCAGCCTGGATCAGAAGCCAGTTGAACGGTTGGAATGTCCGCAAGATACACCCTTCTTCACGCGCCAGAAAAAAATTGTACTGGAATATGACGGCAAGCTTGATCCAGAACGAATCGAATCGTATATCGCGGCGGGCGGTTATGATGCGCTGCTCAAAGTGCTGTCGGAAATGACACCGGGTCAGGTTTTGGAGCAGATTACGCGCAGTGGATTACGCGGACGCGGCGGCGCAGGTTATCCGACGGGCTTGAAATGGAGCACTGTCGCGAAGGCCGAGGGCATCCATAAATATGTTATCTGCAACGGCGATGAAGGCGATCCGGGCGCGTTTATGGATCGCAGTGTAATGGAAGATTATCCCTTCAAAATTTTAGAAGGGATGACCATCGCGGCGTATGCGGTGGGCGCAGACCAGGGCTATCTGTACGTCCGGGCGGAATATCCGCTGGCGGTCAAGCGGCTGCGGGCGGCGATACGGCAGGCGCAAAAACAGAATTTACTGGGTAACAACATCGGCGGGACGACCTTCAACTTCACGATTGATGTGCGATTGGGCGCAGGGGCGTTCGTGTGCGGTGAAGAAACCGCGCTGATCGCCTCGATTGAAGGCAAACGTGGCACACCCCGTCCACGCCCGCCCTATCCGGCGGAACACGGACTGTGGGGGTATCCGACACTCATCAACAATGTAGAGACTTTTGCGAATGTCACGCCGATCATCCGCAATGGGGCGGAATGGTATGCGGCAATTGGCACGGAAAAAAGCAAAGGCACAAAAGTTTTCTCGCTCACGGGCAGCATACAGAATACTGGTTTAATCGAAGTGCCAATGGGCATGAGCCTGCGCGAAATCATTTTTGACATCGGCGGCGGTATCCCGAATGGCAAGCGTTTCAAAGCCGTGCAAACCGGCGGGCCATCGGGCGGATGCATCCCAGAGCAGCATCTGGACATCTCGGTAGATTACGACTCACTGGTACATCTGGGAACCTATATGGGTTCGGGTGGCATGATCGTGATGGACGAAAGCGCCTGCATGGTGGATGTCGCGCGCTACTTTATGGAATTTTGCATGTCGGAGTCGTGCGGCAAATGTGTCCCGTGCCGAGTGGGTACGGCGCAGATGTACGATCTGCTTGACAAAATCACCAAAGGCGAGGCCACGCTGGACGATCTTGCGCTGCTGGAAGAATTAGCGGATATGGTGAAAAACACCAGCCTATGCGGTCTGGGACAGGGCGCACCAACCCCGGTCAAGAGCACACTGCGTTACTTCCGCGATGAATATCTGGCACATATTGTCGATAAAGTGTGTCCTGCCGGAGTCTGCAAAATACATCATCATGCGGAGGTTATGTCATGAGCCGCGTCGTCACTTTAAAAATCAATGACCAGGATTACAGCGGGCGGGATGACGAAACCCTGCTGGAACTGGCGCAGGAGAATGGCATTTTTATCCCGACTCTATGCCATCTCGAAGGGCTATCCGATGTGGGCGCGTGCCGCTTATGCCTGATTGAAATCAAAGGCACGCCCAAACTGATGCCCGCCTGCGTAGTACATGCGCAGGAAGGCATGGAAGTTTATACCGAATCGGAACGGCTGAAAAAATATCGCCAGATGGTGATCGAAATGTTGTTCACCGAAGGCAATCACATCTGCTCGGTATGCGTATCCAACGGACACTGCGAATTGCAATATCTGGCGCAAAAGTTGGGCGTTGACCATATGCGGCTGGAATATCGCAGCCCGAAGCGCGCCGTCGATGCGTCGCATCCGCGTTTTGTGCTGGATACCAACCGCTGCATCCTGTGTACGCGCTGCGTGCGCGTCTGTGATGAAGTTGAAGGCGCACATACCTGGGATGTGATGGGGCGCGGTATCCAGGCGAAAGTCATAACCGATTTGAACCAGCCCTGGGGCGATGCGACAAGCTGCACCGGGTGCAGCAAATGTGTGAACGTATGCCCGACGGGGGCGCTGTTTGACAAAGGTAAATCGGTAGCCGAAATGTCTAAACGGGGCGATTTCCTGCCCTATCTGACGGCCATGCGGGAGAAACGCAAATGAGCAAAGTAAAAGTCGCGACGGTGTGGCTGGACGGTTGTTCCGGCTGCCATATGTCATTTCTCGATATTGACGAACGCCTGCTGGAATTGGCCGACAAAATTGACCTGGTTTACAGCCCGCTGGTCGATCAAAAAGAATTTCCACCCGATGTGGATGTGACGTTGGTCGAAGGAGCGGTCAGCAGCGAGGGCGACCTGAAAAAAATCCGGCATATTCGTGAACGCACGAAAATCCTGGTTTCGCTGGGCGACTGCGCGGTGACGGGGAATGTGCCATCGATGCGCAATCCGCTGCGGGTGGATGAGATCATGGAGCGAGTGTACCTGGAATCGGATTTATTTCAGCCACAAGTTCCGACTGTCGCACTTCCACCGCTGCTGGCGAAGGTTCGCCCGGTACACATGGTGGTGAAAGTCGATGTATATGTGCCGGGATGTCCGCCGTCTGCCGATACGATTTTCTTTGTCGTGAGCGAGCTTTTGGCAGGACGGCTGCCGGATTTGAGCAGTCGTACCCGCTTCGGAGCTTAAAAGTGCCCTCACCCTAAATCCCTCTCCCTCAGGGCGGGGGACTTTGAAAACAGGGCGCGTGGTACATGGAGATAACAGATGACACAGCAGATTGTGATTGATCCCGTAACCCGCATCGAAGGCCATGCGAAAATCACGCTCTACCTGAACGACGAAGGAAGCGTAGAAAACGCGCAGTTCCATGTGACGCAGTTACGGGGCTTTGAAAAATTTACAGAAGGGCGACCTTTCCACGAGATGCCATCGTTGATGGCGCGTATCTGTGGGATATGCCCGGTCAGCCATTTGATGGCCTCGGCCAAAGCCTGTGACGCGCTGCTGGCGGTGACGATTCCGCCGACAGCCGTGAAGCTGCGCCGCATTATGAATATGGCGCAAATCGCGCAGTCGCACGCGCTCAGTTTCTTTTATTTATCGTCACCCGATTTGCTGCTGGGTATGGACTCTGATCCGGCGCAGCGCAATATCTTCGGTGTGCTGCAAAGTTATCCGTCGCTGGCAAAAGATGGGGTGCGGATGCGCCAGATCGGCCAGCAGATCATCGAAATCCTGGGCAACAAACGTATCCATCCGGCCTGGGTAGTCCCCGGCGGTGTGAGCGAAGCACTGACCGAAGAAAAACGTGACCGCATCCTGGCGATGATTCCAGACGGAATCGCCATCGCACAGCGGACGTTGGAATGGTTCAAAGCGGCGCTGGATAACTACGAGGAAGAAATCAAAACGTTCGCCAATTTCCCCAGCCTGTTTATGGGGTTGGTGGGCGAATACGGCAATCTTGAACTGTACGACGGCATACTGCGGATTGTGGACGCAAAAGGAGTCAACGTACAGGATTTTGACGATCCCGAAACGGCTCTTGAGTATATCGGCGAAGCTGTCGAACCCTATTCGTACCTGAAATCGCCGTACTACAAACCGCTGGGCTATACAGACGGCATGTACCGGGTGGGGCCGCTGGCACGCTTGAACATCGCGACGCACTGCGGAACACCACTGGCGGATGTTGAACTGCGCGAATTCCGGGGTGTTGACCGGCTGAGTTCGTTCCATTTTCATTATGCCCGTTTGATTGAAATCCTGTACTGCATGGAAGCGATTGAACGGTTATTGAACGAGCCGGACATCCTGAGCGACCATGTGCGGGCCTATGCTCAACCAAACCGTATGTCCGGCGTAGGCATCAGCGAAGCGCCGCGCGGGACACTGATGCATCACTATGAGATCGACGCGAACGGTTTAATCACCCGCGCTGATTTAATCATCGCCACCGGACACAACAATCTGGCAATGAACCGGGGTATTTTGCAAGTCGCCCAACATTTCGTGGATGGAAAAAATTTATCAAACGGGATGCTGAATCGTGTCGAGGCCGTTATCCGGGCTTATGATCCGTGCCTGAGTTGTTCCACCCACGCGATTGGACAGATGCCGATACACATCCAATTATTGGAAGCTGATGGAACTTTAGTGAGTGAGTTGAGGCGCTGAATATGATTCTCGTGATTGGCTATGGCAATACCCTGCGGGGTGACGATGGCGTTGGTCAGCATATTGCCCGCTGCCTGGATGTCAGTTTATACAGCGAGTCGGTGAAAGTGGAAGCTTGTCACCAACTGACGCCTGAATTGGTTGAGGCGGTGAGCGAGGCTGATTTGGTCGTGTTTGTTGATGCAGCAGAAACCGGGCGCGCGGGCGAAATCCACACTTCCACTGTTGAACCGGAAATTCTTTCGGGCGCGTTCACCCACACTATCAGCCCAGGTGGCTTGCTGGCTGCCGCATACGACCTGTACGGTGTGCGTCCCAGGGGACTGCTGATTTCCATCACCGGGGCACAGTTCAATTACAGCGAGAGTCTTTCGCCGGATGTAGAAGCTGCCGCGCGTGAGGTTATCAAGCGTATTTACCGTTTAATCGGAACCCACACGGTTGCGCATGAATTGGGAGATGGTGAATAGAAGATAGAAACCTCACCCTCAGCCACACATGGAGAGGGGAGCAAGGCAAAGTCGATGGGCGATGTCCGAGATTGAAATGTATGGGCTTGTCTGCCTGCGGCAACAACCCCATATAAGCAAAAGATGAGGTAGACGACAAAAAGCAGCAGGTGGATGATGGCTGAAATTGAACGGGCACGCATTGCGATTACAGGCGCAGTACAAGGGGTGGGTTACCGCCCCTTTATTTATCGACTCGCCGCCGAAATTGGTGTCAAAGGCTGGGTAAACAACTCCGCCCAGGGCGTGATGATTGAAGCGGAGGCCGAACCGCCGCGATTGCAGCGCTTTTTGCAGCAAATCGAATCGCATAAGCCACCGCACGCGCTGATTCGCACCTTCCAGAAAGAATATTTACCCCCGGTAGGTTACAGCCTTTTTGAGATTCATCACAGCGATGACGGCGGCGCAAAAACCGCGATTGTGCTGCCCGATCTGGCGACCTGCCCGGAATGTCTAGCGGAAATGCTCGATCCAAATAACCGGCGCTACCGCTATCCCTTCACCAACTGCACGCACTGCGGGCCGCGTTTCACGATTGTGGAAGGGCTGCCGTATGACCGCCCCAACACGACTATGCGCGACTTCGTGATGTGCGATGAATGCCGCGCTGAATATGAAAATCCATTTGACCGCCGTTTCCATGCTCAACCAACAGCCTGCCCCAAATGTGGGCCGCAGCTTGCGTTATGGGACGCAACAGGTACTGTCCTGGGGGCGCGCGATGAAGCCCTGCTGCTGACGGCTGAAGCGATGCGAGCGGGCAAAATTGTCGCGGTGAAGGGGCTGGGCGGATTCCATTTGATGGTGGATGCCCGTAATACAGAAGCCGTTGCGCTGCTGCGAAAGCGCAAAGGGCGCGAGGAAAAGCCACTGGCGGTGATGTATCCGACACTCGACGCGATTCAGCAGGACTGCGACGTTTCAGAACTTGAAGCACAACTGCTGACCGCTTCGGAAGCGCCCATTGTTTTACTGCGTTATAAAGGCCGCACGATAGCCAAAAATATCGCCCCCGGAAATCCATATCTGGGCGTGATGCTGCCGTATACACCGCTGCATCATTTACTGATTCGGGAACTCGGTTTCCCAATCGTCGCCACCAGCGGCAATGTATCCGGTGAGCCGATTTGTATCGACGAGCACGAAGCGCTGGAACGATTGGGCGCGATTGCAGACCTGTTTCTGGTTCACAACCGCCCGATTGCGCGGCATGTGGACGACTCGATTGTGCGCGTCGCCGCTGGACGGACATTGATTCTGCGGCGGGCGCGCGGATACGCACCGCTGCCGTTTGATCTGCCGCGATCTGTGCCAACTCTCATTGCGGCGGGGGCGCATCTGAAAAATACAGCAGCGGTGACGGCGGGCGATCAGGCTTTCATCAGCCAGCATATTGGCGATATGGATACACCGGGAGCGTTTGTCGCTTATCAACGTGTGATTCAGGATTTTCAGCAGCTTTATAACCTGCAACCAACGGCAGTGGCCTGCGATTTACATCCCGATTACCGCTCGACACAGTATGCCGAAGCAACCGGTTTGCCGCTCATCCGCGTGCAGCATCATTATGCGCATGTGCTGTCGTGCATGGCGGACAACCACATCGAAGCCCCGGTGCTGGGCGTGGCCTGGGACGGAACCGGTTACGGAACCGACGGGACGATCTGGGGCGGCGAATTTTTGCAGATCAACGAGCAGGGTTTCGAGCGTGTCGCCCATTTGATGACGTTTCCGCTGCCGGGTGGCGAACAGGCTGTGCGCGAACCGCGCCGCTGTGGATTGGGTTTGCTGTACAGCGTTTTTGGCGACACGATTCCGGCGGATATACCCCTGCTGCAACACTTCACTGAATCCGAATTGAAGTTGTTAAAAAGGGCGATGAAACAGGGAATTAACGCGCCGCTGACTTCCAGCGCCGGACGCTTATTTGATGCTGTCGCCGCGCTGATTGAACTGCGCCAACGAGCCAGTTTTGAGGGGCAGGCAGCGATGGAACTGGAATTTGCTCAAGTTGATCTGAAAAAAGACAAATGCTACCCGTTTCGTATTACAGAGGTCACTGGTGAGGACACCCCCTGCAAGCGCATTATTGATGTGAAACTAATCACCCTGGCGATTGTGGACGATGTGCGGGCGGGAGTCTCAGTGGACGAAATCGCCGCCACTTTCCATAACACACTGGCCGAGATGATCGTCACCGTCGCACACAACGTCCATGCCGAAAGGGTCGTCCTGAGCGGGGGTTGTTTCCAGAATAAGACGCTGCTGGAACGCACCATTGACCGTCTGTCTTCCGAGGGATTCCAGCCCTACTGGCATCGAAATATTCCACCAAATGATGGTGGGATTGCGCTTGGTCAAATCACGGCCGCGCTCAGGGATACGGAGTGACCATTATGTGTTTAGCCGTTCCGGGACAAATTATCAGCATTAAAGAGGGCGAACCGCTGGAACGTACCGGCAGAGTCAGCTTTGGCGGGATCGTGAAAGAAGTCAGTCTGGCCTATGTGCCCGAAGCGCAGGTCGGCGATTACGTGATTGTGCATGTCGGCTTCGCACTCAGCATCGTTGATGCGGCAGAAGCATCCAAAGTTTTTGAATATCTTGAGCAAATGGGCGAACTAGGAGAACTCCAACAATGAGTACACGTGTCGTAACGACGATTGACGGCAACGAAGCAGTCGCCCGCATCGCCTACAAATTAAATGAGGTGATCGCGATTTATCCGATTACGCCATCGTCACCGATGGGCGAATGGGCGGATGAATGGGCTTCTGCCGGGAAACCAAACTTGTGGGGGACTGTCCCGCAGGTGGTGGAAATGCAGAGCGAAGGCGGCGCTGCGGGGGCGATTCACGGCGCACTTCAGGCTGGGGCACTGGCGACAACCTTCACAGCTTCACAAGGTCTGCTGTTGATGATCCCGAATATGTATAAAATCGCGGGTGAACTCACCTCAGCGGTATTCCATATTGCAGCGCGGTCGCTGGCAGCCCAGGGACTTTCTATTTTTGGCGACCACAGCGATGTGATGGCAGCACGGGCTACCGGTTGGGCGATGCTGGCCTCATGTTCGGTGCAGGAAGCGCACGATTTCGCGCTGATCGCCGAAAAAGCGACCCTCGAATCGCGCGTGCCGTTTATCCATTTCTTCGACGGCTTCCGCACCTCACACGAAGTGGTCAAAATGGAACTACTGGACGAGGACGACCTGCGCGCGATGATCCCCTACGAAAAAGTGCTCGAACACCGGGCACGCTCCCTGTCGCCAGATCATCCATTTATGCGCGGCACGGCGCAAAATCCCGATGTTTATTTCCAGGCGCGTGAGACGGTTAACCCATTTTATGATGCCTGCCCGGATATTGTGCAGGCGGCGATGGATGACTTCGCCAACCTGACCGGGCGGCAGTATCACCTGTTTGATTATCATGGCGCGCCGGATGCCGAGCGCGTGATTGTGATGATGGGATCGGGCTGCGAAGCGGCGCACGAGACCATCGATCATATGCTGGAACAGGGCGAAAAAGTGGGCTTGTTGAAAGTCCGGTTGTACCGTCCGCTGGATATGGTGCGCTTCGCGGCGGCGCTGCCGTCAACGGTTAAAGCGATTGCGGTGCTGGATCGTACCAAAGAACCGGGCAGCGTGGGTGAACCGTTGTATCTGGACTGTGTGACCGCCTTATATGAAGAATGGCGACATGGTTTGATCCCGGCAATTGTCGGCGGACGCTATGGGTTATCGTCCAAAGATTTCACCCCGGCGATGGTCAAAGCGGTGTTCGAAAACCTGGCACACCCGAAGCCCAAGAATCATTTCACCATCGGCATCACCGATGATGTAACCAAGACCAGCCTGGATTTTGATCCTGATTTCTCGATTGAACCAGACTCAGTGGTGCGGGCGCTGTTCTACGGTCTCGGCGCAGATGGCACAGTAGGCGCGAACAAAAACTCAATCAAGATCATCGGCGAAAACACCAACAATTATGCGCAGGGTTATTTCGTCTACG
>JBDTNB010000016.1:0-72667 GCA_039933955.1 Chloroflexota bacterium
CCTGCCAGATGGCACATCCCGGCGATATTGTCATCGCCTGCGGCAAAGGTCACGAACAGAGCATGTGCTTCGGAACCATCGAATACCCCTGGGATGACCGCGCCGCCCTCCGCGCTGCTATCAAGGGTATGCCGTTGAAGACCCTGCCTACGGCAACTTGAGCAATTAGCTTTTAGCAGTTAGCAAAGCCAAAAAGGTTAGTGTCATTCATCTTCTTCATCCCGAATTTCGCGAAGGATTTCTTCAGATGGACGAGCGCCCGGTGGCAAGATGCCAGCCTCATAAATTTCTTCATCGGTAGGAAAGGTTATATCATCGGGTAAATATTTTATGGTACTGAGCGCCCCTTTTGCCAGTAATATTGCGCGTACTCTTTCCCTTTCCGAGTTAAAAACTACCTTAGTATCTTGTGCAGAAGATTTTGGTCGAAGCACCAGTTCAATTTCCATTTCTCCCGTAGGCGTGTCCGGCGGGAGTTCGACAACTAATTTTCGGTCTTCGCCGATCACGGTTGAAAGATGAATGACCGATTTTGATTGCGCGACCATAAGATTGCCTTTCTACTACCTGCATACAGGCATTATAGCAAGAAAATTTCAGCGTCAGGCTGTTGATTCGGCAACTTTGACTCCGCTAGTTGCTTCCCGTTAGAATTATTGCATCATAGCCCACATAGAAACGAGACGTCATCATGTCACAAGGCCGCAAAGTATTCGTTCAATTCAACCTGTTTCTCTACAAACTCACCAATGGCAAACTCGGCGGGCGGCTGCGCGAGTCTACCGTCCTCCTGCTGACCACCACCGGACGCAAAACTGGACTGCCGCGCACAACCCCGCTGCGCTTTCTGCGGCACGGCGATGATTACATGATTGCCGCCTCTAACTGGGGCGAGGAAGACCTGCCCGCGTGGTACAAAAATTTGCAGGCCAACCCCATCGCCACCGTCCAGGATATGGATCGGCATTTCACCGTCCGCGCCGAGGAAGCGCCCGCTGAACTTTACGATGCGCTCTATGAACGCTTCATCCAGGCCGACCATCGCTTCGCCGCTTATCCCCACACGATAAAACGGGTCGTCCCCATCGTCTTCCTCCGCCCGCAAGCGTAGGGTTCATCAGTTTACGGCGTTCGCTTCGCTCAATTGAACGCCCCTACAAACCCCTAATTCATTTTATGCTCCGTACTCAGACTTTTCCGCCTCTCCGCTTGGCGTGTGCCGCGTTTGTGGTACAATTCCGGCGGTAAGAGGAGCATTATGCACGATTTGGGTATTGTCATTGTCAACTGGAATACGTGCAGCTACCTGAAACGCTGCCTGGAAACTGTCCTGGCGAGTACGGGCGATTTTTCCTATCGAGTCCTCGTGGTCGATAACGCTTCTACCGATGGCAGTGCCGACATGCTGCGCCGTGATTTTCCCAATGTTGAACTGATCGTCAGCGCAACCAACGGTGGTTATCCCTACGGTAATAACCTCGGTTTGCGGGCGCTGGGTTACGCTGGGGCAGGCAAAGTTGCAGCCGATGCGCCGCGATACGCGCTCCTGCTCAACCCGGATACCGAACTTCCCCCCGACGCCCTCTACAACATGACGCAGTTCATGGACGCGCATCCTGAAATTGGCGTCGCTGGGCCAAAACTGGTGTTGGAAGATGGCAGCCTCGACCTCGCTTGCCGTCGCAGCTTCCCCACGCCCGTTGTCTCGTTGTACCGTTTTTCCGGCTTATCAAAACTTTTCCCCCAAAGTCCGCGTTTTGGGCGTTATAATATGACATTCGCCGACCCCGACCAGGAGATCGAAGTGGACTCGGTTGTGGGCGCGTATATGCAAATCAGGCGCGAGGCCATCAATGCGGTTGGCCTGCTGGACGAATCCTTTTTTATGTACGGAGAGGACTTGGATTGGGCATACCGGATAAAAAAGGCAGGCTGGAAAGTGTTTTACCACCCGCAGGTGATCGTAAAACACATCAAGCGGGCGGCAAGCCGTCAGAGCCAAAAAGCGCAGTTCGAATTTCAGCGAGCCATGCTGATCTTCTACCGAAAACATTACCAGTCAAGCACCCCCTGGTGGCTCCACAGCCTGGTAATAGCCGGACTGCTCCTCAAGGGCGGGTGGGAATTGCTGCCGGAAATACGCCAACCACTGCCATCCCAAATGTGACGCTGTCGTCTGTCTCGGCGCGTCAAAAACGAGTCCGCACATTTATGGGTGCGCTGTTGGTCGCGCTCGATGTGGGCTTGCTTGCGTCGGCCTTCATGCTCGGCTATTGGGCGCGTGCCAATCTGCCTTTTTTCCCGCTGCCGCCTAATGTGAAGCAGCCTGATTTTATCTATTATGTGCCCACGATGACGCTGCACATCCTCATCATTCTAAGCATGTTTTATGCCTCACGCTTATATCATCTGCCCCGTGCCGTCAGCCGTATTGACCAGGCGCGTAAAATTATCGGGATCGTGACCATCGGTTCGCTGCTGGCCTGGGCGCTGCCCGATTTTCTGTTTAAGACCACCGATTTTGATGTTGATTATCCGCGTGTGTTGTTCTTTTACGTCTGGGTTTTCAGCACGATCCTCGCCATCATTGGCCGTGAAGTCTACCAGCGCGCCCGGATGCGCCTGCGCGCGGAAGGCGTTGGCCGCGATAACTTGCTGATCGTCGGCATGGGAAAAATCGCCCGCGACATCGCCAAGAAAATCAATGCCTCGCCGGAATTGGGTTATAACATCGTCGGTGTGGTCGTCAACGGTAAGACCAAAACGCGCGGTAATCTGGTCGGTATTCCGGTCATCGGAACCTACGAAGATTTGCCCAGGCTGATTGACCATCAGAATGTCGAGCAGATTATTATCGCCCTGCCGGATGCTCAACGCGCCGAACTGGTCGATTTGATCACCCTATGCCAGCGCGGGCAGGTGGACATCAAAATTTACCCGGATATGTTCGCCTATATGCAGGGCGATCTGAACGTCGATGACCTGGGCGGCACGCCGCTCATCACCGTGCGCGACATCGCGCTGCGTGGTTGGCGCTTGAGCCTGAAACGTGGTTTAGACATAATGGGTTCCATGCTCGGCCTTATATTCTTTTCCCCGCTCATGCTGCTGACTGCCTTGATGATCCGGCTGGAATCCAGAGGCCCAGTATTTTATACCCAGGAACGTATGGGGTTGGATGGCCGTCCCTTCCATATGGTCAAATTCCGCACCATGCGTGCAGATGCCGAAGTGGATGGCCCTGGTTGGACAGTAAAAGATGATCCTCGTGTGACCCGGTTGGGAAGCTGGATGCGCAAAACCAATTGGGACGAAATCCCGCAGTTGATTAACGTGGCGGTTGGCGAGATGAGCCTCGTTGGGCCACGCCCGGAACGCCCGGTTTATGTGCTGGAATTCCGCGCTCAAATCCCGCGCTATATGGAACGTCACCGCGAAAAAGCCGGGATGACCGGCTGGGCACAGGTCAACGGTCTGCGTGGTGATACCTCCATCAGCGAACGCACGCAGTATGATTTGTGGTATGTCGAAAACTGGTCGCTGTGGCTGGACATCAAAATCATCATCCGCACGGTCTGGAATATGTTTACCCGCCGCAATCGGAATGCATATTGAAAGTTATCAGGTGGCAGTTTCCAGACCTGCAACGTCCGATTTCCCGAAACTAAAAACTGACCGCTGCTAACTGGAAACGGGTAACTCGCATGGACTTGAATCAACTCACCACCGCCATGCACGCCTTTGTCGAAAGCAAAGGCTGGTATCGCCCGGATTCGCCCCATCCTCAGACCTCTAAAAATCTGGCGATTTCACTTGTGCTGGAAGCCAGCGAAGTGTTGGAACATTTTCAGTGGAGCGAAACACCTGCTGATTCAGCCGCACTCGCCCCTGAACTCGCTGACGTGATGCTGTATCTGCTGCAACTCGCCAGCATCAACGATATTGACCTGGGCGAGGCCGTCATGGACAAGCTTAAAATCAATGACGGGCGTAATTGGGATACCTGATCTGTAATCAATTGTGCTTAACTCAGGCGATAAAAGGCACATCATGACCGCAACAATGGACAGCATTTATGCCTATTTGTGGGATACCGCGCAGGGACAGCCTTTTACGCTGCTTGACCACAGTCTTAATCCCCGTCCGCCGCGAATGCTTTACGATCTGGTTAAGACCGCCGGGATTACGACTGATTCGCTTTTGCTGGACGTGGGCTGCGGTCAGGGACACCATACTTTTGATCTCGCCCGCCAACATGGATGCCGCGTGCTTGGCATCGACCCGGTGCTGCTGAATCTGCAAACCGCACAGCGATTAACGATATTGGATCAGCGTTACCGTCCAGCCGACCCGCAGCGAGTCACATTTCAATTGGCTGCTGTTGAGGCGTTGCCTTTGCCTGATGATTCTATTGACCTGATCTGGTGTCGCGACATGCTTGTCCATGTGGCGAACCTGGAGCAGGGCATCCGCGAGTGCCGCCGTGTGCTCAAACCCGATGGAACCATCTTGGTCTTACACACTTTTGCGACTGATTTAATGGAGCCGAAAGAATTAGCCGCCATTTGTGAACCGATTGGCGTGCAGGTCGCCAATCTTGCGCCCGATTATATGGAAACGATTTTCAAAAGTGTCGGGTTGAATGTCGAAATAAAAGAGGATATTGGAGCCGAATTCATCGAGCATATTGATGAACGCGATGGACGCTACAGCAAAGAACTGCTGCGGGTCGGGCGCATGGTGCGGGCTGAGGATTACTTTCGTGCAGAGTTAGGCGATGCGCACTACGAATTGGCCCTGGCAGTCTATCGGTGGTCAATTTATCTGCTGCTGGGCAAATTAAGTATGACAATTTATCTGCTGCGGAAAACCTGAGCATTTCGTCTTTGCTAATCGCTTGTTTCTCTATGATTTTTGCCGTATACTCGCTTACCAAGAATCCGTTGTGACATCTCGTGAACCCCTGGAGCAAAACTATGCGCATGTCCCGTCTCTTCAGCCAGACGCTCCGCGAAGCGCCCGCCGATACCGATATTGTCAGCCATCAACTGCTGCTGCGTGCTGGGTTTATCCGCCCGCTGGCCGCCGGGATTTTCAGCTATTTGCCCCTGGCAAAGCGCGCGCTGACCAAAGTTGAAAATATCGTCCGCGAAGAAATGGACGCAATTGGTGGTCAGGAAATCACCATGCCGGTAGTGCATCCGGCGGACATCTGGCAGGAATCGGGGCGCTGGTATCAGATCGGCGCGGAGATGGGGCGTTTCAAAGATCGTGCCGGACGTGATATGGTGCTGGCGATGACTCACGAAGAAATCGTTGCCGATCTGGTGCGCAAAGAAGTCCGCTCACATCGCCAACTGCCGCTCCTGCTCTATCACCTGCAAACCAAATTCCGCGACGAACCCCGCCCACGCGCCGGATTGATTCGTGTGCGCGAGTTTACCATGAAGGATAGCTACAGCCTCGACGCCGATTGGGACGGCCTGGATAAACAGTACCGCGCCCATTATTCGGCCTACTTTCGCATCTACAGCCGCTGTGGACTGCCGACGATTGCCGTCAAATCCGACACTGGCATGATGGGCGGCAAAATCGCCCACGAGTTCATGTATCTCGCGCCCATCGGTGAGGATACGCTGCTGGTCTGCGATCACTGCGGCTACTCGGCCAACCGCGAAGTCGCACGTTTTAAAAAGACGGCCAATCCACCGGAAGAACTCCTGCCGATGGAGAAAATCGAAACACCCAAAAGCACCACTATAGAGGCGCTGGCGAAATTCCTGAACGTCCCTGCCTCCAAAACTGCCAAAGCGGTATTCATGATCGCGACAATTACCGAAGCCGATCAAGATGTCGATAAGTTTATTTTGGCAATCGTGCGCGGCGATATGGATGTAAACGAGACCAAGTTGGGGAACGCCGTCAAAGCAAAAGCGATTCGTCCGGCAACCGAGCCGGAAATCCTGGCTGTCGGCGCGGTTCCCGGTTACGGCTCGGCAATCAATGTCAAAAATGCCAGTGTGGTGATTGACGATGCAGTTGATTCATCGCCGAACCTTGTCGCGGGCGCAAATCAGGCAGGTTATCACCTGCTGAATGTGAATCACAAACGTGACTATCAAGCCGACATCGTTGCCGATATTGTCTCCGCGCGCGAAGGGGATGCCTGCCCGGATTGCGGCCAGCCTTTGAAAATGGTGCGTGGTGTCGAAGTTGGGAATATTTTCAAGCTCGGCACGCGCTACAGTGATGCGTTGGGTTGCACTTTTCAGGACAAAGACTCAGAAACCAAACCGATCATCATGGGCAGCTATGGCATTGGTATTGGGCGGCTGCTGGCCTGTGTTGCCGAAGAACATCACGACGAAAAAGGGCTGATTTGGCCGGTATCCGTCGCGCCCTATGATGTGCATCTCGTGCTGCTGAATGATGAAGCTGCCGTTCCTGTAGCCGAGTCAGTGTATGATGGCCTCAAGCGCGAAGGTATCGAAGTATTGTTTGATGACCGCGACGAACGCGCGGGCGTGAAGTTCAACGACGCCGATTTGATCGGCTTGCCGCTGCGTCTGACCGTCAGCAAAAAGTCGCTGGAAAAAGGTGGCGTCGAAATGAAGCACCGCGCAGGTGGTGATGCTGTAATCGTCCCGCTGGATGAAGTCGTGTTTACTGTTCGCGCCGAACTCGATAAGCTCTGGGAACATCTGCGCGGGCAGGTTCGGGAAGTGCCTTACAAGGAGTAATTTGTAGATGTGTGGGTTTGTCGGCGACAAACCCCTACGAATTCCCATTCCCGATAACCGGTTCTGCGATACTGAAATGTATTCACCCGCCAAAATTGGCCCAGTTTCCAGTATAATAACCCACATTGTTTGCCAGAATTTGCACAAATGAAGGAACAAACCGATGGCATCGCAAGCGGTGACGCCCCAATCTGTTGATTTTTCCAAGTGGTATAACGAAATCGTATATAAAGCTGACCTGTGCGACCAATCGCCTGTGCGCGGCTGTCTGATTATTAAGCCCTATGGCTATGAGTTGTGGGAAGCCATCAAAGGCGGGTTGGATCGACGCTTTAAAGCGACTGGTCATCAGAATGCTTATTTTCCGCTGTTCATCCCGGAAAGCTTTTTGAAGCGCGAGGCGGAGCATGTCGAAGGCTTCAGCCCGGAACTGGCGGTTGTGACCATCGCGGGCGGCAAGGAACTGGAAGAGCGGTTGGTGGTGCGCCCAACCTCGGAAACCATCATCATGGCGACCTTCAAAGAATGGATTCAATCCTATCGTGACTTGCCTTTGCTGATTAACCAGTGGGCAAACGTGGTGCGTTGGGAACTGCGGACGCGCCCTTTCCTGCGCACGACAGAATTTTTGTGGCAAGAAGGTCATACGGCGCACGCTTCCTATGATGATGCTGAAGCCGAAACCATGCAGATGCTCGACATTTATGCCGATTTCGCGATCAATGAAGCCGCTATTCCGGTCATCAAGGGCAAAAAGAGTGACCGTGAAAAGTTCGCCGGAGCCAAGCACACCTATACCATCGAAGCCATGATGGGCGACACCAAAGCGCTGCAATCCGGCACGAGCCACAATCTGGGGCAGAATTTCGCCAAAGCCTTTGACATCAAGTATGTCGATGAGAACAACGAATTCCAGCATGTTTGGACGACTTCCTGGGGACTGAGTACGCGCATGATTGGGGCGGTGGTCATGGCGCACGGCGATGATAAAGGGCTGCGTTTGCCACCTAAACTCGCGCCTTATCAGGTCGTTATCGTGCCCATTTTCAAGAATGAGGACGAACGTGGCCCGGTATTGGAAGCCGTGAACCGGCTGGCGCAGCAGCTATCCGACGCGGGTATCCGCATCTTCGTAGACCGGCGCGAAGCCTTATCGCCCGGTTTCAAATTCAACGATTGGGAAATGCGCGGCGTACCTGTGCGTCTGGAAATCGGCCCAAAAGATGTGCAAAACAACTCGGCGGCGCTGGCGCGGCGTGATATTCCCGGCAAAGAAGGCAAACAGTTTGTGCCGCAGGACGGCATTGACAAGCGCGTTAAGGATTTGCTGACCGAAATTCAGGCCAATATGCTGCAACAAGCCACGACCTTCCGCGATGCGAATATTCACGACGTAACCAGTTATGAAGAGATGCAGCAGGTCGTCGAGAAGGGCGGTTGGGCGCGGGGTTGGTGGGCTGGTTCCGGCGACGATGAAGGACGTATTAAAGAAGAGACCAGCGCGACGATCCGCTGTTTCCCATTTGAGCAACCGGGTGGGACGGGCAAATGTTTCCTCACCGGGACGACAGCCGAACGAGTCGCCTTGTTCGCAAAAGCTTATTAGACTTATAGTGGGCGCACATATTGCGCCCTAATTTTGCTATTGTTTGTTACAAGTCGTATTGCAGATAATCTTAATGATAATCCAGGCGACTAGCATTATAATAAAATCTAATTAGATATTAAAAACGTAAAGAAATGAGCGTAAAACACGTCTATATTGAATAAAAGATAACCCAAAGTTAATAAAAAGCTCATCAATTTGTGATTTAATGAACAATTGGTAGGTCGTGGAGGGCCTCGTATAGGTCTATCTGTAGTATAATATTTCTGATTTTCTTTGTTGTAATTGGCTGTTGATCCTCCCGCAGGGCTTTGCTACACTGAATGGTTGCGGGACGAAAATAAGTTCTTTTTGTACAAAAGTTTTTGGAGCTAACGGGCTGAATAACCAAAAATACTGCAATAAGACTACCACCGGCCCGTTGGTCAGGTGGTATCGTCATTTAGGATAAAAGATATGGCTGCTTACTTGATAGTTGATGTCGATGATTTACTCCAAAGGTTTCAAAGCCGGGGTATTTCAGTCGATTTACAGGAATTGGCGGTGGGTCTGCGCGGGAGCGCCGCGCTGGCCGCAGGATTGGTCAGTGCAGATAATTTGAAAGCCGTTGCGGTGGCCGATTGGGGATCACACGGCAGCGGCGGCGCGAACTTCCAGCGTATTTTCAAAGCGGCAGGCTACGATGTCTTCGATATGCCGCTGCGGGACAGCTTGGCTGATGCACTGATTGTCCATTATTTCTCCTTCGATCCTGAACCGGTGGACGAATTAATTCTGGCGACGAACAGCCAGGATTTGATTCCGCTGGTGCGGCGGGTGAAAACGACCCGTAATGCGCGCGTCCGCATGTGGGGTTTTGATAACGTCCTGACGGGCACGGAATTTGCCAGTGAGGTGGTTTTCCAACCGCTGGACTCGCTGCTCGGTATTCAGACGAAAAATGTTGCGGTGTACGTTGACTTTGAGAACATTGCCATCAGCCTGAATGAACAGGGTTTCGTGGTAAACCTGGATCATCTGATTGAGCGCTTCCTGTCACAGGCGAAGGCGCACGGTCAAGTGGTCAAGATGGCGGCGTATGCACCCTGGGGTCAGCGCGGCAGCTTACCCCCGTTAGTAGACTCGATGGGGCGAGAAGTAGCCGACGATGCGCCCAGCCGTTTGATGCTGGCGAACATTGACCCGGTGTTCAATCTGCCCGGTAAAAACAGTGCCGATATGCGTATCGCGCGCGATGTCATCACCGATGCCAGCCACAGTGACTCGGCAGATGTGGTGATTATGGCGAGCGGTGACCGCGACTTCAACCAGGTTTTGAACTCACTGCGCCAGCGGAACAAGCAGGTGATCGTGTGGGGCGTGCGCGGCAGCACGAGCCGCCAGCTCGAAAAAAATCCTGGTCTTCAGCTTGAATATATTGAAGACTTCACCAATCTTCAGACGCACCAATCATTGAGCACGGCTGGCCTGAGCGATGGGGCAGAAATTACGCCTTTCACGCCTTCGCAGTGGTCGAGCGTGATCGTGCAGTTTGACCGTCTGGCTACGGTGATCGGCGCGGAAGTCATGTCTGTGCACCAATTAGTTGACCAATTGCAGGAAGTCGGCGCGGTGATTTCGCGACCACGCGGCGAAGACCTGGTTTCACAGGCGATGTCGTTGGGCATCCTGAAAGCGGTCACAGCCAACGGCTCGATTTCCCTGAATGCCAACCATCCCATCGTTGAAAAGACGCGCCTGATCCGTGACCGGGTGGTCGTGCGCGTGTTGAACACGCTGACGGTGCGCGGCTGGGAGTACGTCAATTACGGTTTCCTGCTCAAAGGTCTGGCGATGGATCGCGACCTTGACCGTCCTGGCATGAATTTCAGTGACCAGTGGCGTTCGGAATGGATCGACTGTCTGGTACGCGAACAAATTCTGGTGCGCGAACTGCTCCCGCACCGCCATAATCCAGAAGATTTAGTGCCGGTCATCAAGCTCCAATCCGACATTGAAATGCCGGAGATGCCCATCACCATGCATATTGATGGCGAGGAGCAGGAAGGGCCGAACTGGGCGGGCATTTCGCTGGAAGAACTCGACACGCTCAACAAGGAAACAGCCGACATGGTGCGGCGCATCGTGGTGAGTGTCGAGCAATTCACCAGCTTCCGCAATTTTACATGGTGTCCATTGGGCAGCCTGCACCGACGGCTGCGGGTGTTCGATACGGGCATGGCCTTCCAGAAAGCGGTTGAATATCTGAAGGACAACGACGCGGGAGTCGTGTCGGAGTATTCCAACCCACAGAGCGATTTCCAGACCAAAGGAATTTCACTCAGCCTGGATGCGGAAATTTCGCGCGGTATCCTTGACCACCGCGACCAGTTCATCCGCTTGCTCCTGTATTTGTACGAGCGCAACATCCCGATTTCGGACTCGACGGTGCGCCAGCTTGACCCAAACACCAACTGGGACATGGATTTCTGGTTCTCGATGATGGAAACCGAGAACGTCCTTAATGCCGTACCAGGGCGGGTAGGGCAGTACAGTCTGTTCCGCACGCATCATACGGTGAATCTGGTGGCTGAGGCGATGAAGACGAAATAGCTGATAGTCGATAGTCATTAGTCAATAGCTTTTAGCTAAAAGATAAGAGAAAAATTTGACACCCATTTCGTGTGAGCGAGGTGGGTGTTTTGTTTGGGCAAAGCAGGTATGAGGGACGAGGGATGAGTAAAAGATAGTACAGAGTGCAAAGTAAAAGACAAAAAACATCCAAAAAAGAAGATGCAAAATGGATGAATTTTTTTCGATGTTTCGGCGTGTTTCCAAAAGCTACGGGGTTGTGGTGGTGTGCGCTGAAGCGCAAGGGAAACTTCCGCAATAAAACCCCTCCCCCATCCCCTCCCTGTGTACGGAGAGGGGAGCAAAGATGTGTCCGAATAGGCGCGATTTTCGGACCGAAGCGCGGCGGGTTTTGTCCGTGAGTCGGGGTGTCGCCACCAATAGGAGAAGTTATGTCCGGCGCAGTAAATACGGCTGATTGCTGTGGTGGTGCGCTGAAGGACAGGGCTTTGCTGAAAGGATACCTGGATAGTGCGCCAAGAGAAGGTATGAGGGACGAGGTATACGTGAAAACAAAAGCATGTCCGATAAATGGGCGGGGTTGTCGGACAGGGTAGGGTTTTCCTGGAAGGACGGGAGGGTTGTCGGACGGGAAGGCAGAAATGGGCATAAGGTGTCCGGTATCGTGCCGTGTTTATCGGATTGGAGTGTCCAGAAAAGGCCAGGGCGTAGGGCATGAGGAAAGCCTTTTGAGCATTAGTGAGGATTAATTTTAGAACAAAGGTTCGTATATGTCAATTAGAAAATGGTTTGAAAAGTAGTGCAAAGTACAGAGTACAAAGTGCAGAGCGGAATGCATGTCCGCGAGTTATTTTTCGCTGTATTTACCAACGGGGAAGCAAATAACCAGATATGTTACAATGTTGGCAGGTTCAGTAAGGGGAAATGAAGCGATGGTGTCCAATAAATTACTTGATGAACTGCGCCAACTTCCACCCAATGAGAAGTTGCAAATTGTGCAATTCCTGGTACACGACCTCGCGGCGAAAGCGGAGGAGAAATTATTTTTGTCCGGTGAACAGTATGAAGTCTGCGCCTTTTGATGCTCCGCGCGCGGCTGAAACACTCATGCAAATGTTAGAGGACGAAGGAAAAAGCCCTGATGCCTGACTCGGCACTATTCCCGTATTCGCAGGTTCGAAATGCACTGGGCGAAACCGCATGGCGTCCAATCCTGCCTTTACGACTGACGCATGAGCAACGCACACTTCAAGTGGCTGGATTGATCGAAACAGGCGCGGATGTCAATGTGATGCCTTACCGAATTGGCCTCGAACTGGGTGCAGTTTGGGAGGAACAGGGGAGACAGGTTGAAGTATCCGGCAAATTTTCCAATTATGAAGCCCGCGAGATTGTCCTCTCTGCTCATATCGCGCCTTTTGATTTGGAGGTTCGGTTGGCGTTTGCCTGGACACGCGCAGTGTATGTGCCATTATTGCTCGGTCAAGTTAATTTCCTTAAATTATTCAAGGTTTGTTACCTCGGTTTTCAAAACGAATTTGAACTCCATTTACGGTCTGATTCCTAAACGTATCTCTACGGCTCCATCGCCAGACGCTAAAGCGATCCGGCTGCCGAAGAGCCAAGCCCACTAAAGGGGCTAAAAGAGGTCTTTGTGGGTCACATAGCGCGTTTGTTATACCTAGAATTTGTAATATTCCGTAATTGGATAAAGTCGAGCTAAAGGGGCTAGAGGCGGGATTTACGCCATCAGGGTTCGCAGCACATCTCGATTCGACGGCAAGCCGAATAGATCGAATATATTAGTGGCGACAGTCCAAATCAGGTCATTTTCGACTGCGGCTTGAATGACACGCTTTTGTCTGTTCGTGAGGGCGGCGAGATCATATTTGGGGGGAAGGGTAAACCTGCTTATCGAATAGGTATGAAATTCGATGCCATCCCGCATAATTGGCTGCAAGAAAAATGCATTTATATCCAAGACAGGTGGTTCACAGGCCAAAGTTAAGGCATCGACAAAAACGATCAGCGCGTTCTTGATTACTAAAGTTTGCTTGAGGACTTGCAGATATAGAGTGATTGCCCTATCAAGTGGCAGCTTCATCAGAATTCGGCTTTGCACATCCACGCGCGCGGCCATAATTCCCGAAGTAATATCATGATCGAATTCGACAATCATACCTGCTACCAGTTTATTTAATGCATTTTCAGGCATGTCAGCCCCTAATTGCTCTATCAAGTGATATGCTGCAACAGTTTGAACTGCTAATCCTAAAGGAGAAACGAGGAGATCATTGAGCAAACTGAAATAAGCGTTATCGTAAGCTTCATCTATTCTTTTTCGCTCAAGAAAATACATTGTAAACTCCTGAAGATAGGATAATACAGTGTATGGGTCACGTTCGGCAGAAATTGCATCCAGTATCAGCGCAATGACTGTATCTGGTTGATCTCTAAATCCGCATAAGAGTGACACAGTTCTTTGACGCACCTTATCGTCAGTGTGTCCAAGAAGGGGAATATACAAGGTTCGTGCGCTCCAAATTTTGTCGTAGATGTTCAAAGCGCGCGATTTCAACCCTTCATTAATAAATTTAAATCTCACATAAGTGCGTTGCCCAACGAGTAAGTTTAAGATGTAGGAAAGTCCAGGCGATTGAGCTTCTTTCAGGAGTTCGATCAAAAAATCGACCAACAAATCCGGTGCATCGGTTCGCAACACGCCTTCAATATCATAGCCAAGATCAAAGTCTTGCCAGTCGATGTTCCCTTGCACAATATTTTCGTCCAGAATGTTCGATGCCGTGTGTGCAACTTCATTGTTATCGGAAAGTAAATCATTAAGCCAGCGGGGAACATCGGGAACGCCTTTGCTAGCCCAATCAACGGCGGCTATTCGCGCTTGTAGAGATGGATTCATCGGATGCCTTTCGCTATTTGATGATTTTATCATGCGCTAAAACCAGGACAAGGCAGCGCCTTGTCCCTACGGAGACGACTGCGTTAAGCATATGGTGCAATTTCTAATGTGATCTTATCACTTGCCCCCAATTGTTGAGGATTGTCGGGCGGTAGGACGCTCTGCTATAATGCCCCTATAGCAATTTTAGACCGATAGGCCAACTGTCCGGCTTATCTGGTGTCATTGAACAAAGGTGGGGACGGTTATAATGCCGATTGAAAAGATTGAAAAAAGCGTCATCATGCAAGACTATGCGCGGCATGATAAAGACACCGGGTCGCCGGAAGTGCAGGTCGCCCTTTTGACCACCCGCATCACGCAGCTTACAGATCACTTGCGGACGCACAGCCACGACGAACACTCGCGGCGGGGTCTGCTGAAGCTGGTTGGTCAGCGGCGGCGTCATTTGAAATATTTGAGCCAGACAAAGCCCGATGTGTATCGCGAATTAATTGGTCGGTTGGGGCTGCGTCGCTAAAAGGTTTGAAGGCAAACCGCTACATGTTATTATCAGGATGTCCCAGGGGGACATCCGTTTTCGAAACGTGCCTGACAGGGCAGGAATTGGAGCATGGGGCTAACGCAAAAAAGGGCGTTAGCAGTGTGTCCCAGTCCCTGGCTGTCAGGCTTTCGTATTCTTAAGGAGGATACGTAAACCATGAGCAATATGGGAGAAGTGCATCGCTTTACAGCGAAATTCGGTGAGCGCGAAATCGTCATCGAGACGGGCAAGCTAGCCGAACAAGCGGGTGGCGCGGTGACGGTACTGGACGGCGAAACGCTGGTGTTCGCCACCGCCACTATGAGCAAGCATCCGCGTCCGGGGATTGATTTTTTCCCCTTGAGTGTCGATTACGAAGAGAAGATGTATGCTGCGGGACGCATTCCCGGCAGTTTCTTCCGGCGCGAAGGTCGCCCTTCGGAACAGTCGATTTTGAATTCGCGGGTGATTGACCGCACGCTGCGGCCACTGTTCGCCGACGATATGCGCAACGAAGTTCAGGTCATTTTGACGGCCTTCAGCCATGACCAGGAACATCAGATTGATATGCTGGGGATCATCGCCGCCAGCGCCGCCGTGATGATTTCAAATATCCCCTGGAATGGGCCGGTAGCCGGTGCGCGGGTTGGTTTGATCGACGGCCAGTTGGTCGCCAACCCGACCATCAGCCAGATGGCGAACAGCATCCTCGACCTGCGGGTTTCCGGCACAGCCGACGCGATCAATATGGTCGAGTGCGCGGCGACGGAAATCGACGAAGAGACGATGTTGAAGGCGCTCAAATTGGCGCACGAGTCGATCAAGCCGGTGATCGCGGTCATCAACGAGATGCGCGCACAGATTGGCAAAGCGAAGGCCGAATATACACCGTCGTCAACCAATGCGACTCTCTCGGCAGAAGTTTCTGAAAAAGCGACTGAGCGCGTGCGCCAGATCATCATCGACAAGACGGATCGCGAAGGCCGTAACGAAGCCCTGGATGCGCTGCGCGAGGAAATCGTGGCGGGCTATCAGGAAAGCAACGATGCGCTGACTGATCCTGAAGAAGAAATTGCTCTGGGCGATGCGCGCGAAGCCTTTTCGGAAGTCATCACCAAGCAGGTACGCCGCCGGATCATCGAAGACGGTGTGCGCCCCGATGGTCGTAAGCTGACGGAAATCCGTCAACTTTCGGCGGACATCCATGTGATCCCGCGCGTACATGGATCAGGCTTGTTCAAACGCGGTCAGACGCAGGTGTTGACGATTGCTACGCTGGGTACACCGCGTGACTCGCAGGAAATCGACGGCCTCAGCCCCGAAGAAAACAAACGCTATTTGCATCACTACAATTTCCCGCCCTTCAGCACAGGCGAAACCTCACCGTTACGTGGGCCGAAACGCCGCGAAATCGGTCACGGTGCATTAGCTGAAGCCGCGCTGCGCAATATGATCCCCGGCGAAGATGTGTTCCCCTACACGATCCGTCTGGTGAGCGAAGTGCTGAGTTCCAACGGCAGCACATCAATGGCGAGCGTTTGCGGCAGCACACTGGCGTTGATGGATGCCGGTGTGCCGATCCTCCGCCCAGTGGCAGGTATCGCGATGGGCTTAATTGAAGAAGAAGGCCAGATCGCGATTCTGACCGACATTCAAGGTCTGGAAGATCATATGGGCGACATGGACTTCAAGGTCGCCGGAACTGAAAAAGGTATCACCGCTTTACAGATGGACATCAAAATCAGCGGTGTGTCCGACGAAATTATGGCGCGGGCGCTGGCACAGGCACGCGATGCTCGGATGCAAATCCTTGACCTCATCAAGAGCGTGATTTCCACGCCCAAGACCGAGTTGAGCGATTATGCACCGCGTATCACGACGATCAAGATCAACCCGGAGAAAATTGGCGCGGTGATTGGCCCAGGCGGCAAGATGATCCGCGCGATCCAGGAACGTACCGGCGCGAAAATCGACATCCAGGAAGACGGCACGGTGTTTGTGGCGGCAGTGGATGGCCCATCGGCAGCCCAGGCAGTCGAAGAAATTCGCGGCCTGACCGAAGATGCTGAAATCGGCAAAATTTATACCGGCAAAGTGACCCGTATCGAACCCTACGGCGCGTTTGTCGAGTTCCTGCCAGGGCGTGACGGCCTGGTGCATATCTCGCAGTTGGCCGACTACCGAGTCGAATCGGTTGAAAATGAAGTCAGCCTGGGCGATGAAATCATGGTCATGGTCACGGATGTGGACGACGGCGGGAAAGTTCGCCTGAGCCGACAGGCCGTGCTCGAAGGTTGGACGCCGGAAGAAGCCCGCGCCCGTGACAGCCGCCGTCCCAGCAGCGGTGGTGGCAACCGGGGTGGTGGAAATCGGGGTGGTGGCGGCGGTGGTTATCGCGGTGGCAGCGGCGGTGGTGGTGGAGATCGTGGTGGCAGCGGCGGCGGAAATCGTGGTGGCAGCGGCGGCGGTGGTTATCGCGGCGGGAATCCATAAGCGAACCCCTCCCCAGCCCCTCCCCGTGTACGGAGAGGGGAGTAGAAAGTGTGCAGCCACACTTGAACAGTATTAAATGACAAGGGACTTTTCAGTCCCTTGTTTTATTGGTGGCAAAATGGGTGATAGCAAGCGGACAAGGCAGCGCCGTGTCCCTACAAAACCTGTGTACTTGATTAGGCGTGGGCAGCGCCGCCGGAGAAGAGATTGAGGACGGCGACACCTGCGATAATCAGGATGATGCCGAGGATTCGCGCGAAATCAACCGGTTCGCGGAAGATCAGAATGCCGAGGATGACCGTCCCGGCGGTTCCCAGTCCCGCCCAGATCGCATAAGCCGTGCCAATCGACATATTTTTGAGCGTGAGCGAGAGAAAATAAAAGGTCACGATGTAACAGGCGACCATGAGGATGCCGAAGAGCGGTTTGGTGAAACCCTGTGACAATTTGAGTGAGGTTGTGCCGATAATTTCGCTGACGATGGCGATCATCAGGGTGGTGAAGGGAGTCAGATTCACGATGTACTTTCTTTCGATAGATTCAAGAGTGTAGACAAAATTTCCGCTCGTAATGCGCCGTCGGGCGGAGCCATGCCAAACAGGTCAGACATCCATAGGCCGTCCAGGGCAAGGCGAATAATGGTCGCCAGGGCGCGGTTCTCGCCCGATTCAGCCACGATACGCGCCTGCCATGTGTCGTAACGCGCCTGCAATGGCTTGAGCAGATCAGGATTCACAGCAATCGCGGCTAATAAACCCGCGCTAATCGCTGTTTCTTCGGCATCGGTATCAAAAGTGGCATGGATATAAGCCCGCAGCCAGTCACCGGGTTTTGGAGTCACCCCGGACACTTGAAGATAGGAGTCGAGGCGGGCTTCAAACTGCGACAGGTAATGGTCGATCATGCCTTCGACCAGCGCTTCTTTATTGGGGAAGTGATAGAGCAAGCCACCTTTGCTCACCCCGGCGAGCTGGGCGACAGCTTCCAGAGTCAGATGGTTAATGCCGTCGCGCACCAAGACCTGATTGGCGGCCTGGATTAATGTTTCGCGGGTACGAGAAGCTTTCGTGTCACTCATGAGAATTACTGTACCGTCTGGACGGTTTAGCTGTCAAGAGGCTTTTACGTGATTTAGTAAATCTTCGTGAGTTCTTTATTAAATGTGGGTAACGAAGGGCTAGAATGGGTGTTTAAGTGAGTAGTACAATTGAAGGAAGTCGTTAGTTTTTAGTCAAAAAACAAAAGTGGCGATTTGACAGGCATAAGCTCTGCTGTGTACTAAATATGGGCAGATGATTGATAAAGCTTTTCGATAGGTTGTTTAGTGGTAATTGAAGTTGTAGACGGTTTATTGGTTTTCGGGAATGCACCTTGAATAGAAATCCGCCCCCATTGACATCCCCGGCCTGGACGGGCCGCACGAAACGACTGGTTCTGGCGGGCGTCGTCATCGCCATCGCGCTGCTGCTGCTGCGCCTGAGCGAAGTGCTGCCCATCATCGGTGTGGGCGTCATCCTGGCGTATTTGCTGACGCCGCTGGTCAATTTTTTTGAAAAAAAGGTGCTGATTTACGGGCCGTTGGCGGGTAAGGCACACCGCAATCTGGCCGTGATTCTGACGTATATCCTCATCATCACGGTTTTTGTCATCGTGATTCTGGTGGTTGTGCCGCTGTTGATCGCGCAGTTTGAAGAATTCGGACGGCGGATTCCGCAGCTTTTGGGGCAGGTTGAGCAAAATCTGGAACAAACATTAAGCCAACCGCTGACGTTCAACGGCGAACCGGTGCTGATCGGTGGGCTGCCTTTCATCCCACTGGAGCGCCTGCGCGAAGTCACCGGCGTGCAGCACATCAGCGACATTGTCCAACTACAAGACCTGAATTTGTTTGGCGCGACACAAAGCTTCATCGGCTCGCTGACCGGCCCTGCATTTGATTTCGTGGGCGGGGCGCTGACAGCGATTATCAACATCGTGTTCCTGCTGTCGATGATGTTTTTCCTGATGCGCGACGGATCCATTTTCGCCGATAAAGTGGTGGATTTCATGCCGCCGATTTACCGGGGTGATGTGCGCCGCCTGCTGTACGAATTGGGGCAGGTGTGGAATGCCTATCTGCGCGGACAGCTCACGCTGGCGATGCTTATGGGGACGATTGTGTTTTGTGTGGCGTCGATATTGGGTGTGCCGAACCCGCTGATTCTGGGCATGATTTCAGGCCTGTTGGAGTTCATACCGAGCATCGGTTCGGGGTTGGCGATTTTCCCGGCGGCGCTGCTGGCACTCACGGGACACTCGGCAACGCTGCCGTTTCTGGAAGGCGCGCCATTCGCGATTGTCGTGATCGTGATCTGGGCGGCGCTGCAAAATATCGAAGCGATTATCCTTGTGCCGCGCATTATGGGGGGCAGCCTCAACCTGCATCCGCTGGCTGTAATCGTCGGAATCCTGGCGGGGGCCAGCCTTGCGGGTGTGTTGGGGATCATATTGGCCGCGCCAATGGTTGCAACTCTGCGAGTTTTCGGGCAATATATCTACGGTAAGCTCATGGATCGCGAACCGTTCCCACTGCGACAGCCGCGCCCACAGGTCAGACGGGACGTGCTGATGCGGCGATTGTTGTGGCCGGTGAGCCATGAGCGCGTGATCCGCCTGGGGGAAAACCTGCGCGCGCGTTTCAATACGAGGAGATAACATGCCCAAAGATATGCCCGACGACGTGGAAACCGAAAATCTGGTTATGACGGAAAATTATGCTGCCTGGATTTCGCACGAACCAGACGGCGAAGATGTTTATCATCTCGAACTGGGGGCGGTGACGGTTCATTTGTTCCTGGAAGAATGGGAAGAAGTGATTGAACTGGTTCAGGCCGCAGCCGCTGAAACCCGCAAACGACAAAAATGACCGCAGCGCGCGTCGAACGCCTGTTGATCGAAGCGATGGCGAAGCATCTGCCGCCGAGCGCGGCTTCGCTGCGTCTGGTGGACATTGGTGGGCGGGCGGGCGCAGTCTTTGCCGAAGCACGCGCTGATCTGGATATTGTGCTGACGCCGGGGCGTGCGGATACATGGCAGCTTCCCCAAAACAGCATTGACGCGGTGGTGGCTTACGATTGCCAGCCGGATAATTTGCTGCTGGCATCGGCGTTGAGCGCGCTGCGCCCCGGCGGGCGTTTGATTATGCTCGATCCGCGCGGCAAGCCGGACGAAACACTGGTCAAGCTGCTGGAAAGCGGGGGATTCACGCGCATTCTGGTGGAGACCGGCGCGGAATCGCCTAAGCCGACGGGCGTGCTGATGCGCGGCGAAAAACCACACGTTGAAGCCCATACGGTTGACCGAATCAAGGAAGTTGCGGCGCGTGATACCCCCCAGCGGCGGGCAGGCCGCTACGTGCATTTACTGATTCAGCAGACGCCGAACAAACCAGCCTGGAAACTGAAAAAAGATGAGGCGCTGGACTGGCAAGCGGTGGCTGTCGCGGGCGATAATGAAACGGTGCTGCTGGCCTTCAGCAGCCTGCCGAAAGCGGTGGAGTTCATGCAGCCCGCTGTGCTGGCTGGACGCATCCTGGATGTGAACAAGGTGGCAAAATTCGCCTGGGCGGTGGTACAAGCCCTGCCGTACCCGATTATGCTCAACCCCAGCGACGAAATTTTTGATACGCAGGCTCCGGTATTCGTGCAGGTTGATCCAACGGCGGCGGAAGAGCCGGATGAATAAACAAAAGAAAATTGAACCACCGAGGACAGCGAGAGCACAGAGAGAAGAATATGTGGTTCGATATTCTTCGATTATTTGCCGTTGCGTCACCAGAGGCTAAAGCCATCTGGCTGCCGAAGTGCCAAGCGCACTAAAGGCGCTGGAAGGTCGTGTCAGCGTCGTTAGGCCATAGAATTATTTGTTGATGGTAACAACCATTTAATTTTACCCCAAGGGCGTTCAATGGAGCGCCCTTATGATTTATGGTGCTCGTTTATGACAATTACGTTGAATGATTTAGAATTTTTGAGTTCAGCAATGGGCGAAGTGCTGCTGGAACGGCTATCGCACGAGGATTTGGCCGAGGCGAATACGCTGCGGTTATTGACGGTGCTGCGTAAAGATTTCGCGGCAGAGCAGGCGGGCGCAGCGTTGGAGATGGCACGGTTGCGGTTGAAGGCGGTTGATAAATTTGGCGATGATGCGTGGCGGCTTTTTTTCACGCGCGCGGCGTTGGAGCAGGCCAGTGATCCGCTGGTGCGGGCGTATCGGGCGGGGGAGATATTAACCCCTCCCCCACGCCTTCGGCAGCCCCTCCCCGTGTACAGAGAGGGGGAGAAAAATTCAGGTTTGCCAACGGAAAATGACGTTCAAGCGATCAAAGTTCTCGATGCCGGATGTGGCATCGGGGCGGATTCGCTGGCATTCGCAGCATTAGGGGCGGTTGTGCTGGGGTTGGATATGGACATAGTGCGCGTGGAAATCGCGCGGCATAATGCGGCGGCGCTCGGTTTGAAGGCACGATTTGAGGTCGCGGATATTCGTGAGGGTTTGCCGGACGCGGAGGTCGCGTTTTTCGATCCGGCGCGGCGCGATGACAAAGGCAACCGTATTTACGATGTCGAGCGTTATGAACCGCCGTTGTCGCTCATTCGCGGCTGGAAACATCCGCTGCGGGTCGTGAAATTGTCGCCAGGGGTTGATCTGGCACAGGTAGTCGATTACGGCGGTGGGCTGGAATTCATTTCTGTCGCGGGCGATTTGAAAGAAGCGGTTTTGTGGTTGGGCGGCGGATGGGAAGGGTATCGGGCGACGCTGCTGGTCGGGGAGAATGTATATCGGTGGGAAAATGCAACCCCTCCCCCACGCCTTCGGCAGCCCCTCCCCGTGTACAGAGAGGGGGAAAAAGGCAGTATGAGTGTTTTAATTGCCCCGCCGCGCGGCTGGTTGGTCGAGCCTGATCCAGCGATTTTGCGGGCAGGGTTGGTGCAGGATGTCACTGAAAAGTTCAACGGGTTCATGCTCGATGAGACGATTGCTTATTTTACGACGGAAACTAAGCCAGATTCGCCCTGGGGGCGGGCGTGGCGCATTTTGGATTGGATGCCGTTCAACCTGAAACAATTGCGGGCGTATTTGCGCGAAAAGAACGTTGGTAATGTGACGGTCAAAAAGCGTGGTTCGCCGCTGACGCCGGAGACTTTGATTCCGCAGTTGAAACTCAAAGGGGACGAGTCGCGCACGCTGGTTTTGACCCGCCTGCAAGGCCAGCCGATTGTGATGATTTGTGAAACCATGCCTGGATAGCCAGAAAACATATTGAACCACCGAGATGCCGAGAAATGGAGGAAGAAAACAAAGTTAGCGGTGCTCTTAAGGATACAAACAACTTTGTATTTTAATTTTCTCTCTGTGTCCTCGGCGTCTCGGTGGTTCAATTTTTTTGCTTGGCGGTTTAGGCTGATTTTATGAATCTGGCTCCAATGGTACAGGGATGCTGGTTTATGGCATGGTACAATATTTTGCAAGATCAATTCCCGTAATACCTGAAGGAGTGCATGAATGCTGCCCGACTATCGGAATGAACCGTTTACCGATTTTTCCAGGCCGGAAAATGAATCGGCTTTCAAAGCGGCGCTGGATTTTGTGAAAGCGACGCTGGGCAAAATCTATCCACTGGTGATTGATGGCAAGCAAATCGCCGTGACCCAGACGTTCCCCTCGATCAATCCATCGCGTCCGGCGGAAGTCGTCGGACAATTTGCCAACGGTACAGAAGACCATGCCAATCAGGCTGTTGAAGCGGCCTCGAAAGCGTTCGAAACCTGGCAGTATGTGCCGGTGCAGGAGCGCGTTGGTTATCTGCTGCGTGCAGCGGCGGAGATGCGGCGGCGCAAACATCAATTCAGCGCGGTGATGGTCTATGAGACCGGCAAAAGTTGGTTTGAAGCCGATGCCGACACTGCCGAAGCGATTGATTTTCTCGAATATTACGCGCGGCAAGCGCTGCGGCTGTTCGATCAGAGCGACATGCTCACGTCCTATCCGCCGGAACAATTGGGATTGTATAACACGCCATTGGGTGTTGGCGCGATTATCCCGCCCTGGAATTTTCCGAATGCCATTCCGATGGGCTTGGTTGCGGCGGCGATTGTGGCGGGCAATACGATTGTATTTAAACCCGCTGAGCAAAGCCCATTAATCGGCTGGTGGATCGCCGACCTGATGTGGAGTCTGGGATTGCCGAAGGGGGTGCTGAACTTCCTGACCGGCCCCGGCGAAATTGTTGGCGCGCGCATGGTGACGCATCCCAAGACACGCTTCATCGCCTTCACCGGATCGCGCGATGTCGGCTTGTGGATTTACGAGCACGCCGCCAAAATGCAGCCGGGTCAAAAGTGGCTGAAACGCAGTATTCTGGAAATGGGTGGCAAAGATGCAGTGCTGGTCGATGAGACCGCCAACCTGGAAGAAGCTGCCAGCGGAATCGTGCAGAGCGCGTTCGGTTATCAGGGGCAGAAATGTTCTGCCGGATCGCGCGCGGTGATTGTCGATGCGGTTTACGATCAGGTGACGAATCGCGTCGTGGAATTGGCGAAGCAAATCACTGTCGGTGCGCCGGATGAGAGCCGCAATAATTATATGGGGCCGGTGATTGACCAGGACGCCATGAAGCGCATTATGGATTATGTCGAGGTCGGGACGCAGGAAGGTAAGCTGCTGTTGGGTGGTCAACCGTTGCAAACCCCCGGCAACGGCTACTTCATCCCGCCGACAATTTTCGGCGATGTCCCCTGGAACGCGCGCATCGCCCAGGAAGAAATTTTCGGGCCGGTGCTGACGATAGTGCGGGCGAAGGATTTTGATGACCTGATCCGGGTTGCCAACAGCACTGAATATGGCCTGACCGGGGCGCTGTTCAGTAACGAACGGGATCGCCTGGAACGGGCGCGGCGCGAATTCCATGTCGGTAATTTGTATCTGAACCGCAAATGTACCGGGGCGCTGGTGGGTGTCCATCCCTTCGGCGGTTTCAATATGAGCGGAACGGACAGCAAAACTGGCGGGCCGGATTATCTGCTGCAATATACCCAGGCCAAGAGCGTGGCGGAGCGGTTGTAAAACCTCTGCAACAACCTGTCGTAGGGGTTTATCGCCGATAAACCCCTACAATTCAGATTCCCCATAGTTTTCAATATTTCGCTTATATAAGACATACCTATTGTGCGTTATACTTGCCTGAGGATGTATTTCTTTCAGGAGGCATAAAGGGCGTGAGCGGATTCCGGTTTCGTAAATCATTGCAACTGCTGCCTGGGGTGCGGCTGAATATCAGCAAGACAGGCGCTTCGCTGTCACTGGGGCCAAGAGGCGCGCATATCACCACCGGCACATCGGGAACCTATTTTTCGCTCGACCTGCCGGGATCAGGAGCATATTACCGCCAAAAAACTGGATACCAAGCACAGCGACTCGGACTCCGAGGACACGAAGTCATCTGATGAAGATCGCGTGCCGGAGAAGCTCGACCTGGGATTTATGAAGCGGCTGACCGTCCCAGCGGATGAACTGGCACTGGTGGAAGCACTGAAAGCGCTGGCCGCTGGCGATGAAGAAAAATCCCTGGAAGAAGCGCAAAACGCAACCCATCTGGCGGATGGGGCGTTCCTGGCGGGATTCTTGTTGTATAAGCGGGGCAAGTTAAACACGGCGGCCAGCTTATTCGATGAGGCCCTGAAGCAGCCGGATCAATTGGGTAAGCAGATCGAAAAATATGAACTGGATTTCGCGGTTGAACTGCCTGTTACAGAGGACATCAGCGTTCACATTGAACCAAGCGCTGAAGGGGCACTGCTGGCGCTGGCGGAGTGTAATCAAGGGTTGGGTTTGAACGAGTTGGCTATCGAAAATCTCCAGGCGCTTTACGAGCAGCATCCTGATGATCTGATTGTACGGCTGTCGCTGGCCGAGACGTTGACCGATACGTACCCTGATGCGCAGGCTGTACAGGAGGAAGTCGTGTCGCTGGCGGCGAATGTCCACAATGAGGGGTCGATTCAGGCTGCGTTGATGTATTATCGGGCGCGGGCACTGCGCAAACTGGGACTGATTGACGGTGCGAAAGATACCTTGACGAAGGCCCTGCGGCGGCGCAAAGGGTATCCGGCAGACCTGCTGCGGGCGCTTCGTTATGAGCGGGCCGTCATCTATGATCTGACGGGCGATTCCAAAAAGGCGCAGTCCGAGTTTGAGAAAATTTATGCGGAAGCGCCTTCATATGAGGATGTCGCGGCGCGGTTGGGGCTGTAAATGACGTAAACGCACCTCGCATCAAAAACCCGCTATCATAGATTTAATAAATCTGTGATCCGGTCAAGAGCGAGGTGAATCCCTTGTCAATGCCGCCTGAAGCCATCGAACCCGCCACAACCGATACCCAGCCGAATCGAACTCGGTTAGCATTGGGTGTTATTTTCGCTATCATGCTCATGGACATCGTTGGCCTTACGATGATGTACCCAGTGGCCGCGTATATCGTGAGCCGCTACAGCAGCGAAGCCATCAACGTGACCCTGCTCACCGTGATTTATGCGGCGGCACAATTTTTTGCCGCGCCGCTGCTGGGCAAACTTGGGGATCGCTATGGACGCCGCCCGGTACTGCTCATCAGCGTCTTCGGATCGGCAGTTGGTTATCTGATTTTTGGGCTGGGCGGCGCGTTGTGGGTGTTATTCCTCTCGCGCTTGATTGACGGCATCACGGCGGGCAATATGTCCACTGCATCAGCCTATATCGCGGATGTATCCAAGCCGGAAGACCGCGCCAAAAATTTCACCCTGATCGGGATTGCCTGGGGCGTTGGTTTGATCGTCGGGCCGGCGGTAGGTTCGGCGTTGGGTCAGGTTAACGTGATTTTTCCAGCCTTCGCCGCCGCGATAGTGTCCTTTGTCAGCGTCATCGTTGGATATTTCCTGCTGCCAGAATCGCTGCCCAAAGAACGCCGCGAAAAAGCACCGATCAGCCTGCGTGACCTGAATCCATTTGTGTCGATTGGCGAGATGGTGCGCAAACCGATCCTCGCGCCGCTGCTGGTGACTTTGTGCCTGTTCAATTTCGCTTTTCAGGGCATGAACAGCATCCAGACGATTTACTCCATCCGCATGTTTGATGCCCAGCCCTGGCAGGTGGGCTTGCTGATGGTGCTGGCGGGCATCGTCGTCATCGGTGGTCAGGCGCTTTTTGTCCAACCGACGGTCAAGCGCTTCGGTGAGCAGCGAGTGGCGATTGTGGCGCTGTGCGGGTTGGGTGTGAGCGTCCTGCTGATTTGTACTGCTCCAAACTTCGGCCTGTTTCTGGTTTTCAGTGTACTGGGGAGCGCGTGCAGCACCTTCATCTTCCCGACGATTACAACTTTGACCACCAACCGGGTCACACCGAGCGAAATTGGCCTGCTGATGGGCGTGAGCACCGCGCTCACGAGTCTGGTGACGATTCTGGGGCCGTTGTGGGCGGGCGTGGTTTATGACCGCGTGATGCCCAATGCGCCTTATTGGATGAGCACCGTTATTTTTGTGCTGGCGGCGTGGTTTATCACGCGGGGCAGGGCGCAGCGCGCGTGATTACGCCTCATGGCAGGAAATAAAAGGGCACGACATGGCGTGCCCCTACCCAGACGCCGCATTTTTTCAGGCGAAAAAGTGGCGCATTTCCTGGGCAACGAGGTCTGGGCGACCCGTTCGGTTCATGTTGTTAGGATCGCTGGAACCGCTGTGATCGAGGCCAGGAAATTCTACCCGCTTTATATGCGGCAAGGCCTTTTCGAGCGCGTCCAGGGCAGTTAGCAACCACTTGGGACTCTTGCTGCCGCCGAGCAGCAGCACTTCGGGGCGCAGCGCTTTGAAGTTGTTGACCGTTTCAGCCATCTCCGTGACGAGTTGAAAATCATAGTGCAGCGTCGGCGCGAGTGTCCGCATAGTCACATCACCGGGCTTGGCGGTTTTGTCCTCGCTTTTCATGCCGCTGGTCGTGAAATATTCCAGCAGCCAGCGGGGCATATAATCCATGATGGGCGGCCCCATTTTGCCCGCTTTCATGCCGGTGATGAGCGCCGCCGCGATTTTGCCCTCGGCAATTTCCCGGTCATAGCGCGCGATTAAATCCATCGGGATCGAATGGTTGACGACCAGCGCCGGTTCATAGACGGCGATTTTGTGAATGTTGGGCAGGGTGAGCGCCGCCTGAAGCGCGATGAGTCCGCCTGCGCTGACGCCAAAGACCAAGTGAGTATCGGTTTGGGTGAGGAGCGCGTCTAAATCTTCAACTTCCTTTTGCATACTGTAGGCTTTGCCCTGCACATCTTTGAGGCTGTGACCCCGGCGCTCTGGTAAATAAACGGTGAAGGCATTCGCCAATCCTTCGGCCAACTTCATATGACTTTGCGCGGATTCCATCGAGCCGTGCAGCAGCACGACACCCGGCCCATGTCCGAGTTGACGGTAGCTGATGACCGTGCCGTCTTTCGAGGTGACGGTGTTGGTGGTGTAGGCGGCTGCGGCTATGCTTTGGGTTTCGGTTTTGACTGCCATTTTCAATGCTCCATTTCCTGTCTGACGATCTTTATTCGTTTGAGATGTAAGCGCATTAGGCAATGACGTATCTGAGGTCAACCCGTCGGGTCGCCGATACGAAAATATTTGCTTAATTTGCGCGGGTTCTACTTGTTACTCAGGTTTCGTTTTCCGGCGGAACATCCGGCTTGAGCCAATCGTGATGCCAGGTGAGCTGTCCGCTTTGCAAATCAGCGATGATTGACCGCACCCATTCCAACTCGGTTTCTAAGATGCGTTTCATATACTCGGTTTCGAGTAAGAAGAGGCGGGGTAAGGTGGCGGCGTAGGTTTGCAAATCCTGCTCCAGCGCGGCTATTTTCTCGGTTAAGCGGCCCGTCCGAATTTCAAGCTGCTGAATGACTTCTTCCGGCAAAAGCAGCGGCAGCACCGACACCGCCGCGGGGAATTCCGGGAATTCTGACGCAGGCGTGGACAGCATTTCCCGCATCCATTCCAATGTGGTTTCGTGGCCGAGATCGGTCAGTTTGTAGAGTGTCCGCTCTGGGAAGCCTTCTGGACGGTTGGTTTCCCAGGAGGCGATGAGACCTTCGCGGAGCAGTTGGTTGATCGTCTGATACAGACTTGCGCGCTGTTCGACATTGATAACCTGATCCTTGCCACGATCCTTGATGAGCCGCTGCATCTTATAGGGATGCATGGGCGACTCGTGCAGGAGTGCAAGTATTGCTAAGGCCAGGGGTGAGCGTTTAAATTTTCGTGCCATAGTGATTATTTTACTAGTAATTTTATAACTATGTCAAGTGGCAAAACTTTCTAAAGTCAGTTAGGGATACGCTGCTCGGCTGACATGTAAGCGGAGCCAGCATTCATTTTGCGCCTGCATACCGGTCTGCGTTACAATTAATGGTTTGTGAAGCATGACAAGATCATAAGCAGAGGGTGAGGGTTCGATGAAACAGCAAGTGCTGTCGTGGGAAGAGGTCGATAAGTTAGTGGATGTGATGCTTCCGGCATTAAAAATTGTCGGCACATTCGACGCGATGGTGCTGATTACGCGCGGCGGGATTGTCCCTGGCGGTTTGCTGGCAGAGGCATTGGGCATCCGGCATATCCTCACGGCGGCGGTGGACTTCCCGGCGACGGAAAACGCGGGGTTGATGGCGTGGCCCTCATTCCTGCAATTCCCGGATGCTGCGCTGCTGCGCAACCGGCGCACGTTGATTGTCGATGACGTGTGGGGCAGTGGGCGCACCGCGACGGCAGTAAAAGGGCGGGTGCAGGCGTCGGGAGCCATCCCCTATAGCTGTGTCTTCCATTACAACCCGTACCGTTCGCTGTTCAATAAGGCCGAACCGGATTTCTATGGTGCGATCACGGACGCCTATATTATCTACCCCTGGGAGGTTGATCGCGGCCTGAAGGGGCTTGAAATGGGCGTGCCGGATGTGAATTGAATTAAACGCATACACCCTTTCTATATTTTTTCTGCTATAATTTATACACTGTGGTAGAAACACCGTCTACGGGCTGGCTTTTTGTTACCCAAGTCATACCCAAATAAACGGTATTTTAGCTTATGGGCGGCGTGAGCGGGTATATACTTTAAGAATCATCACCTGCGAATATCTCCCGACCATCTGTTCATAAGCAAAGTGAAGTGCTGGACTCGGTGCGAAATACCCGGTGTATTGCCTGACGCGAAACCCTTGCAACCACTAACTTTATCGCGCGGGAGTGGTGTGCGGTCATGGAAGAATAGCCCGGTAGCCGGGATTTTCGGAACGTGACTGTACGGGTGAGATGGGTTAATGGATAGTTGTCAGGGTTTAAAACCGAACCGATGGTTGTACATTTTATTGGGGTGAATTACGGGTTTGGGTGTTCCCGCACAAAATTCCCGGCACAAAACAGGAGAGCTTGATGAGTCCCGCAAAGACAAAGAAAAACGAGAACGAGGCGAACACGGGCGAACAGAATTCCCTTAGCGAGTTTGAGCAATTACTGGAATCCACATTTGCTTATCAACCGCCCCGCCGAGGCGAAATCCGCAACGCGATCATTTTACAAATCGACAGCCGTGAAATTATTGTCGATATGGGTGTGAAGCAGGATGGTATCGTCCCGTCGCAGGATATTGAACGTCTCGACCCGGAAGTCCGCAATGGCTTGCAGGTCGGCGGCGAAGTGCCGGTATATGTGCTGAACCCACGCGACCAGGATGATAACCTGATCGTGTCGATCAACATGGGTTTGCAGCAGTATGATTGGGAGAAGGCGCGCCAACTCCTCAAATCTGAGGATGTGGTACAGGTCACGATCACCGGTCATAACCGCGGTGGTATCCTGGTGCGCTGGAACCGCCTGGAAGGTTTCATCCCCAGTTCACACTTGATTTCGGTGAATCTGTCGAATGAACGCCGTGATATGTGGAATGACCTGCTGAACAAGCAGTTGGGCGTGAAGGTGATCGAAGTCGATCAGGATCGCCGCCGCTTGATCTTCAGTGAACGTGAAGCGCAGAAAGAATGGCGCGCACAGCAGAAGGCCCGTTTGCTTTCCGAACTCAAGGAAGGCGATGTCGTCAAGGGCACGGTCACTGGCCTGCGCGACTTCGGCGCGTTCGTCAATCTGGGCGGCGCGGACGGCCTGATCCATGTCAGCGAATTGGCTTGGCATCGTGTCGATCATCCGCGTGATGTGCTCAAAGTCGGTGACGAAATCGACGTGTACGTGTTGAATCTGGATCGCGAGTCCAACCGAATTGCCTTGAGCCGTAAACGTCTGTTGAGTGACCCCTGGGAAGACGCTGACAAGCGCTACCATGAAGGTCAATTGGTCGAAGGCACGGTTACGAATGTGGTCGATTTCGGCGCATTCATCGCCCTGGACAACGGCCTGGAAGGGCTGCTGCATCTGAGCGAAATGGGCGACGGCGCGTTGAAAGAACCCTATTCGTATGTCAAGAAGGGTGATCGCCTGAGCCTGCGTATCAGCCATCTGGAACCCGAAAAACGCCGTGTGGGCTTCACCCAGCGTTGGGGTACGGATGCGGCTGAGGCTGGTGAAGATGGTGCACCGCCCGCTGAAGGCGAACCGACTGAAGCGTCAACTGAAGATGCTGATGCCGCACCCGCCGCAGAAGCGCCTGCCGATGCTGCACCCGTTGATGTTGAAGCGACTGATGAGGGTGGGGCGGAAGGTACAGAATAGAGCACCACTCTATGTGGTGAAGATTGCCAAAATGAAAACCCGTGTCATTAAGGCGCGGGTTTTTTATTGCCGTGAAAACAGCCGAAATGTTACAGCATCACGTCGTAGATTGCGCCATCGCTGTTGGGATCGTCCGGATTGAGGTAGGTGCGGGTGATCGAGGGAAATTTATCCTGATTGGCGCGGAAGCGTTTGGCGATGCCCCAGATAAACCCATAAACGGTATCATGCGGGAAGGGATTTTGGTCGATAATCTGGATATGCTGATCGGAAAGCTGCTGAACCTCATAACCTTCGCCATCGGCGGCGTTGCGGATATTCAGGCCATAAGTTTGGCTGAGCGCCGACAATGCGGAGTAAACGCTGTTGATTTGCGGCGGAAAAGTCGCAGTTTCGACATAAGCCATGCCCAGTGAGACCAGATTGTCCATCGAATTGAGTTTTGCGTCCTCAATCAGCTTGAAGATGTCGAGTGTCAGTTGATGCGGATACCAGGCTTTATCCTGGATATTGTCCACACCATATTGGGTGAAGGTCTGTTCGACAAGCGGCAAAAACTCGTCGCGGTTGATACTGACGAATAAATTTTGCATCGCGCTGCCGATGACCTCGGCCTGGGGTGTTGCAATATATTTTCTCATGGAGAATACAACCTTTTTTCGTTTATCATTGTATTTCATGTTATTACAGAATCGGGTTGGATAATCTTGAGATAAGCCGAAATCCGTAAAATAAAATTCGCTGGACAGCGGCTTATCAGGCCATGCGTGCAGAATCTCCAATAGAATGGCGTTTTCACTTGTCCACTGTTGACAAACAGAATTCTAACCTGTACAATGCGCCGCGATCTTTAAGGAAGGGATGAGCGCACCCCAACGCGGGTTTCAGCGCTCGACGCAATCCGTGCTGACATATCAAGAAATTTCGGTGGAAAACTCGGTAACGCAGAGTAGCGGGCGTTAACCGGGTTTTTATGCGTCTATTTCCGGAGATCGTCCCAAAAATTTTACCCGTGGGGGAATAGTGATATGGATTTTGAAGCAGTAGTACCCGTCCTGACAGACGACATGGATTTCGCCGCCATGCTGGAAGCCTCGTTTGCCGGGGAACAGCCGGAGCGCGGTGATATTGTCACCGGCACAATTCTGCGGGTCGATAATCAAGGCTTGATCGTCGATATTGGCATGAATGGCCGTGACGGCATTGTCTCGCGCAAGGATATTGAGCGCATGGGCGCAGATACGACGATCTATACCGTGGGCGATGAGATCGACGTGATTATTATGCGGATGGAAGACCAGGACGGCAATCTGGTGTTGTCTGTGTCCCAGGCTGTTCAGAGCGAAGACTGGAAGAAGGCCGAAGCCCTGATGACCGCCGAAGAAGTCTGGGAAGGTGTCGTCACCGATGCCAACCGGGGCGGCCTGATCGTACCATTCGGCAATCTGCGCGGTTTCGTACCTGCCAGCCATGTCATTGATCTGCCGCGCGGTATGAACGAAGATGACCGCAAGAACCACATGAGCACGCTCTTGGGCAAGAAAGTCACCGTCAAGGTGATCGAGGTCAACCGCAAGCGCCGCCGTCTGGTGTTCAGCCAGCGTGACGCCCAACGTGGCCGCCGTGAAGCCAACAAAGAAGTGCTGCTGGGCGAACTGAAAGAAGGCGATGTCCGCACCGGCAAGGTCAGCGGGCTGCGCGATTTCGGCGCGTTCGTCGATCTGGGTGGAGCCGACGGCCTGATCCACATTTCGGAACTGGCGTGGCATCGCGTGAAGCATCCGCGTGAAGTGCTGAACGTGGGTGATGAAGTGCAGGTGTACGTACTGCGTCTGGATACCGAAGGCAAGCGCATCGGCCTGAGCCTGAAACGTCTGCAAAAGAATCCCTGGGCACAGGCGGAAGAACTGTATCATGTCGGCCAACTGGTCGAAGGTGTGGTCTCGCGCGTGGCGCAGTTCGGCGCATTCGTCAGCCTTGATCCCGGCATCGAAGCGCTGCTGCACGCCAGCCAACTGTCCGAGCCGCCGCCAATTGACCCGACCCTGATCGTCCACGAAGGTCAACATCTGCTCATGCGCGTCATCAGCATCGAGCCGGATCGCCAACGGTTGGGCCTGAGTCTGAAGGAAGTCGGCGACGAAGAAAAAGCCAAATGGCAGGAACGCATCGCTGCGCAGCACGCGGCTGAAGGTACGGAGCCTGAGGCAGAGTTTGCCGAAGCTGACGGTGGCGTAGACAGCCCCGATCCGCTACAATTAGAATCGGTTGTTGAAGAAGCTCAACTCGGAAGCGCCGAGTAGAGCCTTTTTGCGTCTGTCAATCAAGTTCATGCAGAAAGGAGTAAGCTGGGACAACTATGGCATCTGTTACATTGAAGCCTAATGAATCACAAGAGTCGCTGCTGCGCCGTTTCCGCAAGCGCGTGACCAACAGCGGCGTGCTGAGTACGGTTCGCCGGAAGCGTTGGCATATCTCCAAAAGCGAACTGCGGCGCATCGAAAAGAAGAAAGCTATTCGCCGTGCGCGCCGCCGTCAGCGCAAAACTGGAGTCCGCTAGACCGTTAGTGTGTTTTATGCACCAAAGCCGTGTGAACCGCTGCCATTCCTGGTGGCGGATTGCCGTTAGCTAGTTTGGAGGGCTATGGGTAAACAAGAAGATAAACTCGAAGTTGAAGGTACGGTTGTCGAGGCACTGCCTAACACGCAGTTCCTGGTCGAAATGGATAACGGCCACCGTATTCTGGCTTATCTGTCCGGCAAGATGCGGAAGTATTATATCCGTATCCTCCTGGGTGACCGGGTGAAGGTGGAGATGAGCGTCTATGACCCAAAACGTGGGCGTATTATCTATCGTCATAAAGATAATGGACGGCCGGGAGACCCAGTCGAAGAAGCCGACATTTAGGTCGCTCTCGTCACTGGTTTCACTGGTATCGTAAAAAAGCTCGCGCAGCACTCGCGGGCTTTTTTATTTGCGCTATCTGCGGCAAAATATGAGCAATCTTACCTCGCCGTATGGATTAGAGGATTAAGTCCACAAATACATTTTCGCCGTGAATTCCGCCAGACGTTAAAATGTCCGGCTGCCGAAAAACCAAGTCTACTTCAGATGCTTTGTTGCAAAGATATTTTCTTAATTCATGAACCGCCGAAATATAGGTTAACGGACAGCATGAAAAGTCCCTCCCCACTACGTGTAGAGGGATTTAGGGAGGGGACTATAGAACTTTGCAACACAGCTTCTTGAGAGGACTTGGCAGTTTGGGAGCCGGACACTTGAGTCTGGCGGTGACAATTTTGGAGATTGCATGTTCAAACGCTTGTGGCCTGCGCTCATTTTGTTGCTGATATTATGGCTCACGCGATTACCCGCCCTGGATGCCTTTCCATTTCATGTGGACGAAGGGATTCACACGCGCTGGGCGATTGAAGTCTGGCATGGACATCCCTTCTGGAATATCAGCGATGCCAAAATTATCGCGCATTGGCCGATTGCAGCCTTTTATCCGCAGCATGATGCCCCGTTTGTCGCGCGGATGCCCACCGTCTTAATTGCGATGCTGGGGTTGGCGGCGGGCTATGCGCTGGTGCGGCGCTTGTTCGGGACGCGGGCGGCATTTTTGGCGGGCATCTTGTGGATCGTCTCGCCCTACCTGTTTTTTTACGAACGGTTGGCGCTGATGGACGGCGAGATTGGCGACCTGGGCGTGCTGGCCTTATGGGGCAGTGTGATCCTGGCGCAGCGTGGGACAATCCGCAATGCGATTCTGGCCGGGGTGACGCTGGCGCTCTCCATTTTATTCAAGCTGACGGCGGCGGCGTTTGTGCCGATGGTCGCGCTGATTCCGCTGCTGAACGCCCTCTATCCACTGCGGCGGCGCATCAATTTGATTCTCACGGCGGCGGTTGCGTGCGCGGCCTGTTTTGTGCTCCCGCTGGGTTATATCCTGCTCAAAGGTCAGGATTTTTTTGATGTGCCGCGCCAATTCGTGAGCGTGGAAGGGGCGGAGCAGGGCAATCAATTTGTCGCCAATGTGCAAAAATTATGGTTGCAACTGGTTGGTTTTGGCACGCCCATCTGGGTGGTCGCGCTGCTGGTCGGGTTGGTCGCGCTGGTGATTTTCGGCGGGCGCTGGGGACGGGTTTTGACGCTGGCCTGGGCGCTGTCGCTGGCGATCATCCTGGTGCTGGGCAAGACGGTTTTTCCGCGTTATTACGTCGCCGCGCTGCCGACAGCGTTGGTATTGGGCGGCGCGGGGTTGGGCGTGCTGGCTCACTACCCCTATCCCCCCAACTCCCTTTCCCCGTATACAGAGAAAGGGGGAGTAAGACGCGCTTGGATGTTGGTTGGGGTAATAACAATATTGCTGGCAGTGGGTGTACTGCCATTCATGCTGACCGCTTACCAGACTCCGGCGAATTTGCCGCTGTCCGACGCCGAGCGCGAACAATATTATACGGGGCCGAGTTCCGGTTTTGGCATCAGCGATGCGGCGCGGGCGCTGCCGGATGTAATTCAGCGCGCGGATTTGCCGGTGATCGCCAGCATGAGGCCGGATAGCTGCATTCAGGCCAATTATTATGCCCACGATGATTTCAAACTCACCTGCGCCGATGCGCCCGGATTGGATGCCATCAACGCTGCTTTAGCCGAACATGGCGCGGTCTATGTCTTGACCGATCACTCTCCCTTGATCGGCGTGGATGTCTCGACGCTGGACGCGAGGGCCACCCATATTGCCGATTTTCCGCGTCCGGGTGAGGCAACCAATCAACCTTCGGTGGTGTTATGGTTACTGGAAAAGAAGTGATGAGTAACGAGTGATGAGGTATGAGCAAAAAACTAAAATGCCTCATTTTAATTCTCATTAGTTTCTTGACAGGATGTAACGCAACACCCACGTCAACTGAACCTTCTGCTACGCAACAGCCCTGCGTTGAACCCGACACCGCAGTGCTCCCCGTTTACACACCATCGCTAATGCAAGGATTTGTGACGCTGCGCGACGGGCGTTTCGCGATTGACGATGCAGCCTACTCCGCACGCGGCGTGAATTATTATCCAGCGCATTATCCCTGGCGGCGCTTTTTGACCGAATCCGACCCCGAAAGCGTGCGCGATGAACTGCTGCTCTTGCATACCGCCGGGTTTAATACACTGCGGATTTTCCTGTGGAACGCGGCGCTATTTTCCTGCGATGGGCGCGGCATCACCCCGAATGCTGAAGCGTTTGGGCGGCTGGATTCGGTCATACAGGGAGCCGCCGCACAGGGATTCCGCTTGGTCGTCACGCTCAACGATATACCTGCTGATGACATCTACAGCAATCCGGCTTATCAGCAAACGCAAACACGCCTGATTGTCGAACGCTATAAAGACGAGGCTGCTATTCTGGCCTGGGATGTGCGCAACGAGGGCGATATTGATTACGGCTCGAATGATACTTTTGGGCGCGGAAAATTTGCCAAAGAAACGGTGCTCGATTGGCTCAAGCAAACGACGGATGCCGTGGGCGGCCTGGACAGCCAGCATCTCATCACGGCGGGCTGGCTCAAAGACAGCGAAGCTACCGCGCCCGATGTCGATTTCCTGAGTTTTCATCATTGGGACGACGCGGGTAAGCTGCACGAACGGATTGCGGGGATGCGTGCCGCGAATAAGCCGATTTTGCTGGAAGAATTCGGCTACAGCACATCGCGCATGTCACCGGAAGATCAGAGTCGCACCATTGCTGAAATTATTCAGGCTTCGGATGCAGAAAATTTACTGGGTTGGCTGATTTGGACGGCGTTCGATTTTCCACTGGACGCGACCTGCATCCGGCCTGCCTGTCCCAGCCAGGACAACGCCGAACATCACTTTGGCTTATGGCTGCCGGATTATACGCCTAAGCCTGCCGTTGAAATGTTATTGGGGCGATGAACAAAAAAAGGGCACGACATGTCGTGCCCCTACAAATATCGCGCGCGTCGATTAGGCTTCCAGGTTGAAGGATTGGATCAGCGTGTCGAGATCGGTCAGCGAGGGGCTGAAATCTTCCGGTTGACCCGCGTTCAGGGTCGCGATGGTTGCCTTCAGATAATCTGGCATTTGCGCCTGGAAAGTCGCCATATCGAAATCGGTGGGTAGCGCTGCCGGAAATAAACTGGTGTCCAGATGGAACGCAGCCGAAACATACAGATTGCCGTCGGCACTGATGCCCTGGAAAACGTAGTAGAAAGTGTCATGCAGGAACGGCTCGAAAGCATCCATGATCGGCGTGGCGATGACGTAGCTGACGCCTTTGAAGGCATCAGTTTCGACATAGTGCGCGCGGGCACGGATGATCTGACCGTGCATCGCGGGCGGCACAAACGGCAAATTGTCGGCATCCGCAGACTCGAAGGTTGTCAAGTCTGGCTGCTCACTCAACAGCGATTTTAGCTGCTCGACTTGTTGCTTCAAATCGCTGTACTGAGCGATGGTGTCGATGCCGTAAAGGCGGATTCCAGCCTTCGCATCCCAGACACTTTCAGGAACCGGGAAGGTCTCGTAAAATGTGAATTGGGTGTGGGAACCGTCGCCAAATTTCTGTTCTACTTCGGTGATGGGATCGCCGGGATACCACGAAATGTTGACATTGGGGCCGATGTAAGAAGGGTACTCGAAGCCGAAACCGCTGAATGAAATCGGGATCGCAGGCGCGCTGTCCTGGGCGAAAACCGGTAGGGCGAACACTGCCAGCAGCAGTGTGAAAATCAGAATTTTGGTACGCATGTAGAACCTCCTATAGTTATGCTCTACATGCTATTTTAATTGAGACGGTAGTCCGGTTTCATCCGACTTTGGATGGATGACGGCCTATACTTTCGTCGGAAAACTACAAATTAATTTCCGCCTTGTAATTGAACTGCACGCTGTTGTCCAGCCAGCGAATCCAACGCGGAGTGAGGATATACAAGGTGCTGGCGTTGATGATCGAGTCGAACTCCGCCGGAATTTGAAATTTACGCAGGTACAAATTCAGGATTTGTTCGCGCACCCGGTCATCGCCGATGGGTTGTGCCTCACCCTCAATCTGGACGCCAACAATGTCCGCCGTCTGCCATACGGACGGATAAATCGTCCCCGACACTTTGGAATGCGCGCTGAGATTGGCGCTGTGGCGGCTGGTGGGCGTGGACAGCCAATACAGGTTCAGTTGGTCATCGGAGACGTAAAACACGGGCGCGATTTGTGGGTCTCCGTTGGCTTTCACTGTCGCCAGCGCCAGCGTCGATTGCGTTTCCAAAAATGCGCGGATGATTTGAGTCGTGTCCGGCTCAGTCATTCGATTTTCCTTTCGGTGGGCGTGATCGCGCTCCCTCTCCGACCATACGGAGAAGGGCTGGACGTGGGTTATTCCGACTCTTTACCCATGCCTAACCAGCGAAAGTATAACTCGTTTTTCACGCCGATGCGCGCCAATGCCCGTCCCACCGTACCATTGATGAGGTCGTCAATGGTTTGCGGATTGCCATAAAAGGCCGGGGCGGGCGGCATGATGATCGCGCCATTTTCGGCGGCCTGCACCATCAGACGCAGGTGGCCGATGTGCAGCGGCGTCTCGCGCACCAGCAGGATCGCCGGACGGCCTTCTTTCAACTGTACATCGGCGGCACGGGTCATCAGGTCGGCGTCGTAACTGTGGGCGATAGCCGACAGTGTTTTGATGCTGCACGGCGCGACGATCATGCCCATTGTTTCATACGAGCCGGAAGCGATGCTTGCGCCGATGTCACCGGGGCGGTGTACCACATCGGCCAACGCTTCGACATCGCTCACTTTCCAGGTCGTTTCCTGGGCGATAGTCGCTTTTGCCGCCGGACTGAGCACCAGATGAGTCTCGATGGATTTATCCTGCGCCAGTGTTTCCAGCAAGCGGATGCCGTAAATCACGCCCGATGCGCCGGAAATGCCGATAATTAAGCGATTAGCCAATAGCTGTTAGCCTTTAGCTGCTAGTTGTTGGTTTTACAGAGTCGAAGCGTGGGCGGAAGTCGGCTTCACGTCCATCGATATACAGGATGAAGTCGCTTGTGACGGTCTGATTGTGCAGCCGGACGAGCCGCAGTCCGAGGCCGCGCACTTTTTCGTGCCATGCCGCCCAGGCGTCGGCATTATCTGCCGTGCGAATTTTGCTGCCTTCGTTGAAAATCGGGCGATAGGCTGCGAATTCCGGTGTCGGCTCGAACGTCGCCGAAAACCATGTCACATCCTCGTCGGTGACGGTCAATGTGCCGATGAGTGTCTCGCCGTGCCGCAGTTCCCAGATGTCCGTGTCGTCGGTCATATCAAGGTCTTTCGCGTAAGTTGCCGCCAAACGTTAAAACATCCGGCTGCCGAAAAGCCAAGCGCACTGAAGGCGCTGGAAAGTGAGTTTTTTGTCACTCTGTCTCATCTGGTTCTTCAAAATCAACTCTTAGTTGCGCTTCCATGTCATCTGGAATGATGATTTCTTCCACAATACCGGGCAGTGCATTTTCATTCGTGGGAAAGAGAGTTAGGTTTAGGGCTATTATTTGTTCCATAATCTCATTTTTTCGTTTCCAGCCTGAAGTCACCCAGAGACCGCTTGGCGTTTCTCCTCTGATTATCGGAACATGATTATATTCATCAAATAAGTGCTTGTAGTTTTCAAAAGCTTGGGAGGGTCTAAAATCACCTCCAATGTAGTCGGGGTTTTGAATCCATCCGTTGGCAGTTAATGTGCCTAGTATTTCTTCTGCACGCCTTAACTCCCAGACTACTAACTTTCCTTCGGCGATAAGGTTGTACATCTGTCCGAGACTCACCATTTGTACTATTTCTCCCCCCAATGCACGGCCATTGTGCCGAACATAAAGGTTCTGAACTGTACATTTTTGATTCCGGCAGCGCGCATCAGGTCGGCGAGTTCGTCGGGCGACTTAAAGGCTTGCGTCGAGGCGGGTAAATATTGGTAAGCGTCCGCGCCGCTTTTCCCGGCGATGACACGACCTAAGGTAGGGATCACATAGCGTAAATGAATTTCAATAAAGGGCAGCAATAAATTATCTTTGGGCGGTGAACTGTCCAGCACGACGATGCGCCCGTCCGCTTTCAGCACGCGCAACTGCTCGGCGAACATGCGCGGGATGTCGATCACATTGCGGGCGAGGTAGCCGGATGTGACGGCATTGAACGACTCGTCGGGGAAGGGCAGGTTGAGGGCATCCGCGCCCGTCCAGCCGACTTTATCACCGTGCGGCAGGTGCATCCCCACCCGCATCATCGGCAGCGAGAAGTCCCCGCCGACGACCTGTTTGATTCCGGGAATCGTTTTGAGCGCCTGGAAGGCAATATCACCGGTTCCGGTAGCCAGATCGAGCAGTTTATCGCCCGCTCTGAGGTTGGCCTGTTGGACGGCAAATCGCCGCCATTTCAAATCCTGGCCGAAGGTCATCAGCCGGTTCATCAGGTTGTAGCGGCCCGCGATGCGCCCGAACATATCCTGGACGTAAGCCGCGCGTTCACTGCCGGAAAGATGGGTCATGCTGGTTTGGGTATTTCTGGTAAGGTTGGATCGGATTCGTGTAAAAAATTCATCGCAATTTCATTGCTGTCGAACATGCGCAGGTCAATCTGGACGGCGTGGCGGATGACGCTAATCATCAACTGCACCAGCCGGTCATTCTTGCGGACAAGAATCGTCTTGCCCAAATTATTTTCGGCCAGGTGCGGGATCGCCCCGGCCAGCTTGCCAAATTCATGCGGATAACGGGTGACGCCTTCCATTTCGACCAGCACATGTACCGGCGCTTGCCCGGCGCGGATATATTCGGTGACATAGTGGCTGGCGAGTTCGATCTGGTCGACGGACACAATTTTGTTAAATTTCACCAGGATCAGCCGCTTCTCGATTCTCCAGGTTACGCTTACAGACATGGTTATGACCTTTAGACTACAGTTTTGTGCTTCATTATCGTCTTAACCATGCCAATATTACATTATAAATTCCCGTATTTCGTAAATTCTGGAATGACAAGTGCTCTTACTGATTGGATCCTCGCGTAATTCTACTCTGCTGCGTCGTTCCCGTCATCCTCGAATGGTCATCATACCCGGACTGACCCATCCACCCGTTGTAAATATGCTAATCCGGAGTCCATATCATCGAACATTTGCATCTCAATGTGCGCTGCCTGACTAATGACGCTGGCGAAAAAGCGGACGAATACACTCTGTTTACTGATGATGACCAGTTTGCCCATATTTGGCTCACGGAGGTAAACTTTCGAGCCGGAAAACTGCTTCAAATCCATTGGAAACTTATCAAGCTGGACGGCGTCCACAATCACATGCACGGGTGGCTGCCCTTCTCGTACATATTGGGCAATGATCTGGTTGGATGGATCCAATTCGTCTTTCAACAAATTGCCTTCAAGCTTGACGTGAATGATACGATCATGTAAATTCCACGAAACTGTAACGCTCATTATTGCCTCCACCTATTGATCTGTTATCTGATGAAATAATTGTATCAGATAAACAGCGCCAGAAACGTTGCGATAAATAGCGTGACCGCGACATATGAGTTCATATTGAGGAAAGCGATGTTGATGCGCGACAGATCGTCCGGTTTGACGATGGCATTTTCGTAATACAGCAGCCCCGCCGTGATAATCAGGCCGACCCAGTACGGCCAGCCCAGGCTTAATACAACCCCCAACAGTACCAGCACCAGCATCGTCAAAATATGGTTGACCTTCGCCAAACGTAAAGCGCTGGCGATGCTCACCCGGCTCGGCCAGGAATACAACTTTTCGCGTTGGTCGTGTTCCACATCCTGGCAGGCGTAAATAAGGTCAAATCCGGCGATCCAGAACGTCACGGCGAACAGCAGCAGCCATGCGGGTAAATCGGCGCTGGTGAAAGCAGTGCCGCGCACGGCGATCCAACCGCCCATCGCTGCCAATGCATCGGTGAAGCCCAGCACCCAATGGCAGTATTTGGTGAAGCGTTTGGTATACGAATACCCCAGCAAAAAAATCACCGCGCCGGGAAACAGGATCAGAGTCAACGGATTCAACAGCATTGCCGCAATCGCCAAAATCGCCAGCGATAGAATCGCAAAAATGGTGATTGTCCGGCTGCTGAGTGCGCCCGTCACCGAGGGACGTTTGGCGGTGCGTGGGTTGGTCGCATCAAAGCGCCGGTCAGCCAAGCGGTTGACCGCAAACGCCAGCGCCCGCGCCGAGGCCATCGCCACCGTCACCCAGAAAAATTGGTGAAAGGTCGGTAGGCCGTTCGCCGCCAATATCATACCCAGGTAAGCGAAGGGCAGCGCGAAAATCGTATGCTCGAATTTAATCAGATCGAGAAACAGCTTGATTTTCGCCAGAAGCGAAGGATTTTCAGTTGTTTGTGCCGTTGCCGTGTTTGTCATTTCAGATTCCTCATTTTGAACCACCGAGACACCGAGAACACAGAGGAGAGAATGAAATAATTCTCGCTGAACTCTGCGTCTCGGTGGTTCAAAAAATGTTCCCCATCGCCAGCAGTTCGACCAGCAGGTCAAAATCATCTTCTTCAGCCGCGCGGTTGCGCTTGATATAGTGGCACTTCACGCAGCGGTGGACGATGATCGTTTCGCCGCTTTTTTGCTCCGCGCCCACCGGTTCCATCAATCCGCCGCACTCCGCCGCGCGATCACCGGGATTCACATCCACATGCTTGCTCCAAAGGCAAACCGGACAATGATTGGTGTAGCCATTCCCAGTCACGGACTCGCCGCAGTTTTCGCAGATAAAATTTTCGGTTCGGCGCTGAAATTTGCGTGACATTTTAGCCCCTATCGCCTTGCGGGAGTGGACTAGAATGTGCACTATCCAGTTTCATTTTATACCACGCAGTCACCTTATTACTCATGGATACGGCAAAGAAACTTCCAACAATAGCGGGGAAAACCATGCACATTGGGATAAGCATAAGAGAATCGGCTCTCAATATTCTAACCCCCAACAGGTATCCGGTTACTCCTAATATGATCATGATTCCCAGGCCGCTTATCAAGGCACATTTTGCACTCATCGCACGCTGATATAACTCGAAATCGCGCGGTGGATAATAATAATTGGTGGTAACGCTGCTCAGATACAAACCATTCAAAATGCCTAATGGAAATCCCATGCAACCACCAACAACTATGCCAATCATCGTTCCGGTAATGGGCAGGATTGTTCCAAAAAGTGCGCCGCAAGCAGCCCCTGCAATAATCCCTCGGAGGCACATGCGCCAGAAAATTCCCCATCGAAGTGCGCTAATGGACATAGTCGCCGCATTCTACTTAATGCCGTATGATTTCCATTTCTTGTCCACCAACGCGACGACCTCCGGCGACATGAAAATTTCCTCCGGCCAGCCGCGCGGATGCCCATCTGCCGCGTCTTTTTCTGTCGCGTCGATGCCGATGTAGCCGCGCTGGCCGTCCGCCGGGGCAAAGTGGTCAACTTCGCCTGTGCTGATGCGCGCGTCGCGCCGCCAATCGGTGTTGCCCAGCGCCCGCCACGCCACATCTGACAAATTTTTCACATCCACATCATGATCGACAATGATGAGATTGTAGTCCGGGCAAAGTTTCCACAAGGCCGCCATCGCGTCTTTGGGTTTTAGCTGCGATTTGTCGAGCGCGACGATGATCGTTTGGTGGCTGAAGAACCATTTCTCCCCCACCAGTTTATTCACCGCGTCCAGATCAACTGGGGTGGGCGCGGGGTAGGGCGTCATAAATTCCGGTTTGGTCGAACGGGTCGCATCCAGGCCGATTTTGCCGCCATACGAGTCCTGAATCGCGGCGTGGTCAAGCTGGTCAACTGCGCCATCCACAATAGTCACATCGCGCCGCCAATCGACGTTATTCAACACCTCCCGGGTGACAGCTTCCAGGTCTTGCACATTGACCTCAGCATCCACGATGATGAAGCCTTTGGTCAGCATCATCAGGCCCAATCCCCATAAGCCATACATCACTTTTTGAGCGTGACCGGGGAAACGCTTTTTGATGCTCACGATCACCAGATTGTGGAACACTCCCTCGGCGGGCATGTTCACATCCACGATTTCGCCCATGAACAATTTCATCAGCGGCAAAAATAAGCGTTCGGTGGCCTTGCCCATCCACAAATCTTCCATCGGCGGTTTACCCACGATGGTCGTCGGATAAATCGCGTCCGTGCGGTGGGTGATCGCGGTGACATGCATGATCGGAAACAAGTCTTCAGGCGTATAAAAGCCAGTGTGGTCGCCGAACGGCCCTTCCATGCGATGCTCGTTGGGGTCAAACCAGCCCTCGATGACGAAATCGGCGTCAGCGGGGACTTCTAAATCCTGCGATACACAGCTTACAAATTCAACTGGTTTGCCACGCAGCCAACCCGCCAGCAAATATTCATCGACGTTAGGGGGCAGGGGCGCAGAACCGCACCACATCTCCGCCGGATCACCACCCAGCACAATCGCCACCGGGATTTGCTGCTCGTGGATTTCTTTCCCGGCTTCCTGATGCTCTTTGCCGCCTTTATGCCGCTGCCAGTGCAAGCCAAGCGTTTGCCCATCGTACACCTGCACACGATACATGCCGACGTTGCGGATGCCAGTGCCCGGTTCGCGCGTGATGACCGATGTCAGTGTGATATATTTGCCGCCGTCGTTCGGCCAGCACTTGAGAATCGGCATGATATTCACATCGGGGTTTTCGCTGATGACCACTTCCTGGCAGGGCGCTTTTTTCACCTTACTCGGCCCCAAACCAACCGCCCGCAGCGCGCTCAACATTTCCGCGCCGCGCCCCATCATCGCGCCCATGCCTTTGGGCAGCTTGAGGTCAATCAATTTGGCTAGGCGCTGGTTGAGTTCGTCAATGTCCTCAACGCCCATCGCCCAGGCCATGCGGCGCGGGCTGCCGTACAGGTTGATTGCCAACGGAAATTTGCTGCCTTCAACATTCTCGAACAGCAGCGCCTTATTTTTATTACCGGGCAGCTTGGAAACCCGATCCGTGATCTCGGTGATTTCCAATTCGCTGCTGACCGGAGTCTTGATGCGGACGATTTCGCCCGCTTGCTCCAGCCGGATGATGAATTCGTCGAGTCGTTTATAGCTCATTATTCACAACGTTCAGTTTGTTCTAAATATCACGAATGATTATAATCCACTTTTGAATCGGCGGCAATGAGAAAGTCTAGAGTGTTATAATAGCAGTATACGGTTTAGCTGGGCAGAGGTACAGGGCGATGGTTGAGAAGCATCTGGCGCTCCATAACGTGATCGCACAGGGTGTGACATTTGAAGACTACATGCAGCACTTTGCAGCCGATTTCGCGGAATGGGTCGAGGGGGATGTCGTCAAAATGTCACCAGTTACGGACGATCATGATGGATTGTTTCAATTTCTCATTCTTCTGCTCCAAATCTATATGGGCGATACCGATGAAGGACTCATTCGCGTTGCCCCATTCGTAATGAAAATTACGCCTGCATCCCCGGCGCGCGAGCCGGACTTACAAATTATCCTGAAGTCGCGCGAGGCTATTGTCCATCGTACCATGATAGCAGGCGCAGCCGACATCGTGATTGAGATTGTTTCGGAAGAAAGCCAGCAGCGCGACACCGAAACCAAATTTGCTGAGTATCAGGCGGGCGGCGTGCGCGAATACTGGCTGCTGAATCCCCTGAATAAAACGTCGCGCTTTTATCGCCTGGCCAGTGATGGCCTTTACAAGCTGGTCGAACTGCCCGACGGGATTTTTCGCTCAACCGTCCTGCCGCATTTTATGCTCAATACAGCTTTGTTATGGCAAACCCCGCTCCCTAATGCCAAACAAATCGCTGCGATGGTCGAGTCAATGCTGAAATCGTAGGGACGCAGCACCGCCGCGTCCCTACGATTTGATTTGTTACTGCCGCTTGAAGCTGACCTCAAATTGACCGGCTTGAAATTCGCCAAAACGGGTATCCGCTGTGATGATGATATACACCGGGCTGGTCGTCTGCATGTCAATCTGATATGTACCCGACCCCGCAGGATCATAACGGTCATCCCAGATCAGGCGAATACCATCCTGATAGATTGCAATGGTCGCATCCGACGTGTCGCCGCCCACACCCTGAACGGTAATTTCGGCCTTGCCACCCGCCGCGCCCGTGAATATCAATCCACCCGTACCGCGTTCGCCGCCCAGCCGCAGTGTGACAGGCGTATTTTCGTCCAACGTCGGTGGATCGGAAACCGTCAACGTCAGCTTAAATGTGCCGCTGTCGCCGCTAAAGGCTGGCGCGACTTCGATATAACCGATGCCGCTGCCCGCCAGCACCGCCTGATAAATTTCCGGGTCTAAACCCACGCCGCCATCACTGTCTGCCGCGCTGCTTTTGATCGCGCCGGGGGCAAATAACTTCAGGCTGGTATCGAATGCGCCGCCCTGCGCCGTGATCGTCACCACCTTGCCGACCTGGGCATCAAACGCGAAAAATTGTGGCACACCATCCGCGCCAATTTCACCGTCGAGGGTTTCCCCTGCGCTGATGGGAGCCGCATCCACGCCTACCGCCGATACGCTGAAATCGCCAGCCGCCGAGAACTGACTGGTGGATACCTGGACTTGCGCGGTTGTGCCATCGGGCAGCGGCGGGATGAACAACGGATTGCCGACATCGCCATCAAACGAGACACTGAATCCGCCCGCACCGCCACCGCTCAAGGCCAACCCTAGCGTCGGCGTAAAATCGCTGGATGCTGCTGTGATGAGGAGCGGCGTCCGCGAACGTGTGAGATCGTAATTGACCCCGGAAACACTATCCGACAATGTGCCGGTAAACGTGTCGCCCGCCGAAATCGGGGTTGAGTCCTGGGCGTTGGCGATGAGCATGGTGCTGAGTACTACTGCCACGATCACCGGCATCCGCAGGTTTCGAATCAACTGTTGCATGTAAATATTCACTCCTTTGGCATCTATATGAGGCCATGATCCAATCATCCGATTGTAGCATACCTGTATCGGACTGCTTGCCTGTGTTACACTCGACGTGAATGAATTCATGAAATACGATTAATCGCCAAGCCGCAGAGAACGCTAAGAAATTTCCGTGATTTTTACTTTTCTCTCTGCGTACTTGGCGGCTATATATGTTCTGGGAAAGCGGATCAATCTATGTTTTCGGTGAATTTAAATGGGCGCGTGGCACTGGTCACGGGCGCGGGACGCGGGATCGGCAAGGCTATCGCGCAGGGATTGGCCGACTGCGGCGCAAAAGTCGCGGTCAACGATATTGACGCCCAAACAGCGACGATGACAGCCGGTACACTCTCCGGCGACGCCAATGCCTACACTGCCGATGTATCCGATTCGGCGGCAGTTCAAACCATGATCGACAAAATCATGACCGATTTTGGGCGCTTGGATATTGTCGTTAACAACGCCGGCGTCGAGCCGCGTGCGTCTATTTTAGACATGACTGACGACGACTGGCATTCGGCGATTGACGTGAATCTGAGCGCCGCCTTTTACACCAGCCGCGCCGCCGGACGCATCATGAAAACGGCAGGGCAGGGCGTCATCGTCAATATTTCGTCCATCGCCGGTCACAACATCCCGATTGCCGAGCGTTCCGGTTATGTCGCCAGCAAAGCCGGATTGGTCGGCTTTACCCGCGAGTGCGCCCGCGAATTCGCAGCTTATGGCATCCGCGTGAATGCTATTTGTCCCGGCGTGATCGAAACCGAAATGACCGCCCACCTGCGCGACAATAAAGAGCAGATGGCGAAATGGCTGGCAGACATCCCGCAAAAGCGCCTCGGCTATCCCGACGATGTGGTCGGCTTGGTACTGTTTTTATGCTCGGATGCCTCGCGTTATCTGACTGGGCAGGCCATCAATGTCGATGGGGGCAAGGTGATGTTGTAGTCGCTAAAAGATGGGGAAATCTATTTGTAGGGGCGAAGCGGTGCTTCGCCCTCTTAAATAACACAACCGCCACTAGATAAGGAAACACATCCGCATGACGCCATCTATCCTCGCGCTTTTAGACGAAATCCGCGCTATCGGCCAGTTAGGGCTGAATTATGCTGAAAACCCCTTTGACCGCGAACGCTATGAACGCCTGCTTCATTTGGCAGCTAAAGAATACGCGGCGGTCAGCGGCCTGCCGGAAAGCGAAGTCGATTCCTTGTTCCGGCGCGAACTCGGTTACATCACGCCCAAAGTGGGCTGCACGGGCGCGATCATTGACCCGCAGGGACATTTTTTGCTGGTCAAACGTTCCGACAACGGCAAATGGTGTATGCCGGGGGGCTATGCCGAGGTCAACATGACCCCGCAGGAAAACTGCCGCCGCGAAGTCTGGGAAGAAACTGGCCTTGAAGTCGAGGTCGGCGATCTCATTGATGTGTTCCATGCGCTGCCGGGGCAGTATGACCAGCCCAATACCATTTACATCCTGTTGTATTTATGCACCGTGACCGGCGGCACACTGACCCCCTCGCACGAGACGCCGGAACTCGGTTTTTACGACCACACCTCCGTTACCAACTGGCATACCAATCATGCCCAACGGGTCGAACGCGCCTACCGCTATTGGATCAAGCACTATCGCCTGTAATTTTTCTTTTCTCTGCGCTCTGTGCGAAGCCTCCCTGTGGGATGGCATCATGGCGGTTAAAAATTTCGCATTTTGGAGGCTTCGGCATGTCATTACGCTATCATGAAATCGCAGAGGCGAATCACCGCATCCTCAATCCCTTCACCGAAGAAAAATTGATGCTGCTGGGCGAGGTCTGCCGCCTGCGCCCCAATCAATCGCAGTTGGATTTGTGCTGCGGCAAAGGCGAGATGTTGTGCCGTTGGGCGCGCCAATACAATATCACTGGCACAGGCGTGGACATCAGCGATGTATTTGTGGAAGCCGCCCGTCAGCGCGCGTTTGACCTCGATGTGTCCGACAAGCTGCAATTTGTTGAAGGTGATGCCGCCCAGTATCCGCAGGATTATCACGAGTACGACATCGTAAGCTGCATCGGCGCGACCTGGATTGGCGGCGGCTTGGTGGGCACGTTGGAACTGATGAAACCGGCGCTCAAACCGGGCGGAATGCTGCTGGTTGGCGAACCTTATTGGAATGATCCGCCACCGCCGGAAGCTTATGGCATGTGGGGCGGCATGGGCGAGGAGGATTACGCCTCGCTGGTCGGCACGCTGGATCGCATCGAGTCGGCGGGTTGTGAATTGGTCGAGATGGTGCTGGCCGACGGCGATAGCTGGGATCGCTATTCCGCTGCACAGTGGATGGCTGTTAGCAATTGGCTGCGCGATAATCTGTCCGACCCGGAAGCCGGGGCTATTCACGAGCAAATGGCGGCAGACCGCCGTGCCTACCTCGAATTCGCACGGCGCTATTATGGCTGGGGTGTATTTGTGATGCGGGTGTGGTGAATGATGCGTATTTTGATGACCGGTTTTACACCTTTTCCTGGCGTGGAAGTGAATCCCACGCAGCTTTTGATCCGTTATTTCCAGGACGAAACGGTTTCGCTGCCGGAGGGCGTGCAGGTGATTGCTGAGGTGCTGCCGACGGCTTTTGAAGCCTCCGACGAACGTATCCGCCAGTTGATCCGCGATGAGTCGCCGGATTTTGTGCTGTGCCTGGGCGTGGCCGAAAAACGCGACTCAATCAACATCGAGCGCATCGCCTACAATTGGGATGAAGCGACCATTCCCGATAACGACGGTTTGCAACTGTCCGGCCAGAAAATCGTCGCCGATGGCACTGAGACTTATGACTCAACGCTGCCCATCGAGCACATGATGGCCGCTTTACAAAGCGCGAACTTGCCTGCTGTATTTTCCGACGATGCCGGACGCTATGTCTGCAACCACGTTTTTTATGTGTCACGCCATGAAATTGCGACTCGTGGTCTCGACATTCCCTGCGGATTTGTGCATGTGCCGGGTTTGACTGGGACAAATGAGGAGCTTCCTGGTTGGGAAATCGAGCGCCTTTTAGATGCGGTTCGAGCGTGTATCGGGGCGATCAGCGGCGAGTAATTATTATTCGCCCATGTCGCCTTCTTCAATAATCCGTCGAATCTCATCAGGATCAATATCGGATTGTTCTGTTTTCGCGTAAATAGTGACAAGCAATAGTCGCGTTGGCATTTTGACATAATAGATAACGCGATATCCGCCCTGTTTTCCGCGTTGTGCATCTGAATTTGTTACGCGCGCTTTGTAAACGGTGTATGCACTACGGGTAATTTGGTCGCCTGGAGTCTCGCCCTGGCTTAATCGTTCGACAAATGAGTCCAGGTCTTTGCGGAGGTGGCGATACTTCTTGGAGAGGTGTTTTACATCTCGTTGAAAACGGGGAAGTGCGCGAACCTCAATCTTCGGCGGCATCGTCAATCCCCTCCCACATTTCGTCGTAGGGGATACCTTCATTTCCATCCAGCACTTCACGCCAACCCGCGCGGAAACGTTCCCCAGGTGTAAGGTTGTCCTCAGCTACCTTTCGATCCGCCGCGATGAGTGCCAGAAGATAATCTTGAAGTGTATCATAGCCCTTGTCGTGGACGAGATTTTCTAATTCAGTTCGGTTGTTGACTTCCAGGGTAATCGTAATTGTGTCTGACATGCTGCTGCTCCCAAAGTTAAGGACTGTTGGGGAAATTTACACTAATTGTACTATGGTTCCTAACCATTCAGGACAGGCTGTATCAGCCAACCTCCGAGCGCCATTCGCGCACGAGAGTCGCGACTAATTCCGCTGCTGGCAGCGCACGTGCCAGCGGCGCACCCTGACCCGCCCACTGCACCGCAAAGTCGAAATTGCCCTGAGCGCTGGCGGCGGCATTCAAGGCTTTCGTCGCATCATAAGTGATCGGATAATCGGGCAGGGCAGGCCTACTCGGACGATCTACGTCGGTGAACAACCGGTTCACCATACCCCGCGCGGGACGGCCTGAAATCGCCGCCGTGATTTGGGTATGGTAGGCGCGTGTACTTTGAAGCGCTGCCCGATGTTGGGCGCGGGCGGCGGACTCCTGGCATAAAATAAAAGCTGTGCCAAGCTGTACCGCCCCGGCTCCCAACCGCATGGCCGCAGCGATCCCCTGGCCGTCCATGATGCCCCCGGCGGCGATGATGGGCAGGCGTGAACGTTTGGCAATGAGTTGAATCAAGGCGAAAGTGCCAAGCTGCCTGTCCTGTGCCGGATCGAACACACCGCGATGCCCACCCGCCTCAAAACCCTGGGCAATCACCGCATCGACACCCGCCGCTTCTGCCAACGCCGCTTCCTCTGCTGTGGTCGTGCAGGCCAATGTCACACTGCCCACTTCGCGTAAAGCCTGAATCCATTCGGCGGGCGGCAGACCGAAATGAAAACTGACTACCGCCGGTTTTTCCTGCAACAGCACGTCCAATTTTTCCTCATCGGCCAAAAAGCTGCGGTAAGTCTCGCTGAGGTTCGCGGGCGGTTGGGCATCGAACGCGGCGAAGAATGGCTCCAGGTAAGCCAGCCATGCCGCCTCGCGTGCAGCATCAGCGACGGCGGGACGGTGACAGAACAGGTTGGCGTTAAAAGGTTTGTCGGTCAGGGCGCGCGTGGCCTGGATAATCGCCCGTGCCCCCTGCGCTGTGCTCCCGCCCAGCCCAATCGAACCCAGCGCTCCCGCGTTGGATACCGCTGCTGCCAATTGCGGTGTATCCACCCCCACCATCGGCGCTTGAATAATGGGATACTGGACATTCAGAAGGTGTAGCAGGTCGTCTGTTCGGGACATTATCGACCTCCGAGGAAATAGACTGTATTTGTCTTTTGACTAACGACTTAAGACTTCTCGCATCAGGGCTTCCATGCGTTGGTGATGTGGCCCTTTCCAGTACACGCGCCCGCACGAATTACAGCGATGAAATTCTTGATAAAACTGGGCGGTGTCGTCCTTGAGTTCGGCCAAAACGCTGTCTTTACTCACCGTTTCGACCAGACCGTTACATTTCATGCAGCGCTTGAAGGGCGTGATCCAGCGTTCGAGGCCATAGCGCTGGGTTAGTTCTGCCAACTGTTTTTCGCGGTGGGTTGACCGCACAAAATAGCCGTAATCGACAATGCCGCGTTTGAGCAAGCCCACGTCGCGCGTCAGCAGCACACGCCCCGCATCATGCGAGACCTGCGCCAATTCTTCGTCGTGATAATCGTTGCGGTACAGCGTGTCATAACCCATCATACGCAGGTAAGCTGCCAACCGTCCCAAATGCTGGTCGAGGATGAACGACGGACGACCTTCCAGCGGTGGACGCAGCGGCACTTTGGGCGAGACATCCACCGTTGCGCTTTCGGAATTCGCATAGACATCAATCTGGTCATCGGCTTCCACGATGGTGTCAAAATCCACCGACACACCGTTTGCCAGCAGCAGTTCAATTTCCGGGTGGGGCACACCCAACGACTCGATCATATCCTTGACCGAGCCGCGCCAATCGAAGGGATGCACAATTGGCTTGTTTTTCCGGGAACGGGGGAGAAAGAAGGTGAGGGCTTCGTCGAAGCGAAAGGTTGCTGTGTCCATGATTATTCAGCGGGCAATGGTTTTGAACGTATCATATCGTCCGCTTTAACCATTGTCGATAGATAAATCTGTACCGGTTTCTCGAAATCGGTTTCTAAATCAAGCACCTCGCCCAATTGCGGGTCATAGACGACATACCCGGTTTCAGCCTGAATGATCGCGATGTATTTCCATATTTTCTTGAAGACGGCCTGCGCTTGCTCCCCCCGGTGCGTATAGGGCAGCATGAAGGCGATGGAGTTTTTGTAAAACGCGATTTGAATGCCATTGCTGATATTATTGAGTTCGAGGTGTCGTCTATCCCCATCAAACAACCTGAAACCGAAATCGTAGGATGCAATTTTCAGGGCGATGGAGCGCGAAAATGCATATTCTGCTTCGGTGAGTTCGGTGAAGCTAAATAACTCTGCATCGGTCTCGCGGGTTTCAAAGAACGTATGTACGTCCATTCCCGGCGGCAGAGCGAACATATCCAGATCATAACTCATGTCTGACTTCCAATAACGCTTTTAATACCCGTAAATCAATGTGGCCTTGTCGCCTCGATCAGCACCCAATCGCCTTCCTGACGGCGCGCGGTGGGTTCGAGACCGGTCTTGCGCAGTGCGGCTTCCACATCATCAGCCTGCTCCAGAATAATCCCGCTGAACAGCGCTTTTCCGCCAGGGCGTACCGTGTCGCCCAAATGCTGGTCGCACATCATGATGATAATCCGTGCCAGGATATTCACGACCACCAGATCAAAACGCCGCGCTGATGTGATGACATTTTCCAGGCTGCCTTGCTGCGCCGTGATTTTTTCGGCGACGCCATTTTGTTCGATATTTTCCTGAGTCACTTTCACGGCAATCGGGTCAATGTCCAGCGCCAGGATGTGCGCCGCGCCCAATTTCGCCGCGCCAATCGCCAAAATACCTGATCCCGTCCCCAGGTCAAGCACTTGAACGCCCCACTGCACCGCATCTTCGAGCGCTTCCAGGCAAAGCTGCGTCGTCGGGTGTGTCCCCGTTCCGAAGGCCATGCCCGGATCGAGCGCGATCACGATGTCATCCGGCGCGGTTGCCACATCGATCCACAGCGGGCGGATGAACAATTTGCGCCCGATGCGGATCGGATGATAATGCGCTTTCCAGGCTTCCGCCCAATCTTCTTCCTTGACGATAGTGTAGGCTGGTTTCGGCATCGGGTACATCAGGCTCATATGACCCAGCGCGGCCTCTAAGCGCATTTTGGCGTCTTCAGCACGTTCGTCGGCGGGCAGATAGGCGCGGATGGTGAGCATCTGCGCGGGCAGTGCTTCGCCATCGTCCCATTCTTCCGGCGGAATGCCCTCCTGCTCGATAGCGACGCCCTGATGCCCGTAACGTTGTAACAGTTCCGCCACTGCCTCCGCCGATTCGCCGTCTACGCTCAATGCCACTTCAATCCAGTCCATTACACATCCTCTAGGAATTCGTAGGGGCGTTCAATTGAACGCCCCTAGCGATAAATTTTATCGTCTATTCACTTTTAGCCGTGCTAATTCTGCCCCTCACCGGCGAAAAAATCCATAACCCGGTCAAAGAATCCGCGTCCACCGTTGGTCTGCGGCTGGATGCTTTTGCCGAGGGTATCCGCTAACCGTTCGAACAATTCGCGCTGTTCGGGCGTCAAGTTGGTCGGGACTTCCACCTGCACGTACACCAACTGGTCGCCGCGCCCGGAATTTGTGCCGTCGGTGCGCAGGCGTGGGATGCCCTTACCCCTCAGCCGGAAAACTTTACCGGTTTGTGTGCCCGCCGGGACGACCACTTCAACATCACCGTCCACAGTTGGAACCATCACCTTATCGCCCAGTGTAGCCTGTGCGACATTCAGCGTGACATCCAGGATGATGTCATTGTCCTTGCGCTTGAAAAATTCGTGGTCTTTCACGCCGATGATGACATACAGGTTGCCGTTGGGCGCGCTGTGTTCACCGGCATCGCCTTCGGCCTTGATCTGGATTTGCAGTCCTTCGCGCACGCCCGCCGGAATTTGCACATTCAAAATCGCGTGCTTGCGCAGCAGACCATTACCGTTGCAGGTTTTGCAGGGAGATGGGTTGATTTCGCCGCGTCCGTTGCAGCGCGGGCAGGTCGTCGCCCGTACCATCGCGCCCAGAAAGGTTTGCTGCACCTGCCGGATTTCGCCCGTGCCTTTGCATTCCGGGCAGCGTACCGGTGTTGTACCCGGTTCCGCGCCTGTGCCAGCGCAGGTCTCGCAGGCTTCCAGCCGGTCAAATTCGATTTCTTTTTCGACGCCGAACACCGACTCTTCAAACGTCACCGTGACGCTCACGCGCCGGTCTGCGCCAGGACGCGGCCCGCGCCGCCGTCCACCCTGGCGTGCGCCGCCAAAGTTGTTGAAAAAATCCTCGAAAATTTCTTCGAAGCCGCCGAATCCCGCCGCCCCAGCATTACCGAAACCGTTGCCCTGCACACCCGCCGCGCCGAAACGGTCATAACGCGCCCGTTTTTCATCGTCGGAAAGCACTTCGTAGGCTTCGTTGATTTCTTTGAAGTGGGCTTCCGCGCCATCATGCTGGCTCACATCGGGATGCCACTCGCGCGCCAATTTACGGAAGGCCGCCTTAATATCAGTCTTGCTCGCTGTGCGTTCGACGCCCAGCAGGTCGTAGTAGTCTTTAGCCATAAATGGGTTGCAGTCCTCTGAAATGCTACGGTATCAGTATACTACCAGTAATAACGGTATCCAATCTCAAAAATAGCGAATAATTTATTTACTGCCCAAAAGTTTAGCTTTATTTTGATGGGCGAGTTTGAATCCCGGCGCGATCTGGATGCACATGTCCAGGTCGGCAATCGCCCCTTTTATGTCGCCGCGCGCTTCGCGGATGGTCGAGCGGTTGAAATAAGCGGGCGCGAGCTTCGGATCGAGTCGTATCGCCACGTTGTAATCGGCATACGCCTGATCGTGATTGCCCATGCTCAGGTGCGCATTGGCGCGATTATAAAAACTCGGTGCATAAGTGTTATCCAGCCGGATCGCTTCATCATAGTCAGGCAGTGCGCTGGCAAAATTATCGGTCACGCCATGCAGCGATCCGCGATTGTAATAGGCAATGGCGATCTTAGGATTAATTTGTATCGCGGTGGTACAGTCCGCGATGCCTTTGTCGGGCTGCCCCATCTTTTTGTAGATTTTGGATCGGTTGATATAAGCCATCGCGAATTTGGGATCAACCCGGATCGCCTCGCTGATGTCCTTCAACGCCCCCACGTCATCTCCGCTTTGTGCGCGGGCAATACCCTGCATCATCCAATCGTCTGCCGTCTTGGGCTTTGATTCTGCATCTGGTGAGGGTGACGCCTCAGCGGAGCTGATCGCCACCATGACCTTCAGCATTTCGCGCGCTTTCGCGTTCGACGGATCGATTTTGATGGCGCGTTTCAAATCGGCTTCGGCACGCGCCGACTCGTTCATCGTGTTATAGAGGACTGAACGCAATACATAGCCCTGTGCGAAGTTCGGTGCGCACGCCAGTGACTTATCGATATACGCCAGCGCCGATTCATTATTTTTGCGGCCCCGTTCCAGATCGGCACAGTAAAAATAGGCGATATGGTCTTTCGGGTTGAAGCGAATCGCCGTGTCGAAATCTGTTTTGGCTTCGTCCGGATTGCCGAGTCGCAGATAGGTCGCGCCCCGGTTGCAATAGGTATCCGCGTCTTGTGGGCGCAGGTGCAGCGCTTGGGTGTAATCGGCGATTGCGCCCTTGTCATCCTTCATATTGCCGCGCAGATTGGCCCGGTTGTAATAAGCCGACGCACGCTTGGGTTCCAGCTTGATGACCTGATTATAATCTTCCATCGCCCCTTTATAATCACCGATGTGATGGCGGGCTGCACCGCGATTTTCATAAGCCGAAACCATGCTGGCATCAACCTGAATCGCCTGTGTATATTCCTTGATGGCGCGTTTGAAGTCACCATTTTGGGTGGCGGCAACCCCGCGATTGTAAGAGTCGGTGGCGTTCCTGCGGAAAAACATCGTCTTCTCTCTCACCATCACAGCTTAAAAATACAAATAGGGGCGTTTGGTCAACACCCCTATTATATAGGCATATGGAACGGCTGTGGAATTTAGGCTTCAGTGAACTCTGCGTCTACCACATCTTCATCCGGGCCTTTTTGTCCGCCGCTAGAGCCGCCGTTTTCGTCAGTGCCAGTTGGTGCTGCGCCGCCTGCGGGCTGCGAGTACATACTGCCGCCCAATGTCTGGAGCTGCTGGCTCAGCGCTTCGGTGGCCGATTTGACGGCTTCGAAGTTGCTGCCTTCCATCGCCTTTTTGAGGGCGTCGATTTTTTCCTGAGTCTGTTTCTTCGCGTCTTCAGGTAAACGATCCGCATATTCCTTGATGAATTTCTCAGCAGAGAAAATCGCCGTGTCAGCTTGATTCTTGACCTCGGCCTCTTCCTTGCGCTTGGCATCTTCGGCGGCGTGCGACTCCGCGTCCTTCACCATACGCTCAATTTCGTTTTCAGCCAGACCGCTGCTGGCGGTGATGGTGATTTTCTGTTCGCGTCCGGTGGCCTTGTCCTGGGCGCTCACATTGATGATACCGTTGGCGTCGATGTCGAAGGTCACTTCGATTTGCGGGATGCCGCGCGGCGCGGGTGGAATACCGTCCAGGATAAATTTGCCCAGCGATTTATTGTCGCCTGCCATCGGGCGTTCGCCCTGCACGACATGGATTTCAACCTGCGTCTGGCTGTCGGCGGCGGTTGAGAAAACCTGGCTTTTCTTGGTCGGGATCGTCGTGTTACGTTCGATCAGCGGGGTTGCCACGCCGCCCAGCGTTTCCACGCTCAGGCTCAAAGGCGTTACGTCCAGCAGCAGAATGTCCTTGACTTCGCCGCCCAAAACACCGGCCTGGATCGCCGCGCCCAGCGCCACGACTTCATCCGGGTTCACGCCCTTGCTTGGTTCCTTGCCAAAGAAGCCCTTAACTGCTTCTTGCACGGCGGGCATTCTCGTCATACCGCCGACCAGGATCACAGAGTTGATCTCATTTTTGGTTAGGCCAGCGTCCTTCAACGCGGCTTCGCACGGGCCAATCGAACGCTTAATCAGTGCGTCCACCATGCTTTCCAGCTTGGCGCGGCTCAGGTTCATGTTCAGATGTTTCGGGCCGCTGGCGTCTGCCGTGATGAAGGGCAGGTTGATCTCGGTGTTCAGCGTGCTGGACAACTCGATCTTGGCCTTTTCAGCCGCTTCCTTCAAACGTTGCAGGGCTTGGCGGTCTCCGCGCAGGTCGATGCCATTTTCTTTCTTGAATTCGTTGGCAACCCAGTCGATGATAATTTCGTCGAAGTTGTCGCCGCCCAGATAGGTATCGCCATTGGTGCTGCGGACTTCAAACACACCGTCACCAACTTCCAGGATCGACACATCGAATGTGCCGCCGCCCAGGTCGTAGACAGCGATGATTTCATTTTTGTGTTCGCCCATGCCATAAGCCAGACTGGAGGCCGTTGGCTCGTTGATGATACGCAGCACATCCAATCCGGCGATGCGTCCCGCGTCTTTGGTCGCGTTACGCTGCGCGTCGTTGAAGTATGCTGGGACGGTGATGACTGCACGGTCAACCGTTTCGCCCAGATAGGCTTCTGCATCAGCTTTGAGCTTCTGCAAAATCATCGCCGAAATTTCCGGCGGGCTGAATTCCTTGCCGCCCATGTGTACGCGCGCGTCGCCATTGGGCGCGGCGCTCACTTTGTACGGCATCCGCTTGGTCGTTTCCTGCACCTGGGGATCGCTGAATTTGCGCCCCATAAAACGCTTGACCGAGAAAATCGTGTTTTCAGGGTTGACCACCGCCTGGTTACGCGCGACTTTGCCCACCAGTCGCTCATTCGTTTTCGGGTTAATAGCGACGACTGAGGGGATCAGGTTGCCGCCTTCTGCCGAAGGAATCACCGTCGGTTGGCCGCCTTCCATAATCGCGACTACTGAGTTCGTCGTACCCAGGTCAATGCCTATAATTCTGCCCATATCAGTCCGATGCTCCTGTTTTGACTCTGTATATATTTGGGGATCAGTCGAACTGCCCCAGAGGTTATTGTTTGTATCTACTCTATACGTGCTTTATGTTCAAAATGATTGATTTCTACGCTATGTGGAAATCTCGTGCCTCATTTGAACACGGGTCTTATTGTTTTTACTCGGTACTCAGGACTCAGTAAGCCGCACTATCTTTTACGCATCACTCGTAACTAGCCTAATTAGCTATCTTGACGATGGCGGGGCGCAGCACACGATCCCCATGTACGTAACCCTTTTGCAATGTCACCGTGACATGCCCGCTTTCTACGTCGCTGCTGTCCTCCATGCCTACCGCTTCATGGCGACTGGGGTCAAAAATTTCGCCCACCGGATCGAGAATAGTCACACCCTGGTCATCCAGCATTTTCTGGAATTTGCGTTGGATCATGGATACACCGTTCAGCCAGGGGTTGCCCGCCAAATCTGGCGGTACATTGTTCATCGCGCGTTCGAAATCGTCAATCACCGGGAGTAAGTTTACCAGGGCGTCGACAGCAGCATTCTGGGCGCTGTCGCGGAGTTGATTCTCGACACGCTTCTTGTAGTTGGCGAAGTCGGCGCGTTCCCGCATCCAACCGTCCATATATTCTTTGACTTTCTTTTCCATCGCAGCCAGTGCTTCTGGCTTGGCCTCCGTCGGGGTAGTGGGGTTATCAGCAGCCTGCGTCGCGGCGGATTCAACGGGTACGTCTGGCGGCGTTTCGTCCTCGTGTAGGGTGTTCGTTGTATCCTTTTGACTCACAGGTTCAATTCCTCTCTTGTAGCTGGCAGCAATATACGCCTTTTGAGGCGCACATACAGTGTAGCAAATATTTTATCAGAATCGCGTTAGCAAATCTATCAGGAGTCTGCTAATTTGATGAGATTCTGAGTAGAGTTTCCCGTAAAAACGAAACAAATGTTCGAACAAATGTTCCACTTTTATACCCAAAAACGTGGTACGATGATGACAGTATTATTTTTGGGTGAAGCTGCTGTGTCTCTCTATTGTACTCGGAACGTGAAACTTGGCATATGCCATTTGCAATTGCGGCGGCAGTTTCAGCTATTCTCGCCGCGCAATGACGAAAAGTCGCAAGAGTCTCACAGCGGCGGATTCGTCCCCCATTCTCGCCGCAGTTGCGCTAACGCGGCGGCGCTTCTCGTACTTCCCGCTGCACACCTCGGCGGCAATTCCGCCAACCCTGCCATTGACGCCGCCACACCCACCAACCATACCATCGTAGGGATTTGTAGCCGACAAACCCTATTTTTTTTCTGATTCACCCGCCTTGCCGTCCGGTATTTCGTACATGGTGGTCAAAGCGTCAGTCATTAACGAGGCAACATAGCGCACCGTGCTGATCGCCCGCCCGTAATTGATATGCGTCGGGCCGAGTACGCCCACTGTGCCGCTCACCTGACCAGGAATGCCGTAGCGGCTCAACACCATGCTCAGGTGACGCAGTTCTTCCCAGCGTCCCTCGCCGCCAATGAGTACCTGCACACTGTTATGGTTAGGCGTCAGTATTTCGTCCAGAATCATATTCAAAAAAGCCCGTTCCTCGAACACGCGGACGGCCTGCTGTGCCCCTTCATTGTTCTGGAAGGTACTGATGATTTCGCTCAGGCCATCGCGGTAAATCAGCCGGACTTGATTGGTGTCCGCCCGTTCCATGAGTTCGGCAGCCAGATCAATCACTTCGCGTTCCAACAGTTGCAGTTGGACGCCTTTCATACGCAGTTCGTTACTATTCAAGCCTTCGCATAGGGCGTTAATCCGCGACGCAACATCACTTAATTGCGGCTGTGGGACGGCCTCGTGCAGGTTCAACATTTGTTGATGCACCGCGCCGCCATGCAGCACCAGCACCATCAACACCAACCGTCCCTGGATCGCGATCAATTCCAGGTGTTTGAAGCGGCTGGTTTCGGCAATCGGCGGTGTGACCAGCGCGGCGCTGTTAGCCGTGCGTGCCAGAATCGTCGCCGCCAGACGCATCCAATTTTCGGTTGCCAGCGGCGACCCCTGGAATTTCTCGGCGATGCGCGTGCGCTCGGTGCTGCTCAAATCCACCACACTAATCAGCCGTTTGACGAAATAACGGTAGCCATTTTCCGTCGGCACACGTCCGGCAGACGTATGCGGCGCGGCGATATAACCCAGTTCTTCCAGCGCCGCCATCTCGTTACGGATCGTCGCCGAACTCACGTTCAGGCTGGAATTTTCGACCAGAAATTTGGAGCTAACCGGTTCCGGTGTCTGCGTAAACGAGCGGATAATCAATGACAGGATGTCTTCCTGGCGTTTGGTAAGCTCCGGTAGCTGTGCATCATCTTGAGTCATACGGTGAATCTTCCAATAAATAGTGGTTCTTCCATCTGTATTTTAACATAATCCACAGCCCATAGGGGAGACATCTCACTTATCGCTCTTTTTTTATTGCTTTGCTTTTGGCTAACTACTAATCGCTAAAAGCTAACCGCTCCTTTAGTAAGACCACCCCCGCAGCCCGCGTCTGAATCAATAGAGATCGTCTTCGACAAAAAACGATATAGTTCTTACAAAAGCTTCTGTTAATTCCCAGGATTTTATGGTAATCTGCGGGAACAAAGTCAAACAATTGAGGAGTTCATCACAATGGGTGCCAAGACCTTTGAAGTCACACAGGATAATTTCCAGAACGAAGTCCTGGGTTCGAGTGAGCCGGTTCTGGTCGATTTCTGGGCGGAATGGTGCGGCCCTTGTAAGATGATCGCGCCTCTTGTCGATCAAATCGCTGAGGAATATCAGGGCAAAGTGCGCGTCGGCAAGCTGGACGCCGATGCACATCCAGACATCCTCATGAGCTACGGCATCATGGGCATCCCGACCTTGATTCTGTTCAAGGATGGCAAGGCTGTCGAGCGCATCACCGGCTATCAGCCGAAGGATAAACTGACCGCCAAACTCGCCCCGCATCTGGCGTAATCGAGACAGGTAAATATTTTCGTAGGGACACGGCACGCCGTGTCCTTTTTATTTATGGAAGTGCAGTTAGCGTGGGGATCGGATGTGCACATGCAAATGCGCATCCGAAAGAGGCATATAACTGTGGCGACATGATGAAATAGCAAGTGCATATGATGATGAAGAAAATGATCGTTAGCAATATATAGATAGACACTTTCTTCTGATAAAGTCTCATTATTTACCCGCATTGACGTAAAAGGGCTTGCCACCGGCAAGCCCCTACAATCTCTACTCTGATCCTCTGAATCTCTGTCTCTCTGGGATACGCTTTTCTCTTAAGCTAACAGCTATCCGCTTATTTCACCGGCTGCGTGTCGCTTTCGACCTCTTCGGCTTCCGGCTCTTCGGCGGCTAGCGGCACGGTGAAGTGGAAGGTCGTCCCCTTGTTGATCTGGCTTTCGACCCAGATGCGCCCACTGTGTCCGGCGATGATCCCGCGTGTGATCGTCAGGCCGAGACCCGTACCGGGTTGTTCGCGCGTCAGCGGGTTATCACTGCGGAAGTAAGGTGTGAACAATTTGGCGAGGTCTTCTTCACTCATACCGATGCCCGTATCCTGCACGCTGACGTGTAACGATGGCCCCATATCGCGGCCTTTTGCGTCCAGGTTGCGCTGCATCACCTCGCCGTTGACATGGATGTCACCGTCTGGCGGGGTGTATTTGTAGGCGTTGCTGACCAGGTTGGTCATCACCTGGATCAGACGGTTCTGGTCGGCCTGGATATTGGGCATATCCTTGGGCATGTTCATGTTCAACGTCTGGCCCTTGTCCTCGATTTGCTTGGTGAGCGGGCGCAGGGTTTCGGTGATGATGTTGCGGAAGTCTACCGGCGCGAATTCCATGCGCAGGTTGTCGGTTTGCAGCTTGGTCACATCGTTCAGGTCGCTGACCAGCGTGTTCATACGGTCAATATTGGAGCGTACCGTGCTCAGGAAGCTCGACTGCTGATCGGTCAATTTGCCCGCCACGCCGCTCAACAACAGGTCGGTATAACCCTTCATTGAGGTCATCGGTGTTTTCAATTCGTGCGCCACGAAGCTGACGAACTCGCTCTTGGATTCGTTGGCGCGCGTCAGTTCAGCGTAGAACTGGGCATTAGTGATCGCGATGCTGGCGTGTTCCGCCAACCGTTGTGCAAACGCCTGATCGAGCAGGTTGAGGCGTGGTTCATGATCTTTTTCCAGCACCAACAGCGCGTTGATTTCACCCGCAGACATCATCGGAATTGTCAATTGGCTGCTCGATCCGCGCAGGCTGGGGATATAGCTGGGGTCGATTTTGACATCCGGCGCGAGGTCGGCCTGCCGGGTACGGAGCACACGGCTGACAATGCCGCGATCCAACGGCCACATTGCGCCGTCTGCGCCTTCCGGCTGGTCTTCATCCGCATAGCCGTAGGAGGAAACAATTTGCAGGAATTGTTCCGGCGCTTTGCCGACGACCAATCCCAACACACCCGCCGATGCACCGCTGTTGGCAATCGCCCAACGCAGGGTGTGGTTCGATACTGTTTTGAGATCGAGCGAACGGTTGAGTTCAACGTCGATCTTTTCCATCGCTTCGAGTTCTTTTACGCGCGAGTTCAACTGCAAATCGGTCATTTCGAACAAGCGCGCGTTCTCGATGGCAACCGCTGCCTGACCGGCGAAGGTCGTCAGCAGGTCAGCGTCTTCTTTGATATAGGCCCCGCCGCCTTTGCGATTTAAGACTTCCAGCACACCCACGACGCGGTTTTGAGCGATCAGCGGCACGGCTAACACGGCGGTGGTGCTGAATGCGCCCTTCGCCACTTCGCCACCCCAGCGCGGATCATTGGCCGCGTCGTTGACGATGACCGGTTTGCTGGTCGTCGCCACTTCACCAACCAGACCTTTTTTCGCCGGGAAGCGTTTGCCGATTAAGTCCTGACCGGAACTACCCACAGCGACCCGGAATTCCAATTCGGTTCCATCTTCGACCATCAGCAGCAGTGAACCGGCCTCGGCATCCAAAATCGCCACCGCGCTGTTGGTGATGAGGTCAAGCAGGTTTTCGACGTTTAATTCTGACGCGAGTTTCTGACTGATGTCGTTGAGCGCCGAAAGCTGGCGTGCGCGCAGGTTGGTTTCGGCGAACAGACGGGCTTTATCCAGCGAGGTCGCCGCGAGTGAACCGATGTCGCCGAAGATTTTCAACTGATCGTCGCTGTACATTTTGCCGGATTCGGTTGTGCCGACGGCCAGCAGACCCAGCGTGATGTTACCGGCGATCAGTGGCACGCCCATCCAACTCTTGAGGTTGGTGTCTTCGTAAATGATCGGGCTGTGGCGTTCGGCCATCTGCTCGGCGTATTCATCCACGCGCAGGGGCAGGCCGGTACGCACCACTTCGCTGAACAGGTCGCGCCCCATCAGCCAGCGCCGATTTTCCTTGTCACGATAGCGTTCGTAATCTTCCAGGAAGAATGCAAAGTACAGTTTGTCGGTGCTGCGTTCGCGCAGGACGATGTAAAAATGCGGCGCTTCCAGCAGTTTATCGGTCTGCGCGTTGATGAGTTCCAGCAAATCGTCGAATTCGATAGTGAAGTTGACCGCTTGGCTGACCTGGCTCAAAACGTCCAGTTCACGCACACGGCGTTCCAGCGACTCGACCACCTGCGCACGTTCGACAGAAACGGCCATCTGGTTGGTGATGTTCTGGATGAAACGCAGTTCTTCAAACTGGTAGGTACGGGCATCCGAACGGGGCGGGGCGATGCACACAAACCCGACCAGTTCTTTACGTCCGCGCAGACGGGCGATAACCAGCGTCTTGAGGATATTCAGACGCGAACGCTCCGAAACTAAATCCTGCGGCCAGGGATGACCCGGTTGCAGGTAAATGTAATCGCTGTCTTCAGGCAGCGATTTGAGCAGCGCAATCAGCGGGCTGCTCGGCGAAAAATGGACATCCGTGTCCGGTTTGGGTTTGCCGTAAGCGGTGTAATCGCCGGTTTGGCGGTTGGGTACAAACACAAATATCCGCGATGGGTTAATCGTGTCGTCAAGCTGTTTGTGAAAGGCGCTGACGATCTGGTCAAATTCCACCAGCGCCGTCAAAGTACGCCCAAATGATTCAACTTTGCCCTGATAGTTGCTGCGCCTGCGGAAATAAATCTGGTCAATGCGCCGTTGCAAGAACGTCCGCACCGGCAAAAACAACACGGCGATGATGAAGATCGTGAGCGCGATCAACAAGGGATCGTTGGCGTGCAGTTGCAGCGCTGTCCGTGCCACCAGACTTGCCCCGAACACCAGCAGAAAATAACCCAGGATCAGGCTGACGAGCAAAATGCTGTAGGTGATCCCCTGGCTGATGACCTTATCGGTATCGAGCGTGCGATATTGCAGCACGGCATAGGCCATTGTGACCGGTGGCATCAGGAAGAACGGCATAATCGCCGAGGTATTGAAAACAATCGGTGTGCTGCCCGTGAGCGCTTGTGCGATGGTATTGATGACCCAGAACAAAATCGGCGCAACCGTCAGCGCAATGCCGATGAGCACCGTATTGCTCTGGTCGCGGATGGTTGGGGTCGTCGCCCGCACCCGGCGGCGCAGCAAATCAACGAACAACAGGGTTGCCGCCGCAACCGCCAGGAACAATCCCGGCTGGAAAGTGAAAGGGAATGACTGTGGTGTCGGCGGGTTGAAATACAGTGCAAAACAGGCTGCCGCAATGATAATGTTGATCAGCAGCGGCACAAAAATCAGTTTCGGCCAACGGTATAAAGGTGTGACCTTGACCGGGAAAACCAGTGCAAAAGTTGCAATTGGCGCGGCGATAAACAACGTCGCAAAAACCCACAAAGTGGGCAGCACGTAGGTGTTGTTGATGTCGAACGCCCCGCCCATGAAAACCCCTTGCGCGAGGCAGTAGAGTGTCAGCAGACGCGCGGCAGGTTGGTTCGGGCGCAGGTAAAAAACGGCGATGCCGATGACGATAGTCAGCAGACCTACCACGAACGGAATTGCAAAGGCTGTCAGGAAATCATTGTCGGGGAAACTTTGAACCGTGTAGGCAACATTGCACAGCGCGACTCCACCTTGTGCGGCGGCGCAGGTCTCATCGTTATACAACGTCACTTCTGTGCCAGACGCAGGTCGTTCGAAAGTCACCTGGATCGTATCGCCAGGGTTCAGACCGCTCACAATCTCGCGGAAATGGGTACGTGCGGCGTAATAATCGCGCGAGTCAGCGGCTAGCACGTCGCCATTGATCGCCGTCACATGGTCAAGCCGTGCGAGTCCGGCTTGCAGCCCCGGCCATTTTGCATCGGTGATGCTGGTACTGCCGTCCACAACCATATCGGGGTTGAGCATCGCGCCGAAAAACGGATGGTTCCGCCATTCAAAGGCCGCGACCAGTAGCGTCGCAAAGGCCAGAATCGCAATCGCGGAGACAGCGAGCGTTAAACCCACACGCAGCCGGTGATAGGGATATGGCAGCGCAGCACGCATCGCCCGCGCGCTGACAGCCTCCTGTGTGGAGGTTGAGGCGGGGTTAGTGTTCTTACTGCTGGTTGATGCAGCGCCCATCGGGTCGTGTCCTCCGCAATTTCGTAAATTGCATCTTACTATTCTAGCATTGTTTGTAACATACAGCTATTTAGGAAGCTTGGGATTTGGTTTGATTCGGGTTTTAATCGTTCCGGGATGTGACCCGTCCTGATATAATAGGGATAATAGCTTGATAAAGATTTTACGCGGTTTAGGTCTGCGGCAAAATAGGCATTCCGTCGTATGTGGGTTGGAATGTGATAGCGCCCACGCCAGATAGGACACTACCCACTATGGAAACCAATGAAGCCATCCGTGTGTTGATCGCCAAACCGGGTCTCGATGGTCATGATCGCGGCGCAAAAGTGATTGCGCGGGCCTTGCGTGATGCTGGAATGGAAGTGATCTATACCGGTTTGCGCCAGACGCCAGAGATGATTGCCGAAGCCGCCTTACAGGAAGATGTTGATGTCGTCGGCCTGAGCATTCTCAGCGGCGCACATATGGCGCTTGTGCCGCGCATCCGGCAGGTGATGGATGACAACGGCCTGAGTGATGTGCTGCTGCTCATCGGCGGGATCATACCCGACGACGATATTCCAGCGTTGCAGCAGATGGGCGTGTCTGGTATTTTTGGGCCGGGAACCAATACCGAGGCAATTGTGACCCATATCCGCAAATCAATGGCTGAAAAAGGTGGACATCACACCTGATGAGCGAATTGGTTCAGCCTGTTTTAAATGGAGATCGCCGCGCGCTGGCACGCCTATTGACGGCTGTCGAAAATAAACGCCCCGGTGTCGAGCAAAGTCTGGCTGAATTGTTCCCGCATACCGGGCGAGCGTGGGTGATTGGCATTACCGGCGCGCCGGGGACGGGCAAAAGCTCGCTGGTGAACGCATTGGCGAAAGCCTATCGCGCTCAGGATAAAACGGTTGGTATCCTGGCGGTTGACCCCACCAGCCCATTTTCCGGCGGCGCAATCCTCGGTGATCGTATCCGAATGCGCGACCTCAGCGGTGATAAGGGCGTTTTCATCCGCAGCATGGCGACACGCGGCAGCCTGGGTGGCCTTTCCCGCGCAACCCGTGATGCCGTCCGCGTGCTCGATGCGGCAGGTTTTGATATTGTCCTGATTGAAACTGTCGGCGCGGGTCAAAGCGAAGTCGATATTGTCCGCACCGCCCAGACCACGATTGTTGTGGAAGCGCCTGGACTCGGTGATGATGTGCAGGCCATCAAAGCCGGTATCCTGGAAATCGCTGATGTGCTGGTGGTCAACAAGGCGGATCGACCCGGTGCGGATAACACCGTTCGTGGACTAAAAGCCATGCTCGAATTAGGGCATCCCGCCGCACGTGACCAACTTGCCAGCCATCATGGACAGCTTTTACCAGTTGAACAACCCGCGCCGAACGGTCACAGCGCCAGTTTTTGGCTGCCGCCGATTGTGCGAACAGTCGCTATCGAGGGGCAGGGTATTGACGAAGTTGTGGCAGCGATTGCGGCGCACCGTGAATATCTGAGCAAACCGGAACAATTAGCTGATGTTGAGCGCCAGCATATTGAAATTGAATTGCACGAGCGTTTGCGGGCGGCGTTGGTGACACGCTTATTAGAAAACGTGCCTTCCGAGGCCATTGCCCCGATCATTGCCCGTGTGCAATCCCGCGAAATGGATCCACAATCGGCAGTCGAACAAATCCTGGCTCTACATGACCAGGCACTCGCAAAAGTACAATCGTAGGGGCGTTCATTTGAACGCCCCTACATTAATCATTAAAATGGAAATTGGCAGTCGAGGGTTGATAGAGCTTATGGAGAAGACATTGGCGAAAGTACCAGGAACTAAAATTGTCCGAGACGGCGAGGTGCATCCGGCACATTCCGACAAGCCCAGCGCACATGGGAATATTATGTTGTTTGCGGGGTCAGCGTCGCAGGTTTTATGCGCCGAAATCGGTGCGCATTTGAAGCTGCCGCTCGGCAAATGGGAGCGGATCGTTTTCCCGAACGAGAATATCTTCGTCCGGTTGGGGGAAAGCGTCCGCGGCCAGGATGTGTACCTTGTGCAGACCATGTGGACACCGCTGCACGACAACATCATGGAAATGCTCATCATGATTGACGCTTTCAAGCGCGATTCTGCCGGACGTATCAATGTGGTAGTTCCCTACCTCTCCTACACCCGCTCCGATAAAAAAGATCAACCCCGTGTGCCCATCACGGCTCGTTTGGTCGCCAATATGATTGAAGTCGCCGGGGCAGATCGCTATATGACGATTGACCTCCATGCCGGACAAATCCAGGGCTTCTTTAATATTCCCGGCGACGCGCTGACCTCATTCCATTTGCTCAGTGATTATGTGCAGGATAAGAATATTCCCGATCTGGTGGTCTGTTCGGCTGATCTGGGATTCGCCAAAAAAGCCCGCAACTGGGCGGAAAAATTAGGAACGCCGCTTGCCATCGTCGAAAAGCGGCGTCTTTTTAATACCGGCCAGGCCGAAGCGCTAAGCATCATCGGTGAGGTGGAAGGCAAAAATGTTTTGTTGGTCGATGATGAAGTCCTGTCAGGCGGTACAATTGCCAAAGCAGTTGAGGCTATCCGCGAAAAAGGTGCGAAGGATATTTATCTGGTCTTCAGTCACGCACTGCTGAAAGATAAAGCTTTTGAACGCCTGAACGATTTGGGCTTGAAGGAAATTATCACAACCAACACCGTTCCGCTCCCGCCCGAAAAGCTGCTGCCAAATATGAAGATTCTGTCGGTTGCGCCGCTGCTGGGCGAGGTCATCCTGCGCGCGCATCTCGGCCAGAGTGTTGGCGCATTGTTCAACGAATAGACGTATACAGGGCGATGGTCGGGGTTTGACCGAATAGGCTGATCTCAATCGCCCTCTCCTGACTCAACTGTTTGAAGTGCAGCAGTTGGGGCGTGTTGGTCAAAATAGCGATACGCCCCCCAGGTGCAAGCACCCGTTCCATCTCACCGCAGACATCCCCATAAAAGGTTTCCAACGGCTCATCCACGACAATTTGTCTGCCCCAGGGGAGATTCGTCACGATGCGGTTGATTGATCTTTCAGGAATGGGCAGTGTCCGCGCATCCCAGGTTTGAATCCCCACTTTTACGCCCGCTAAATTTGCATTAGCCTTTGCCGCTGCAACTGCATCAGTGTCCAAATCACCACCAGATGCAACCGCCCCCATCATTGCGCCTTCAATCAGAATCGTCCCCACGCCACAGCAGGGATCAAGCAGCCTATGACCGGCGGATACCTCGGCAAGTTGCAGCATAGCCGCCGCAACCGGTGGCTTGAGCGATCCGGCGCGCTGGGATTGTTTATAGCCCCGTTCATGGAGTGGCGATTTGCTCAATCGCACGCCCACAAACGCGGTTTCATGGTCTATAAAAATGCGGATGTTGAAATCGGCCTCACGGTCATCGGGCGTATATATCCAGGGATTTGCGCTGGAAATGCCCTCGCTTGCCGCAGTTTTAATCTCGTCAGCGCTGTAATTCCGTTTGCCGACAAAGCTGGCTGTTACCGAAAATGAATCATTTCGTATAGGTCGGATGGATGCACAAATTTGCGCCGCTTCGCTGAGATCAAGTTCTGCACTCCAGGTTTTTATCACTGCCAGCATGTCGCGGGTATGGATGACATTATTCCAGGCCGTTATATCCAGGTAGAGATCATCAACTGTGCGCAAATTCAAAAGCGAAATTGGCGATCCTTCATAGGATGCAGCGACCCGCCGGTAGGCCGTTTCGGTGATGTGCATTCCCGGCAGTGAGGCTATTTCGTCGGCGCTGATCGATTCCAGGCCGCGTGTGGTGAGGGCGAAAATTTTATTCATGAGTTTTTGCTAATAAAAGATGCCGTGACCATGTAATTTCGTCCTTTGCCGTTGTGTCTATGCACTATAATGTGAATTTGAGACAAATTATTTGCTATTCTTTAATCCCACTCCCATAATTTCTTTTTTCTGCGAAAAATTGTCATATAGGCTGTGCATCATCACGATAATGGCGCAATCATCTGATAATTTGTGCAGATCATGCAAAAAATATACGCAGTTTTCACTGGTGTTTTATTGGTCTATGATATAATCTGTCTCCGAATTCAGCACGACAGGCGATGAACTCGCTGTTGAAATTGAGGCTACTCCATGTTTAAAAATGTCTTGAAGAAAGTTGTCGGCGATCCCATCGAGCGCGCTTTATCGCGTTACCGGGAAACCGTCGATAAAATTAACGCCCTTGAGCCAGATATGAAAAAGCTCACGGACGAGCAACTGCGCGCGAAAACCGATGAATTCAAAAAGCGACTGGCCGATGGCACGACGTTGGACAGTTTGCTGGTAGAAGCCTATGCGGCAGTGCGGGAAGCTTCAATGCGGACAATTGGTCAGCGCCATTTTGATGTGCAGATGATCGGTGGCATCGTGCTGCATCAGGGACGCATTGCCGAAATGAAAACCGGTGAAGGTAAAACCCTGACGGCCACATTGCCGCTTTATCTGAACGCGCTCACCGGCAAAGGCGTGCATCTGGTCACACCGAACGATTACCTGAGCAAGGTCGGCGCACAAACGATGGGGCCGATTTATCAGGCGTTAGGCATGACGGTAGGCGTTATCCAGAGCAAAGGTGACAGCCCTGATCCTGAAGCCGGTTCATTTATTTATGATCCGCTGTTCCAATCTGCCGATGCGCGTTACCAGAACCTGCGCCCCAGCAAACGCCACGATTCGTATCACACGAACATCACCTATGGTACTAACAACGAATTTGGGTTTGATTACCTGCGCGACAACATGGTGCTCGACAAAACCCAGATGGTACAGCCGGAATATCTGTACTTTGCTATCGTCGATGAAGTAGACAACATTCTGATCGACGAAGCCCGTACCCCGCTTATCATCTCTGGCCCAGCCGAAGAACCCTCCCCTCTCTACAAAGATTTCGCCCAGATTGTCAAAATGCTTCAAATCAGCAGCGACAAAAGTGTCGAAGACGAAGAACCCGATGGCGATTACATCGTTGATATTAAGGATCGTGTCGCTTATCTGACCGACAGAGGTGTTGAAAAAATCGAGCGTAAACTGGGCATCGATCAGCTTTATCATCCCAGCCATTCCGACATGATCCCGTATCTGGATAATTCGCTGCGGGCGATGGCGCTGTATCACCTGGACAAAGAATACATTATCCAGAATGGGCGTGAAGGCAAAGAAGTCGTCATCGTAGACGAATTCACGGGCCGATTGATGCATGGACGCCGTTTTTCCGAAGGGTTGCATCAGGCAATTGAAGCCAAAGAAGGCGTAAAAGTCCGCCGCGAAAATCTGACTCTGGCGACGATTACCTTCCAGAACTTCTTCCGCATGTACGAGAAACTGGCAGGCATGACTGGTACGGCGCTCACTGAATCGGAAGAGTTTGAGAAAATCTATAACCTTGATGTGGTCGCCATTCCGACCAATCTGCCGATCATCCGCGAAGACTATGAAGACCTGATTTACATGTCCGAAGCCGCGAAATTCAAAGCGGTTACGGAAGAAATTAAGGAACGAAACCAACGAGGTCAACCTATACTGGTAGGTACGGTGGCGATTGAAACCTCGGAGCGACTCAGCAAAATGCTGGAACGTGCAGGCATCAAACATGAAGTCTTGAACGCCAAGCAGCATGAGCGCGAGGCCGGGATCATCGCCCAGGCCGGACGCTTCGCCGCAGTCACGATTGCGACCAATATGGCGGGGCGTGGTGTCGATATTTTGCTGGGCGGCAACCCGGAAGGGATGGCGCGTGAAAAGCTTCGCAAGCAGGGTGTCGAGTTCACGGAAATGACCCCGGAACAATGGGAGGCTGCCCTGGAAGAAGCCGAGGCTCAGTGTGCGGTAGATCGGAAAAAAATTCTGGAGCAGGGCGGCTTATTCGTCCTCGGCACGGAACGTCATGAAGCGCGGCGTATCGACAATCAGCTTCGAGGGCGCTGTGGGCGTCAGGGGGATCCGGGCGAGACACGTTTCTATTTGAGCCTGGAAGACGATCTGATGAAGCGCTTTGGTGGTGATCGCGTGAAAGGCTTCATGTCCTGGGCGAATATGGCCGAGGATGAACCGATTGAACACGGAATGATTAGTCGTTCGATTGCCCAGGCGCAGGTGCGCGTCGAAGGCCACAACTTCGACATCCGCAAGCGTGTGTTGGAATACGACGATGTAGTGAACAAACAGCGCGAAGTCATCTACCGCCAGCGGCGTGAAGTGCTGGAAAAAGACTCGATGCGCGACGACTATATCAAAATCCTGGAAGCAGCAGTGGTTGATGTGATTGACGAACTCGCGCCGGAAGATGACGCACCGGAATTGTGGGACATAGAAGCCATGTATCGCCGTCTGCTGGCGGTTTTCCCCGTGCCAGAGCACATCAACCCGGAGACGATGGCCGGGAAAAGCATTGATGAACTCGAAACCGAGGTGATCGAGGCGGTTCACGAAGCCTACGACCTCAAGACGGAAGAGACCAACCGGGTCGAACCGGGTATGGTGAACCGTTTGGAACGTTACGTGATGTTAGGTACAGTTGATCGGCATTGGCAGCGTCACCTGACCGATCTGGATATGCTACGTGAAGGTATCGGCCTGGTCTCGATTGCGCAGAAAGACCCACTGGTCGAATATAAGCGCCAATCGTTTGCGATGTGGCAGGGGATGTTGGATGAAATTCGCGCGCAGGCGGCTTATCAACTGTTAACGGCGACGATTAATGTCCGGCGGCCTGTGCAGCAAATACGCCCACAGGCGCAGTTGCAGACCAATGCAGCACGCGAAAGCAAA
>JBDTNB010000017.1:0-71728 GCA_039933955.1 Chloroflexota bacterium
CTCGCCAGCCTGAATAATATCGCCAACCCGAACCTGATTTACGCTGGACAGGTGTTGAAGGTTCCGGGCGGCAGTGGCACAGGCCCCGTCCCGACAGCCGCACCGGGCGGCAGTAACCAACCACCCGTCACGGGCGGGTTTGAACTCGGCGGTCAAGTCTTTAGCTTCTCGTATCCGACGCAGATGAAGGGCGCGGGCATGACCTGGGCCAAGAGCCAGATCGTATGGGATGGCAGCGCTGCCCCCAGCATCGCGAAGGGCGCAATTGACGCCGCCCGTTCCAACGGCTTCAAGATTCTGTTGAGTGTGGTCGGCAATCCCGGTCAATTGGCCGCGAATCCCGGTCAGTATTACCAGAATTTCGCCAACTTCCTGAAAGGCGTGGCGGCGCTCAACCCGGATGGCATCGAGGTCTGGAACGAGCAGAATATTGACCGTGAATGGCCTGCCGGACAGATTAACGGCACTAGCTACACGCAGATGTTGAGCGCGGCTTATGCGGCGATCAAGAGCGCCAATCCGGCGGTGCTGGTTATCAGCGGCGCACCTTCGCCCACCGGTTTCTTCGGCGGGAAATGCACCAACAACGGCTGCGACGATGATATTTTCCTGCGGCAGATGGCACAGGCAGGCGCGGCCAATTCGATGGACTGCGTGGGCATCCACTACAACGAGGGTATCCTCTCTCCCAGCAAGACCAGCGGCGACCCGCGCGGCAATCCGAATCACTACACCCGTTACTATCAGACGATGGTGAACCTGTATTCGAGCGTGTTCCCGTCCAAGCCGCTGTGTTTCACCGAACTCGGCTACCTGTCGGCTGAAGGTTATCCGGCGCTGCCCGCCGCCTTCTCATGGGCGGCCAACGTGACCGCGCAGGATCAGGCAGTCTGGCTGGCGGAAGCGGCCTCGCTGTCGAAGGCGCAGGGGCGCGTGCGGCTGATGATTATCTGGAATGTTGACTCGACTACCTATGGTGCTGATCCGCAGGCCGGGTACGCGATGATCCGCCCGAACAACACCTGCAACGCCTGCGTGACGCTAGGCGCGGTGATGGGGCAAAAGTAATTAGAAGTACAGAGTACAAAGTGCTGAGTACAGCGTAAAATACAAAGCACTTCTGGACAATAGACAGCCTCGCCAATTTCGGCGGGGCTGTTTGTTTTTGTCTCATATTGGAATAAAGCGAAGGCGGGTTTCTCGTAGGAGCCTGTCGGCGACAAGCCCTCTTGGTGCAAACATATTTATGGTTGCCGGATGCAGTAAATATTTCCAAATGGACACGATATATCGTGTCCCTACAGACGCCGAATCGAATTCCAGCTAATGGCTAAAAGCTATCCGCTTCTTAGCTCATCGGCTTGGAGCAGTCTTCGAGTTCGCCCATGACTTCCAGATAACGCAGGGTTTCGGCGATTACGCTTTCAGACATCTCCGACACAACAATCATATGCGGCGCATAGACCATGCCGAACTGTATCCCAGTCTCGGTGGTGAGGGTTTCGCCGAGGAAGGCAATTGAGGGTGTGAAATCCTCATTGCCTTTGAGCGGCCTCGACTGTGGGTGGCGTTTGTCCAACGACTTGGCAATATATTCGGGCGTGATGAAAAAACACCATCTTTCGCTGCCATCGTCGAAGGTGAGAGTCACCTCGACATAATCATCCGTCGCGCTCAGGATGGCGTCGTCGATAGAGAATGATGCGAGCATTCTGCCTGCATCCCTTCGTTCAATCAAATAACGATCCGTATAGTATATCGCGACAGGGCAAGGGCAAACCAATTCAAGGCTGGAATCTAAACATGATAAACCGCCAAGATGCCAAATTCGCCAAGAAAAGAGGTTTTTTAACTTATCTCTTGGCGCTCTTTGCGTCTGTGCGAAGCCTCCCTGTGGGATGGCGGTTCAATTATGATTTTGCAATTTGATGCAACCGTCATCAATGGGTGAACAGCCGCAGCCCGCACATCACCATGACCATACCGTACTCATCGCAGGCTTGAATCACGCTGTCATCGCGCAGGGAGTTGCCGGTCTGGACGATATATTTCACGCCGCTGCGCTGCCCACGATCCACATTGTCGCGGAAGGGGATGAAAGCATCCGAACCCATGCTGACATTCTGCAAGCCCTGGAGCCATGCGCGCTTTTCAGCCAGAGTCAATTTTTCCGGCACGACTTCAAAATTTTCGCGCCAGAGTTTTTCTTCGGCGGGTGTCAGGTCGTCGGAGAGGAATTGGTCGATGGCGTTATCGCGATCCGTGCGTTTGATGCCGGTTTTAAATTTGAGGTTGAGCACCGAAGGATGCTGGCGCAGATACCAGGTATCGGCCTTCGACGCCGCCAAACGGGTGCAGTGAATACGTGACTGCTGCCCCGCGCCATTGCCGATAATCTGCCCATCGAGCGCGAAGCAGATCGAATTGGACTGCGTATATTTGAGTGTGACGAGCGAGATCAGCAAATCCTGCTGCGCGGCGAGTGGAATATCGCGATTTTGGGTCACCACATTTTGCAGTAAGTCCGCCGTAATGTGGGCGTCATTACGGCGCTGTTCAAAGGTGATGCCAAAAACATCCCGCGATTCCAGTTCTGGCGGGTTGTAGTTAGGGTCGATTTCCAGAAGTACGTAGCCGCCATTCTTTTTCTTTTTCAGAATTTCGACGGCTTCCGGCGTAAAACTGGGCGCAATCACGCCGTCGGAGACTTCGCGCGAAATGGCCTGCGCTGTCGATGCATCCACCTCGTCGCTCAAGGCCACCCAATCGCCATAAGATGACATGCGGTCTGCGCCGCGCGCCCGTGTGTAGGCTGTTGCCAGCGGCGAGAGTTCCAGGTCGCCGACGAAATACGTCTTTCGCAGCACGTCCGAAAGCGGCAGACCGATCCCGACCCCGGCGGGGCTGGTGTGTTTGAACGAGGCGGCTGCCGGTAAACCGACGACTTCTTTCAACTCCCGCACCAACTGCCAGGAATTTAAGGCGTCCAGGAGATTGATATAACCCGGTGCGCCGTTAATCACTTTGAGCGGTAGGTCGCCGTTTTTGGCGTAGATGCGTGCGGGCGCTTGATGGGGATTGATCCCATAACGGAGGCGTAATTCATTTTCAGGCATTGTTTGAATCCTTGCGTGCGCTAGTTCATTGTGGAGAATCGAAAAGTTGCTGATGACCGCTAGTGTAACGGCAAACCACCTAAACTAAAATGCCGTTTACACTAAAATCAACCCAGGAGTTTTTTCTTAGCGCGCTCGAATTCAGCGTCGGTCAGGTCGCCATTTTGATGCAGCCGCGCCAGATTGGAGAGTTCCGCGCTGATATTTGTCGCTGCTGTGCTGCCTTGCTGGCGCGTTTCGGCGGTTTACATATCCATCAGCGATTGCAAATCCGGGTCGAGTTTCGCCGCGTTGAAACTCCGGGATGTCGTCTGATACACGTTGGCAGTGCCCAGGATAACGACATGCTGCCGGTGATCGGGGTCATACTTCACCTGAATCGTTGTGCCAATACTGGGCAGTGAATAATAAGCCAGCGATTTTTCCTGGGTGACTTCAAACGGCTCTTCATCACGGGGTTCGATCCGCAGCTTTATTTTGTAGAAGCGGGCTTTATTCAAGCTGAATCCGGCATCTTTGACGCTCACGATGGTCGCCGTCGCTTGTTTGCCGTCCGCCAGGACTGTTTTCGACCAGCCCGGTTCCCGCATCACCCAGCGGTTAAACAGCCACACGGGTATCAAAATGGCGATCAGGTAGAGGGCAATTGCCGGAAACGGAACCACTCCCGGCTGCTGGTCGGACGTAAACGCGCCGAATATGACCGCTAATGACCCAATCACCCAAACAATGTAGAACGCCAAAAAAAGCAGGATTTTGGTAATCACAATCGTTTTCCTGGACTCAAATATACGCTCATGATGTGGGCGATGATTTAACTTGTGGTGTTACCTTCACCCCCTCACCCCAACCCCTCTCCCCCGAATTCCAGGGAGAGGGGCTAAAAACTGCGGTGTTTTGTTCCCTTCCCGAATTCGGGGAGGGTTAGGGAGGGGTGGAAATGGCTCAGGAAACTAACACCATTGATTATTTAACTTGTACACCCCAACCCAAGTCAGCGCAACCGGATCCGGCGCGTGGGATGTCCGGTGTGCTGACAGGTCGCGACCTGTCCCAACAAAATGCAGTTTCTAAACACGTGCGTTGTCTTTGAACTGACTATCACTCGTAGCGCAGGACGCGCAACACCTTCTCGCGGACGGCAACACGCGCACTCAACAAGGTGGCAATCCAGGCGATAGCGACGGAGGCAATCAGCAAGCCAATCGTGATGAAGGTGGCCTCGCGCGGGATGGGAATGGCGACGCCTGTGCCTAAGGCCGTCAGCAGCGAGACACCCAGCGAACTCAGGCCGATGCCCAATAAGCCGCCCAGCAAACCGACAATCGTGTTTTCCAGCAGGATAATCCGCAGCACGCGCCCGCGTTTGAGTCCAATGGCTTTCAAAATGCCGATCTGCCGCCGCCGTTCCAAAATCGCCAGCGCCACCGTATTCGCCATGATGACCGCCGCCGCCAGCAGTGACAGCAAACCGACCACCGTCGGGATCGCCGCCAACTGGTCGATCAAACGGCGGATCAGCCCGTCGATGAAAGTGACATCCACCGCAAAAGTCATCGGCATACCGGACATATTCAGCAGCACCTCATTTACGTACTGCGGGTCAACCTGTATCACATCAACCGAGTAGGGAAAATCCATGCCAGGGACATCTGGCGGGATGAACGCGCCCGCAATGTTGGGCGCGAAACCGTTGCTGCTGCCGACGATGCCCACGACTTCGAAATCGTAAGTTTTGCCCTGGATACGCAGCCTGATATGCGACCCGGCGTGGATGCCGATCTCGTCCAGGGTGAAGCCGCGCAGCACCGATTCGACCAGTGATTGTTCCGACAGCACGATTACATATTTGCCCTTGTCATCGGGGGTCAGGTCGCGTCCCTGCCGCACCGGGCCGCTGTTCAAATTGGGATTATTGGTTTCGCGGGTGAGAATCGTCAGCGGCACTTCGCGGGTGGTTTTCTCGATAACAATTGGCTGGCCTTCGAGACGGGTGATGCGTCCGGCGTTCACGTTCAGCACGGTTTTGTACTCAATGCCGTTTTGATAGGCCAAACCCAGGTCGATGATCGGTTGGGCGACATCTTTGGGCAGCAGCGGCACGATCATCACATTGCCGCCCAGGGTTTGTGCGAATTGAATTTTGACAATTTCGCGCGCCCCCAAACCGAAATAGGTAATACTGCTGAGAGCGAACATGCCCGCCGTCAGCGCCAGCAAGGTTGTCGCCGTGCGCCAGCGATTGGTGGATAAGTTACGCAGCGCCAGCCGCAGTTCAACATTGCCGAAGGTGGGAATGTGACCGATGAACCAGACCAGTATCCAGAGTAAAAAAGTCAAAAATCCCAGGAACAGCAGCGTCCCACCGACGCCCAAAATGCCGAGAATCGGTGCGGGTGGCAGGCGCAAGGCGGTCATTTTGTCGAGCGCGGGGCCGATGATCGCTCCGGCAATCAACCCCAGGACTACCACCACGATTCCGAGTGCCAGCAAACTTTGGATCACGCCCGCGCGCGGAATCACAGTTTCGTTGGGGCGCAAAATAATGCCGGGGCGCACTTTGGTCGCTGTCAGTACCGGCAGGATGCCAAAAACCATCGTTACGACCAGACCCAATCCCAGACCGAACAGCAGCGCTTCCGGATAAACTTTCCAGGGCAGTTTTTGCTGCAAAAAGGCTTCACCGTAACGGTTGACGATGCCGCTCATCAGGATGCCGATGAGTATGCCGACGATGCTGCCGATCAGCCCTAATAAAAAGGCTTCTGCCAAAAACATTGCGCCAATCTGGCGGCCTTTCAAGCCAAAGGTTTTGAGCGCAGCAATTTCCATCGAGCGCCGCCGTACCAGCACCAACATGGTGTTCATGATGCCCACGCCGCCGATGAGCATCGCGCCCAAGCCCATCGCCACGATGAAGCGCCCGACCATATCGGAGACTTCTTTGTTGCGGCGCAGCAAAAACGGCGTGGTATGGACTTCACGGGCGTACACCAGACCGCCAAGAATGTCGCCGCCCTGCTCGATTTTTTCCTCACTGGAACCGTCGGGCAAATTGATGCCGATGGTGTTGGGGTTGGGATTCAGGCCGAGTGTCTCGGCCTGTTTGACATCGAAATAAGCGAAGCCGAAAAAGGCCGCGAAGATATTTTCGATATTGGCTTCTGCTTCGGTGGAGACAATGCCGCGCACGGTGAAAGGCTGTTCTGTGCCGCTCACACGCACCTGATCGCCCACTTTGATATTCTGCGACTCGGCCATGTTCTGGCTGATGACCACATCATTGCCACCCGTGAAAAGCTGATCGAGCGGCACACCCGCCGGATCGAGCGCGACGACGTGATTCATTTGGGCAAAGGAGGCCGGATCAATGAACAGCGAACTGGAAAATTGTGGGCGTCCGACCTGTGCGCCGTCCACCGTCGTAATCTGAACATTGCTCGCCAGGGCGTAGGCTGTCATCTGGCCGCCGTTTTCCGTTACCCATTGGCGCACCTGATCCACCTGCCAGGATGGAAAAATCGAGGGTTCATCGGAGCCGCGCTGGAAAGCGACGGCGAAGGGGCCAAAGGCTGGAATACTGCTCACATTGATGTCGCCGTGATTGTACTGGCGCAAATTGGTCAGCAGCGAGTCGGTAATCGCCAACCCCAGGCTGCGGAGTGCGACGACTGTCGCCACGCCCGCCGCCACGCAGAACACGGCGAAAATCGTCCATTGGCCGCTGCGGAGCAGATTTTTAGCGGCATATTGCAGGTAGAAGGCGAGGCGTTTCATAAGCAAATACCTTTGTCAGTCAGGCGAATTCTCAAAGCGATAACCGCGACACACCTATTCGACTTCGTAGAGATAAGGCACGCCTTGTCCGTTTTAAAGCATGACAGCGGTCATCCGACCTATCCTACGACAAATAAGGTTTTTGATTAAGCACCTGAGTGCAAATCTTAAGCAAACGCTCAAAAGACATCAGCCGTTTCCTTGTCCTGCTGTGGGGCGCAAATCGTGGAAACCCATTTCGACCATCCACTGACAGACAATCATGTCGCCGGATTTGTCGGGCTGCGGGATTCCATCGTCGCGCGGGAGACCGTCGTAGCCGCGCAGATAACCGAATGTGCCGTCGATTTGCGCGCGCGCCGCGTCGGAAAGTTCGGCATCGCCAATCGCAATCGCGTGGATGTGGATGGGCGAACCCTTATACAGCACATCGGTATCGCGCAGCCATGCGGCGAATCCGGCGAAGCGCAGTGCCCGCAGCATCGGCGCGATTGCGGCGGTCAGGATTTGATGATTTTGCGGGTCGCGAACGGAGATGTCCACCGCGCCGCCGCCGTCATGCGTGCCAAAACTCGCCGCGACTCCGCCGGGGTTATAACTGCCCTGCATGATAGACGTGCGAAAGTGAATCACGCCGCTATCGGCACTGTACAACTCCTGAGCATAGTCCAGCATTGCCAGCGTCCGATCATTCAACTGCTCACCATTCACCAATACCCGTTTATAGTCTTCGGGCGGCTTTTGACAACCGCTGGTTTTCAGGCCATTTTCTGGCTCAGGAGTCGGGGAATTCTGGCCGTCCAAAACAGTCAACCAATATTGCCCGGTTTTGGGATCGCCTTCCGCCATCCAACCCTGTGTCCCAGCGTAATCGACCTGCCACCAGACAAAACTTTCGGCGCAGATTGGCCCGCCAATCACGCGGAAAATATCGCCATCAGGAACCTGGGCGACAATCGCCGCTTGGGTGCTAGCGGTTTCGCGCACATTATGAGTCAAACCCGATCCAACCCGCGCCCATATATCGACTGCCAACTGTGGGACAAGATCATCGGGCGAGGGGCAGGATGTATCCTGGGCATTCGCGGTCATAAAGGACGCGGAGGAAATATATTTCGTCCCTACTGATGCCGTAAAAGGAAACAAAATCACCATGAGAAACACGAGAGATGTTGGTTTGAATTTGCTCATTTTGCGCTTCTTATCGCATCCAGACAGGTTGCATAGGTTAAAATGATTGTGATGATACGCTGCGTCTGGCATCTCTGCTAGACGCATACTAAACGCGCGACCACTGATCTACCTATTGGTGAAGCGTTTGGAGATTTACGATTTGATGGAAAGTACCATGACTCGCTGGCGGGATTATCAAGCTTATACCCCGCACCCCCACACCGTCGTTGGGACGCTCAAAGTGCTGCCCGATGTATGGAGTCCGCAGTTGAATAATCACCGGGACATCCTAGTTTATCTGCCGCCCTCCTATGACGCGACGGTGAAACCCTATCCTGTCATCTACATGCACGATGGGCAAAATTTATTTGACCGCGCCACCGGTTTTGCTGGGCAAGAATGGGAAGTCGATGAAACTATGGAAACCCTGAGCCGCGAAGGCTTGGAAGCAATTGTCGTTGGCATCCCGCACATGGGCGCGACCCGTGTCCAGGAATACAACTCTTTCGCCAATTTCCGCGATGGTCAGGGCGAACATTACCTGGATTTCCTCACCGATACCCTCAAGCCGATGATTGACCGCGATTTCCGCACGAATCCAAGTCGCGAACATACCGGTCTGATTGGATCGTCGATGGGCGGCCTCATCAGCCTGTACGGATTTTTCCACCGTGCGCCGGTTTTCGGCTTCGCGGGTGTGATGAGTCCGGCCTTTTGGATCGCGGGCGGCGCGATTTACGACGATGTGAAAGCCAGCACTTTTGTGCAGGGGAAAATTTACCTGGATAACGGCACGCGCGAGAGCAGCGCCCGCAAAATGAACGCGATCCTGACCGAAAAAGGTTATGCCCCCAACCGTGATTTGCTGTATGTCATCGAGCCAGAAGGCGAACATCACGAGCCAGCCTGGGCGCGCCGTCTGCCCAATGCGCTGCGCTTTTTACTGCGTGGATGAGGCGACACGGATTTTGAACCTCACCTGCTGGAGTGCTTGATAAATCCGCACTCGTTTCAGCGCGGGATACCAGCTAAACAAGAGCTAATCGGTAGGACTCCACAGGGCAACTGTCCCGAACAAGCTCACCGCGTTGGTCAGGAAGTTTTTGAGCCAATCGGCGAGGAAGGTTGTGTTGGAAATAACCGATGCTATCCCCAGCGATGCACCCAGAATCAGCAGTCCAACGCGGAACCCGCGCCATGCGCCGCTGCGTTTAATGGCTAATTCCATTCGATTTTGTTTCATCTGTGCGCTGCAATAGTGGGCAACGGTCTTGTAGAACTGGGCTTCAGTTTCCGGCGTGATGCTGGTTCCGGCGGGCAGTGCCAGTGTGATTTCAACCGGTTGTCCCGCCGGTTTCGTCCGCAAAACCTGAACAACTTCCTCAATGCCAGATATCAAGCGAAAATGGGGCTGGAACGGGTCTTTCTGGGGAGCGATCAGCAGTTCTTGAAGAGTGTTGAGTTCCAGTGTAATCGGCAATACCTGCATGGCGATCATCCCCCTGTAAAAGTGCGTGAAATCGTTAGCCACGTTTCGCTATGGCGATAGGCATAAGACAGATTCAGTCAAGGCCACCAGGAGCCAGCGATTGGCGACTGGCAGCTACGATTGCTAATGCCGTAAAAAGGGCATCCAAGATTTGATCGCCACGCAGACCAAAAAATATCAAGATGTGATCGCCGCGAAAGAAGCCAATCAGGAACATCCCGGCGCTGAGAAAAGCCAGCGTCAGCCAGAAACGGCGGTAGCGAAGCCATCCGCGCCAAAATAAGAGCATGACAATCAGCAGCACCAGCGCCGATATAATCAATCCAAAAAGTTGAGTGTTGTAGCGTGGCACGACAATGCCGTAGACATCGGCGGTCTCGGCAGCCGCGAAAACCGGATAATGCGACAGGTTATCGACTTCCGCGCCATAACCGCACGACGCAGCGAGGCATCCCCACCAAGCCGCCAGTCCCAGGAGTGGCAGCGCGGGCGTGAGGGTGTCGAGCAAGGCAAGAAATGATAGGTGCTGTAGGGACAAGGTGCGTCTTATCCTTACAAAATTGTGAATCCGCACCGCCAAAAACAACCCGACGATCCCGCCCAAAACCGCGCCGTGCCAATCCAGCCCGCCCAGACTAATTATCGTGATTTCGTTCAGGGCATCGGCGAAATAATCCCAGTTGAGAAGGACATGGAATAAACGTGCGCCGACAACTGCACCCAACACTGCGATGAGATAGCTGTTGGCAACCGCGCCCGGACGCGCGACTCGCCGCAGACCAACACCAGCACTGACCAGCACGGCCAGCGTCAAAAACAGGTTAAAAGTTGGAAACGTCCAGGGGCCAATTGTCGTATAGAGTGTAGGCATGGTTTGCGCTCCAGTGGCGGAATTGTAACACCTCCATGAGTGAATGTGGGGAATTAGACAGTGAGGAGTATAATCATTCTCTAATCGGGAGCCAACCGTAATTCAACATGACAATTACTTTGCCAAAGGAGCAAATCAAAAATGGGTGGGCTGAGTTCTATTCTCAATATCATTGCGTTGGGGGCATTTGCCATCTTTCTCGCGGGCGCAGGGCTGGCGGTGGTGGCAGCTTCGCAGGGGCGTCCAGCACGCGGCGGTGTGCTGCTGGCGATTCTAGGGTTAGTCGCAGGCATATTATTCAGTGCAGTTGCCGGTGGTATTTTAATCGTCCAGCCAACCGAAGTGGCTGTCGTACTCAATACTTTGAATGGTACGCTAGAAGACCCGGCGCGTACATCCGGTACATCGGTGATTATCCCGGTGGTGCAGCAGTATTATATTTATCCGCTGACTCAAAATTCATATACCATGTCCGGTAAACCGGGCGAAGGTCAGGTACAGGGTAATGATGCCGTTGCCGCGCGCACGGTGGACGGTCAGACAGTTGCGCTGGACATCACCGTCATTTACGCGGTCAATCCGCTCAAAGTGAATGACCTGCATAAACGCTGGCAAACCGGCTACCAGGACAATTTTGTGCGCCCCACCGTGCGCGGTCTGGTACGCGATGTGGTTTCTGGTTACAAAGCCGAAGAAATTTACGGCGAAAAGCGTACTGCAATGGAAGATGATATGCAAGCGCGTATCACATCCCGGTTTGACCAGGAAGGGCTGACGCTGAGCGATCTGCTCATCCGTGACATCACTTTCTCCGACTCGTTCACTAAGTCGATTGAAGACAAGCAGATTGCTGACCAGCAAGCGCAGCAGGCCGAATTAGTGGTCAAGCAGCGTGAAAACGAAGCCGATCAGGCACGCGCCGTCGCCGCCGGTCAGCGTGACGCCGCGATTGCTGTCGCCCAGGGGCAGGCGCAGGCCACCGTGTTGCAAGCCCAGGCTCAGGCCGAAGCGCTGCGACTGGTCAGTGAGCAAATCGCCGCCAACCCCAGCCTGATTCAATATCTGTATGTACAAAACCTGAGCGACAATGTGCGTGTGATTACCGTGCCGTCCAACAGTCCGTTCCTGTTTGACTTCAACAGTCTGGCACAGCCGAATGCTGATTTCAGCGCACCGGCTGTACCACAAAGCTCGATCATCACACCAGAATCAACTGCTACACCGACCTCGCCGTAGTAATCTGTACGCTTCGGCTTCGGCAGCCCGCTCTACAGATGAGGTAGGGAAAAATAGGCAAAACTTTGAGAGGACGGCCTGCATTTTTGGGGCGTCCTCTCTTCACTAAATGGGCTATAGTTCGAGGGTAAAAATTAGGCGTTTGGCAGCATCAGAGTCTAATAATAGAAGCATCAGAATCCTGTTGGAGTGCGTTGACTCTCCCCCTCAGCAGTCATACAATACAATAAAGGTTCATGCTTTAATGCAAACCACTTCAAATGAAAATCCGGGGAATAATCTAAATAACAATGGCAAAGGCAAAGGATTACTATCAAACACTGGGTGTGAAAAAAGAGGCCAGCGAAAAGGAAATTAAATCAGCTTATCGCAAGATGGCGAAGAAATTCCACCCCGATACCAATCCGAACGACCCCTCCGCTGAGTCCCATTTCAAGGAAATTAACGAGGCTTACGAAGTCCTAAGCGATGACGAGAAGCGGCAGATGTATGACCGTTTTGGCACGGTGAATCCGGGCGCGGGTTTCGCAGGTGGGCAGCAGCCGGGCGGGGGACAGTATCATACCAACGTGGATATGGGCGATGGCTCGTTCAACGATATTTTCGAGTCGATTTTTAGCGGTTTTGGGCGCGGCAGCGCCAGCGGCGGACGAACGCGCGCTACTCAGGAAGCACCCACAGGCGGCTTCAACGGCTTCGGCATGGCGTCTGACGGGCAGAATATCGAGCAGGCGGTAACGATCAGTTTGCGCGAGGCTTACTCCGGCGCGACGCGGCTCATCACCAAAGGTGAGCGCAAAATCAAAGTGACGATTCCGGCGGGCGCAGACACCGGCACAAAAGTGCGGCTTTCCGGCGAAGGCGGTCAGGGTCTGGGTGGTGGTCAACCGGGCAATCTGTATCTGGTGGTCGAAGTTGAACCAGATAATCAATTTGAGCGCACCGGCAATGACCTGCAAACTGAGGTGAAAGTCGAGTTGTTCACAGCCTTGCTGGGCGGTGAGGTCGAAGTGCCGACGCTGGATCGTCCAGTGAAATTGCGTATACCGGCGGGCACACAGTCCGGACGCAAGTTCCGACTGTCGGGCAAAGGGATGCCGGTTATCCGCAAAAAGGACACATTTGGCGACCTGTATGCGCGCATCCTCATCACTGTGCCGGACAAGCTCAACGACCAGCAAAAGGCATTGGTCGAACAGCTCAGAGATTCGTTGAAGTAAATTTCTCGAAGGGGTTTGTCGGTGACAAACCCCCTATAAAATTTTCTGCCGTTCACTAACGGGTGTTAGTAAAAACACGACTTTTCCCTCAACACTGTCAATATTGACTATTTCTCAGCCACCTTTTTTGGCACTTTCTCCCCGCCGCAATTTTTGACATATCTTTTATATTACGGTAGACTGCGCATTCAAGCAGCCCCGCAAGAGCCATTGCTATCCATGCATATACGGCTGCGAAATAGCGCAACCATTTTTAATTTTTTCTAAGGAGATACAGATGTTCAAACGTCTCGGTTTACTTTCTGTGGTGGTCGCCCTGCTGCTGGCAGTCGTCGGCGTCCAGGCACAGGATTCGGTCAAAGTCGGCCCGATTACCCAGCGTATCCTGGATCGCGGCTCACTTATTTGTGGTACAAACCCCGGCCTCGCCGGTTTCGCCTTCGTGAATGATGCTGGTGAATACGAAGGTTTCGATGTGGATACCTGCCGTGCGGTAGCTGCCGCAATCCTGGGCGATGCAACCAAAGTGGAATTCAAGCCGCTGAACGCTGACCAGCGTCAGGCCGCCATCCAAAGCGAAGAAATCGACATGATGGCCCGCAATACCACCTACACACTGTCACGCGACGCTGTGTGGGGCGCGACCTTTGGCCCGACCACTTTCTACGATGGTCAGGGTTTCGCCGTCAAAACTGACAGTAAAATCACGACTATTGAAGAACTTGATGGTCTGACGGTCTGCGTTCAGAGTGGAACGACCACTGAACTGAACCTGGCAGACGCCTTCCAGGCACGTGGTTTGAAATATACCGCCCAGGTGTTCACTGAAGCACAACCGACCTGGGATGCTTTCGTCCAGGGTCGCTGCGATGCCTTCACCACCGACAAAAGTGGTATCGCTGCCTATCGCGCAACATCACCTGATCCCAGCGCTTACACCATTCTGGACATCACCATCAGCAAAGAACCTCTTGGCCCGCTGTCCCCCCAATCTGACCCACAGTTCGCCGACATCGTTCGCTGGACGATGTATGGGCTGATCCAGGCCGAAGAATATGGGATCACCAGTGCTAATGTAGACGGTGTTGTGGCTGGAACCGATGCCACGATTAAGCTGTCGCCGGAAGTACGCCGTTTCCTGGGGCAACCCGGTGAAGATGGCACACCGAATGCGATTGGTTCGCTGTATGGCATCCCCAACGACTTCATGGTCACGGTCATCAAGCAGGTTGGCAATTACGGCGAAATTTTTGACCGTAATCTGGGGCCAGATACCCCGTTCGGTCTGTCGCGCGTCCTGAATGCGCTGTGGACTGATGGCGGCCTGATGTATTCACCGCCGTTCCGTTAGCCAATAATCCCCACACCCCTTCATTTGTCCCCCTCTCTGCGAAGCGGGAAGGGGGTTATGGGGGTGGGGAACATAAATTTGTTAGACTGAAGTAGAGGCGTTCAACCGGACGCCTCTACCCTACTTGTGGGAGTCAAAAATCGCCAATGGCTGCTGTCCCCTCTGCACCACACCAACAACCACCGAATCAAAGTATTATCCCTGCGTTTTTGCGTAATGAGCGGGTGCTGCAAGCCCTGGGTCAGATTGTTTTTGCAATTGTCATTGCTGTCCTTATTTCGCAATTATTTGCTGCTATTTTTAGTTCGCTAGCCTCAAAAAATTTAACGCCAACCTTCAGCTTTTTAGATAACAGAGCTGGCTTCGCCATCAGCGGTGCGCCCACCTGGTACAGTTCGGAAAGCACTTACGCACAGGCCTTCCGCGTCGGCCTGGAAAATACTTTTCGTGTCATTACACTCGGCCTGATTCTGACGACCATCATGGGTGTGCTGGCCGGGATTTTCCTGCTCAGTACCAACTGGCTGATCCGCACGATTACCCGCGTTTATGTCGAAATTGTACGCAGCACCCCCTTGCTGGCGCAATTGTTCGTCTGGTATTTCATTGTCATGCTATCGCTGCCGAATATCAGTCAGGCCATTGCACTACCCAATGAAGGCGTGCTGCAATTTTCGATCCGGTTGTTGATTTATGCACTGGTGTGGTTCGTCGCTTGGTTCCGGCTGCGTAGTTTGCCGGTTGATGCCCCGCGCCGTGTCACGATTATGACCGGACTGCTGGCAACATTTATCACAATTGAAATCGCCTTCTGGTTGAGTAATACCCAGGCTGCCTGGAAAAACAGTTACGCCAACGGCAATATTATGGACGGCGGCTTTTTGGTCTATCTGGTTGCCAGCCTGCTGCTGATTGTGGCGGTTTGGTATGCGCCCTATGGTGCAACCAACGGCCTGCGCTGGCGTGCGCTCGGTATAACTATTGGACAGTTACTCGGCGGGCTGTTATTTTACTTCGGTGTTGTGCCGAATGCTGCCTTAAGAGTTGAGATGTATCCGGCGATTTTTGTGAGTGTGCGCGGCTTCGTCTTCCCAGAAATTTTACTGACGGCGCGCTTCGCTGAATGGATGGCTTTTGTGGGCGTCGGTTTTGCGCTGGCGCTGATGATGTGGCTGTTCTTCGGGCGCGTGACCGAATCGACGGGTCGACCAATTCCGCGCGGGTTGTATGCACTGCTGGCGATTGTAGGTTTTTCGCTAGTGGGCTGGCTGCTCATCAGCAGCGCACCCACACCGGCCACGATTCCGGTACAGCAGGCCGATAAAACCACTGCCTATATGACCGTAGACGCTGCGCGACAGCAGGGTTTGTTAACCGAAGCTGACGAACAGGTTTACAGCCAGCAGCCGTTCTTATTTTTGATGCCGAAACAAAAAGTCAATAAAGGCGGGATTGTCACCGGCTATGAGAGTGGATCGGAAATTCCGCCGGAATACATGGCACTCCTAATTGGGTTAGTCGTTTATACAGCAGCTTTCATTGCGGAAATTGTGCGTGCGGGTATCAATGCTGTACCGCGCGGACAGATTGAAGCCTCACGCGCCCTGGGATTTAGCACGGCTCAAACCCTGCGTATGATTATTTTGCCGCAATCGCTGCGGGTGATTATCCCGCCATTGGGCAACCAGTATCTCAACTTAGCGAAAGATTCCAGTCTGGCGATTGCTATTGCCTATGCGGATGTGGTCTTTGTGACCACCACCATCATGAATCAGTCCGGGCAGTCTGTGACGGGGATCAGCATGTTGATGGGCGTGTATCTGGTTATCAGTTTGACGATTTCAGTATTCACCAATTGGTTCAACCGGCGTTTTAAGCTGGTCACGCGATGATATTTTTTACTGCACTTATGAACCTCCTCAGTGCTGCATTCAATGAGGGGCAAAACAGGCGGCGCGCAGTACCATGTGCGCTATCCGAGGTAAGACCATATGACGACTCTTTCTGATCCGCGCGATCTCGCCCAATCCCATGTGAATTACGATGAGCCGCCGATTAAGCCGCCGCCGTTGCTGCTGGTCGGGCCGCTGGCATGGGTGCGTAACAATCTGGTCAGCTCACCGCTGGACGCTATTTTGACTGTGGTTGGATCAATCGTCATCGTGGGGCTGGTTACATCGTTCATAGCGTGGGCGGTGGGCGCGGCCAATTGGTACGCCGTGACGTTTAACCTGCGCCTTTTTATACTGGGGCGTTATGAAGCTGAAGACGAGTGGCGGCTGGTCGTACTGCTGATTTTTGTGGCGGTTACGGTTGGGGTGGCATTCGCGGCCTGGGCCAGGATTCGCCTGTCAACCTGGATCGTGATCGCGGTTCTTGTAGCACTCACATTTATTCTGCCGCCTGTTATCAGCGCCACAACTGCGCCGCCGCCAACATATTTTGGTGTAGGCAACGCGGCGATTGTGTCCGGTTCGAGCAATATTACGCCTGCCAAGCAAGTCGCATTCACCGGTAAGGCGGGCGAAACTGTCAGCCTGCAAATCGCCAATGAATTGAGCGGCGGTGACGAAGTGCTGGAGACCTTATCCGGATTCAGTGATGACAGCGCCAATACCCTGCGCAATGCAGCCGGAAACCAGTTGGACAATTCGACCCGGAAAGCAGAAATTGACGCTCAGTTGGCAGGCGATTTGCTGACCCAAAACCAGCGAGATCGACTGACAATTGAACTGGGCAAATTGACCATATCTGACTCGATCAGCGATACCTATACGGTCAATGCTGCGCCAGTCAATGTCCGCGTCCTGCGGGCGACAACCGACGCTGTGGTCGCTGAGGGGACTGTGGAAAGCAACGGCGCGCCACTCACGGTGACACTCCCCGAAGATGGCTGGTATATCCTGGAAAAGACAATTGACGGCGATAGCAGCGATGCTGTCCTGCGGACACAGGGGATTTATCCTACACTGGAACGCAGCCTGACGCAGGGTGCAACCGGCAGCAGCACGGATTCTGCGGGCGTAACATCATCTGGTTCAGGGTCTTCACGGGTATCGCAGTTCGTGCGTATGACCGATAACTTCACCTCCGAAGAACCGCGCCCAACCGCTGGCGGAAAAAATATCCCGAATGTGGATATAACGGCGAATCAATTCCAGGGGACGCACAATTTTGGTGATTATTTGAATCTGTTCGTCGGCCCCTTCCTGGGGCAGATTAACACCGTCATTTTGCTCATTGTGGTTGTCCTGCTAGCTGGTTATGTGGCTGGGCGTTTGATTGATAATACCTTTTCACCCCCTCAGAAACCGCGACGGGCGTCGGGGAGAACAGCAACCTGGATGTTGATCGCGACGCCCATTTTGATGTTCGTGTTTATCTATGGGTTGGGCAGCATCCTTCCGCTTTCTGATCCGTCGCGCTGGGGTGGTTTGCTACTGACGCTGATGCTGGCTGTTGTGGGTATCATCGCGTCTTTCCCGGTAGGTGTACTGCTGGCGTTGGGGCGACGGAGCAAGCTGCCGATCATCAGCCTTTTTTGTACGCTGTATATCGAATTTGTGCGTGGTGTGCCGTTAATTACGGTACTGTTCATGGCGCAGCTACTCCTGCCCTTGATTAACCCGGCATTGGCTTCTACGCCAGGTGCGTTCCGGGCGATGGTAGCGCTGGTGCTGTTCAGCGCGGCGTATCTGGCGGAAAATACACGCGGCGGGTTGCAATCCATTCCGCCGGGACAGGAAGAAGCCGGTAAGGCGCTGGGTCTGGCGGGATGGCAGGTTACGCTGTACATCACACTGCCACAGGCGCTGCGGGCGGTCATTCCGGCGATGGTCGGCAGCTTCATTTCGCTGTTCAAAGATACATCGCTGGTGGCGATTGTCGGCTTGCTCGATCTGGTCGGCATGTCTAAAAATGTGATCGCACAAACCGAGTTTTTGCAGCGCCAGCGCGAAGTTTTATTGTTCATTGTGCTTATATATTTCGTGTTCAGTTATGCCATGTCCATCCTGAGTCGACGTATCGAGGCGAGCGGCGCAGGTCAGGCGATGGCGAAGAAGATTTAGCCGTTAGCTTTTAGCGATTAGCTTTTAGCCAAAGGCTAATTGCTAACTGTTAATCGCTTTTTTGGGAGTATTCCAGCATGTCTGAGGAAAACAAAGTTGTCACGCCCGATGGCGAACCTATGATTAGCTGCACGAACGTGAATAAGTGGTTCGGTGAGTTTCACGTTTTGCGCGATGTATCAGTCGATGTTGCGCAGCAGGAAGTGGTCGTCGTGATTGGCCCATCCGGGTCGGGCAAATCGACCTTTATCCGCTGCATCAACCGCCTGGAAGAACACCAGGAAGGCACGATCATCGTGGATGGTATCGAGTTGGGCAACGACATCCGCAACATTGCTGCCATCCGCCGCGAAATTGGCATGGTGTTCCAGCAGTTCAATCTGTTCCCGCACAAGACGGTGCTGGAAAATATCACCCTCGCGCCGATGAAAGTGCGGCACTGGTCACGCGAGAAGGCCGAGGCCAAAGGCAAAGAACTTTTGGAGCGCGTCGGTATCCCAGAGCAGTCCGCTAAATATCCAGGGCAGTTATCCGGCGGACAGCAGCAGCGTGTCGCCATCGCGCGGGCGCTGGCGATGGAACCAAAGGTCATGCTGTTTGATGAACCCACGTCGGCGCTTGACCCCGAAATGATTAAAGAAGTGCTGGACGTGATGAAAGAACTGGCGCGCAGCGGTATGACGATGGTTGTCGTGACACATGAAATGGGCTTCGCGCGCGAAGTGGCAGACCGGGTACTGTTCTTTGATATGGGGCGCATTGTAGAGCAAGGCACACCGCAGTATTTCTTCGAGGAAGCCCAGCATCCGCGCACGAAATTGTTCCTCAGCCAAATTCTTTAGCTATTGGCGGTTAGCCATTAGCTGTTAGCTGAAGACAAAAGATTTAACCGCAAAGACGCCAAGAACGCAGAGAGAAATATTGTAGGGGCATGTCGCTGACATGCCCTTCGCATTTAATCTATTCTTCCTCGTTCAATGGAAAGCTGTACCGTCCCTGGCCCGCTTTTAATATCTCTCACTTGTACTACCACAAGCCCATCTGCTGGAATAGTGACATCCAGTGTGAATGTTGGTCTGCTGCCGTTGGACGAGGCCAGCGTTTGCCCGTTTTGGATGACCTCAACCTGAGGTGGGTTATCCATCAGGGGATCAACGGCTATGGTGAGGCGCACCGACTCTCCCGCCCTGCCCGTAAACGAAACGGCATCAAGCAGATTTTTCTCCGTCAGCAAAATTTCCTGTGTGCCAGAATCTAAAGATGATAGATTCGCCCGCGATAATGTAAGCGTCACCTGACCTTCACTCCCAATCAGGTAAGGTCGCAGCAAAACCCGATATGTGCCGTCTTTGGGCAAAGACCAGGAGGCAATTTCCGGGTCGAAACCTGCGCCGCCGTCATCATCCTGGTAGCTGGGCATGTAATCTGGTTCGGCCATCTGGAGAACAGTATCGAGCGTCCCGTCGCTCTGGACACTCAGGTTTACGACATCCCCAATTGATCCTTTAAATTCGAAATAGGCGACTGGCGCATCCGGCGTAAAATCCACTTCCAGCGTGTCGTCAAAATGGAGCGGCGTAAATTCCGCGCGATTCAAGCGGAGTTGAAATGCCCCTGTTGAAAGCTCATTTTTACTGCTCACATGGATCAAGTAGTCGGCATCTTCCCACAAGTATTTCAGGCCGAAAAAGGCATTGCGCCCGCCGCCGTCATTATCGTCCCCTGTTAGTTGATGCCCCGATGAGTCGAGCAACCTGACATAAGGATCAAATTCGGTTGAAAGCAAGCTGACATCAATCACATCAAAACGGCTGCCCCGGAAACGGTATAACATAGCTGTCTGGTCAATGGTTAAGAGCGCGTCAATCACCTGACCATAGGCAATGTCCCCGACGATCAAATTTTTCAAGTTCAAGGTGAATGTATTTAATCCTTCGGAGCGCTCGATAGCAAGGGTATATGTGCCATCTTTTGGTAGTTTTGCGGCGGTAATTTCCATGCGATGTGCTGCGCCATCGAAATCGCCACGCGCCAGTTCAAGACCCCCGGAATCAAGTAATTGCAGCTTGGTGTAGGAAAGTGCAATATCCAGGGAAATCGAGACATATTGACCAGCGCGGCCTTCAAAATAATAAGCCGCTAAAGTTGTCCCTGCGGGTAATGATTCGGCGATGGTACTGCCGATGTTGATTAGCTGCTGCGCAGCGGGTGTTACAAGCGGCAATGGCGTTGGAAACGGGGTTGTTGTCACCGTTTCCGTTGGCAAGGATGGTGGCGTGTCAGTAACGGATTGTGCCAGCGCAAACAGTGGGAAAATAAGCAGCAACAGCGAGATGAACATCAGCATTCGTGGGATAACCGTGCGCATAGGCAGCGTCCTTTGATTCCAACGTCTTTAGGGTCATTTTAACTGCCCTATAGGTTGATGAACTGGACGTTTGACCGACGATACCGATAAAAAAGGGGTTTATCACCGACAAACCCCTACGTTTTGTTCGACGGTGTTACGCGGGAAGCGTGACGTGTTTGAGAATCCAGTCGCCGATGGTGGGTAGGAAAGCATCCACGAATTTATCGGGCAGCGTGGGATATTCGGCTGTGCCGCCGGTTTTTGCGTCCTGGAAAAGATGGTTGGCCGTCGGGATGGTGACGATTTGATAGTCGGTATTGCCGGATGCTTTCAAGGCCGCTTCCATCGCGGGCGCATTTTCTTTCGCGCTCACCTGAGTATCCTTGCCGCCGAAAACTGCCAACACCGGAATGGTCGTTTTCGCCCAATCCACCGACGGGTCATAAGCCAACAGCGAACGGAACCAGTCGTTGAAATAACCGGCCACCTGTTGATCGACTACTTTATTGGCATAGGCTTCCAGATCGCCAACAGCATCCTGCTGACTCTGCGGCAGCGCTTTAATCTGCTTGATAGCAAAATCATGAGTCAGGGTTTTGAATGTGTCCAGATCGTTGTTGGCTACGGCGTCCATCATTTTTGTCATGTATTCGTTTGTTATATCGGCCATTTCCTGGCTGCCACCGTTCGCCAGGATAATGTCGTGATTTTGCACCAGTAGTAAATCGGTTCCCTTCACCGCCGTGCCCGCCATCGCGACGATGAAGGCCAGATGGGTGTTGGTCGCGCCGAGTTTTGCAGCGATAATCCCGCCCTCGCTGTGACCGAGCAAGCCAATCTGATCGTGGTCGATGTCGTCACGGGTGAGCAGGAAATCAATCGCGGCGGATGCATCCGATTCGAAGTCGTTCAGGTCAGCTTTAGCATAATCTCCGGTGGATTTGCCGACGCCGCGATCATCGTAACGCAGCACGGCGAGACCTTCCCGTGTCAGATAATCAGCGATAACAGCGAAGGGTTTCAAACCGGTGAGCGGCGCGAGGGATTCGTCACGGTCTTGGGGGCCGCTGCCGGTGACCAGCACGACTACCGGAAATGGGCCGTCGCCGTCGGGTAATGTGAGTGTCCCGGCGAGGGTCACATCGCCGTTGGGAATACTTACGTCTTCAGCAGTATAAGGAAGGTCGGCTTCCGGGGTGGCTTCGGCCTGGGGCACGAAGGCATTTACCGCAGCCAGAAAAACCGATGTATGCAGCGCGTCGTATTCGTCGGGTTTGGCTTGCATCAGGATCACATAGGTCTTGCTGTCTTTTTCAGCCAGCGCCAAGTCCACCGTCACGGTCACGCCTCCGCCGGATACCTCGGTCTTGTAGAGCGTCCAACTGAAGGCATCAGTAGCGGCTGTACCGCTGCTTTCTGGCAGAGCTTTAAGCTGAAGTTGGGGCAGCAGTGAGGCTACGACTTTATCAAGGGACGCTGGCGCGGCTTGTTGGGCAATCAAGGTGGGGTCGCCCGCATCCTGTTGACGCGCATAGATACCCGGCGCGACTTTTGTCCAGCCTTCGGGTATTACACCCTGGATGCCATAAGCAGCGTCAGTGAACGGTGTGAGTTTGACGGTATCCTGTGCGAAAACGGTCATCGTGCTGAGGATAACCCCAATTATAAGCAGCCATTTTGCGAAGCGCATGTTCCTCTCCTTCGATTATCGGCAATCATTATCAATTTTGAGAATATTTTTTCCCCATGATATTCTCATCCTTGATAACAGTCAAGAGCCATTTCGCAAATGTGTTGTCCTTTTAACTGCGTACTTGCAGCGTACACAACGCCTGCCGGATTTCGCCCAGATGATAGGCGGTATGGACGAGTATATTCATCGTTTCGCCTACACGATTTTCATCCCAGGTGTCAAAGCTGTTCATGAGATTGCGGACACGCTGATAGGTTTCCTTGAGACGATTTTTGCTGGCCTCCCAATCTTCCGGGGTGACGCGCTCAACCGTGTTCCAGATGTTATCCCAGTCCCAGGGGCGGTCTTCTTTCCCCAGCATATAATGCTCGGTCACTTCCAGATAAAAACGGACGTGTTCAACCTGGGCGGCGAGGCTGCCACAGTCGGCGGACACCGGCTTCGATGCCTCTTCTGCGGAGATGGTTGCCAGTGTCTCGAAGAGTGATGTGCCCTTCCCCAGATAGCGGCCACTCACTTTTTCAACTGTTTCATCTAGGAGTTCAAATAAATTGTATGTAAAGACTTCGAAGGGGTTTATATTCGGCATTTTTTGTCCTTTTGTTATAGAAAGCGAAACGGTGATCTATACAGCCATTATACGGCGAAATTTAGAAATTATGTGCGATATATTGGTTAGTTATGAATGAATTCAGAATTAGAAGATTGACATGTTAAAGCAATATTTGGCCCTACCCTGACGGCAGGATGTTCTAAAACAGGTTTATCGGATTACCAATATCGCCTCATATGGATGACCTGTACTTTCGGGTAGTTTTCAAGATTGAGTCCTTGACATGCTACTAAACCGTACTAAAATGAACTCCAGAGTAGTTTTTATGACAAGTGAGTTCAAGAGATGCCGAAAGTGTTGTTCAAAGAGCGCGTGTGGAAAGAGCGCGAGCAGGTTATCCTGACTGAAGCGGGCAAGCTCATGCGCGAATACGGCTTTGAAAAACTCAATATGGATAAAGTGGCGGAGGCGGTGGGCATTGCCAAGCCGACTCTTTACCAGCATTTCCGCAGTAAAGACGATTTGATCGCGCAGGTGCTCATCAACGGTATGGCGATGCTGGAGCATCATCTGGACGCTATGGCGTCAGAATCGCCACGCGCCCAGATTGAGCACACATATCGAATGCTGCTCGTCGAAAAGTTTTCGCCCGAAGGTATTCTTGCCAGCCTGGACTCAGTCCAAATCATCACATTGGTACGCAGTAACCCAGAAATACGCGCCGCAAAAAATCAGGTTAATGACCGGCTGCGGCAGATCATAGAGGAGGGGAAAGCACAGGGGGACATCAACCATGAAACGCCAACCGATTTTATTGTCTGTTACCTATTCCACACGCTTAGTATTCTCGATGTCATGTACCCGGACAAAACCGCACCAGAGTGGACTGCTTTCGTGGACGGAAAGTTTGAATTCATGATGAATGCTTTCCGGCGCGTCATCAGCCCGTGAACAAAAACCACCGATCATCCGTATACAACGGATAGTAGCCATTCGCACCTGTCCATTCAGTTCATAACCGAGGAATTCACAACCTATGACCACAAGTGTTGCTGCCGCGCCGGTGCCGATGTCGGCTGCCGAAGAAGCGGCGTATAAGCGGCGCTGGATCGCTTTGATCCTGCTCAGTCTGAGCCTGATGCTGATCGTTATCGACAGCACCATCGTAAATATCGCCTTCCCCGCCATCCAATCGACCTTCAAAGCGTCGTATGCCGATGCCGAATGGGTCAACTCGATTTATTCGCTGGTATTCGGCGCAGCGCTCATCACCTGGGGTAAGCTGGGCGACCAGTACGGACGGCGTAACATCTTCATTTTGGGCGCGATTGTATTCGTGCTGGGGTCGCTGGGAACCGGTTTGGCCGGGAACATCGGTGTGCTGGTGCTGTTCCGCGCGGTGCAGGGCATGGGCGGCGCGATGATGTCACCGTCTACGCTGTCAATTATTTCATCCACTTTTAGAGGTAAGGAACGCGGCACAGCGTTCGGCATCTGGGGCGCGACAGCCGGTGTTTCGGCAGCGCTCGGCCCGATTTTAGGCGGCTGGCTAATCGAATACGGCACGGGCATCACCGCTGAATCGTGGCGGTTGGCCTTCCTGATTAATGTGCCGGTTGGCATTATCGCCGTCGTCGGCGCATTCTGGGCGATCCGTGAAGTCCGTGACCGGGCTCTCAAGCATCACATTGACGTGCTGGGGATTATCCTGGCATCGGTGTCGCTGGGGTCGATTGTGTTCGGCGCGATTGAAGGCCAGAACTATGGCTGGTTGGAAGCCAAGAAAGTTTTCACCATTGGCTCATTCAACTATCCGCAGTTGGCCGACGGTGTGACACAAATCCCGGCAGGCACAACCTCCTTCATTCCGATTGCTTTTGTGCTGGGCATCATCACTCTGATCCTGTTCGTCATCTGGGAGGTGCGCCAGGAACGCAATGGCGGCGAACCACTGTTTGAATTCGGCTTGCTGCGCTACCCCAGCTTCCGCTACGGCCTGCTGACGGTATCTATCGTGGCGCTGGGCGAGTTTGGCGTCGTGCTGGTGCTGTCGATTTTCTTCCAGTTGGCAAAAGGATTGGGCGCATTTGAGACCGGCCTGCGCTTTTTGCCCTTCGCCCTGGTAATGATAATTGCAGCACCCACAGCCGGTGTATTGTCGGGCAGGTTCGGCGCAAAGTGGGTTATCACCATTGGCATGTTCTGTGAAGCGGCGGCACTGTTCTGGATAAGCCGCATCCTATACGTCAATACAAGCTATCTGAGTTTCCTCCCCGCGTTCAGCCTGTATGGGTTCGGCCTGGGGCTGGCGATTGCACAGCTTGCCAACGTCGTGCTGTCCGATATTCCACCCGATAAAGCAGGCGCAGCCTCCGGCGCGAACAATACGCTGCGACAGTTGGGCGCTTCACTGGGTATCGCGATCATCGGCGCGGTGATGTTCGGAACCTTCGCCAGTGAATCGAAGCCGCTGATCGAAGAGTCCACTCTACTCAAGGATTTTGGGGCGCGTGTAGAAGCGAATGACAATATTTCGAAATCGTCGAAAGCATTTGCAGCCTTGATGGTGACGTTTGACGATACCTTCAAAAAGAAGATCGAGGATCAGTTGGACGCGAACGAAGGCTTTGGCAGCGAAAATGCCGATGTCATTCAGAGTGCGCTGGACAATGCACCGCCCGGAATCCTGAAACTACAAGGGATTGATATGAACAATCCAGAGACCGTTGCGACCCTCAAAACTGAACTGGAACCGGACGCTGTCATCTTGACTGATGATCTCCAACATACGTTGGGCGAGGGCTTCTCCACCGCCGGACGCGCGGCGACCAGCCTTGCAACCGTGTTTGTAGCGGGCGGGGCGATCAGTTCGCTGATGCTGCCAAAAGGTCGTAAGCCAAGTCCGGGTGAAGAGCAGGTCGTCGTCGCTGGGCACTGATTTTCATCTGTCTGCACCTAACAAAAACGCCGTATGAATGCGGCGTTTTTGATTCCAAACGAAATTTTCATAAAACTCAATGAATATTACGAGAGGTTAATTGTATGCTGTAAATAATGAAGTACGGTCGACTACAGAGATTTGATTCGGTAGTTTGTCAGGAGAAGACAATATGATTGGTGAAGGATCGGCGCTCGAACTCCAACAGGAAAATCTGGAGCTTCAAAAAGAGGTGGAGCGCCTCAAATTGGCTGAAGCCGAGGCGAGACGGCAGGTTGACGAACTGAACCTGATCTTCGACGCATCGCCGATAATGTTCTGGTATAAAGACCGGGGCAACCGTCATATCCGCGTGAATCAGGCTGCGGCTGACTTGGAAGGACTGCCTGTCAATGCTATCCAGGGGCGATCTGCTTTCGAAATTTACCCCCAGGAACAGGCTGAAACGTATTACAAGGCTGACCTGGAAGTCATTAACTCCGGCGAGCCGAAACTGGGCATTATCGAACGTCATCATTCGCCGCGCAATAACCAGGAGTTGTGGATGCAGGTCGGCAAAGTGCCGATCCACGACAAAAATGGCACGGTGATCGGCGTTGTGGTTTTCGCGATGGACATTTCTGAGCAGAAACGCGCCGAAAATGCTGCTGTCGCAGCGCAAGAAAGTGTTGAGCGCCAGAATCAGCAGTTCAACCGTGTCCACACGTTTTTGCGCTCGACCCTGTATCAGTTGGGCGATACGATTGAACGTGGCGCAGATCGCAGCGAATTGATGATTTACCTGCGCAATGCAGAAAAAGAACTCAACCGGATTGAACAGGGCATGAAGTAGCCGTTCCACCGATTTATCTGAACACCCAATAAATACCCTTTGCCCAATTGCGAAAGGGTATTTTTATTGGACGGCGGGCTAGCCGCGATGGGCGGCCTTGTGATGGCGTGTATCCATGTAATCGAGCGCATCGGCAAAGGTCATGACTGTGCCGTTGAAGCCCTGCTGAAAATGTTCAGCATCGGCCAGTGTCGCAAAGCACAAGGCGCTGGGTACGCAGCACAAGGTAACGTCCGATTCCAGCAAATAAAAAGCCTGCCACGCATTGACCGTGCGCCCATAGAGGAAATCTTTGGCGAGGACAGCCGATGCGGGGTAGTCGTTGAGCAGCAGCAGCCCACAGTGAGGGCAGCAAGCCTGTAGCTGCTCGCCAGTTTCGGTCTGGATGACGAAGGCGCTACGCGATACCAACGGGAGATGGCAGCATTTACAGCCTGAATCATCGCCAGTAACGGCGCGCTTTATATCCGGCAAAATAACCCCACCGTGTACTTTTTCGACCAGTCCTGCATGTACCAACACATCCAGGTCGCGGTGGACGGTCATCAAGGAAATACCCAAACGCAGTGCCAGCTCGTCAATGGTCAGCGTCCGGCTGTCCTGCAACCAGCGCAAAATTTGTTCCTGGCGCACACTGGGAATATCTGACATTATCGGCTCCAAAACTGATCCGAATTACGAGTTATGCCACTATAGCATATCTTCAAGTCGATAGTCATTAGCTCAAAGACAAAAGCAATTTTTTGAGCGATAATAAGCGACATATTGAGCCGAACTTAACGTGTTTGATTGCCAGAACTTTTCGATAGAACGCTTCACCGGCAGCAGATAGCCCAAACCAGCGATTTTTATGTGCAGGCGCATTTCTACCATAGATCGTCACATTTGAGGTCGTCAATCGCGGTCAATGAACGCTCAAGGATCGCCATCCAGCGCGAGTATCCGTCGGCATTATAATGCCCGCGACACCACTCTGTCCCAACATAGACGCCTATCGGTATCGAGAGACGATAATCATCCCAAAGCTGTTCCCACGAATAATCCTGTACGCCACGCTTTATCAGGTGATCGTGATAGTGTTCGAGTACGGGTTTTTCAAGCACACGCCGGGTTTCGACATCTGAGTCCAGAACCATTGAGTAAACCAGATCGTAGACGCCGAGCCAGGTCGTGAGGCTCCAATCAAAAGGTTGGCGATCCAGGATATAGATTGGGAACTCTGCGTCCTTTGGCACGAGAATGTTGGTGCAGTTGGGGTCGCCGTGAATGAGGGTGAACCCGTTTCCATCTGCCATCCGGTTTATCATGGCCGCCGGATGCTTTTCATACAACTCCCAGATCAGGTCGGGCCAATGCGCTTGCAACTCATCGGCGCAGTTATCCAAAATATGGCCTGCGCCCGGTTGGGCGATGTCCACGAAGCGTCTGATAACCTCAGGGCTGTGAATGGGTTCGCCGCCTGCTGCCAGACGTTCCTGCCCCCACCAATGGGCGTGCATGGCAGCCAGCCCTTCGGCGAGTGCCAATCCATATTCGAGGGTCGGTGTTTTGGCACAGGCCATGACGTGGGTAGTGGACAGGTCGTCCATGAGGATATGATAGCGCCCCAACACTTTGGAATAAGCTGCATCATAGGTTCGTGGGAGCGGAACACCGTCCACGCCGACATAATCGCGGACATAATAATTCACTTCTGAGGGGCCGAAAAATTCATCGCCCTGATCGACATTCACGGTTTTTAAAAATAAATTTTTCGGCATTGCGCCTTGAGCATTCTCAGTATATCTGAGTATCAGTTTGGCATTCGTGGAAAGCAGGCGTTGATCGGTATCCTGCACGGCGAAGGATTCGACTGAGCCATTTTCCAGTGCGCCGCTCTGTGCGAGGACATGGGTGAGCCATTCAGACGTGACTTGATCGAAACTGGTAATAACTTCATCAGACAAATGAATCTCCTTCCAAAAGATCGAATAAATTTGAGTTTATCTAAGCTTACGATACTGCGCCGGGGGAATGCCAATTTCGCGCTTAAAAGCCTTGCGAAAGGCTGCTTCTGACTCATAGCCAAGCAAATCGGCGATGGTTTCTACCCTGACTTCATTCTTAAGCAGGCGGGTCGCCCGGAGCATACGCCAACGAGTGAGGTAGGTCAGTGGCGGCTCACCCACCAGTTCGGTGAATCGGGCTGAAAAGGCCGAACGCGACAGTGAGGCCGCCTCTGCCAGTTCTTTCACCTTCCACCGGCGTTCGGGGGACTGATGAATCAGGCCAAGCGCCACGCTGATGGGTTGATCGCGCAGCGCCCCCACCCAGCCAACCGATGCTTCGGCCTGTTGGTCGATCCAGAGCCGGATGACTTGAATAAAGAGCAGTTCGGTCAAGCGGTTCAGCATGACTTCTGCGCCGAGCCGCTGCGAAGCCGATTCGCGGGCAATTAAGTTCACAATATCCGCAAAGCCTTGCTCTATACGTCCCTGTACTCCCGAAATGTGGATGAGTTTGGGTAGACGGTGCAGCAGCGGAAAATTATTAGGATACTCGAAATGGAAAGCGCCACACAGCAGCAGCGGTTTTGGCTCCGCGCCATCATGGGTGACGACCTGATAACCACGCTGCGGGTTATAGTCCAGATGCACCAGGCGCGTCAGGGGTGACGTAGGATCATCGTAGAGCGAGTGCGGATGACCGCTTGGAAACAGCAGCACATCACCATCCTCAACTCGTATTGGCTCGGCCTCTCCTTCGATCTGCAAATATGCTCCACCAAAACTCAGGACATGGAACATGCTGTCCTGAGTCGCCGCGAAGTCATAACGCCAGCGTGGCGCAAGCTCCCGGCGCGACGACAGCCAACCCTTCAGTTCAAACGTATTGAGCACATCGGTCAGGACATCCATAACGCGGCTCCAGTCTGGACGATCAGACATTTTTTCAGAACATTACAGCATAGATCGTCTCAATGACTAGACCTATACTAGAACAAGTGTATCAAATAAAACCCATGAAGCACAGTATAGAAAGTAAGGATCCATGAATATCCGGATAAAGGATTCAGTCTGTTTTGTAACCGGTTCCAATCGAGGTATCGGTAGAGCCATCGTTGAGGAGTTGTTAAAAAGTGGCGCAGCTAAGGTGTATGCCTCAGCACGGAACACCGCCGCCCTAAAAGACTTGGCAGCGGCATCCGGCGGTAAAGTAGTGGCTGTAGCTTTGGATATAACCAATGAAGCGCAAATTCTGGATGCCGCAAAAACAGCGCCGGATACCCAAATTCTCTTCAACAATGCTGGAATCGTCGAGTACACGGGGATCATCTCTGCAACCGATTCAAAATCCGCTCGTGTTCAAATGGAAGTCAATTATTTCGGCTTAATGAACGTGACGCGCGCCTTCACCTCCATTTTGGGTAAAAACGGCGGCGGGGTATTGGTTAACATTTCCTCGGCTATGGGATTGGTCGGCATTCCAGCCACCGGCAACTACGGTGCGACCAAAGCGGCGATCCGTTCACTGACGCAAAGCGTTCGCGGCGAGTTAAAAGCACAAGGCACACACGTCATCGGTGTTTATCCAGGGCCAATTGATACGGACATGACCGTCGGATTACCCTTCGAAAAGGAAACGCCTCAACACGTTGCCCAGGAAATTTTTAAAGGGATTGAGTCCGGCGCGGAAGAGGTCTATCCCGACAAAGTAGCCCTGGATTTTGCCGCAAAACTGAAAAGCGATGCTAAAGGTCTGGAAAAAGAATGGTCTACCCTGCTTCCCCAACCCGTTGAGCTGTAATTTGGACGATCAGACATATTTTCAGAACATTATGTCATAGATTGTCTCGGCGACTCAATCTATACTAGAACAAGTGTGCAAAGCCAAAAGGAGAATCGGCATGAATCAGAATTACAGCGCTACCTTTACGGTAGATCAAACCCCGGAAGAAGCTTTCGCCGCCATCAACAATCCGCGTGGCTGGTGGTCGCAGGAAATTGAAGGCGACACCACTGAGCTGGGCGCGGAGTTTAACTACCACTACCGGGACGTTCACCGTGCCGCCTTCAAAATCACCGAATTCGTGCCGGGAAAGAAAGTTGTCTGGCATGTTGTGGACAACTACTTCAACTTCATTCAAGACAAAAACGAGTGGGTTGACACCGATGTGGTCTTCGAAGTTGCCGCGAAGGATGGCAAAACCGAAGTTCAGTTTACGCACGTTGGGCTTGTACCAGCCTACGAGTGCTATGATGTTTGCTCGAATGCCTGGGGCACGTATATCACCCGCAGTTTGCACGACCTCATCACCACCGGCAAGGGTCAGCCCAACCCTATCGAAGAAGTGGTCAATCAAGCCCGCGAAATGCGCGATCAGGACTACACGACTTCGTTGATCGTCGATCAATCGCCGGACGCCGTTTTCGCCGCCGTGAACGATGTTCGCGGTTGGTGGTCACAGGAACTTGAAGGTGATACCGACAAACTCGGCGCGGAGTTTAATGTCCACTTCAAAGATATTCACTACAGCAGCCACAAAATCACTGAATTCGTCCCTGGCAAGAAAGTCGTATGGCATACCACTGACAGTCGGCTCAACTTCATCTCAGACAAGTCCGAGTGGACAGACACCGACATTGTATTTGAGATTGCCCGCAAGGATGACATGACTGAACTCCGTTTCACGCATGTCGGCCTGATTCGCGCCATCGAATGCTACGGTAGCTGTTCAGACGCATGGGCTTTTTATATCAACAACAGTCTGTATCGGCTGATTACAACGGGTAAAGGGGAACCTGAACCGAAAGAAAATGGGGCTGACGGCGAGGGCGCTCCCCTCATTAAGCTCAACCTTACTCAAGAGTAGGATAAAAAGTGTGGCAGCCATCGGTGCGCTTCTGACAACAGACAAGCGTCCGGTGAATGTGGTACTGCGACTTAGGGGATAAGCAGTGCAGGGGTTTGTCGCCAGAGACCGACAAACCCCTGCAAGTATTTAACGAAACAATCACGCCCGTTCGCGCCGTTCCATCATTTGTTCCTGGCGTTGTTGCGCGGCTTCTTCACGCTGATACTCCATGCGGGATAGGTCTGCCGCACGCTCATTGGGATCAGCCTCGACATAGCGCTTCCAGAAATCGCGCAGGATGGTGCGTGGATTGTTCGGCACACCCTTACTTTTGAAGTACGCGCAAATGCGCTCGATGTCGCGCTGGAGGATGTAGTAAGCATTGCTGTTGCCCCGGCTGTCCGTCACCTGGGGGAAGTCGATGAAGGTGATTGCGCCGTCCCAATACAGGATATTGTAGGCCGAGAGGTCACCGTGAATCATGCCATTTTGGAGCATGAGTTCGATGTTACGCAGCACTTCCTGGAACAATGCCTGAGCTTCTTCACGCTCTAAATGGACATCATTCAGGAGCGGAGCGGCCATGTCATCGCCACCGATGTAGGTCATCAGGATCGCGTTGTCGCTGATGGCAATGGGTTCCGGGACGGATGCACCGATGGCATAGAGTCTTTGGAGCGTGGTGTATTCGTACATCAGCCAGGATTGGTGATCGACCTGCTGGCCGAAGGCTGATTTCTTTTCCAGGGCGCGCATGGTACGTTGATTATTTTCTTTGACCAGATGCCCACCTTCATCGAGGATGGCACGGCCTTCGCGGTACATTTTGTCGTTGCGCAGTTGGCGGAATTTGCGCGGACGATAAACCTTCGCCGCCAGCAAATCATAGCCGGTTGTGGGATGCGCTTCGCAGCGATACACACTGGCTTCTTTGCCGCCTTTTACCAGACCCAGCACATCAATGATGAATTCCTGGCGGATGAAATCGGTCAGTGAGTCCATCAGCCAGCCCTCTTCATAACGCGAGGGTTGGTAGGTGGTTGCGGAGCCGGATTCCAGGATATTTTCGTCGGCCAGTTCGGCGCGAACAATATCCTGTGCCTTTTTGGGTTGATGTTTGACCTTCGGCTTGCGCGAACGGCGTGCCTGTCGGTCAGAATTCAATGGATTAAAGCGTTCTTCATAGGCGGCGTAGATGTCGCCGTCATCGTTATTCAAGTCGTTCAGGTGGTCTTTAGCCACAATGGTTATCCTTTTCTGTACCGAGCAAATGGGTTTTCAAGTCGTTGATCCAAAAAATACCCAGGCTTTTGAACAATTCGTTGTCCCCGATCAGCTCACCCCCGTTTGATTCATAGCTCAGGCTAATCATATCCTGGTTGCTGCTGGCGTACAGGTGAAGGCTTGCGCCATCGCCACCTATCGCCCCGGCCTGGAATTTCGTTTGTTTGGATTGTTTGGCAGTCATACAGCCTGCTCCTGTCGTCAATGCTGTTACGGAAGTGCAGTTTGAGGTTTTTTTATACAGGATTGCAGTTTCAGGCTGGAGGCAACAAAAAAGCCGACAGATGAACACAAACACACACCTCAAACAGAGAGGTTGTTTACGAGTACGCCTGTGGCTTTCTAACAGTTGCAGAAAAGGTGATTCGATGAGGAATCGATTCAGCAGTTAGCGAGGCAGAGCGTACCGATAACCAACACGGGTTGCTACGAATTTGTGTTCCATGTAAGTACGCCTCCTTAATTAACCTTATTCAACGATGCATACTATAGCACGATTTTATTGTGCTTGTCAAACAATATTTGGTTGGATGAACGTAGGACTTTAGACGGAGAAAAATAAGAATGACAGATGAGGGAGTTTTATGCAGGGGCGGGATATTGACCATGAATCATTTAATCAGGTAACAGAACGAAAACGGACGCGATATTGACCGTTGATAAATAGATTCGCCAATCGAGAAAAACGGACGAAATATATTTCGCCCGTCTTGATGTATTGCACAATTAATTTTTCGACGGTCAATGTCCCTACTGCGCGTCCTGGGCATTCCAACCGGATAGTTTTGCACTCTCAATTGGACGCAGGGGTTCCTGTGCCGCCCAAAAATCGATTAACGCCTGGGCGGTGTCGGCGAGATGCTCAAACTGCGGCAGCCCGCGCGAGGGCACGATGCGGCTGGTGTACCAGTTGGCGCGCGAGTGGACGAAAGATTCAAGTGTATCGAAGCGCACGTAGGGATCGTGGTCATAAATCACCAGCACCGGCATCTTGAGGGTATCGTAAATGGTCTCGCGGATGTCGGATGTGAATAACTTGCCGCTCACGAAAAACAAAGGCGCATAACGCGCGCCGGGCTGATGGGCAGTGGCATAACTGTAATCAGCCAGCGCCGGGAAAACCGGACCGATAAAGCTCTGTTTCAGAAAATAATGGATGCTGGGCGAGGTAGCCAGCAGATCATAAAATGCCTGCGACCAGAGTGGGAACGAGAACAGGTTATAGGCCATGTTGCTGGTCTGGTTCTTGCTCGCGCCCTGCGAGGATAAGGCATCAGGACGCAGCGTAAAACCGGACGGCGAAATCATGGTGATACTGTGGAAGATGCCGGGAAGCTGCATCGCAGCGCGGGCGACAAATTCACTTCCTAGAGAAAGTGTTATCACGTCGGCAGGTTGGCGCACCTGCGTACTGAGAAAATCCAGGATGGCCTGGGCATAAAGGTAAGGCGAATAGGGACGATCTGAACGCTCAGAAAAGGCAAATCCGGGCAAATCGAGGGCATAAACCGGACGCTCGGTGCGGAAATGATTAAATAACGGGCGCATCTCGAAAGACGATGCAGCGGCGTTTATGCTGTGGATCAACACGAGCGGTGTTCCCTCAACGCTGGTATCGGCATAATAACTCAGTAAACCGGATTCTTTGGATAAAAATTGTTTACGTTCGGCATCAATGGCCGAAGGCAGCGAGGCATGGTGGTCAACAAAAAGCGCGCTGTAACCAATCCAACCGCCGACAGCCGCCCCCAGACTCGCCAGTATGCCAGTCAGCGGGGATATGCCAGCCTTATTCGTACCACGATTATTTTGCCTCGCCATGTCCCAATCTCCTGTTACACTCACCGCTTATGATTGCTGAATATCATATCCAGCCTGCGTAAGATTTGCATGATAAACCGGTTCAACCTGCTGGCTGTGGTGGAGTTATTCCCAAGGAATGCCAGATACCTTGCTGACCGGATGCATAGAAGAGATGCGCCATTTCTTCCGGGCTGGGCTGAAGGTCATTTTCCAACCACCAGCAAACCATCGCCATAAGTGCCCCGGCTTGGCCTTGCGCAAAAATTTTAACCGACTCATGCGGAATGTTATTGTCGGGAAAACAGGCGTCAAGATGATGTTCAAATACAGCCGCGAGATAGATACGGATGCGGTTGATAAATATGGCAACACCCGGTTTCACCAGCATGACACGGTGAAAATCAGGATTTTCCAACACATGGCGGAAGACCACAACTTCAGCAGGTGTGCCGTCGGGGAGCAAACCGCTGTCCGATGTCTGTTTTTCCAGGTTCGTCACCAGATCATCATAGATTTCCATCATGCTGGTGAGTAGCAGTTCTTCTTTATCGGTATAGTGAAGGTAAAAAGTCGTGCGGGCGACATTGGCGCGGTCTGTGATGTCCTGTACCGAAATCGCCTCGTAGCCTTTTTCAACAATTAGTCCCATGAGCGCATCGCGCAAAAGCTGCTGCGTGCGCTGGATGCGGCGATCTAATTTCCTTAAACGTTCACTCATTTTTAGACACCCGTCTATTAAACTACAACGCAATCAGATTGCTTATTGACACCGTTTTGGATTCGCGTATGATCTGCATTATACGACACTTTGTTCAGAAAAACACGTATTGAGGTGTAAATCCCATGACTGTCCATAACTTCCCACCAGGGCCGCCTCCGGCAAAGAATATCATCCAGATTATCAAATTGGCGTCTGTCTTTCGTGGCAATACCATCGAAGTATTCCGTGATTTCCTGGCACAATACGGCGACACTTACATGCTGCAATTCGGCGAAAATCGTGGGTATATCACCAGCAATCCCGACCTGATCCATGAAATACTGGTCACGAAAGCTTCCAGCTTCCATAAAGACCGTGACATCAAAAACACAAAATTGGGTCTGGCACGTTTCCTGGGCAACGGTCTGCTGACCAGCGACGGCGAATTCTGGAAGCGACAGCGGAAATTGGCCGCGCCCGCCCTGCACGCCAAACGCATCGCCAATTATGCCGGGGCAATGGTCGATTATGCCCTGAAAACGATTGACGGCTGGCAGGACGGCGCACAGGTGGACATCACTCATGAAATGACCAACCTGACTATGATGATCGTCGCCAAGACACTGTTCAATGTCGATGCGTCGTCGCTGGCTGAACGGGTTGGTGTGGCTGTCGATGTGGTGCAAAGTGTGGCTGGGCCAGTGCCGCTGATACCGGCGTGGGTTCCGACACCCAGCGAACTGCGTAAACGCCGCGCCCGTACCGAACTCGATGATATTATCTACGGCCTGATCCGCGATTGGCGCGTCAAGGGCGAAGATCACGGCGATTTGCTGTCGATGCTGCTGCTGGCCGAAGACGACGACGGCGCGCATATGACCGACGAGCAAGCGCGCGACGAAATCCTGACGCTGTTCCTGGCTGGGCATGAAACCACCGCCAATACACTCAACTGGACATGGACTTTGCTGGCACAGAACCCGGAAGCCGAAGCCAAACTCCACGAAGAACTCGATCGCGTTTTGGGCGACAGGCCGCCGACCCTGGCTGACCTGGCAAACCTGCCTTACACCGACATGGTGATTAAAGAATCGATGCGGATTTATCCACCGGCCTGGATTGTCGGGCGCGAAGCGATTGAAGATGTTGAGATCGGCGAGTATTTCATGCCCAAAGGCAGCCAGGTCAACTGCGTGTTTTACTTCGCCCACCACGACCCACGCTGGTGGGATCAGCCAGAAGAATTCCGTCCGGAGCGCTTCAGCCCGGAGAACGAAACCGCGTTCAATAAGCGCGCTTATACACCTTTTGGCGGCGGGCCGCGCGTGTGCATCGGCAACAGCTTCGCGATGATGGAAGCCCGTTTGCTGCTGGCGACGATGGCGCAGCACTACAGCCTGTCACTCGCGCCGGGGCAAAAAGTGGCGATGAACCCAATGATTACCCTCAATCCGCAGGGTGGCCTGCCGATGACTCTGCACGCGCGGGAGCGGAAAATTGTTGCCGTGCCTGAACATCAGTTAGAAGCGGTCTAGCAATCGCTTTAAATTGACCGGGGATGTAGGCTAAAAATATACATCCCCGGTCTATACTCAACTCGGACTGCTGGACATCCTAAATACCCAGGAATAAGTGTATGTCGCACCTGATACAGAACTGACCTGTACTTCGATCAAGTGAAGCCCAGCTTCAACTTGAGGCTCGACGCAAAATTCAAGCTCACCGCCCGTGCCGCCTTTTCCGCCTGCGCGCAAAATATACACCCAGGTTCCAAGCGCAATGGGGCGTTTATTGATGATAAATTGTGTGCTGGATTCTACGTGTTCGACCCAATCTTCGGTTACGATGCCACCGCCCAATACTTTCGAAAGAATTTGAACACACGGTCTTTGGCCTGGGGATAGGGTTGCGCCCGGTGGAGGGTCTATCCACCCGATAAAATTAGGCAGAGTTGTAGGATTCTGTGAAAGGTATTCGGCAGTCGGAACGAGTTCAGGCGATAGGTTACGTCCCTGTCTTATCCATAAGACATATCCAAGCCCATAGGCGAAAGCGCTTAGGACGAGCAGGCAAACGAGAATAATTAACAGCCGTCTTTTTTTCATCTTCTAAGCACTTTCGTCAGAAATTAGAGGCCGTTCGGTTGAACGCTCCTACAATTCGGCCAATATGCGTACTTGCTCCATTAAATGTGCCAATCGATCCAAACTCTCGCTCAAGTTATGGGGTGTGTTCCCTAAATTCGCCAGCACGTTTGCGATGGCCGCCTCGAAATCGGGCGGGCAGATGGGGAAGGACGCGGCGAGTTTGAGCGCACCTTTCTCGTTGATGCAATAGCGTTCATTGAGCGCAAAAATCACCTGCACCAGACAGGCCGCGCAGCGAAATAAGTTGCCGGAGACATACAGCACATCGCCGCGTGCGGCTGCTTTGCGGCTGGTATCCAACGCGAATCCGGCTTCCCATACATTGCGCTCGATCATCGCTTTTTTGAGCACAGGCGGATAGGGATTCGTGAGTGCTTTTAATTCGGCCAGCGCACCTTGCGGATCGGCAAGCGGCTGGCACAGATGGACTTCGCCCATGTAAATGGATGTCCAGAAGCCGTGCGGGTGGCCGACCTGATAAAAAACGCGCGGATTTCCGGCGCAGCACTCATCAATGACCTGTTTGACCAGCGCATAATCGCGATAGAGCCAATCGACACGCTGGCCTTCGATGTCGAGCCAGCCACCGCCGTTAATCCAAGGCCCCCACTCGCCAAAATTGGTGACAACCTCGCCACTGCGGCGGTCATCCAGACGAGCGGCCAACGCGCGCAAGGTATCGAGCGAGGGCGGCTTATCGGGGTGATAGTAAATCCCCAGATCAATATCCGAATCGGGATGGGCATCGCCGCGCGCCCGCGATCCGCCTAATACAACGCCAATGATGCCCTCAACCGCGCTTAACTCTGTGGCGATACGATTAATCAAATGAGCAGTGTCCACTATTACGATCCCCCCATTTATTGAGTGATTCTTTATGCGACAAATATTGTAAGGTTATTGAAATGCAAGTTGGAATTCTGTGATACTTTGTCGCAAGGTTGATAATTTACATTCTTTGGGAAAGATCAATGATAATACGTGAAGGACTGACTAAATCACTATTCTCAAACCGATTTAGTGTCATCTATAATGTAATTTGTAATTGAAAATCATTTTTTCAATTTCTAATGGAATTCTACGCTTTGTAGGATGACAAGTAAGACAAACCGTGATAGTATTGAGTGTGTAGGACAAAGGTTCTGATTTTTAGACCTGTGGAGATCATCAATATGGACTTTCTTCAACAATCGGAAAGCGCTTCACCTACCAAATCCGGGTCGAAGAAAACCCGCCGGAACCAGAAACAACCCGCCGAAGTGATGGACTTCGAAACCCTGTTGCAGCTTCGCCAGGAATTGACCCTGCGGGCGCATCAGGCCCAGGATAACCTGGACGAATTGAAGGCCAAAATTGCCCAGGCTGAAGCGGATGCTGAAGGTGCATGGGATCAGGCCATCGACATGAATGCTATCATCCGTGAGCGGGTGACTGACCTGCGCGGTAACGGCGTGGATGACAAGACGATTTATGACCTGATTGACCGTTACAACACGATCTAATCACGTCAGTTCGTCACTGGCTTAAGCCTCCTCAAGCTGTGTTTTCCCGGCGTGCGCGCCGTCGGGAAGTTTTTCGTTCCCGGCATGTTTCCTCTGTTTAAATCTACAAGTTCCGATTTTTAACATCCTCTTTTCCAATCCTTCAGTTGTGATTCGATTTTGTAAGAAATCCGAATGCATATACTGCTTGTTTACGCAATGTTTATACACCACCCCGTATAGTCTGCATACATTCTTATCCTAAGTTCTGAAACGGGCGAGGTGTATGATGAACCAACAAACTCCTATTCTTGATTATCCGGCTTTTATCCCTAACGACATGCAGATCGAAATTTGTGTCGAAGACTGCCTGGACTGTATGCGTAGCTGCGAACATGCCGCCCAGAAATGCCTGCGCGGTTTGCCCCTGACCTGGATGGTCGTCTACCACAAAACGCTGCTGGAATGCGCCGATCTGGCACAGCGTACTGCGCGAGGGCTGGCACGCCAGGAAAACGGGGCGCTCGATATGGTGGCATTATGCGCCGAAAGCTGCGATGTGATGGCGCGTGAGTGCGGCGCGTTCGATGATGACTGCTTCCGCGTGTGTGCTGAGGCGTGCCAGCGCTGTGCCGAAAGCTGCCGCGAGGTGCTGGAAACGGCGTAAAAACAGTACAGAGTGCAGAGTAAAGACAAAAGCTAGTCGATAGTCTTTAGCTACGCTTCGCTTCGCTAAGTCAAAAGAAAAAAACGCAAACCAGTGCGGATGATATGACACAAAAAATGAGAACGAGAATCGAGAAAAACGCTCGATTCTCTTTTTTTGGCGACGGAAACGACGACGAATAGCGAATTTTCGCTTTTGCCGTCATACAGAAAGTTCTGAGTGCCGGGTACTGAGTACCGAGTGAAAGACGAAAACAGGTTGTCGCCGTTGTCGTCGGCGGCGAGACTACACAGAAAAGTTACGAGTGATGCGTAACGAGTATTGAGTCAAAGACAAAAGCAGTGCAGAGGGCTGGGTACTGAGTGAAAGACGAAAACTGGTTGTCGCCGTTGTCGTCGGCGAGACTACAGACAACGCAGCACAGGATTTATGGACGGGCGCGCATGGCATAGCCATCCCTACGAAAGCGCGATTAATCAGATTAGCACAAAAGTTCTTATCTGTCAATTAGAAAATGGTTTGAATTTATGGACAGGTTTTGAAACAGCGTTTGCAGTTGCGCCGCCAGAGGCTAAAGCCATCCGTCTGCCGGGAAAGACAAGCCCACTGAAGGGGCTACAGGGAAAAATTCGCCGACAGAGTAATACCCCGCCCTAGCCTATCACGATGCTGGCCGAGAGAATTTAGTAGGGATAGGCGGCGATGAATTGGCGGATGGAGTCGTAGTCACCTTTTACACCTAAAAACCAAGAACCATTTTGCCAGATTATGCCACCTAGAGACTGAGTTCGGAAAAGTGTTGAAGAGCACGCAATATGGTATCGGTACTTCAAGTCCCCAACATTGCGTAGCTCAGTGCCTATAACCACATCCCCACACGAGAAAGAAAATGCACGATTATCAACGGTTTCGAGCCTTGAGCCATTAGCCCAAATATTGAACTCTAACGGCGATTTATCCCCTTCATCCAATTTCTGATAAGTCGTCGAGAAACATCGTATTGGAAATTTAGGACTTTTTGCACATTCTGGCGTTGTAATTTCTATGTTGCTTGTGCGTTCAAATTTGCCTACGTGCTGAGGAATCAATATGTCGATGTTTTGTGCGGGAACTTTGGAAGCATTAAAAAGCAAGTCGATTTGTGCTAATTGTTGATTTAGCTGATTCTTATCCGGTGACAAAAGTGACCCAGGCGACAGAAAATAAACTATCGCTATGGCTACACCCACAACAATTAGCGCGATCAGGACATTTGAAAGGGATTTCAGAAAAGATTCCATCAACCTTAAAGGGTAAAGAATAAAGGGCATATCAGCGATATGCCCCTACGAATGCAAGGTTAGCCGTCGGCGAGGATGGCATCCACCGCGCCAGCGAGTTCGCGCAGGTTGGTGACTTTATATACGCCGTTAGAGAGCGGCGCATACTGGTGCATATCGCTGTCGCCGGTTCCCCACTGGCTCTGCGGTTCAGGGCAGAACCAGAGCAGCCGCCGCGAACGCCGTCCCATATCCTGAGCGATGTCCAGACGCGGATTGTTGTAATTGTTGCGCCCGTCGCCGAGGATGATAATCGTGGTTTTGCTGGACACCTTGCCCATCTGATCCTGGTCGAAGGTTTTGAGGCTGTTGCCCAGGTCGGTGCTGTAGTAGCCGGGGGGATTATCTGCAAGCACCTGACCGACGGCCTCCTGGGGCTGCTTCTCCTCAAAAACCATGCTGATGTCGGTCAGATCGTCGATGAAAATGAAACTGTCGGTTTTGGCGACCACATCCTGCAATTCGTAGACCAGTGTGAGCAAAAATTCGGCACAGTAGCGCATGGAGGTGCTTACGTCGCAAATCAACATCAGGCGGGGTTTCACCTGCTTGACGTGATATTTCAACTCAATCGGTACGCCGCCATAGCGCATGTTGGCACGCATCATTTTGCGGGGATCAATCTGGCCGCTGTGGGCGCGTTTTTGGCGTAAAGATGCGCGGCTGCGCAGGCGTGCCGCTAAACGGCGGATTTCATCGCGGATATTATCGACTTCCTGCTGCCCCAACTGCGAAAAAGGCACATCCATGAGGTCGGGTTTGGGCTGGGGTTCCTGCTGTGCCATCTGCTCGGCCAGAGATGCGCCGACATATTGGGACATCTGCTCGGACAGCCCTTCAAGATTTTCCTGAATTTGCTCGTTGACCTGCTGCACAGCTTCTTCGCTCATGCCCATTTCGCGGAGTTCCTGCAACAACTGCTCGATCATGTCCTGCAACTGCTGCATCCCGGCCTGCCGGTTCATGCGGCGTTCGAACCATTGGCGCTGATACATCTCGCTGCCCTGGTTCAAACCGGATTGCTGCGCCATTTGATCCAACTGCTCTTTGCTGAAGGCTTTACCTTCGAGCAGTTGGCGCAGGAGGTCTTTGAGTGCATCCATGTTGCCGGTCATGGATTGCAGGGCATCCTGAAGTTTTTGCTGATCCTGCGGCGAGAGGTTATCGGGAATATTTTGCATCGGCGGTTGGTTACTGCCGAAAAAAAGCGGGAAGAAATACTCGAAGGTTTTCTGGTCGCGGGCTTCTTTGACCAGTGTGGCGCGCAGTGTCGAGCGGAAAAAATCCTTGTTGCCTGCGCCGACGGCATCGACAGCGTACATGGCGTCCTGGCTTTCCGCCAGCGAAATGCGGATGCCCGCCGCCCGCAATGCCCGGATGAACTGCACCATGCGTTTGTCCATAGACCACCTCTCAGCTACCAATAAAAACCCGGACGGGATCGGATGGAATGACTTACGGAGATTGTAGCGCGAATCGGCGCTGAGTGTAAACCTGTCCAAAGGATTAGGACGGGAGAAAGACATTAAAAGATGATAAACCGCCAATAACGCAGAGAGAGAAATAAGAAAGAATTGAACCACCGAGAACACGGAAAGAATGCAAAAAAGTATTATTTAACTGCCTGGCGTCCTGTGCGACCTGGCGGTTTAATTTATTTTTCCGGGAGGGGCAGGCGGACGGTGAAGGTTGTGCCGACGTTGACGGTGGATTCGACGGTGAGCGTCCCGCCGTGCAGTTCGATGGCTTGTTTGGCGATGGCAAGACCTAAGCCTGTACCCTGGATTTTGCCGACGTTGGCGGCGCGGTGGAAGGGTTCGAAAAGGTGTTTGAGGTCGTCTGCGGGGATGCCAATACCCTGGTCGCTGACGCGGATGACGGCCTGCTTGTCGTCTATATTCAGCGATACCTTGATCGGTTTGTCTTCGGGCGAGTATTTGATGGCGTTGGTGAGCAGGTTGGTCAGGGCACGGCGCAGCAGTTTAGGGTCAACATTGACCTCGACGCGGGTGTCTGTACCGGAAAAATCAATGCGGCGCTGCATCTGATAGGCCAGCGAAATTTCCTCGATCACATCACGGCAGTAGGTTTCCAGATCGAGCAGTTCAGGTTCAAATTCCGCCCCCGTGAAATCGGCACGGCTGATGGTCATCACATCCCCAACGAGTTCGTTCAGATAGGCAACCTGCTGGTCAATTGTCTCATAGGATTCCCATTTTTCTTCGGGAGTCAACTGGTCACCGTACATTTTCAACATATCATTCGCCAAGCGGATGGCGGCTAAAGGGGTACGCAGTTCGTGGGACATCATCGAGATGAAGCGGTTTTTCAGGTCGCGTAGTTCGCGTTCTTTGTCGAGGGCGATGTTGAGGCGCTGCTTATCCCACAACTGCGATTCAAAATATTTGCGCTCGGTGAAATCCTGGATGATAGCGGTGAACAGGCGTTTTTGACCGACGTAGAATTGGCTGACGGCGAAATACATGGGGAAAAGCGACCCATCTTTGCGGCGACCTTCAAGTTCGTCACCCAGATTGCTGATATGATCGACAAATTCAACCACCGATGGGCTGGTGGTCAGGGCCGGAACAAGCGTCCGCACATTCATACGCCCGGCCTCGGCGCGATCATAGCCAAAAATATAGGCTCCGGCGGAATTGAGGGACTCGATCAGGCCATTTTCATCAAAGGTAAGGATGCCATCGACAAGATTTTCGAGAATGGCTTCTAAGCGCTGCTTATTTTCTTCGAGTTCGACCTGGGCGCGTTTGACGGCGCCGTCTACCACTGATTCCGACACAGGAACTCCCGGAAAAATAATCAACTTGCGGGGCGAATCGGTTAGGATTGTTAATGTCCCATTATAGACCTTTTATATTAGAAAACGATAGGTTATCGAAGGTTATGCAAAAGTATGGTTTTTGCGGAGTTCACAAAGGGTCAATGAATGGTTGATTTTCCCCTAAAAATCGGGGGGTTTTTGACAGATTTCTAATGTGAAATTTGGGAATATTTGTGCTATAATTAGAACAAATGTACCGATAGAGATGAGGCTTCTCATGAAACCGAAACATATCAAAATTCTACAGGAAAAAGCGCGCGATATGCACGCGACGCCCCTGAACCGAACCACGATTGTGGTCGAGAGTGCGTCGAACCCAGCAGCTAACCACATTGTCACTGTGGAATATGATTCGGACGGGACAATCCATGCGCGCTGTACCTGCCCCTGGGCGATCAATGGCGGCGTGGCTTGCTCGCATGTCATCGCGGCGCTGGAGGCCCTGGCGGAGCGGCGTGGACGGCGGCTGAGCTTCTGGACAAATATCTCCGAGGCGCAGCGGCAGAAGAAGCGGATTTTTTATCTGCGTGGGACGAAAGCGCGCGTCGAAGCCAACGAAGGGGTCTGGATCACGAGTCGGGCGGCGTAGAATAATCCCTTCCCCCTCACCCCCCAACCCCCTCAGCCCACAGGTGGAGAGGGGGAGTAAGACAAAAATCAAGGACACGACGTGTCGTGCTCCTACAAAAATATTTGCAGTTGGGGTTTGCCGATTTCGCGGCAAACCCCTATTTTTTTAAGTGGTGGGGACGGTAGGTGGGGTGATGGTACGGTCAACCTGGATAGTGGGGGCAGTCCCGGTGGGGCTGACGGTGACGGGCGCGGTCACTTTCACCTGATCGATGAAGCACAAACTTTCCTTCACCGCTTCACAATAATAGATGGTCAAATCGCCGGTCAGCAAAGCTTTTCCTTCGCTCAGAGTGACGGGTACATGGAGCGGTATTTCCGGCGCGGCGATGCTCTGCTCACGATCTGCGTCAGCGATTTTCACGGCATCAGCGTCGGATGACCAGTCAGCAATGAACGGAATATTTGCGTTCAATTTATAGCCGTCGGGCAGCGCGATATTGAGCAGAATTTCACCGGTTCCGGCGGCGACAGTTTGCTCCGGCAAGGTGACTTCCGCGCCCTTGATGCCGCCGACTACCGTTACTGCATCGCCAATTTGCAGGGCTTCCGGGTTGGGGAACTGCACGGTACTTACGGTCTTGCTGGCGAGGTCGATCACGCGGATGGCCTGATTATTGGTATCGGCGACGTACAGCTTGCCATTTGCATAGGCTAATCCGCCGGGTTCATCGAAGGCGGCGGTCTCGGCATCGCCATCGCGATAACCACCGGGCGATCCCAGACCGAACAAGGTTGTGAGCTGGTCAGTTTTGGGGTCAAGGACTTTAATTTTGCTGTTATAGGTGTCGGCGATATACAGCAGACCATCATCGCCGCCCACAAGACCAAGCGCGTGCTGAAGTTTGCTTGTCCCCAGCGCACCATCGGTATCGCCAAAAGCGAATAAATCGTTGGTGGTGGGGCCAGCAATCGTAGAGACGGTGTAGCCTTTTATATCAGCCGCGCGGATGCTGCTGGATTCCGGGTCGGTGAAATACAGCGTGCCGTCTTTGTAAAACAGACCGCTGGGTTGGGCAAGCTGCGCTTTATCAAAAGTACCATCGGCTAACCCTTCGCCGCCGCTGCCAATCAGGGGGCCAAGTTCGTTGGTGTCGGTGATGAGCACCCAGATTTGATGCGTCCCGGCCATCGCGATATACAGGGCGTTGCCATCTTTCCATACGTCCCAGGGACTGCTCAAATCCATCGTCAGCGGGTCGCCTTTATCGCTGCGGTTATAACCCTGCTTGCCCGTTCCGGCGATAGTTGTTACGGTGCGATCCAGTAAATTGATGGCGCGGACAGCGTTGTTATCGGTATCAGCGACATACAGGGTGTCGCCATCGAGCGCCATGCCCTGCGGTTTATTGAAAGTTGCAGATGCATAATCGCCATTGTCGAAACCTTCCGCGCCAGAGCCGATGACATCCAGAATCTCGTAGGTGTTCAAATCGGCGATGACGATGCGGTTGTGGCTGCTGTCGGATATAAAAAGCCGCCCGCCTTTGGCATCGGCGGTGACTTTACCGGGGAAATACAGGGCGCTGTTGGGCGCTGTTGCCCCTTCCGGCGTGAGCTTGATTGGGTCACGTTTGATTTCACCAAGACCGTCAAAATAAGCGATCATGCCCCCGATCACCTCATCGAACGCCTCAAAGGGCACTTCGCCCGCCTGCACTGCGTAGACATTGCCGCGCGGATCGACGACGACGAAGGTCGGCCATGCATTCACCCCATAGGGCGCAAATTCGTTCCAGACGGCGAATTGATTGTCGGCGATGACCGGATGCGTCAGGCCGTAGCGCTGCACAATCTGGCGAATATTTTCGGTCTGGCCTTCGTTGGCGAATTTGGCGGAATGCACACCGACGACAGCCAGGGCATCGCCATATTTGGCCTCAAGCTGCTTGACGACGGGCATCATATGGATGCAGTTGATACAGCCATATGTCCAGAAATCGAGCAGCACGACTTTGCCACGCAACTGCTGGAAGGTGAGCGGCGCGGGCACGTTGATCCAATCGACGCCTGACGGAAATTCCGGCGCCGGATAGGCGGGGTCGCCCACCGGGGGTTTGTCGCTGCTGGCGGCGTCCTGCGCGGCTGCCGGAATGATGGTCAAGGCAACCAGCAAAAACAATAACAATGTGGTCAAGCGGACGGATTGGTTCATCCTGGGCATCGGGAATACCTTTCTAGCGGTTAGCAATAAAAAGAATGTGTTTGACCTTTTATGACGATTCTATTCGTTAAATTTTTAAGACGGACGACACATGTGTCGTCCCTACAGGGGCAACCGCTTCTAAAAGGTGATTTAACGGATGCAGCATTTACCGATCATGATGGGTTTATTCTACCCCGCAATTATGAACAATTTATGAATTCGCCCAGGATTATACGTCTTTAGAAATACCTTACGATTCTGAAGTATTACAGGGGTGATAGCATGAAAGAAGGCTGTCGAATTACACGGAGACCTTTACATGGCGACGGTTGCACAAACCCAGACTCAGCCCAAAGATTTTTTCAAGCTATTCAAGCAATTTGCAAATAGCATCACTGAACCTGCGCCATCTATCCAGGACAAAGAAACACGCTTCCAGGTGCGTTCGCTGGTGGCGATTCTGGTTTTCCTGAACATTGCCAACATCCTGTTCGCGGTTGGGCTGGCGATGGCCGACCCGAACCTGACGCTATCGCCAATCACCTTTGTGACCATTATTGCTTTAGCAGGAACTTATTTCATCAGCCGCACCCGGCACTATAAATGGGCGGCGGGCATGTCGGTGGGCATTATCAGCCTCAGCGTGCTGTACCTCTCCACTGGCAACACCGAGATCAGCGTGGTCTGGTTGTATTATCTGGTCATCGGCGTCCTACTGGCCGGGTTGTGGATTAATTCGCGGGCGGCCTCGATTCTGCTGGTGCTGGATCTGCTGGGCATCGGCGTTTTGCTCATGACCCAAGTCCAGTCAAGGCTCTCGATTGCCACCGTTCTGTATCCCATCGGCTTCATTGCCATCACCTCTGGCATCTTCCTGTTTTATATCCGCTTCCGGAATATTTTAGAGAATGATCGCCGCCGCCAGATTGCCGCCGCGCTGGAACAAACCCGCAAAGCAAATGATGCGCTGGGTGAAGCCAACACTGAACTGACCAAAGCCAATGCACTGGCAACCGAAAGCGCCCGCTTGAAATCCGAATTTATGTCCACGATGTCGCACGAACTGCGTACCCCGCTCAACGCCATGCTGGGTTTCTGCGGCATCCTACTGGAAGGCATGGGCGGCGAGATAGACGACGATGCACGGCATATGGTTGAGCGTGTGAATGCCAACAGCAGCCGTTTACTGACGCTCATCAACGAAGTGCTTGACCTGGCGAAAATCGAAGCCGGACGCATGGAATTGATGACACGGCCATTTTCACCACGCACATTGTCGGAGCAATGGCAGTCACAGATGCATGTCCTGGCACAGCAAAAAGGGCTGACTTTCACAATCGATGTCGACCCAACCCTGCCGGACACTATTTATGGCGACTCGGATCGTATCACCCAGATTGTAATTAACTTACTCTCGAACGCCTTCAAATTCACCGAAAAAGGCGGCGTGAAACTTGATCTCAGCCGTGAAGATTCAAATTGGATCCTACGGGTGACGGACAGCGGCGTAGGCATCCCACCGCACGCGATCAATTATATTTTTGATGAATTCCGGCAGGTGGATGGTTCATCGCGGCGGGTTTATGGCGGAACCGGATTGGGATTAGCCATTGTACGCAACCTGTGCCTGATGATGAAAGGTAATGTCAAAGTTACCAGCGAACTGAACAAAGGCAGTGTGTTCACCGTAACCCTGCCCTGCATGATATCTCAACCAATCGAAGCAGCATTGGCCTCATAAGGAAAAACAATCATGACCTTACCTGCAATTCGACGTGACATCCTCCAGAACTGGAAAGTCGTGGTCGTGGACGACGAACCCGACAGCCTGGAAGTTGCGGTGCGCATTTTGCGCCATTACGGCGCGGATGTTCATACCGCTATCAATGGTTCCGATGGACTGAATACGATCCGCGCACTGCGCCCCAAACTGGTTATTTCCGACCTGTCGATGCCAGAAATGGACGGGTGGGGTATGCTGGGCGAACTCAAGCTGGATCGGGCGACCATTGATATTCCGGTGATCGCCCTCACGGCGCACGCGATGGTCGGAGACCGGGAACGGGCGATCATGGCTGGTTTCCACAATTATCTGACCAAACCGCTGACACCGGCAACCTTCATGAAAGACCTGCTGGTGCTGCTGACCGATATTCCGGCTTTTGCACTCGAACTCACGCAGTAGGCTCAAAGCTTTTAGCCATTAGTCATTAGCAAACACCCCGAAAGGAGTTTTTGCTAATGAGTATTACGGCTAGATCTACAACATTACAATGCGTATTTAGCGTAACGCTAATCACAACCTGTTTCGTAAAAACGTTGGTATAAGGAGAGTAGAATCATGGCAGAGTGGCGTATTCTGGTAATTGAAGATGATAAAGATGGGCAGGAAGTGATGACGCGGATGCTGAACCATCATCATATCCCTATGGATGTGGTTTACACCGCCGAGGAGGGGTTAGAACTGCTGTCGCAGCATAAATACACCGGAGTCATCACCGATCTGGCGCTGCCGGGAATGGATGGTTGGAGCTTGCTGGCGACGATGCAAATAACACCGTACATTTCCGAGCTACCGTGTGTTGCGGTTACGGCGTACCATTCCTCTGATGTGGCGGTGAAGGCTATCGAAGCCGGGTTTGCGGCATACTTTCCCAAACCGCTGGAACCGGCCTCGTTTGTGCGCGATTTGCAGAAAGTGCTGCAATAGGGCGAAGTTTCGGCTTAAAGATTCAAACTTCAGTGTAGGGGGCATGTCGGCGACATGCCCCCTACGATTTTGTGTTTCTAGGTGCTGGGTGTGTCGCTGCCGTTCGTCCCGGATAATCCATTCCCGCTCAAATTTTTGCTAAACTGCTGTGCCATCGTGAGCAGTTCCATCGGGATGATAAATTTGGTGGACGCACTGCTGCCAACCTGTTTTAGCGCCTCCAGATATTGCAGTGCCATTGTGTTAGTGTCTATATCTTTAGCCTGGGCAGAAATCGCTGCTAACGCCGTCGCGAAACCTTCTGCACGCAGCGCTTGCGCCTCTTTAGCACCTTCAGCCTCCAATACAGCGGACAACTTGATACCTTCAGAACGCAAAATGGCGGCTTGCTTCTCACCTTCGGCGACAGCAATGGCGGCTTCGCGTTCGCCGCTGGCGCGCGTGACGGTAGCACGGCGTTCGCGTTCGGCGGTCATCTGGCGGTTCATGGCTTCCTGCACTTCGCGCGGGGGCTTGATCTCGCGGATTTCGACGGTAGTCACTTTCATGCCCCAGCGTTCGGTGATTTCGTCGAGCTTGATGCGCAGGGTATCGTTGATTTGTTCGCGTTTCGCCAGCACATCGTCCAGGCTGATGTCACCCAGCACCGCGCGCAGGGTCGTCGTGGCGATATTCACCGCCGCGCTGACCACGTTTTCAACCTGAAGTACCGACAACTTGGGATCAATCACGCGGTAAAACACCAGGAAGTCAATGTCGATGGGCGCGTTATCTTTGGTGATGGCGGTCTGCGAGGGGATGTCTAAAAAGCGTTCGCGGATGTCTACCTTGCGCGCCGTCTCAAACCACGGGACGATGATGACAACCCCCGGCCCGCGTGTCCCACCGTAATTCCCTAACCGGAGCACAACCAGACGCTCGGTTGCCGGGACAATGCGGACACTGCGCGTGATAATGTAAAGGACGATCAGGACGCCAATAATAACTAGAATGGCAACCGGATTGCTCAAAATGGCATTTAAATTCACGAAACGGCCTCCTCTTTAGGTGCTTGTTTATGCTTGAAACCTTCGACCAATAATTGCAGTCCATCACGTTCGATGACGGCGATTTCATCCCCTACCGCGAGGGGTTTACTGCTATAAGCTGTCCATTGTTCGCTGCGGACGTTCACGGTTCCGATATAACGGCTGCCGGAGGCCGTAAAGCTGCTGGTCACCTGCCCGACCATACCAACCAGCAGACTATCGTCAAATATGATTTTTGCCTGACGATTGCTGCGTAGTAAAGGCAGCAGGACAAAGTTGTGATACAACAGCGCAATCGCGATGGTAATGGCGATTACAAGCCAGGATACCGACAGGCCGTTGAACAGCAGCGCACCGCCGACAGCCTGCAAAATCAACCCACCCTGCGCCAGGATCGCAAAACGTTCGCTGAAAAATGGCACCAGCAAAAAACTGATGACCCCCAACACCAGCAACAGCACCGCGACCCAGTTGGTGGGCATCGAAGATAGGGCAATGATGCTGACAGCCAGCGTAACGAAGGCCAGGACTTCGATTGCGCCCGTACCCGGTATATAGGCTGCCGTGACTGCGACCCACAGACCGAACAACAGGATTAAATAGACGACATTCGGATCTATCACAAATTGATTTAAGCTGTTCACATGAACTCCTGCGAACAATACATATCTTCTATTCTGTATTATAGTGCGATTCTGTGCTGGCGGTTTCCCCCAGAGATTGAGGGGATCATGAGTTTTGATTGCAATTCGCGCTTACCTTTGCTGCTTTCATGTCTGCTTGTGGATTCTTGCCGAGGATGAAGGCCGGAAATCTGTCGGTAATTGCATTGGCGTGTTAACCAATGATCGTTATAATCTACTTTTCGCTTAACAAAATACTCTAATTCAAGTGAGGAATGTCTAATATGTCCAAGCTACGCTTTACAGCGCCAACGATTTTCGCGTTGACGGTGATCGTGTTGATTGCCCTGGCAGCCTGCTCGCCAGCCGCCGTAACCCCCACCAAAGCCCCGGCAACTGCGGCAGCATCATCGGCTGATGCAACTGCCGAAGCTACCGCTGCTCCGGTTGTTGCCTCCGGTTGGCCCGATTTGAAGGGCATGGAAATCCGCGTGGCCGTTGAAAATGCTTACCCTCCCTATAACTACATCGACACCAACGGCGATAAAATCGGTTGGGACTATGATACGTTCAACGCCATTTGCGAACTGCTGAATTGCAAGGCGACCTTCGTTGAAACCGCTTGGGACGGCATGTTGGCTTCACTGGGCAGCGGCAATGCTGGATTTGATGTCGCCGCCGATGGTATCACCTATACACCGGAACGCGCCCAATCGGTGGATTTCTCGCAGCTTTATCAAGCGTATGACGAAACCCTGTTGATCCGCGACAGTGAAACGCGCTTCAAGACGGTTGCCGATTTGCAAGGCATGAGTGACTACACCGTTGGAACTCAGACCGGTACGACCAACGAAATCACCGCGAACAAGTTGTTCCCTGGTCATGTAAAATCGTTTGACGATACCTTTGGTGCGGTTGTCCAATCGCTGATTCAGGGCGATATTGACGCCGTAGTTGTGGATCGTCCGGCAGCCGAGGGTTATATCACCACCCAGGGCGGCATGAAGACCCTAACCGAATCGCTGGCTGGTGTCGAAGGTCTGGCTTTCGCTTATCCAAAGGGCAGCAAATTGATTTTCCCGATCAACGCGGCTATGTCGGCTCTGCAAGCCAGCGGCAAATGGGACGAAATGTACACCAAGTGGTTCAAGTCATCCACACCGGAACAGGCTACCGAAGAACCAGCCACCGAAGAAGCGACTGTCGAAATGACGACAGAAGCCACGATGGAAGCTACCGCCGAAATGACCGTCGAAGCGACGATGGAAGCCACCGCAGCACCCACTACTGCGCCGACAAAAGAAGCGACGATGGAAGTCACCACAGAAGCGACGGCTGAAGCGACGCCGTAAATCTGCATTTTGTGAAGTATGGGGTGGGGGAGAGTCGCAGACTCTTTCCCACTTTTGTCCATAATCGCGGTGCGGTGAACCATCTCCCGCAAATAAATGAATCGCGAAGCTGGGTTTAAACGCAGGGATCGCCCCTGATAACCCGGAATCCCAACCACCTATACAGAGAGACTGCCATGACAACCGAAACGCCACTTGTACCGATCCAACCGGGCGCACCTTCCCCGTTTGATACACCGGAAATGCTTGGCACATCGCGTGCGATCCGCTCCACCAGTGAGTTTTTTCTGCGGCGTTTCAGTTGGTTCATCGCTTTCCTCATCCTGGATGTGCTGGTTATTTATGGTATCGCCACCAGCAGCATCCTGGTTGATGCCTGGAACTTCATCGTTCCTGGTATCGGCATCACGTTGATTATGACGGTGGTCGCATTTGTGCTGGCAGTCATTATTGGCCTTATCACCGCTTTCGGGCGTATTTCTAAAAATCCGATTATTTATAACATTTCTACTTTTTACGTTGAACTGTTTCGCGGTCTGCCGCTGCTCGTCATCATTCTGATTTTCACGTTTGTCGTGACTCCGGCGTTGGTCGGCCTGATTTCTGGCAGCGACGCCAACAATACGCAAGTCATCTCGGCGGGGGGAATCCCACAGCCGCCGATCCCCTTTCTCGACGACCTGATCCAGCGATTGATCGGTGTGCCCGAAGAAAAAATCAGCACGACGGTAGTGCGTTCCAGCGACATTGAGTACGAATGGCGTATTGTGTTCGCCTTCGCCCTGACCTATGGCGCGTTTATGTCAGAAGTTTTTCGCGCGGGCATCCAGAGTATCGGCACGGGTCAATTGGAGGCGGCGCGCTCGCTGGGCATGAATTATTTCCAGGCCATGCGCTATATTATTTTGCCGCAAGCTATCCGCAACGTGTTACCGGCGCTGGTGAATAACTTCGTGTTTCTGCTCAAGGATACCTCGCTGGCTTCGACGGTGGCTGTGCCGGAAATTTCGCATCTCACACGCCAATTTTCCAGCAACCGCTTCCGTTATCCAGAAGGGCTGCTGGTGCTGTCGTTCATCTATGCCAACCTGACCATATTCCTGTCGATGGGCGCGATTTTCCTTGAAACCCGCCTGCATCAGGATCGCCACCGTTAGTCGATGTAGGGGCACGACTGTCGTGCCCTGATAGTTCATATCTCTACAAATTCGGTGTCTGTAGGGGCGAGATATATTTCGTCCGGCTTTCTGTATGACCGAATTTAATTTTCAATCGTCGATAGCCTGCCCCACTAACGCCTTTTACCGTCCACGATGTTTGGCTTTGGCACGGGCGCGGGCGACCTCCCGTTTATAATTGCGCAGGGCATCGCGTTCTCCACGCGACTGCTGTTTGTGCTCGACCTTGTTGGCTTCCAATTGCAAACGCATGGCTTCAAAAGCTCTTGAGGAAACATTATTTTCGGCGAGTTCGCGGCGGATTTCGCGCGCCATGCGCTTGGGATTGATGTATCGCGCGGTGCTCGATTCAACCGATATGCCAACCGTCATGCGCGCTTGCACCCTGGTCATGTGATGCAGCACAAAATCGTAAACCTGGGCATCGCTGGGTTCCGCGCCGAAGATGTGCCGCCCGACATACAGCAAACCATCAAGCTCCTGTTCGAGCAGGCCAATCCAATAGGGGGACGCGAAATAAATTGTGAGTCGCATGATGTCCTCTCCAGGGTTTTAGGAACAGCAAAGCTCACCACTGGACATCCCTGGAAAGGGTAGGATACGGACAACGCGGGGCTGCGCCTCGACTACCAACGAGGCTGTGTTTGCGTGGATAGGATTATTTTACGCCATTTTGGATGCCGGGAAGTAGGAAAATTTATCCCACCGCGCCTTGATTTCCTGAAAAGCAGGACAGAACAGGCGCAAGTCATGCAACCGTTACAATAGTGATTGATTCGGGTTAGTGTGCGGCTCTAGAGCCACACGCGCCGATTTCCGGGTATACAATGAAAATGACCGGTGTGAAGATCGCTATTGCTCCGGTTGATCTCTCGTAAAGAGGAGCCAATTTATGCTCAAACGTATCTTTATTTTGGTGGCTGCGTGCCTGCTTTGCTACATGAGTGTATCCGCGCAGGACACGACGCCGGATTGTTCGGCGGCGAAATTATCTACCGCGCTGGCGGGCGCATATCAGAAAGCCCAGGCGGATTTGCTGGCGGGCGTAGAACCGCAAACGGTTTTAAATAATCTGCAATCCAAACTGTCCGCCATTCAGGCCGTCTGCGGGGATGCGACGGCGGCCTCGCCTGAATCCGCGACGCCGGGTCTGGATGATTATTCTGACATTCCGCAGTCACGGTTGGCGGACGGTGGTTTTGTGTTGGGCAATCCTGATGCACGGGTGACGATTGTCGAATTCCTGGATTACGCCTGCCCGCACTGCCAGAATTATCAGCCGACGATCCGCGATTTTATCCGGGATTATGTGCGTACCGGGCAAGCGAAATTTGAAGCCCGAATCTTGCCGACGCGCGGTGGCGCAGTGACCGAATTCGTTGGCAATGTGGTCGCCTGCCTGGAAGATCAACAAACCGGAGCATTCTGGGCGGCACAGGAAATCCTGTACGAACTAGCAATAGCTGAAAAATTTGACGAGAAAACACCCAGCGTGATCGCGGAACGGTTGGGACTCGATTACGGTCAGGCGCTGCAATGCAGCATTGACCACCCCCAGGTGCAAACGGATGTGGCGCTGGCGAATGAATTCGGTGCAGGCTCTACACCCACGATCATGGTACGCTATGCTGGCGGCGACCCGAAGTTCATCACCTATCAAGGCACGACTTACAGCGGTGGTGGCCCGCCCATTGAAGCAATTGAGGCAGCCATCAACAGCACCGACGGCAGCAATATGTAATGTTCAAGCTCACCCATAGGAGGATAAACGTAGTCCAGTGGGTGAGTTTGTTTTTTGTAGAGCGGCTAGACTGAGTGAACACAACTCAGGAGTGACCATGAAAGCCCTTGCGACCTGACAGTTATTTCCGATTAGGGTAACTGCACAAGGCGATATCCGACGCTTGGAAAACGATATGTTGGAGTATTGCCGTAACGATAGCGGGTACGCAGATGTATCAGAGGAGAATCCCAGCCACCCCCTCGCAGAGCACGCGGCCCATTCGAGGTAAGACTACTTTCTTTCGTGAGCCAGTCCGATAGACACCACTCCCATACATTACCTGTCATATCCATAGCACTGAATGGGCTGGCTCCGTCTGGATAAAGGGTAACGGGAGTAGTTTGGGCAATTCGAGAATTGCTATTGCATTTGTCCTCGTCAAAAGTATTTCCCCAGGCGTAAATACGGTCATCATCGCCCTGAGCCGCGCGCTGCCATTGTTGTTCTGTCGGGAGCGAAATATGTTTACCCGTCTTATAACTTAACCAGCGACAAAAAGCCATCGCATCATACCAGCATATATTGGTACGCGGAAAATCATCGCCAGGGAATGCGGTGGCTGTAAGGGTGCGATTTTTTGATCGCCAGTCTTTGGCATAACGCGAAAAGTTCCACCATTGCTCGTCAAAATATCCGTCGGAAGCGTCGAAAAAGCACTCATATTGGGCATTTGTGAGCGCGTATTTAGCAATCTGAAACTGCTCAACCCAATGTTCATCACCAGTTTTTCTTCCCTGCACATCTGCATCTTCCAGGATGACCCGACCTGCGGAAATTTCGCACCACTCAAAAGGCACTGGCAGTATGTCAGATAATTCAATCGGGTTTGCTGAGACAGGGATTGGAATTGCTTCCTCATCCAATCCTTTCGGAATGGGGGAATCTGGTACATTGAGGCGCTTGCGGATCGCGGAAATGAGATTCTGAATACGCGATATATAGTGCTCATTATCTCGAATATCAACCCATTGAAAGGTCGAATATCCAAAGGGTATAGCATCACGTTCCTCGCCGCGCGCCAGGACGAGAAAAATCACCTTATCCTGAAGCTGCGCGAATTCTAATTCCTCACGAACCCAACGCGATTGGGCGGCATCGGGTGAAAGTATCACCACAAGGCAACCAGCGTTGAGGATGGCATTTTCAATCGTGCGCGTCCATGATAATGTGCCGGGTTCAATCCCCTCGTCTGTCCATATACTGAGATTTGCTACTTGCAAGTCATGAGCTAATTGCTTCATGACAGGCATATCTTTGCGACTATAGCTCAGGAAAACATGATGTTCCATTTAGCCCACCAGCAAAAGAGGTTGAAGCCAGTTGTGAAATAAAGTTTATGTCAGATAAGCAAAACTAGCTTCCGAAATTATAGCATCCAATGCAGAACACCAGATAAATTGTATTTTAGAAGCGATTCGCCATCGGCTGGACATAGCCGGTGAGTTCAGCGTAACCATAGCCGGTTTGGTCGCCGCCGATACGCACCGCGCCTTCCCAATAATCGGTTGTGCCGCCGGTCAATTCCTGGTCAGCCAGCAGCGACGTCAGGGTGATGTGCAGCGGTTTGTCCGCGCCGATATTCACGGTGATGTCCCAGCCTGCCGGATACGTCGCGCCGGTATGCGGGCTTTTCCATGTACTGGTTGAGTCAATTGTAAAATCGGTGTGCTTCAGGTAACGGGTCGTGCCATCGGCGTCGATGAGCAGACCGCCGAAAGCCGGTTCTGTGCCGCCGGATTGCAGCCGGATTTGACCGAGCATGAGTTCACGCTTGTCGTCCAGTTGCAGGCCAAACCAATCCCAACCCTGCGTATTGCCGCTCAACGCATCAGTGCTGAATTCGTGATCTTTCCAGGTTGTGCCCGTCACGGTATAGGTCTGCCCGCCAACGGTGATCGTGCCATCGGTCAGCAGCCGTGAGAGCGAATAATAATAACTGGCGTTACCCGGTTCACTGCTCTTGGCGCTCAGGCCATTATCGCCTTGCAGTGCGGGCGGCTTGATTTGTTCTAAAGCTAAATTGACGGCGAAATCGCCCGCGTCGGCTGTGATAGTCGTATGTTGGGCGTCGTCATCCTGCGCGGCGACCTGCCAATTTCCCACCCAGACATGATAACGCGGATCGGTGCTTGCGCCGGCCAATCCTGCGCCGCCCCGGCTGAAGCGCTCGGCATGATGGAAGGCGTCGCCGCCCATATCGCTGACGGTGAAATGTGCCAGATACACCTGATTGGTGCGCCATTCCGACTCACTCTGGACAGCTTGGGACTCCGGCAAAATCGCGCGGCGGAAAATCGTGAATTGGAAACCGAAACGTCTGCCGGATTCGTCTGCCAGATTGCCGGTGTAATACCACCATTCGGTTTGGAATTGAGGATGCGCCCCAAAATCCGCCGGGAACTGCCATTTCCAGGGTTGGATCGCGCGGGCATAACCGGTGATGTCACTGCTGACGCCCGCGAAGGCCGCGCTGGCACTGACTCCATCGCTACTGCTGGAATCCAGCAGGCTGAAACCCACGACCACGATGGCAATTCCGGCTGCCGCCAATACAATCCAACGCCACATAAACCGACTCGCTTCATATTGTTCCGAACTTCACAAACATATTATACGCGAATTTCGACGCGATGGGTGGGCGGATTGTGAATGATCGGGTTGATAAGAAAACGGAGTGACGAGACATGTCTCGTCACTCCGTTTTCTTATCTCTGTGTCCTCTGCGTCTCGGTGGTTCAATTCATCTTCTAGCGATTTTCGTAGCTGACGCTGGTAATGTTGGAAAAAGGTGTGCAGCGGACGCGAGTCGTGTTATTCCAGGGTTCGGTGAAGCACACATAATCCGCGCCAACTTCACTTATCGCCCGGTTAGCGGTGACGTCAGGCAGCGTCCACACGCCTTCGCCGGAGACCAACGGCTTATCAAAGAGCAGTGTGATGACTGCGCCATTCTGATTCAGGGTTTCTAACAGGGCGTGCATTTCGCGCGCGGGTTGATCCTGGGCTGTCGCTGGCTTGCCTACGAGCGCGATCAGGAGCACAATTGCCGCCACCAGGGACGTAACTATCAGCGCGCCCAGTCGATTGTTCGGTAACATAAAACCACATCCTTCCTGGAATAATTTAAAAGCGGTTGAAGTTTTGATTGTACACGACCTTGTGAGGGAATAAAGCATGACGATTCTAGTCATTGATGCAGGTAGTTCATCGGTGCGGACGCTGTTGTTCAACGATGATGCGACACTGATCCCCGGCGCGGTGGTCAGCCAGCCGCATCAATTCACGACCACACCACCCGGCGCGGCCATGATAGACGCGGCAGAACTGCGCGCGCGTATCGAAAGTTGTATCGACGGAATTTTGGGGCATCCGGCGGCGCAGGATATTCACATGGTCGGGATGGCGGCCTTTGTAGGCAATATGCTGGGTGTAGACCATGCCGGGGAACCGGTCACGCCGATTTACACCTATGCCGATACCCGCAGCGCCGAAGATGTGGAACTTCTCAAAACATTGGTGGATGTCGAATCGCTGCACCAGCGCACCGGCTGTCTCTTGCACACGGCTTACCAACCGGGGCGACTGCAATGGCTGCGGCGTACCGAGCCGGATTTATTCGCGCGGGCGGCGCTATGGACGGATTTCGCGACCTATATCTACAACCATTGGTTTGGCGCAGCGGCGTGCAGTTATTCTGTTGCGGCCTGGACGGGGATGCTCAGTCGGGCTGACCTGATCTGGAATAAAAAATGGCTGGAAGTGCTGGGAATGGATGAAAGCCAGTTTCCCGTTTTGGCGGATTACAACGACTTTGCGCGTGGTCTGACGCCGGATTATGCTACGCGCTGGCCTGCGCTGCGTGATGTGCCTTTTTGTCTGGCGGTGGGCGATGGTGCGGCGGCCAATATCGGCTCCGGCTGCGCGGACGAGGCGCATATCGCGCTCACGGTAGGGACGACGGCGGCGCTGCGGTTGGTATCGAGCGATATTTTGCCTCCCGCCCCGCCCGGTTTATGGAGCTACCGTGTCGATGCGCTGCATCATCTGATCGGCGGGGCAACCAGCGAAGGTGGCAATATTTTCAGTTGGGCGCGGGATACCCTGCGGCTGGATACCTCAGACGATCTGGATGCGGAGTTGATGAAGCGCGTGCCAGACTCACATGGGCTGACGTTTTTGCCACTGCTGGCGGGCGAACGGAGTCCGGGCTGGGTCGCGAATGCAACGGGTTCAATAGTGGGGCTGCGCTTATCCACGACGCCCATTGACATTTTGCAAGCCGCGTTGGAAGGTGTGGCGCTGCGTCTGTCTTTAATTGCCGACCAACTCAAAACATTGTCGGGTGCGGATGCCAACGTCATAGGCGGCGGCGGGGCACTATCAGCCTCGCCTGCCTGGGCGCACATGATCGCCAACGCGCTCAACCGTCCGCTGCATATCACCGAGGAAACCGAAATTACCGCGCGTGGTGTCGCCATTTTGGCGCTGTACGCGCTGGGAAAAGCCTCGCTGTCGGCTTATCCGCCCGCCATCGCCTACACCATCGAGCCGATTCCGGCGGTGGCCGAAGCATTACAGGCCGCCCGCGAACGTCAAATGGCGCTCTACCGCACCCTGATTTTGGGTGAAGCCGCCGAGTCGGGTGTATGAGTGGTGGGAATTAGCATTCGCGCGAGGAAAGTATAAATGTCGCCTGCACGCCTCTTGTTTTCAACCGGATCGTTGTATCTGATGGATACGTCATATTGTTTCCAGTTGGCCGCCGAAGCGGGTTTCGACGGCATGGAGATCATGTGCGACGAACGCTACAGCACGCGCGATCCGCTGTATCTGCAAAAATTAAGCAGCCATTACAACCTGCCGCCACTGGTCTGCCACACACCCTTCAGCGCGCGGGTTCCTGGTTGGGGTAAAGCCGATGACGAAATTGGGCGCATTTATCACACGCTGGATTTAGCGGCGCAGCTTCAAGCCGAGTCGATTGTCGTGCATGTGCCGCGCTCGATGGGATGGCTAAGTGTGCAGTTCAATAACCGGCAATTCCGGCTGCCCTGGCGCACGCCTTATACTGCCGTCCGTGACTGGATCGACTATGATTTGCCGCGTGTGCAAGCCGCAACGCAGGTCAAAATCGGGTTGGAAAATATGCCCGCGAAACGTTTGCTGGGGTATGAATTTGATCCGACATGGTGGAACGAAGTCGAAACCTGGGGGCGGGTGCATACCTGGCTGACGCTGGACACCACCCATTGGGCGACCAAAGGCGTTGATCCGCTGGAGGCCTATCGCGCGGCGGGCGGGCGCGTGTGCCATGTGCATCTGAGTAATTTTGATGGTCAGGAACATCGTCTACCGCATAAAGGTCATCTCGATTTGGGTAAATTTCTGCGGGCGCTGGCAGCGGATTCGTTCGGCGGGACGATCTCGCTGGAACTGCATCCCGAACCGCTGGCCTATGCCGATGAAGAAGCCCTGCGGCGTAATTTACAGGACAGTGTGGATTTTTGCCGGGAGCATTTAGGGTGAGCCATCCCCTCCCCTAACCCCTCCCCGCTTCGCAGAGAGAGGGATTAAGAAATGCTCATTAGCTGCAATTATTGGCTGGCGGCGGTTTCGAATTCATCGGTGTAATCCGGCGAGAGTGTGCCAAACAGGCGATCCCAAATCACCGTGTAGAAACCGTAATTATGATGGCGATCCTGATGATGTTCAGCGTGGAAGGTGCTGGTCGAAATGTAGCGGATGACGGGTAATTCCAGCCAGCGGCGCGGGAAGGGTTCAACCCCCAGATGCCCCATCAGACCGAAGGCGACATTCAACGTCACGTACACAATCATGCCGATGAATGACGACGGATAAATCACAATCACCAGCAGCCACAGCGCGCCAAAGCCTAATGTCTCGAACGGATTCAGGACGAACAGGGTCAGCGGGCGCGGATTCTCGAAGCGGTGATGGGTATCGTGGATGAGTGGGTACAAAATCGGCAGATGGGCGACGCGGTGGAAAACATACATGGCAAAATCCATCGCGAAAAAGAGCACGACAAAATCCAGCAGCACGTTTAAAAAACTGCCTGCCGGACGAAGCTGAATCACGCCTGCGCGCCACAAAACCGCGCCGATCCAGGTGATGAGCGAATTGAGCAGCACGCAGGAAATCGCCAGAATCACTTCGATGCGGGAAATCGGCGGTGGCGGCTGGGTGATGGCGTGGGTTTTGAAGATTTTGACCGCGAAGTGACCGATGACCAGTGTCACGATAAAAATCAGTGTGTTTTCCACGAGCATCCAGAAGGCGATGCTCGCCAGCGACATGGTGTACAGCGGTTGAATCAGGTTTTCCAGTGCCTCAGCCATCGCGCAACCCTCATTTTCTAACCTACTGTCAGTGTATGCCGATGGCCGGATGCGAGTCAATCGGGCTTAAGACGGAATTGCAAAAGACAGGATTAACCACCGAGACACCGAGAGCACAGAGAGCACAGAGAGCACAGAGAAGTTTCACAAAAAACATTTTTTACTCTCTGTGTCCTCTGTGTCTCGGTGGTTCAATTTGAATTTTGTTCTTAAAGAAACAGCACCACCATCCCGGCGACGGCGATGAGTGTGCCGATGACTGCTTGTTTGGTCACGCGTTCGCCAAACATGAAATAGCTGATCGGGATGAGGAAGATGGGCATGAGCGAGGACAGGGTTGAAGCCACACCTATGCTGGTATTTTGTACGGCGACCAGCGACAGCCATACACCCAATACTGGCCCCAGGACGGTTCCACCGGTCAAGGAGAGCAGTGCGCTGGGATTGGCGCGTAAGGTGCGGAAACTGCTGAATAGCTGGCGATTGACGATGGCAATCAGCCAGATGACCGCCCCCGCCGCGATTAAACGGATAATGTTGGCGGACAGCGCCGGAAAATCGCCACCCAGCCCCAATTTACTAAGAACCAAGCCGCCTGCTTGTCCGGCTGCGCCACCTAAACCACAGAGCAGGCCGATGAGATATTTGCGCTTATCATGGGTTCCGTCGGCCTCAGGTGCAGCCCTGTTACTGCGTTCGCCGATGACGACAATGATTCCGGTCAGCACAATCGCGATACCAATCACTTCGCGCAGCGCTAATGTCTCGCCGAGAAATGCCCAGGCCAGCAGCGCCCCAATCACCGGAGCCAGCGCCATCATCAACATCGAGAGGCGCGGGCCGATCAGCACAAAAGCCTGGAGCAAGCAGGCGTCACCCAGGACTAAGCCGACAATACCGGACAGCCCCAACCAGAACCAGCGTTCCGGGGCGGCATCCAGCGGGATTAGCTGCCCATAAGTTAGCCAATGGAGGAGCATGACCAGCAGCACCGCCAATAGTAAACGTGCCCGGTTGACGAGCGCTGATCCGATCTGGCGACCTGCCAGCGTGAAGCCTGTCGAGCCAAAAGAAAAACATAAAGATGTACCGAGTGCAGCTAATTCGCCTATGAAAGGCATTCAAAATACTCCTGACAAAGAAAATATAGAACACGTGGTTCAATGTAGCGCAAATATAGTGTGCTGTATTGATCCATTATGATCCACTTGTCAGGTGTTGCGCTCGAACATCAATTTAGCGAATGAGTGTGTTTTGATACCGCCTGAATTTATGAGGACTTCAAATCGCCAATCATTTTGGGGGGAATACCCACGCTGGACATGCTGAGTTGACTCAACCAGGTGGCAAGTTGTTCCACCGTGCAGGGCTGGCCGTTTTCCAACCACCACATGATCGCCCCAACCCCGGCGCAGGAGATGTAATTGAGCTTGAGTTCAACCGGCGGCGAATTGGGTGGTTCCTGCAACTCCGCATTGGACAACAAAAAGCGGTAGCGCTTCATCGAATACTGGCGGAAGCGTTCGGTAAACACTGGATCGCCCTTCTGACCGAGCATGACGCGGTAAAAATCAGCAAACTTCTGAACATGTTCCAGTAAACGAATCAGCCCTGTCGGTTTGCCGCTGCTGCCCAGCTTGTCCATCGCAAAATCGTCCGCCGTGACGGTATCGTCCACCCAATTCATGTAATTGTCGAGCAGATCATACTTATCGAGAAAATGGCGGTAAAAGGTGGAACGGTTGACCATCGCCCGCTCGGTAATGTCGCTCACCGTGACCGCCCCAAATCCTTTTTCAACCGTGAGTTCGATAAATGCCCGCTGTAGTTGGATATGGGTGCGTAGGACACGCAAATCCTGTTTTTCCCCGGCTGGATGGGTCATGGTTCACCTCTGCAACAACGCGCTTGACTGACGGTATCGCTCTATTTTAATCCTCATTCTGTATGATATGCAACGGACTGCTGCATATTTTATCCTGGTGAATGCGATAAAATCCGAATATGTAGACGACCCATATGAAGCATATCCCACCTGTTTTTGAATTCGATGTCACAAAATTTGCCCCACGCTGGTCTTATTTAGTGAAATCGAAATTTAACAGGTGAGGCTATGAATGGTTCAAGCAAAATAAAGTTTCTCACAGGTGATGCCATGACCGATTTGAACGCTGACCAATTTGAGGCTTATCGTCCGCTGATGTTCTCCATCGCCTACCGGATGCTGGGCAGCGCAACCGAGGCCGAAGATATTGTGCAGGAAACTTATCTGCGCTATCGGACGACACCGCCCGATCAAATCGTGTCGCACAAGGCATTTTTGAGCACGATTGTCACGCGCTTATGCCTGAATCAATTGCAATCGGCACATGTGCAGCGCGAAACCTATATTGGCCCCTGGCTGCCAGAACCGGTGCTGACCGAATCGTATGATTTGTTCGCGCCAGCGCAGCAAGCCGAACTCTACGACTCGCTCTCGATAGCCTTTCTGACGCTGTTGGAGCAGTTGACACCGCTGGAACGCACGGTCTTTTTGCTGCGGGAAGTTTTCGACTACGAATATTCCGAAATTGCCGAAATCATCTCCAAAGAAGAGGCGGCCTGCCGCCAGATGTTCAGCCGTGCCAAGAAGCATATCGCCGAACATCGCCCACGCTTCAAACCGAGCACGGAGGCGCACCGCGACATTCTGAATCAATTCACGCAGGCGGCCAGCACGGGCGATCTGAACGGGTTGATGCACCTGCTGGCGGAAGATGTTGTCCTGTGGGCGGATGGCGGCGGCAAGACACGCGGCGCGGCGCTCCGTCCGCTGTATGGGCGTGAGGCGGTGGCGCAATTTGTGCTGGCTTCCCCGCGCTTCATCGGACAAGGCAGTTATCGAGTCGAATTGGCAAACGTGAATGACGAATTGGCCGCAATCATCCGTGTGAACGGCGGCGTCATCGCGGTTTTATCCATCGCTCTGAACGAGGACAACGGAACCGTATCCGAAATCCGCGCGATGGGCAATCCCGACAAGCTGAAATGGGTCAGCGGCAATAACAACGAAAATAATGAGGTGACACAATGAAACTAGTCGTATTTGGAGCCAATGGCCCCACAGGACAACTTCTGACGAAACAAGCATTGGCAGAAGGCCACGCCGTGACAGCCGTCACACGCCACCCGGATCAATTCCCGCTGCAACACGCGCATTTGCGGGTGGTCAGCGGAAATGTGTTCGATCTCGCGTCGGTTGAAGGCGCAGTTGAAGGGCAGGATACCGTGCTTTCGACACTGGGCGTCCCTTTTAGCAACAAACCGATCACGGTTTATTCGGAAGGCATGGCGCATATCATTCAGGCGATGCAGCGCTTCGGCGTCCGCCGCGTGGTGTGCGTGAGTTCGAGCGCGGCTGATCCGCAGACCCGCTACCACGATTCGGGCGGCGGTTTCTTCTTCGAGAAGGTCATGAAACCGCTGATTATCAACACGATGGGGCGCACGATGTACGCCGATATGCTGGCGATGGAAACGATGGTGATGAACAGCGGTCTGGATTGGACGATTATCCGGCCTTCAGGTTTGTTTGAGACCGCAGCAGTCACGCCCTACAAGATGGCTGAAACCTCGATTCGTGGGCAGTACACCTCCAGGGCTGATTTAGCAGATTGTATGCTGCGCCAGGCCACGAGCAAGCAGTATCTCGGCAAAGTTCTGGCGGTAGCCACCGTCGCGGAACAGCCCAAAATGATCCAGATGATTATGAAAGAGGCGTTCCAAACCCGGCCCCAATAGCCGCGAATGGACATGAAAAAGGTGACATCATGAAATTGGTCGTATTTGGAGCACAAGGCGGAATCGGCAGGCAGGTTGTTGAGCAAGCGCTCACAGCAGGGCATACCGTAACGGCGGTTGTGCGCCGCCCGTCAGAAATGACCCTTCAGCATGAACGCCTTGAAATAGTGAAGGGCGATGTGTTGGAACCCGCCAGCATTCAGGCAGCGATTGCGGGGAAAGATGCTGTCGTTTCGGCGTTGGGGATTAAAAATCGCGCGCCGACAACCGTTTATTCGCAGGGCGTGGCGAATATCATCCAGGCGATGAACGCAGCTCATGTGCGTCGTCTGATGTGCATCTCGGCGAGCGGGCTTGATCCCGGCCCGTTGTGGCAGCGCGTGATCGCCAAGCCGCTGCTGTGGATGATCCTGAAGGAGATGTACAGCGATCTGGCGCGGATGGAAACGGTGGTGAAAGCCAGCAACCTGGATTGGACGATTATGCGCCCGCCTCAATTTACGGATGGGCCACATACCGGACGCTACCAAACGTCGGTCAACCAACATCTGGCGCGAGGCCGGTCTATATCACGAGCCGATATTGCCGATTACATCGTGACGCACCTGGATGACCGTTCAACCTATCGGGCGTGGACAGAGATGGCGTATTAGTCATCCCCTCCCCCCCAGCCCCCTCGCCGCTTCGCAGAGAGGGGGAGCAATACACAGATTTCTGAGGGGGATTGGTGTGAAATATGAGTGAATCATGAGAGGGGCTTGAGGTTCACGTTACGGAAACCCTTAGGATAGGGCTGTAGGTGAAAAAGGGAGCGGTGGGGTTATGTTCACAGTCGGAGAATTTTCACGCTTGGCACGGGTTTCGAAGCGGTTACTGCGCTATTACGATGAAATCGGTTTGTTAAAGCCGCGCCACACCGATCCCACAACCGGGTATCGCTATTACAGTGCCGAGCAGATGCCGCGCTTAAACCGTATCCTCGCGCTCAAAGATTTGGGCTTATCGCTTGACCAGATTCAACGGATGTTAGCCAATCAGGTATCAACCGATGAAATGCAAGGGATGCTGCTACTGAAAAAAGCTGAAATCGAGCAGCAGCTACAAGGGGAACTCCAGCGTATCCGCAATATCGAAGCCCGTTTACAATTTCTTCGCGGTGCGGAGACAGTCAAACCCTTTGATATTGTCATCAAGCAAATCCCGGCGCAGCCTGCATTGAGCGTGCGAACCGTGCTTCAATCTTTGGAAGACGGGTTAGGTATCTTTGAGGAAATGATGACCGCCCTGCCAGACAAAAACGCTGAAGGTTTATTCTTTGCTATCTTGCACAGTGATGGCATTGACGAGGGCAACCTTGATGTGGAAATCGGGCGTACTATTATGGCGAAAACCCATGTCCCTATCCCACTGCACAGCGGTTTGCAGCTCCGTTTTCGAGAACTGCCCGCCGTTCCAACCATGGCGACCTTCGTCGTGGAAGGCTCAAGCGAAAACCTGCTCATCGGTTACAGCGTGATTGGAACCTGGGCAGAAGCCAATGGCTACCGTTTTGCCGGTGTGGCGCGCGAAGTTGCCCTGCAAATGCCGCAGACAGCCGATTGGAGCGATGGCATCACAGAAATTCAGTTCCCGGTCGAACCGATTCGCTAACCCTGAACATTTGCCGAGTTGTTGATAAGCAAACTTAAAAGGAGTGGTGCTATGGAAACCAAAACGTTCAAAATACCCAATATCGGGTGTGACGGCTGCATCAGCAAGATCAAACAAGAAGTCGGGAGTCTGGCGGGTATCATCCAGGTTGAAGCCGATAAAGATAGCAAAATCGCCACTGTACAATGGCAAGCGCCCGCCTCGTGGTCGTTAATCGAGACTCGTTTGATGGAAATCGACTACGCCCCAGAAGAAGCCTGAAACACATTCAGACCAATGGTAAAAAGGTGGAAAAACATGCTCCAAGCAAACGCAACTTATTCGGTCAAGAATTGGGACAGAAGACCCTGGCACGGCACGCCTGACCGAAGCGCCGATGTGAAGCTCTTTCGCCTTGAGATGACCCATGTTTACGAGGGGATCATTGAAGGCGAGGCGACGATCCAATATCTGATGAGCCAAAAGGGCAGTAACGAAGTCAATTGGGTCGGATTTGAAAAAGTAACTGGGCGCGTGGGCGACAAATCCGGCACCTTTGTGTTCCAGCGCATCGGCGTTTCGGATAACGGTAAAGTCCGGGAAACCGTGATCGTGCTGCCAGGATCGGGCACAGGTGATCTGACCGGCCTGAGCGGGCAGACGACACTCGAACACGCAGGTCATCGGGAGACGTTCAACATGCTATTCGAGTATGAGCTTTAGACTTCGGGCACAAGCCATAAGCGGCTGAAAATACCTCAACAGCCCATCAGCATAATCAAAATATTCCTATAGCTAAGGACAGGTGCATCAATGTATCGATGGATTATTCTTCTGCACGTCATCAGCGCGTTCGCGTTCTTCATGGCGCACGGTATTTCGATTGCTGTCGCGCTGCGGCTGAAGCATGAACATCAAATCGAACGGCTGCGGGCGCTGCTGGAACTCTCGGATGTTTCCAAACTGACGGCGCGTATATCGTTGGTGGTGCTGCTGCTCGCCGGGATCGTGGGCGGTTTCATGTCGAGCTGGTGGCGCATGGGCTGGATTTGGGTCTCGCTGGCGCTGCTGGTGCTCATCACAATTGTCATGGCACGCGGGGTTTCGCCGTATTTCAACCGGCTGCGGAAAGCAATCGGCAGCCCATATCTGATCGGCATGAAGCGCCAACCCGCGCAGGAACCATCCCCAGCAGCGGAAATCGAAGCCTTGCTGAGCGGCCCCAATTTCATGGGCATGACCATCATCGGGATGGGGATCACGGTGGTGATTATTTACCTGATGATGTTCAAGCCGTTCTAAAATCTGCGTCGTGCGAAACAGGGCACGACATGTCGTGCCCTACAAATCACGTCCATTCATCACGCCGAAAAACAGAACTTTTGCGTCACTTTTTTGGATAGTGTCGCATACGCAACATTCTCCGAAATAATGATGGTTGACGGTAGGTTCGCCTCCACACTATGCTGTTTAAGCAACAGACTGGTGCATATCGTTGACCTGTAGAGTAGGAGTACATCATGGAATCAACACCCACTATCACATCCGTAGATGAGCTACGCAAAACGCTTTCGGGCACAATCATCACCCCGAATGATCCCGATTATGAGCAAGCCCGCAAAGCCTGGGATTTAACCCTCAACCATTACCCGGCGGCGATTGTGGTCGCCAAAGACGCGCAGGACATTATGGCGGCGGTTCGGTTCGCGCGAGAAGCCCAATTGGGCATCGCCGTGCAGTCCACCGGACACGGGATGCTGTATCCCGCCGACGATAACCTGCTGATTATCACGTCGCAAATGCGCGGCACATTTGTCGATCCGCAAACACGGATCGCGCGGGTTGAAGCAGGCGCGATCTGGTTAGACATCCTCGACAAGTCTACGCCGCACGGCCTCGCGCCGCTGTTGGGATCATCGCCGCATGTGGGCGTGGTCGGTTACACGCTGGGACGCGGGATTGGCTGGCTCTCGCGGCAGTACGGTTTCGCGGCGGACAGCCTGCGCTGGGTTGACCTCGTAACAGCCGACGGCGAACTGCGGCGTGCCAGCCCCACCGAAAACACTGAATTGTTCTGGGGACTGCGCGGCGGCGGCGGCAATTTCGGCGTGGTCACGGCGCTGGAATTCGACCTGTATCCGGTTCCGACGGTGTACGGCGGCGACATGACCTATCCCGGCGAATTGGCGGGCGAGGCGCTGCACTTCTTCCGCGAGTGGACGAAAACTGTGCCCGAAGAACTCACTTCCTCGATTGCGGTCATGAAATTCCCGTCGTTTCCGTTCATTCCCGAAGCGATGCGCGGGACGCGAGTGGTGATTGTGCGGGCGTCGTATGCTGGCGATGCGGCGAAAGGTGCGGCTTTCATTCAACAATGGCTGGATTGGCACACGCCGCTGACCAATACGTTTCACGAAATGCCCTTCGCGGAAATTGGTACGATCCAGAAAGACCCGGTGCAGCCGACCTCCGGCTTTGGCTCGAATGAACTGCTGAACGAGTTAAGCGATAGCGCGATTGACGTGATTTTGCGCCATATGACGAGCGACTCTTCGCCGATCACCTTCACGGAAATTCGGCACGCGGGCGGCGCGATCAAGCGTATCAACCCGGATGCGACGGCTATCGCGCACCGGGACGCGGAGTTTTACTTCAATATCGCGGGACTCGCGCCCACACCGGAAGCGTACACAGCGGTGAAAGCTTATATCCCGTTGTATAAGGCGGATCTGCGTCCGTATGTGCAGGGCGGCGTGTACCTGAACTTCATGAAAGGCGCGGAAGCCCAGGAACGCATCCACGATGCTTTTCCGCCGGATATTTTCGAGCGGCTGCTGGCGCTCAAAGCGGAATACGATCCTGAGAATGTGTTCCGCTACAGCTATCAACTAGTCGATAGTCATTAGTCTCTAGTCGATAGCTAAAAGCTGAAAGCAGTCTAGTTGTGGCGGCAGTGGCGGTGGCGGAAAAAAGGTTCTGCTGCCGCCATAGTCGCTGTAAAACAAGTGCAGCGTTCAGGGTGCAAAGTACAGCGTGAAAGACAAAACAGGTTGTCGGCGGCGGCGGCGGCGGCGAGACTACAGAAAAGAAGTGCCGAGTCATGAGTGCCGAGTAACGAGTAAAAGACAAAAGCCAATCAGACGGACAAGGCAAGCCTGTGTCCCTACGAAAGCCAGTTGACTGGGTAGAAAATTCGCCGATTTCGCCGAGTGAATGGCTAGGCATAGCGACGAAAACGACGACGACGAACGGCGAGTTTTCGTCGTTTTCGTTTATTGCGGAAATTGCAGCGGCGGCGGCGGCGTGATTATGTATATTGATGTCAAGCGGACAGGGCAAGCCCAGTCCCTACGACATTGTGATGCGGGCGCGTTGGTAAGACCATTATGCGTCCGATTGGGGACAAAAGGTGAAACATTTGTTTGAACATTCGGTTCGAGTTTTCAAACGGTTGGGGAAAGGGGCGAGATATTGACCATTCATAATTTAATTCGGTAACAGGATCGTGGACGAGATATATCTCGTCCCTACAGATACGTGGATTTGTAGGAACAGGATATATCGTGTCCATTTACCAAAGCATTCGTCAGCCCCCATATTTCGTCCCTACAGATGCGTAGATTTGTAGGGACGACGGTTATTTTCGATTAAGATTCACGACCCTAAACGGTAGGCGTTTTTGGCGAGGTTGTAGGCCATATCGACGATCATTTCTGCGCCGTCGGCTTCGTCGATGAGGCCGCGCACGACCAGACCCGCCAGCCAATCGGCGCTGGCACGCCGCCACAAATCATGGCGCGCGGGAATCGAGGGATAGGCGCGGGTATCATCGTTGAAGCCCGCCGTGTTATACAAGCCAGCGGTTTCCATCACGTCATCAAAATAGCGGCGCATCCCGTTGAGGCTGTCGAAAAACCACCAGGGCGGGCCGAGTTTGAGTACCGGATAATGTCCGGCGAGGGGCGCGAGTTCGCGGCTGTAAGTGGTCTCATCGAGGTTAAAGAGGATGATGGTCAGGCCAGGTTGGTTGCCCCACTCATTGAGCAGCGGCTTGAGATTGCGGGTGAATTCCGCCGCAACGGGAATATCCGCGCCCATATCGCGCCCAAACTGCTGGAACAGGTGGGGGTTATGATTGCGGAAACTGCCGACATGAAGCTGCATTACGAGGCCATCATCGACACTCATGCGCGCCATTTGAACCAGCATGTGTCCGGTGAAGCGGCGGGCATCATCGGCGCTGGCTGTGCCTTTGAGGGCGCGCCCGAAAATCGCGTGGGCTTCTTCATCGCTGAGGATTTCAGTGTAGGCGCTAAAGGCCGCGTGATCGGTGGCTTTCGCGCCATTGTTTTTGAAGTGTTCGCGCCGCTGCTCCAACGCCGCGATATACGACGAGTAACCGGCTACGTCGATACCGGAAACGGCGCTCAACTGCTGGATATTCGCCAGCCAATTGTCGGCATCGAGGTTGACGACGGCATCGGGGCGGAAAGTCGGGATCACGCGCCCCGTCCAGCCTGATTCTCGAATCGCCTGATGATATTGCAGGGTGTCGGTGGCGGCGTCAGTGGTCGCTAAAACTTCGATATTGAAATTTTCGAACATTTTACGCGGCGAAAAGTCAGGACTCGTCAACTTGTCGGCAATCGCATCGTAAATCGCCTGGGCGTTGGCGCTGTCCATTTTCTGCTCGATGCCAAAGACGCCGCTGAGTTCATCACGAAGCCAGACGCCAGTGGGTGTGCCGCGAAATAAATACCAATG